>JAYPUA010000004.1:0-98085 GCA_038133845.1 Deltaproteobacteria bacterium
ATTGAAAAATTTGAAAAAAAATATTCCGGAATTGAATGTGAAATAAAAAATTATAATTATGAGGAGGAATAATTTGTCTGGTCATCCCGGATTTAGGAGGTGCCTGAAGCGAGTGCAGGAGACTCCATAAATTTTTGCGGCACCCTAAAATCTCTATCCCCGCCGCAAGCAGCGGGGTATTACGGGATTTTACCCGGTCGACTGGATCAAAGGATGAATGGTTTTCTGTAACTGTTCAGCACCCCCTTGAGGGTGGATTCAAGAAATGGGCTGATCTGCCGGTAAGCGACTCATGGAACAACTGCCGAACCTGAGCGGTCTCTCCCACGAGGAGAAGGACGCGATCATCCATTTACTGTTCGACACGGTCCTGGCCCTTCGCCAGCCCAGCGAGCGTCCTCCAGGTGTTTGAAACCCTCTTCCTCGGAAAAGAGCTCCCCCTTGAACTCGCCGCCTGAGTCCCCCTGCTGAACAGTTACCCCCAAACTTGACGCCCGTCAATTCTTTCTCTTCCTGAAAGCCCTATACTCCTCCTCAAGATCCCGCTTCCTTCGTCTGGAGGCATGAGAACGCAAATCCGGCAAGGCACCGTTGAATCTGTCGATCAGAGCCGGGGTCGAAGTGGATCTGGGGGTTCTTCTTGCCAACAAATGAAACACTTACATGAGGTTTTGTATGAGAAATGTGCTGAGAACAAGCATACAGGCGTTCGTTGCACTCGGAGTAGGTCTGGCGCTTGCGGTCCCCGCTCAGGCCCAAAGTCTACAAGAGGTGATGAAGGAGCGCGGGTTGAGTGAAAAGGACATGCTGGCGGCGGCCAAGACGTACCACCCTTCGGGGAAGCATGACGAGTATGTGGTGTTTTCGTCCGGAGGGCAGTCGGGGCAGGTGATCGTGTACGGGGTGCCATCGATGCGCATTCTCAAGTACATCGCCGTCTTCACGCCGGAACCCTGGCAGGGCTACGGCTATGGTGAGGAGGAGAGCGGTCGGATCTTGTATGAGGAGGGCAAGATCAATGGCCGTGAGATCCGCTGGGGAGATACACACCATCCGGCCCTTTCCGAGACTCAGGGGGACTACGACGGAGAGTATCTGTTCATCAACGACAAGGCCAACCCACGCATTGCAGTGATTGACCTCAAGACTTTTGAGACCAAGCAGATTGTGGCCAATCCGCTGTTCAAGTCCGAGCACGGAGGGACCTTTGTCACTCCAAACACCGAATATGTGATTGAAGCGGCGCAGTACCCGGCTCCCTTCCACAACCGTTATGCCCCAATGGACGCCTATGAGAAAGAGTTCCGGGGAGGCGTGACCTACTGGAAGTTCGACCGAGAGCAGGGCCGTATCGATCCGGAGCGTTCGTTCACGGTGGAGATGCCGCCGTACCTGCAGGACATTTCCGATGCGGGCAAGGGGCCCAGCTTTGGCTGGTCGTTCACCAACTCGATCAACACGGAGTTGTACATCGGCGGCTACGGCAAGGGAAACACCAAGTGGTCGGACCGCTTGGCCAACGAGGCCGGGATGTCGGCAAAGGACACCGATTACATGCACATTGTCAATTGGCAGGCGGCAGAACAACTGTTTCAAAGCGGCACGTTTACCAAGGTCAACGGTCATGCGTTGATCTCCATCAAGGACATGGTCGCGGCAAACGCGCTCTTCCTGCTTCCGGAACCGAAGAGCCCACACGGTGCAGACGTTACCCCGGACGGCAAATACATCATCGTCTCCGGAAAGCTGGACACGCACACCACGGTGTATGATTTTGCCAAGCTGATGGCGTTGGTGAAGAACCAGGAATACGCTGCCAAGGACCCGTGGGGGATTCCAATTCTGGACATGAAGAAGGCCATGCACACACAGGTTCAGGTTGGCTTGGGGCCGCTGCACACGCAGTTTGATTCGGTGCCCGGAGTGGCCTACACCTCGCTCTATGTCGACTCGATGGTGGTGCGTTGGAACTATATGGAAGGCAAGGTGCTGGACAAGACGCCCATCAACTACAACATCGGCCACCTGCTCACGGCAGAAGGCGATACGGTCAGTCCAGATGGCAAGTACCTGATCGCACTCAACAAGCTGGCCATCGATCGCTTCACTCCTGTCGGACCGCTGCATCCGCAAAACCATCAACTCATCGACATCACCGCGGGCAGGCCCATGCAACTGCTTTACGACATGCCCCTGCCGCTGGGTGAGCCGCACTATGCGCAGATGATCAAGGCCGACAAGATGAAGCCCGTAGTACGCTTCAAGAAGAAGAGTTTTGAGCACTACGTGAAATCCGGGCAAGAGCGCATTGAGCGCGACGGCAACAAGGTGACGATCCACTCCACGGCAATCCGCAGTCACTTCAGCCCGGAAATTCTGGAACTCAAGGTGGGAGACGAGGTGACCTGGCACATCACGAACGTGGAGCGCGCCCAGGACCAGGTCCATGGTTTTGCAATCGATGTGTACAACGTTCACGGAAGCCTGGAGCCGGGAGAGACAGCAACCTTCCACTTCACCGCAGATCAGGAGGGGGTGTTCCCGTTCTACTGCACCGAGTTCTGCTCGGCGCTGCACTTGGAGATGACGGGCTACCTGCTGGTCAAGCCCTGAGTGTTTTTTCCACATGATCGTCCGGACGTGATGTCCGGACAAGTTCTCAAGATGCTTTTTGAAAACTGAAGAGGAACCATGCGTGTGAAATTCTATGCCCTGGCAGTGCTCTCCGTGCTGCTGTTCAGCGTCGCCTCCTTGGCTTGGGCAGATGGCAAGGCCAGCTACGAGGAGAAGCTCAAGGTGAACGATGAGACCATAGGTGTGATTGCCGGCGTGATCAACTACATCTGTCCCAAACTCGTCGAGGCCTCGGTGGGGATCTGCAACCCGCAAGACCCTGTGGCGACTGCGGTCGGGATCCAGCAGCAAATGGGAGACGTGGACGTGATTGATGAGTTGGACGATGACGAACTGGAGGCGCACCTGAAGTCGCAGAAGGTGCTGCATACCGCTGCGGCCATGCAGTTCTACGACGCGGTGGAGCAGTTCAAGATGCACTACCCCTACCGCAACAAGGCAAAGGAGCTTGCTGCTGCCGGCAAGTGGGATGACGCATTTCTCAACGAGGAGATGGCTTGGCAGTATCTGGTGAAAACCGCCAGCCGCGGCATTTTTGCCAAGAAGATGGTTGATGGCGAGTAAGTGTTCTTGAAGCAACCCGGGCCGGTTCGCCGGCCTGTTTCCGGATGACCAAATGAACTACTGCAAAATCTTATTCTGCACCACGCTCTGGGCCGGAGTCCTGTGGACTGGCGCCACCTCGCAGGCGGCTTCCCCTGAGGTGCTTCAGCGTGGTGAGGCAATGTACAAAACGCTGACCTGCTTTGCCTGCCATGGGGAAGCCGGCCACGGAATGATACGCACCAAGGACCGCAAGAAGGCGGATGGCTCGTTCGCGTATCGCAAGGGAGACCCCATGCCCGGATTTGAAGCGTATCCGATTCTGGCAGGGCAGCCTGCAAAGTACCTCTACACCCAGATGATGGATATCTTTGAGGGGCGACGCGCCAACGGCCTGTCGGCAGCCATGCTGGGCATCAAGCTGATGGTGGACACCACGGCACAGCCCGGAGACCTGGAGGCCATCGCCGAATACCTCTCACAGGTGCGCTGATGCTGCCTGCTCCACTCTTTCACAGGGATACGATCATGAACAACAGAAAATGGGCCGTTACACTGCTGGCGGTGTTCCTTCTCGCCTGTGTTTGGGCAGGAAATCCGACCTCAACCGCTCAGTTTGGAGGCAAGTGGGGGACTACGGAAGAGGAGGCACTAGCCGCCTTGAACCTTGAAGGAAACGTGGAAGACGGCGCGATCATTTACGAGGAGGTCTGTCAGGCTTGCCATCAGCCTGGGGGAAACGGAGATCCTGCTGGAAACTTTCCTCAGCTGGCAGGGCAACACTCTACAGTGATCATTAAGCAAATGGCCGACATTCGAGTAGGAAACCGAGACAACCCCACGATGTATCCGTTTGCCAACGTCGAGGCGTTGAGGGCAGCAACCGAGGACATCTTTGAGGAACCCAAGAGCGGCCCGCAGACGCTCGCAGACGTCGCGGCCTACATCCAGACGCTGCCGATGGCAAGCGCGGTCAAGGGCGCAGGGGAGGACCTTGAGTACGGCGCACAGGTGTACGCAGAGAACTGTGTGCGCTGCCATGGCAATCATGGGGAAGGCAGCTTCAAAAACTACTACCCGGTAATTGCCGGACAAAACTACCACTACCTAGTCCGCCAGTTTCGCTGGATCAAAGAGGGCAAGCGCCGCAACGCCAACCCGGAAATGGTGGAGCAAATTGCACGCTTCAACGAACGCGAAATTCTGGCAGTGATGGACTGGGCCTCACGGCAGGAGATGAGGGAAGGCGACTGGGACCAAAGCAAGTAGACCGACTGCCGAACCTGTTCCGGCGCCCCAGCCTTGTGCTACCGCCGATGTGACACCCGTTGAGATGAAATACGATGACTGCTGCAAAACGTTTGCGCCTGAGCCAGGTCCTGACCGTGATCGGGCTGTTGCTGTTGGGGTTTTCTTACTTGGGCGGAGACCTGTTCATCTACCACGATCCGGTTACCGGAGAGGTTGAGTTTGATGAAGAAAATCTTTCGTTTCAGCCCTTTAAATTCTTGATGGACCTAGAGCAGGCGGAGGAGGTGGACACCCCACCAGAGCTGGTGTCACACCTGGGCGAACAGCGCTACGCCTACTTCCCTGAAGGCTGGTGGGCCTTGCTGATCGGCTACAAGACCTTGCCCGTTTGGCGGGTTTCTCTGGAGGCTCCACAGTATCCTAAAGCCTCTTATCCGGAAGGCATCCCGGTCTTCTTTACGCTGACAGACTTCCGGGGCAAGGTGGTAGAGATGAACGTGATCAACCATTACATAGGTATGGACCCCATGGAGTTGGGGGCCTTTACCGTGCGCAAACTGGTGCCTTTTGTCTACCTGCTGTTCCTGATCATGCTCCTAGGCATGGTTTGGTACTCCGGACCTGGTTGGTGGATGCTGGGGATCATCCCAGCCCTGATGCCTTGGTACTACCTAGGCTTCTACAGCTATTGGCTGTATTGGTTTGGGCACAACCTGCACCCTTACGGTGCATTTGAGGTCAAGCCGTTCATGCCCACGGTACTTGGAGACGGAAAGGTGGCCCAGTTCACGACACACTCCTATCCGCATGTAGGATTCTATGTGTTGCTGGCGGTGTTTGTGCTGCTGTTGCTGGCGGTGCTGGTCAAGCGCCGTGCGCTACGGGAGTTGCAGGCAGACGCGGTCTGAAGCGGAGGAATATGGAAGCTGTACGCCTTGCGATGCTCCAGATGGTAGGGCTGCTGATTATGTGGCCACTTTGTGCAGGGGCCTCTCCTGCAGCGTCCTTGCAGGCACGCCTTGATGCTGCTCCTCCTGGAAGCACGATTTCGCTTTCCTCAGGTACTTGGTCCGGCCCTGTCGTCATCCGAAAACCTGTGGTGCTGGAAGGCCATGGCCGGGCGGTGATTGATGGCGGTGGCTGGGGCTCCGTCATCACGTTGGCTGCAGATGGGATCACCTTGCGAGGGCTGATCATCCAAAACTCCGGTGACAGCCATGATCAGATCGATGCTGCGATTGCGGTTCGCTCTTCCAGGAATCGGATCGTCGGCAACCGCATCCGGGAGACACTTTTTGGCATCGATCTTCGAGAGGCCCACGAGAACCAGATTTTGGACAATGATATCGCTTCCAAAGATGTAGAGCTGGGCCTGCGTGGTGATGGCGTTCGGGCTTGGGCAAGTAACCGGAACGTTTTTCGAGGCAACCGTATTCACGACTCTCGAGACATGATCATCTGGTACTCCGACGGCAACCTGATCGAGAACAATCAGGGCTGGAATAACCGGTACTCCCTGCATTTCATGTATGCCGGATCCAACCATGTACGCCGCAACCGCTACTGGAACAGCGCGGTTGGGATCTTCCTGATGTACAGCCACGATGCCACGCTGGAGGAGAACGACATCCGCCATGCTCCAGGGGCTACTGGCATGGGTATCGGTATGAAAGAGGTCGACAACCTGCGGTTGTTGAACAACAGGATTCTGCACTGCACCACTGGCCTCTACCTTGATCAATCTCCCCACGATCCCTATGCGTTCAACCTGTTGTTGGGCAACACGGTAGCCTACAGCTCCCAAGGAGTCGTGTTGCACAGCACCTTGCGTCACAACATCTTCAAGGGAAACGTCTTCCGGGACAACCTGGAGCCACTGACGGTTCATGCTAACGGTACCGCGGAGCACAACCTCTGGTCGGGCAATTACTGGGACGACTATGAAGGCTTTGACCGGGATCGTAATGGTTACGGGGACACGGCCTATGTCAACCGGACCTTTTCGGGCAGGCTGTGGATGGATGACGCATGGCTCCAACTGTTTTACGGAACCCCGGTGCTGACAGTGCTGGATGTACTGGCCCGGCTTGCTCCAATTGTGGAGCCGCGAGTGATGCTCACAGATCAGACGCCGCTCTTTGAGGCTGACTCAACCTTACGCCTCTCTCCGCAAAACCTCCACTTTCGCATTCCGAATGAAGAGGAAATTGAAGAAGAGTTGGAACTGCTGGAAACCGGAGGATAACGCGAATGAAAAATCACCCTGAACAGGAAGGATCGATGATCCAGGCCAACGGGCTGAGCAAGTGTTTTGGCACGCAGACCGTACTCAAACAACTCTCGATAGATCTCCCGGAAGGCCAGCGTGTGGCACTGATTGGAGGCAACGGAGCAGGGAAGACCACCTTGATCCGTATCCTGCTGGGACAGTACGTCCCAGCAGGCGAGTTGACCGTATTTGGATCCAATCCGCGCCAAGATCGCATGAACGTGCTGAGGCACATCGGGTTTGTTCCCCAAAACCCGCCTCCGCTGCAGATGACCGTCAGGGAACTCACTAGGCTCTCCATGGCATTGGCTCCCTCCGGGACCTTCGAGGAGATCCGGCGTTGCACGCTGGTGCTCGGGTTGGATTGGGAGGCACATCAGCGCAAGCCGTTCTTCAAACTCTCCGGAGGCATGAAACAAAAATTGCTCATCGCGCTGACCCTCTCCCGCAAACCAAGGCTGCTGATCATGGACGAGCCCACCGCCAACTTGGACCCTGCCGGTCGATTGGCCTTCTTGGGAGAACTGGCCCGACTGCCGGAAACTACGGGAATGCTGCTCAGCAGCCACCGTGTGGATGAGTTGCTGGGTCTGATTGAGCGAGTGGTGGAACTCGACCAGGGGCAAATAACGCTGGATCAGCTTGTCCACGATCGGGCACTTGCCGGACGGTTGCTGGAGTGCCGCGTCGCCATGGTGGAAGAGTACGAGCCCTTGCGCCGGGTGTGCCGGGAGTGGTCGTTGTGCAATGGAGTCCTTCCCGGTGTGTTCAGCGGCGAAATTGCGGCGACAGACCGCATGCGTTTCCTCAGCGCTCTCACTCCCTACTCGCATCAAATCCGCCAACTCCATCTGGATCTGCCATGAATGCCTTGACCTCCAAGCCACTCACCTTTGCGTTGCGGTTGCCTCATTCTGGAGCATCTCCCTTGCAGGCCATGTTGCACAACGAGTTGCATGAGGCACTGCGCTCTCGCTGGTTTCTTGTATACACCGTGGTATTTGGGGGCGCAGTGCTGCTGTTGCTGGGGCTGGGCGTGACGGAGTCCCAAGTGCTGGGCTTTACGGGAATCAGTCGGGTCTTGATCACTTACTTGCAGCTTTGTGTTGCGGTTCTACCGATATTTTTGCTGGTGACGACCGTGCGTGCCATCGCCGGAGAGCGGGAGAGCGGGATACTTGAATACCTTCTGGCACTCCCGTTGACGCTGAGTTCCTGGTATTGGAGCAAACTGCTGGCCCGCTTTGTCGCTGTGCTGACCCCGGTTTTGGGGGCACTGCTACTGACCGTGGCCTGGGCGTCCCTCAACTCTATCAGCATCCCCTGGAATGCGGTCATTGGTATTCCCCCCTTGCTGGCGTCGCTTTCATGGTGCTTTTTAGGCCTTGGCATGTGGATCTCATGCGTGATACGCCGCCAGGAGTGGGCCTTGGGGCTGGCCTTCCTAACATGGCTCCTGTTGCTGCTGTTTCTCGATGTGCTGCTGATCGCCTTGATGCTCAGGCACCAGGTGATGGAAGAGGTGATCGTGGCGTTGACGCTGCTGAATCCACTCCAGGCGTTTCGCACCGGAGTGCTGCTGCTGTTTGAACCGGATTTATCCGTACTGGGTCCAGCATCGTATGTGCTGCTTGACACCTTGGGGGCCGTCGGGCTGCAACTGTACGCAATCTTCTATCCGCTACTGTTGGGTTCCATTCTGGCCGTGCTGGGGCTGATCCTCTTTCGCAAAGGAGACTGGACATGAAACGCCGTACCTTCTTCAACGCCTGTGCTGTGGTGGTGCTGACCCCATGGGTGGGCAGTTGCGAGCAAGACAACCCACAGCAACTGCCCATTCCTCTGACTTGGGACCGAGATGTCTGCACGCAGTGCCGGATGGCCATCAGCGATCGCTTCCATGCAGCTCAGGTGATTGCTCCACAAGGCAAGGGACATGTTTTTGATGATATAGGCTGCGCTCTCAAGTGGTTGAAGCAGAGTAATTTTTCAGGAAAGGAGCGCATCTGGGTGAGCGACGTCGCCGACGGCGAGTGGATCGAGGCGAAGCGAGCCAACTGGCGCGCCGGTGATGAGACCCCGATGGGCTACGGGTTCGGGGCATCCCGGCAACCGCTGGAGCCGGCGCTCAGCTTCGATGAGGTCAAAAGGCGCCTGGCCCAACTGCGGACCTCCCACCAGAAAGGTCATACTTCGTGAAGGCGCCGGAGTCTTCAGGGGCTTCAAAGTCCCAAACGGAAAACCAATCCTTCACCCGGAGGTTTTTCTTCAAGAAGACCTCTACGGCCTTGATTGCAGGAGGTGGAGCCGCCTGTGGCCTCGCGGCCGTACCACTCTTGCAGGGCGAGGAGCTGCGGTTGCGTCCTCCTGGGGCGTTGGCTGAAAGGGTCTTCTTGGCCAGTTGCATCAAGTGCGGACAGTGTCTGCAGGTCTGTCCCCCACAGGTCATCCAGTTGGCGGGCCTGCGCGACGGGTTTGGCATTGGCACGCCGTACATTGTCCCCAAGGAAGGGGCCTGTATCCTCTGCAAGGGATTGCCGTGCGTGCTGGCCTGTCCCACCGGGGCGCTGGACCATCACCTCTCCGAGGGCAAGGATGCGGAGATGGGCCTGGCAGTGGTCCATCCGGATACCTGCCTGGCCAAACGCAACCGAAATGAGGTGGCCCACGCCTTGAGGCACTTGTCCGCACAGCAAGGACAGGGCGGGTTTGGAGAACACGAAGAGGAGCATGAGCACGCAGAACCTCCGCCCAACTCGAAGGTCCCAAGGACCTCCGCTTCCCAAACGTCAAATGAAAGCCCACCGACTCCGGACCTTCAGGCAACTCTTGCCAAGCTGCTCCAGCGATTGACTCCGGAAGAGGCAGATCTTCTGGACTCCGAATTTGAAGTGTCCGGGACACCTGAGCAGAGGCTCCAGGGGCTCTTGGACCAACCCACTCCGCAACGGCTTGAGCAGCTTGAGCGCTTCTACCTCAAGACCCAGTCCGGAGCGGTCGGATGTCGGGTTTGCCTGGAGCGCTGCCCAATTGCCTCGGAAGCCCCCATTGTGTTTGTCCCAGACGTGCACCCCAAAAACGGGAAGCCAAGCTTTCGCCCTGTGGTCCAGCAAAGCTGTGTCGGCTGCGGAGTCTGCGAGCAGTACTGTCCAACCTCCCCCGCATCAATCACCATCACGCCTCGGATGCGTTGGGGCGAAGGGGAGGCCGCATGAAGAAAGCCTCGCAAGCGCCCCCGAAATTCCGATTTGAGGAGGTCCACAACACACTACCGGAAGCAGTTTCTTCCTCCCGTTCAAAACCGGCTACCGAACGTCCACGCAAGCGCAAAGGCCCCGGACTCCGGGATGTGTCGGTGCTGGAAAACCCCTACCGCCACAAGTGGCGCTTCATCCGCTGGAGCTTTTTGCTTGCCGTGAACTTTTTCTTCTTTGCCTCGTTTTATTTTGACATCCAACTGCTCGAAGGCACGCTGAGCGGTTCTCGACTGCTGGGATTTCACCTGGCCGACCCATTTGCCGCCATGCAGACCATGTTGGCCAGCAAGGTGTTCAACATCAACCTGTTCATTGGCATGATTACCGTGGTCTTGATTTATCTGCTCTTGGGTGGACGTTTTTTTTGCTCATGGGTCTGCCCCTACCACTTCCTTGCAGAGTTGGGGGAGTGGCTCCATAAACGCCTGATTCACAAGAAATGGATCAAGCGAAACCACGTATTCAACGACCGGATCAAGCACTTTTTCTCCATCTTCTTTCTGCTGCTGGCCCTGTTCTCTGGCTATACGGTGTTTGAGGTGATCAATCCGGTTGGGGCGTTGAGCCGCGCGTTGGTTTACGGTTCGGGCTTGGTGCTGATCTGGGTCGGAGCCTTGCTGGCGTTTGAAGTCTTCTACAGCCGCCGGGCTTGGTGTCGCTATTTTTGTCCGGTCGGTGTCTCGTACAGCCTGATTGGCCGCATCGCACCGTTCAAGATGCGCTGGAACATCAACAAGTGCTCCAACTGCAAACGCTGCCAAAAGGTTTGCATGGTTCCCTGGGTGCTCAAGGAAACCGTCAACCTAGGCAAGTCGGAGTACGTAATGTCCGGAGACTGCACTCGTTGCGGCCTCTGTGTGGACGCCTGTGAAGACGGAGCGCTGCGCTACCACGTACGCTATCTTGACCAACTGATCTGAGGAGAAGTGCGATGAGCCCTGCCCACCCAGTGTTGCTCCACCGCAGGCTGCTGCTGATTTTTTCTGTGGTCACCGTTTTCTTCATGCTCCTGCTGTTTACCTTGCTGCCGCACCGGCTTTACAAGCGCGACTTGCAGAACGCTCGCCGGGAAGCCCGAGCAGTTTCCGAGTTGGTGAGGGCGGGCTTGCTCTCAACAATGATCAACACAGGAGACGCTCAGCGCATCCGTCAGTTGATTCAAGAATTTCAGCAACAGCACTCCTTTGAATTTCGCATGGTGCGCAGTGCTCATGTAGAGCAACAGCACGGCGTACGCTCTGACGAGCAGGCGGCCGATCTCCTGCTCCAGCAAACCCTGGAGACAGGGCGCAGCCGCGAAGATTGGGTCGACCGCACCACATTTCGGCTGATGACTCCGCTGGTCTCCGACACCCGTTGCGGGACGTGCCACCTCACTACCGGAGGCGAGCCAGTACCCCCGGGAATCGTGCTGGGAGTATCGGAGTTGATCTTTGACCTTGCGGAAGCGGAGGCGGACTCGCTGCGGCTGATCCTGGAAGTGCTAGCGCTGCTGGTCTTCGCCTTGGTCAGCATGGGCTGGGTGTGCTACGTGATTGTCACCAAAGGCATTCTCGAACGCATTGACTGGGTGAGGCGTCCGGAGGAGAGGTGATGTTCCGGGAAGGAGTGCGGCCGCCTTTTCGCCTCTTGGGCCTCTCCGGAAGGCCGGAGCGCAAGGGACCTCGCGCTGCTTGATAGCGCTGGCCGGTTCCCCGGAAATTCTGCTGAAACTTTTGTTTTTATTTTTGAACTTTCATGAAACAGAGAACCCCTTCAAGGGCGACAAGGGAGGCCCGGTGGGCCGGGCTGCTGCTCTTGCTACTGCTGGCGCTGCTGGTCCCGGAGCGAGGCACGCTTTCGCACACCGTCCAGGCGCAAGGTCTGCCACCACTGAAGACTGACCGAGGCGGAGCCTTCACTCTGACTGGGCATCATGGCCGCCCCGTACGCTTGGGAGACTTCCGGGGGCGGTTGGTCCTGATCTATTTTGGATACACCACCTGTCCAGACGTGTGCCCGACCTCCTTGAGCCACCTCCAGGTGTTGCTCCGCCGTTTGGAGGAGAAGGGGAAACACCTCCAGGTGTTGTTCATTTCGGTCGACCCAGAACGTGACACTCCGGAACGCCTTGCTGAGTATGTGCCCTACTTTCATCCGGGGTTTCTTGGTTTGACCGGAACCTTGGAGCAAATCACCAAGGTCGCCCGCAGCTATCGGGTGAGGTTCTTCAAAGAGTATCCGGAGTCACAGGCAGGCTACACCGTAGCCCACACGGACGCGGTGTTTCTGGTCGACCAGTATGGGCGCTACCGTGAGCGCTACCAGACGCGCTGGGCCTTGGATGACTTGGAGGCGGCAGTTCACAGTTTGATTCGGGCGCCATAGATTGAGGCCCGGCTACCGTTGGAGGAATCATGAGAACAACAGCCCCACGTCCAACAAGCAAATCGCAGCAGAGCCGAATGCCGCCGGTGTGGCTCCAGTTGGGCTTTCGCCCCTTCTTTATGCTTGCAGCCACATTTTCCGCGGTGTCGATGGGGGTGTGGTTGAGCAGCCTGAACTTTGGTATCCCCAGCCTTTTTCTTGGGTTGCCGGGTAGCTGGTGGCATGCCCACGAAATGCTCTACGGCTACGCAATGGCCGTGGTCGCAGGTTTTCTGCTGACGGCAGTTCCCAACTGGACCGGCCGCCCTCCCTCCACAGGGAGTCCGTTGCTGGGCATGGCTCTGTTGTGGAGCATCGCGCGGCTCTCCTTTCTCATCACAGACTTGAGCCTCTGGGTGCCTCTTGTTGCTGACGGGCTCTTTGTCGTTGTGCTGAGTTGGAGCGTGATGCGTCCCATCCTCCAGGTTCAGCAGTGGCGGCAATCGGGGATCATGGCCAAGCTGCTGTTGCTGGGGGTCGGGAACCTGCTGTTCTACCTTGGAGCGCTGGGGGTGCTTGCAGAAGGGGTGCGTTGGGGAATTTATGGGGGGCTGTATTTGATGGTCGGATTGGTTTTGACCATGGCCCGCAGAGTTGTTCCCCCGTTTACGCAAAGCGGAGTGGGGTACCCGAAGGGCGAGCCACTCCACTCGGTTTGGCTGGACCGGACCGCGCTGGCCCTGTTCCTGGGGTTCTTTGTGCTGGAGGTGTTTGCTCCGGAGACCAACGGGGCAGGGTGGGTTTCCCTGACTTTATTCGGAGTCCATGCCTGGCGCTGGAAGGGCTGGTACACGCACCGTATCTGGAAGGCCCCGCTTGTCTGGAGCCTGCACCTGGCCTACGTCTTTCTGATCGCAGGGTTTCTCTTGGTGTCTCTTGCGCAATTCCAGGGCGTGCCTCCGATGCTTGCAACGCACGCCTTTGCGCTTGGAGGCATTGGGCTGATCACCTTGGGAATGATGGCCCGGGTTTCGTGGGGACACAGTGGACGCAATGTGCGCCAGCCTCCGAAGGGCCTGGGGTGGATGTTTGGGATGCTCCTGATCGCGGTATTCAGTCGAGTGCTGCTGCCGCTGCTGGATTTTTCGCACTACTTCACGTGGATCCTAGTTGCCCAAGTGTCTTGGATCGCGGCATTTCTGGGCTTTCTCAAGCTGTATCTGCCCGTGCTCACTCAACCTCGGGTTGACGGGAAGAGAGGAGAGGAAGGCTAGGCCAACTCAGCGGCTCAAAAACGTTCTAACCGTTCGGACACATGGCCGATAGCTGGTCCAGGTCTCGGATGGTGATCTCACGACCCTGCAGCGAAAGCACCTCGTGCTGAACCAGATCGCTAAAGCAGCGAGAGAGGGTCTCCGGGACAGTACCCAGCATCCGAGCCAACTCTGCCTTGGGGAGTGGAAGGCGCCATTGGAGGGTCTTCCGTGCCCGGCTCTCCCCAATCAGGAAGTGAACCAATCGCTGTTGCGGTGAGTGTGCTGTTTGCACTTCAATGCGCTGGAGCAGGTTCTCATTCTGTTGGGCAATCATCTCCATCAGTCGGAGCGACAGTACCGGGATGCGCTCCATGAGTTCCGAGAGCACTTCTCGGCTCATTGAGGCGTAAATCCCGGGGCGCAGGGTCCAAGCCGATGCGGCATAGTTCCCTCCAAGAATGGTCTCCGTGAGGGCAAACAGTTTCCCAGGACAGATCATTTGGAGCACTACCTCCCGTCCATCTTCGAGGTAGCGAACCGACTTGAGCTGTCCGGAGAGGAGCAGGTGCAGGCGAGCTGGGCCGGTGCCATCTTGCAGGAGCAGTTGATTGCGTGGTGTTTTGCCCAGCACAAACCGACTTTCTATGGCTTCAAGCTGCTCTGGAGAGAGCCCTTGAAACAAGCGGTGGCTCTGAAGCATCTCAGAGAGGGTGTTGAAGGAAGTTGGCGCACCTTGGCAAGTACAGATCATGACGTTGCTCCGTGTTTTCAAATTCGACCCCCTAAGCTATCAGAAAAGCTCGCGGCAACCGGATTCGTAAATTCCCGTAGTCTTCAGGGAGCCTGCTCGGTACAGATCTCTCCTTCCCAGCCGAACTCACTCCACCTGACGCGGTGGTTGGCGTCAAAGCGCACCCCCTCGGCTTCCAACAGTTGCTGCTGGTGCAGCCCTCCATGTCCTCCGTTGCGCGGGCTGATCTTGCCCTGCGCGTTGAGCACGCGCTGCCACGGGACGTCAGAGGATTCGGGAAGCCCCGAGAGAGCGTAGCCGACCATGCGCGCAGTGCATCCGGGGACGGCCTGGGCAATGCGTCCATAGGTGCTCACGCGTCCCCGGGGAATCTGCCTGACCTGCTGGTAGACCTGCTCGTATACAGGTCCGCTGCGCCCGTGAAACCCCCTCAAGCTTGGAGAAACCGGAGGCCCGGCTTCGTGAACCTCCAGGGTCCGGTTCACCAGCCACGTGAGCAGCGCCGGGTTGTCCGCCTGTGCATTTTCGTAAAGTTCCTCCAACCCGCACCAGAGCTGATAGCACTGGAGGCGGAGGGAAAACTGCGGCTCATTTTGCAGCTCTCTCTCAAAATGCTCCGCCTGAATCTGCATGCACTCCAGCCACGGTGACCAGAAGAAGCTCCCGGCGACATCGAGCAAGGAGTCTCCGTACAGCGCACAGTCCCAATCAAGGACACCGGTGATCCGCTCCCCCTCGGTGAGCACGTTGTTGGAGCCAAAGTCACCGTGGACCAGCTCTCGAACTTCCGGACATTCCCCGGTCAGCTCCAGAAAGTGCTGGAGTACCGGTTGCAGCGTCTGAAAATCCAGAATCTTTTGAGAAAACAGCCGTTCCCAGTCTCGCTCCTTGCTGTGAACCGTGGACTGCAGGAAGGCCTTCCAGGAGGCGTACTCGGCACAGCCTTGGGCATCGAACCGGCCGAAGCCCTCCTGCACCGGAAGTGGAGAGGACGCGATGCGTTTCCGGATGCCAGAGACCCGAGGCGCCAGCTGCCTGAGGACGGAGGCAGGGCTGTCCTGCAAGGTCACCCCGGGAAGTTTGCGAGAGAGGCTGTAGGCGTGGGCGGTGTCAAACGTTCCGACCTCCACGATCTCCGGGATCGGAAGTCCGGGAGCAGCAAAATGCTGGTAGCAGAAGCGGTCCTTGTGGAATCCGAAAGACTTCGGATGCACCCGCAGGATGAACTCCTCCTGATCCCAGGTGTAGGCCAGCACCCGAGATTCCATCCCTTCGGAAACCGGAGCCCATGCCGGTGACGCCCCCAGCTTCCGGGAGAGAAACCTCAGGAGAGCTTCGGTGGTGAGTTCGGCACTCGAAGGACCTCCGGAGGGCTCACTCGTCATACAACTCCACCGCTTCACCAATCAGGCGAAAGCTGGCTTCGGTTTCATAGACCATCTCGCCTCCAACCTTGATGGAGTCGACTTCCAGGACTCCGGAGATCCAGACCGCGTCGAGCAGGTTCTCAATCGGGACCGGTTCGTTCATGACCACGTACACCACCTGATTCGGCGGCGGTGGCGGGACGTGCACACACATCCCGAACACAGGAACCAGCAGGAACTCCTGTACAAAGTCGAACCCGTCATCTCCTTCGACAGGAACCGCATATCCGGGGATCTTCACCGGGGCTCCACGGAGCTTGCTCAGGCTGGAGGGCATCTCTCCCGTTTCATAATTCAGCTGACGCAGGTCCTTCCAGGACAGCTCCTGAGGCTTGGAAAAGATGCTGATCGCCCAGGCGTTTGAGGCCAACAGCACTCCGGAAAGCAGTCCGCAGAGCAAGAGAGAGAGGCGCATGGCAAGGTGGAGAAGAGTGAGTTAGAGCCGAATGATCATCCCGTCAGCCAGCGACTGCCGGTAGGCTCTCCAGGCAGGGAGGCCCCCAATCAGCACGCCGCAACAGAATACACTGGAGAGGAGCACCCCTTCCAGCGCTCCGGGAGCCTCGAGGGGCAGAAACAAACCCAGCTGCTCGCTGAGCAGAGGGCGCACTGCGTACAACACAGCATACAGCAGCGCCGTTCCGGAGGCCACACCGATCAGGGTCAGCAACCCGGCCTCCCCGATCAGCAGCACGGAGACGGTGCCCGGACCGGCCCCAACCGATCGGAGAATCGCCATCTCGCGGCGGCGCTCGTTCAGCCCGGCGAGCAAGGCGGTCAGCATCCCAAGCAGCCCGGCGAGCACAACAAAGCCGCTGATCACCCGCAACCCGGTTTCTGCGACCCGGAGCAGCTCCCAAAGCTCCTGCAGCGTGGCTCCCGGAAGGATGGCGGAGAGAGGCTCTTCGGAGTAGGTGTTCACATCGCGCTGAAGCTGGAACGCCTGAATCCGGGAGCGCAGCCCGACAAGGAAGGCCGTGATCGCCTCAGGCTCCAGGTTGTGGCGGAGCACCTCGTCTTGAGAGAGCGCCTCTCCCTCCATTGGAGGCACCCCGCTTTCCCAGTCGAGGTGCATCGCCTCAATGCCTTCCAGGCTCACGTGAACCGTTTGGTCAACCGGGGTTCCGGTCGGAGCGAGAATGCCCACCACGGTGAACGGACGATCCTCATGCTGCAGGAAGGACGTGCTTCCCGTGCCGTGGGCAATGACGATTTTTTCACTCAGGCGATACCCCAGCTTGCGGGCAACTTCGGCCCCAAGAACCGTGTCGAATGCTTGCCGGAAGACCTGCCCTTCTGCAAGTCGCAGGCGCTGTCGGCGTCCGTAGCGAAAGTGCTGGAAGTATTCCGGAGTGGTCCCCAGGACCCGGAACCCTCGATGCGAGTCTCCCAGGGAAAGCGGAATCGTCCAGCGTACCCGAGGGTCCTTCCGGAAAGCTTCATAACTCTCCCAGCTCAGGTTGTTCGGGGCGTTGCCAATCCGAAAGACCGAATAGAGCAGGAGTTGGAGCGAACCCCCGCGCGCGCCGACGATGAGGTCGGTGCCGGAGACGGCGCTGGCGAAGCTGCTCCGGATGCTCTTGCGGATCTGCTCCACGCCCAGCAGGAGCATCACGCTGACCATGATCGAAAAAACCGTCAGCATTGCGGTGCCCCGCCGGTTCCAGAGAGACTTTCCGATCAGCCTCAGCATGGACCTCCGGAGGCTGAAGCTGCGTGATTGAGCTCCGCAAGCGAGAGCTGCCGGTCAAAGTGGAGGCCCAGATCGGCATCGTGGCTGACGAAGAGCAGAGCGCTCCCGGAGGCTCCGGACTCGCGGAACAGCAGCTCCAGGAAGTCTTCGCGAGCATCGGCGTCCAGAGCCGAGGTGGGCTCGTCGGCGATGATCAGCTCCGGGCGTCCGATCAGCGCCCGAGCGGCGGCAACGCGCTGTTGCTGCCCCACGCTCAACTCAGTCACCGGACGGTTGTTTCGCAAAGGCTCCCCCAGCCCCAGTGCCTGAAGCAGACGCTCCGCCTCCGGAATCCAGGTCCCGGAAGAGCCAACCCGCTCCGCACGCTTCCGGGAAAAACGCAGCGGAAGCAGCACGTTCTCCGTCATCGAGAGGTAGGGCAGCAGGTTGAAGAGCTGAAACAGGAACCCCAGGTGCGCTACCCGGAAAGCATCGCGCCGAGAGGAAGAGAGGAGGGACAGGTCCTGTCCAAGAACCTCTACGCTCCCGGAGTGAGCGAGCAGAATCCCTCCGACCAGCGAAAGCAGCGTGGACTTCCCACTCCCGCTGGGGCCCTGCAAGAACACGCGCTCTCCGGACTCCAGAACAAACTCCGGGAGGTGCAGCAGGTCCCGGGTTCCTCCGGGCCAGCGGAAGTGAACGTGTTGCAGGTGCAGGACTGGAGGGGCCATTCGGTCAGTCCCAGCCTTGAATGATCACGTCTCCTGCCTGCAGCGTCTGGGCGCCTTGCTGCTCATGCACCAGCCACTGCACCCGGATCTCCTCGGTCCGGGGGAACTCACGGAGCATCCCGATCTCCACGGCCTCCACGGCTTCCGGGTTGTGGCAGAGCCAGCGCCACTGAGCCTGAAATTCCGAGTGGGCCGTCTCGTGCCCCTCTTCCTCTGAGTGCTCATGCTCCGAATCGTCCTCATGCTCTTCGTGACCTTGGTGCATTGCCGCATCCTTAAACAGCGTGTTCTCCACACGCACTCCCACCGGGAGGCACTCCGCTCCTTCAGAGATCACAAACAGGCGCTCCGGATTCGTCAGCGTCTGCACTGCCTGAGCAAAGACCTCCCGGTCCGCATCCGCCTCCGGAGGGTGCTCAAATCCCACCAGACTCTCTGAAGGTGCCTCCCACTCCACCTGCAACAGCTCTCCCTCAAGCACCAGCATCAACTGGGCGACTCCATGCTCATGCGACTCCATCTGCCGAACTTGTGCCAGCGTAGTGGCTGCTACCAGACTCCCTACCAAGAGCATACTCCACATCCTCAACATCTGTCTCTCCAAAAATGGGTTCAAAATGTTTTGTTATACTGTAACAAAACGCAGTCTAAAAACCTCCGAGCGGAAGGTCAAGCAAGATTTTGTTGGGGCCGTCGACGAGACATTCCGAGCGGGGATATTCTTATTTTGACTTGAAGCGGGGGGCTGAGTATCGTGCTGAGGTATTTTGAACCCTTGTACCATGGAAGAAACTTCGATGACAGAACTCGCCACTTCTCAGACCCCAGTGAAATCCAAGGCTGGAGACTCTCTGCGCCGTGTAGAGGACTCGCGCCTGATCGTCGGCCAAGGCCGCTTCACGGACAACCGTCCGGATGCCGGAGAGCTTCACCTGCACCTGGTACGCTCCTACCTGGCCCATGCGCGTATTGTAAAGGTGGACCTGGACGCTGCCCGGAAGAGTCCGGGGGTCGTTGCGGTCTACACTGCGAAAGAGATGATCGCCGACGGGATCTCTCCCTTGCCGGCAGTGGAAGGGTTCAAGCGTCCGGATGGCGAGCCGATGGTCCACCCGGACTGGCACGCTCTATCCGATGGACGCGTTCGCTACGTAGGACATCCGATCGTGGCCATTCTGGCAGAAACCCAGGTTCAGGCTGCCGATGCCGCACAGCTGGTGGAGGTGGAATATGAAGAGCTTCCTGCCGCCGGGAACCTGGCTGCCGCCAGCGCTCCGGGAGCCCCACTCGTTTGGGAGGGGTTGCCGGACAATGCCGTGGCATACATGGGCTTTGGAAGTGAAGAGGCTGTGGAGCAGGCCTTTGCCCAGGCACACCAGGTGACCAGACTGGAGTTGACCAACAACCGCCTGGTGGGCAACGCGATGGAACCTCGGACAGTGATCTGCGAATATGACGCGGAGTCGGGACGCAGGACCATCCGACTGGGACACCAGCATCCCCACGGATTTCTGGCGACCTTGAAAGGCATCTTCAACGAGGAGCCGGAGCGGTTCCGGGTCATCGTGGAAGACATCGGCGGGGGTTTCGGGGTCAAGCAGAACACCTACGCGGAAGATGTGGTCGCAATCTATGCGGCCGGGAAGCTCAAGCGCACGATCCGCTGGCGGGGAAGCCGGACGGAGGACTTTCAGGCCACGGTTCATGGGCGTGATCAGATCAACCGCGCGGAGTTGGCCTGTGATGCCGAGGGCAAGATTCTGGGCTTGCGGATCCTGACGCTGGGCAACATCGGGGCGTTTCCCACAGGAGCCGGGGTCGCCATTCCGCTGTTTGTCGGCCCCAAGGTGGCGACCTCGCTCTACCATGTCCCGGCATTCCGCCTCGAGGTTCTGGCCTACGCCTCTCATACCGCTCCGATGGGAGCCTACCGAGGGGCCGGACGTCCGGAGTCGATCTACCTGATGGAGCGCCTGATGGACCAGGCTGCCCGGGAGTTGGGGATCGACCCGCTGGAGATCCGGCGCAAGAACTTCATCCCCAAGGAGTCGATGCCCTATACCAATCCGATGGGAGAAGTGTATGACAGCGGAGACTTCAACACCGTGATGGACCTTTGCCTGAAGCAGGCCGATTGGGAGGGTTTTGAGGCACGTCGTGCGGAGTCGGCACAGCGTGGCAAGTTGCGTGGACGCGGGATCTCCTGCTACATCGAGTGGACCGGAGCCGAGTGGTCGGAACAGGTCACCCTGGTGGCCTCCGGAACAGGCACCTTCACCTGCTACTCCGGGACCCAGGCCATGGGTCAGGGCATCGAGACGGCCTACCTGCAGCTGCTCTCCGAGTCGATGGACCTCCCGCTGGAGCAACTCCGGGTCATTCAGGGGGATACCGACCAGGTCCTGGGCAAGGGCAGCTATGCATCGCGCTCGCTCTACATCGGAGGTTCGACCATCCGTGAGGGCTCCCAGAAGTTCATGGAGGCTGCCCGACAGCTTGCCGCCGAAGCGCTGGAGGCTGCTCCGGAAGACCTGGTCTATGCCGATGGACGATTCGAGGTCGTGGGGACCAACATTGGAGTCGGGCTGTTTGAGCTGGCGGCTCAGCAGCCAGAGCAGAAGATCTCCGTGGTTTCCAAGACCAAGATCCCCGTGGCCAGTTGGCCCAACGGAGCACAGATCGCCGAGGTGGAGGTTGACCCGGAGACCGGGATGATTCAGATGATGAGTCTGAACTCGGTGGACGATGTGGGCAATGCGGTCAACCCGATGCTGGTGGCCGGACAGGTTCACGGCGGGATGGCTCAGTCCGTAGGACAAGCGCTCCTTGAGGACACGGTCTACGACGAGAACGGACAGTTCATCAACTCGACCTTTCTGGACTACGCAATGCCTCGTGCGGACACAATGCCTTCGCTGCAGACGAACCTGTTTGGAGGCGAGCCCTGCCGCACCAACCCGTTGGGATCCAAAGGGGTTGGAGAATTGGGCACCGTTGGAGCGACTCCAGCGGTGGTCAACGCGGTGCTGGACGCCCTCAAGGAGCGCGGAGTCGAGCACCTGGAGATGCCGTTGACGCCTCAAAGGGTCTGGGCCGCGCTGAACGGCTGAACCTTGCCGGAGCTCAGCCACAGACCGGAGTGAGCACTTCACGGACTCCCAAATCCGTGAAGGCTCCCTGGTCGAGCTTCGGAAAAGCCGGAGCGCCTCCTCCCGCACTTCAGTCACCTTCGTCCCTCCGCTTGCATGTTCAGTCACTTTCAGAACCTCAAGGCCTACAGCCTGCTGACCCCGGCGCTGCTGCTGATCACGCTCAGTGGAGTGATCCCGCTGGGGTTTGTCCTCTACTTCTCGCTGCACGACTCCTTCTTTGGCAACCACTACATCTGGGTCGGCACCACGTGGTACGAGCAGGTGCTCAGCTCTTCGGAGTTTCATGCGGCGCTGGCCCGGAGTCTGGGGTTCTCCCTGCTGGCCCTGGGGATTCAGCTCCCCTTGGGCATCGCGATTGCGCTCAAGCTGCCAACCGAAGGGGCCCTGGCCCGGATCTACCTCATCGTGCTGGCAATTCCCCTGCTGATGCCAGTGATTGTGGTGGGGTACATCTGGAAGTTCATGACGATTCCGGGAATCGGCCTGCTCAGCGGGATGGTGGAGGCCGGGCTGGGGCAAAAGTATGACATGAACAACCCACTGGTGGTCTGGATCACGCTGCTCCTGATGGACACCTGGCACTGGACGAGCCTCGTGGTGCTGCTCTGCTATGCCGGACTGCGGACGATTCCCGGGCCCTACTACCAGGCTGCCGCGATCGACGGGGCCGGACGCTGGTCGGTCTTTTGGCACATCCAGCTCCCCAAGCTGAAGCTGGTGCTGCTGATTGCCGGGCTGCTGCGCTTCATGGACAGCTTCATCATCTACACCGAGGCCTACGTGATGACGAGGGGCGGCCCCGGAGTTTCAACCAACTTCCTCTCGCTGGAGTTGATCCAGACGGCAACCATCCAGTTTGACCTGGGCGAGGGCGGGGCGATGGCAGTGATCTATGCTCTGATCGTCGTCGTCGTCTCCTGGATCTTTTTCTCGCGCATCGTTCCTCCGAAAGAGCGCGGGCGCACGGGGGCCGCGTGAAGCCTCGGTTCTCCATACTCCCGGTCCTGTACCTGGCATTCCTGCTGATCCCGATCTACTGGTTGCTCACGATGAGCTTCAAGACCAACGCGGAGATCGGAGGGCAGCTCACACTCTACCCGCACCACCCGACACTGGCGAGCTATCGCTACATCCTCAGCGAGCCCAGCTGGTTCTGGGGCTACGTCAACGCCTCGGCATATGTGCTGCTCAATGGGCTGCTCTGCGTCAGTGTGGCACTCCCGGCGGCGTATGCCTTCTCGCGATTTCAGTTCTTTGCCGCGAGGCCTTTGTTCTTCGGATTCCTCGCGTTCCGGATGCTCTCTCCCGCCATCTTGCTGATCCCGATGGTCCAGCTCTTCTCGGACCTGAACCTGATCGACACCTACCTCGCGGTGGCCCTGGCCCACTGTTTCTTCAACCTACCCATTGCCATCTGGATTCTGGAGGGGTTCATCTCTTCGGTCCCCCGGGAACTGGACGAGTTGGCCCAGATTGAGGGCTACAGCTTTTCCCGCTTCTTCCGGAAGATCCTGATCCCGGAGATTGCCCCCGGATTGGCAGTCACGGTGTTCTTTTGCTTCATGTTCTCCTGGACCGAGGTGATCCTCTCCAACGCGCTGACAACGATCTATGCCAAGCCGATCGGAGCGATCATGTCCCGGGTCTCCAGCGTCTTTGTCGCCAACGTCGCCATGCTCTCGGCCGCTGGCGTACTGACGCTGGTTCCGGGGATCCTGGTGGTCATTCTGGTGCGCAAGCACCTCGCCCGCGGGTTCTCCCTGGGACGGGTGGACCTGTAGTCTCCGGCATGACCACAGACATTTGGCTCGATTGTTTCCTCAACAATCCGAAAACTGAAGAGATCTTGCCACCAACATCATCATCTCTTTGTGAAGGAGAACGAGACTCATGAATTTGGAAGGAAAAGTCATTGTCATCACTGGAGCAGCCCAGGGGCTGGGTCGGCAATTTGCCTTGGACTGTGCCGCAGAAGGAGCGCGAGTGGCCCTGGTCGATCGAAGCCCGGAGCCTCTGGAGGCGACCCGGGCAGAGCTGGAGAACTCCGGAGCCGAGGTGAGAGCCTACACCGTGGATGTTTCCCAGGAAGAAGAGGTGGTCTCGCTGTACGAGCAGGTGGTGCAGGATTTTGGAGGACTGGATGCCAGCATCCAGAATGCAGGGATCCTCCGGGATAGCCTGCTGGTCAAGGAAAAAGACGGACAGATCCGCAAGTTCCCACTGGACAAGTGGCAGTCCGTAATCGACATCAACCTGACCGGAGTCTTTCTCTGCGGGAGGGAAGCAGCAGCCCAGATGATCCGACTGAAGCGCCCGGGGGTGCTGATCAACATCTCCAGCATCGCCCGGCACGGCAACTTTGGGCAGAGCAACTACTCGGCAGCAAAAGCCGGGGTGGCCGCAATGGCAGTGCTCTGGGCGAAGGAGCTGGCTCCATACGGCATCCGCGCCGCAGCGGTCGCTCCGGGCTTCACCGCGACGGAGATGGTCGTCTCCCTCAAGGAAGAGGTGAAGGCGATCTTCACCGAACAGGTCCCGCTGAAGCGCTTTGCAGAAACCCGGGAGATCTCGGACGGGGTGCTCTTCATCCTGAAGAACGACTACTTTACCGGAGAGATCATCGAGATCAGCGGCGGCGCCCGGATCTGATTTTTTGAAAAAGCTTATGATGATTCAAAAAGCCATTGAGCACAAGCTGACAGAGGCCTTCGCTCCGGCCTTTCTGGAGGTGGAGAACGAGAGCCATCGTCACAGCGTCGCTCCGGGTTCAGAGTCGCACTTCAAGGTCACGGTGGTCTCCGGACAGTTTGAAGGCCTCAAACTGCGGGAGCGGCATCAGGCGGTTTACCAGGTGTTGGAGGAGGAGCTTTCCGGAGGAGTCCATGCGCTGTCCATCCGGGCTCAGACCCCCGAACAGTGGGAGGCCGCAGGAGGGAAAACGCACCAGACTCCGGACTGCCGGGGAGGCGATGGAGCGGCGAGGATGAGGGCGAATTCGGGGCGGCAAGCCTGACTCACAAAAGGCTTGTCAAAGCTTCAGGAGTTGCCAAACTTTTTTCACGCTGTGTGACTGAAGGCCCGCTGTGGCCCCCCAGATCCCGGGGGTTGAGCCTTCAGCGCTGTCGTTGTCTCCTCTCTTGAGAGAGGCAAGCCTCAACCTGATTCTCGCAAGGAAATCCAATGGCCCAAATCACCCTGCGCGGCAACGCGATCAACACCTGTGGCGACCTGCCTTCCAACGGAAGCGCCGCTCCCCAGTTCACGCTGACCAACAAGGACCTCGGAGAAATGACTCTGGCGTCGCTGGCTGGAAAGAACGTGATCCTGAACATCTACCCCAGTATCGACACTCCCACCTGTGCGACGTCCACCCGGACCTTCAACGAGTTGATGTCCGGCAAGGAGGACACCGTGGTGGTCTGCGTGTCTGCGGACCTGCCGTTCGCGCAGTCTCGCTTCTGTGGTGCCGAAGGGTTGGAGAATGTTCACACCGCCTCGACCTTCCGGAATCCGGAGTTCGGCGAGCAATTCGGAGTGACGATCATCGATGGGCCGCTGGCCGGATTGATGGCCCGGGCGATTGTGGTGATGGATGGTTCCGGAAAGGTGGTTCACACCGAGTTGGTCTCGGAGATCGCCCAGGAGCCCAACTATGACGCGGCCATGAGCGCAGTGGCCTGAACCCTAGCGCAAAGAGACGCCTTCGAGGGAGTCATCCCCCGGAGGCGCACTCTCCAAGACTTCCTTCCGGGCCACCAGCAAAAACAGCCTCCCGGCCTGTTTCATCGGACCGGCAATGCGCTCGGCCCGCTCCCCATTTCCCCAGAAAATATCTGCCCGCCCGTGCCCACGGATTGCTCCGCCCGTGTCCTGAACCACACCAAATCTCCGCAGAGGGCGCGGCTTGTTCTCTTCGGGGAAGGCTGCTGCCGGATAGGTGGTCTCCAGCCAGACCAGGCCACCTTTGGGAATCACTCGACGGTCCATGGCAATCGAACGTTCCGGAGTCAGCGGGACCTCGATGTTTCCCAGTGGGCCCTCCTCCACAAGCCGGAAGAAGGTGTAGCTCGGATTTGTTGTCAGGATCGACTCCACCTCGTCCGGATGCTCATAGAGGTACTGCTTGATCGACTGCAGGGACATCTGCTCCCGGGGAATTTTATCGAGCAGCAGACGCCCGATGGCAAAGTAGGAGTGCCCATTCTGCCCGGCATAGTTCAGGCGAAGCAGCGTCCCGTTGTCCAACTGAACCAGCCCGGAGCCTTGAATCTGGAGGAAGAAGACCTCGATGTCGTTTTCCAGGTAGGCCAGTGGCTGGGCCCGCTGATCCAATGAATTCTGATAGACAATTTCAGAGCGATCGTCATACGGAATCAGGCGCTTCCCGGAGAGCTTCCCGCGCAGCGTGCGCCCCTCAAGTTCATCCGAGAAGGCTCCCAGGTCGGCTTCAATCAGGTCCTCCGGCATCGCGTAGAGAGGCGAGGCGAAGGCCTCCTCCTCTGGCTGAAGACGTCCGGACAGCACGGGTTCGTAGTATCCGGTGAAGAAGGCCCGTCCCTCTTCGTTGCGGCTTTCAAAGATGTGGAAATCTGCTCGCAAGCGCTGCTCCAGTTCGTCCTCGGAGAGGGTCTGCTGGAGGAAGAGGAAGTGGCGCATCGAGGCCTCCATCTCCCGGGCGGTATAGGTCCACTCTCCATAGGTGAAGCTGCGGTCATCCGGGAGCCGGCCGTAGTATTCCAGCGATCGCCTGATCGCTTCGGCAAGCCCGGCGTAGCCCCCATCGTCCACAAGGTCAGGCAGCACGGCATCGGCACCGACCGGGTACAGCCCAGGCTTGGGCTGGTGGCTGCACCCAACCAGGAGCAGCAACAGCAACGGGAGGACATACCAGCGCATGACAACTCTCAGCTTGAGGAGGAATGAGGCGAAGGGTTTGGTGAGTCTGGAAGCCGGAAGCGTCCCTGTTCCAGCAAGGCGACGGTGGTCTGGTAGACGAGCTTGGCCAGGTGGTCAAACTCCAGATTCACCACCCCTCCCACGTCACGTTCTCCCATCAGGGTGCGCTCCAGCGTCTCCGGGATCAGGCTCACGGAGAAGCCATCCGGGAAGACGTCCACCACGGTCAGGCTGATTCCGTCTAGCGCGATCCAGCCTTTGGGAACCAGGAACCGGGTCCAGGACGGGTCGTGCTGGATGAAGACGTCCTGGTTGTTGGGGGAGCGGCGGATCTCCCGGATTGTCCCGGTCGTGTCGACGTGCCCGTTGACCTGATGTCCACCAATCTCGTCGCCAAAGCGTGCGGCCCGTTCGATGTTGACCCGCTCGCCCGGCTGCAGGGCGCCGAGGTTGGTGCGCTGCAGGGACTCCTGGATCACGTCGAACTCGGCCCAGCCATCCTGGATTTCAACCGCTGTCAGACAAGTCCCGTTGATCGCCACACTGGCGCCACGCTGTAGCCCTTCGGCCAGGTCCTCCAGCTGCACCCGCAGGCGCCGCCCTCCTTGGCGCTCAAGCACCTGCGAGACTGCTCGGGTGCCCATGACAATTCCAGTAAACATGCTTCAGGAAGAAAGAGATTGTTTGAACGCATCCCGGAGGTACGCCACCGCGCTCTCCCGGATGCTGGGGAGCACCAGGGCGATGCCGCAGGCGTCCGTGATCAATCCGGGAACCAGAAGCAACACTCCGCTGACCCAGATCAAGGTTGCATCCAGCAACTCTTCGGTGGGGAGTCGCTGGTTGCGGTGCTCCTGGAGGATGAGCATGATGATGGAGAAGTCCTCCTCACGCATCAGCCACAACCCGGCGGCCCCCGTCACCACGCAGAGGATCAGGATGGAGATCAGTCCGGATCCCGTGCTGGCCAGAGAGAGGATCAGGATCTCCAGCAGCGGCACAAAAAACAGCAAGACCGTCAGCAGCCAGGCCATGTTCTCCTTCTGCAGAGCGAATCCACGGACCTCAAGCTCACCGGAGGAAACTCACCGTCACACCCGGGGTCCGCTCACGGCGTGGGGGGAACCACAGGATTCCCGGCCTGGATCCAGTGGGTGATGCCCTGCTTGACGTTGTAGACCTTCTGGTAGCCGGCCTGTTCGGTGATCAGCTGGGCGATCAGCGAGGTCCGGTTGCCAGTGCGACAAATCAGGATCACCTCTTCGCCTGGCTGAACGTACTCGGTGAACTTGCCGGGGAAGTCTCGGTTGAAGTTCCCTTGAGCGTCAAAGGCCGTGATCAGCTCGCTTCCAGAGACAACCCCGGTCTGCTTCCACTCTTCCACACGCCGGATGTCCACAATCTTGACCTTGCGCTCCAAGAGCCTCTGCAGCTCCGCGTTGTCGATGTTCCGATAGCCGGGAGGGAGGACCTGGAGCAGCTCGATCTCGAACTTCAGAGTTGCATTTGGAGGGATCACTCCACCCGCACCACGAGGACCATACGCCAGCTCCGGAGGAATGATCAGTGTACGCGTTCCGCCTTCCTTCATGCCGAGCACCCCCTGCTCCCAGCCAGGAATCACCTGTCCGTTGCCGATGGTGAACTGAAAGGGCTGGTTGCGCTCTCGGCTGGAGTCAAAGGACGTACCGTCCTCGAGCCATCCGGTGTAGTGCACGGAGACCCGAGAGTGCTGTTCTGCCACGGCCCCGGTCCCCGAGGTTTCATCGCGGATTTCCAGCCCTGCCGCGCTCAGCCCCGACACAGACAGGAGCAGCGCTGCCAAAGAGAGAAAGGCTCCAAGCTTCATGCGGCCTCGGTGCTGGCGCTGAACCCGGCCTGCTGGACTGCCTGGATCAAGGACTCCGGAGAGGCTTCGCCCTCAACTCGGGCGG
This sequence comes from Deltaproteobacteria bacterium, assembly GCA_038133845.1. Lineage (GTDB taxonomy): Bacteria > SAR324 > SAR324 > SAR324 > NAC60-12 > JAYPUA01. Next base: position 28,120 of record JAYPUA010000004.1, read on the forward strand.
ACTTTTCGTCCAGGTTCACCTCAGCCTCCTGTACACCCGGCACAGCTTTGAGCGCGTCCGTAACGGCGCTGACGCAGCCTTGGCACTTCATGCCGTCGATCTGAAGAGCGGTTGTTGTACTCATGAAAACTCCGGAAGCAAGAGAGGGAGTTCGAGACAAGAAGGGCTTCCCCAAAAGCACGGGCCTTCGGGGAAGCGGCATGGCAAAAGAACCAGTCTAGCCTCCCCTCCGAGGGGGCTCAAGCGTTCTTCGCTTGCAACCGGCCGAGCTTCGGTGAGCTACTCCAACTCCCCCTGGATCTGAACAACCGCCTCCTCCAGCGCATTCAGCGTCTCGGGGTTGGCGTCTTCCCAGAGTTGGCGCTCGTGGGCCTCCAGCAACCGCTGTGCAGCGTCTCGGAGAGCGAGGGGGTTGTGCTCCCGGAAGAAGTGCTGTTGCTCCGGGTCGAGCAGCAGCTTCTGGGCGACCTCCTCGTACTGGTAATCCGCAACAATGTCGCAGGTCGCATCGTATCCGAACAGGTAGTCCACCGTGGCCGCCATCTCGAAGGCGCCCTTGTAGCCGTGTTCACGCATCCCGGAGATCCACCTGGGGTTGAGGACGCGGCTGCGAAAAACCCGGTTGAACTCTTCCTTGAGTGTGCGGATCTTCACCCGATCCGGATTGGCTGAGTCTCCGTGGTAGGTCACCGGAGCCTGTCCCCGCAACTCAGAGACCGCCGCGTGCAGGCCTCCTTGAAACTGGAAGTAGTCGTCAGAGTCGAGCAGGTCGTGCTCCCGGTTGTCCTGATTCTGGTGCACGATCTCCACAGAGGAGAGCCGGTCTCGGAGCAGGGCGATCTCTTCGCTGCTGGAACCGTCTGCGCGGTAGGCGTGCCCGCCCCATTTGAGGAAGACCTCCGTCAGGTCTCCCCGCGACTCCCAGGTTCCGGCATCAATGAGCGGAAGCAGGCCGGTCCCATAGCATCCGGGTCCAGAGCTGAAGACTCGCAGCTCCGCGAGCTGTTCGGCGACCTCTGCGGCGTGACCGGATTGCTTGAGCTGCTGCTGGTCGCGAAGCCAGGCGGCACGGATCGGGTTCTGGTCTTCCGGCTCATCCAGGGCGGCCAGGCGCTTGGGGATGGTGGCAAGCAGGCGCATCGCCTCTCCAAAAGCGTCCCGGAACATCCCGGAGACCCGGAGCACCACATCGACCCTCGGGCGTCCAAGCTGTGAGAGCGGGACGATTTCAAAATCGACCACTCTCCCGGAAACCGGCTCCCAGACCGGCTCACACCCCCAAAGCCAGAGCGCCTGAGCGAGATCATCTCCTCCGGTGCGCATGTTGGATGTTCCCCAGATCACGAGGGCCAAGGTCCGGGGCCACTCCCCGTGGTCGCTCCGGTAGCGCTCCAGCAGCTCCTCTGCGAGCCGCTGCCCGCACCTCCACGCAGTCTGGGTGGGAATCACCCGCGGATCAACGGAGTAGAAATTCCGCCCGGTCGGCAGCACATCAACCCGGCCTCGTGTGGGCGCCCCGGAGGGTCCGGGAGCGAGAAACTTTCCGGAGAGGCCATCCAGCAGCCGCTGCGGTTCCAGGGCGCAGCGTTCCAGACGCGGCAAGAGGGTCTCGTGCAGCCAGCACCGCAGGGTGTGCAGGGCCTCCTTCCGGGCGACCGGGACATCGACAACGTCTTCAGGCAGCGCCTCCGGAGCCTCCGAGGCCACCCCGCACTCGTACGCCACCCAGCCTCGTGCCTGCTGCTCCACCTGCTCCCGCTCAGTGATCGAGAGGGTCTCCAGGTCGAAGCTCGAAGGCTGGCCGAGCAGCGCCTGCAGCAGCCCGGGACGCTCCACCGAAGACATCCGGAGCAGGCTCAGCAGAAAGTCTACTCGACGTGACTCTTGGGGGACCTCTCCAAAGATGTGCAATCCGGAGCGGATCTGGCTCTCCTTCAGCTCGCACAGGTAGTTGCTGAGCGCATTGAGCCAGTCGTCCTCCTCCGGAAGCTCTTCTCTCCACGGAGCCTCTTCGAGCAGGTGCTCGATCTGATGCTCAAGTTCATGAGCACGTTCCGGATAGAGCGTTTCGCAGTGGGCGTGTTCTTCCAGCAACCGCTCGACACGATCCAGCTCATCGTACAACCCAGCCCGGGTGAGCGGCGGCGTGAGGTGATCGACGATCACTGCAGAGGTCCGACGCTTGGCCTGCGTGCCCTCTCCGGGATCGTTGACAATGAACGGGTACAGGTGCGGCACAGGCCCCAGCACAGCCTGCGGAAAATCCTCCGGCCCCAGCGCAACGCTTCGTCCGGGCAGCCACTCGAGGTTGCCGTGCTTTCCAAAGTGGATGAGGGCGTGAGCCTGAAAGTGTGTCCGGATCCAGTGGTAGAACGCGAGGTAGCGCGGGGGAGGGGAGAGTTCCGGGTCGTGGTAGATCGCCTGGGTCTGCAGGCCAAACCCGCGCTGAGGCTGAATCCCGATGAAGACGTTTCCAAAGCAAATCCCGGAGACCGGAATCGGTGCTTCGGCCAGATCAGAGAGGTCCCACTGCTCCTGCAGGCGCTCACGCATGGCCTGAGGGAGTCGGGAGGTGAACTCTCTCAGCTCTGCCGCAGGAACCCACTGGGCGAGCGGTTTGCCGTAGCTCTGCTCTTCGTCATTCGTGATTCCAGCCTGCAGTTCACGGATTAGCTGATCACCATCTTCCGGAAGCACCCCGACCTCGTAGCCTGCCGCCTTCAGGTGCTGCAGAAACTTCACGACGCTTGCCGGAGTATCCAGCCCCACCCCGTTTCCCAAGCGGCTGTCATGGTTGGGGTAGTTGGCCATGATGAGAGCAATCCGCTTCTCCGAGTTGGCCAGCTTCCGCAGCTGCACCCAGTTTCGGGCCAACTCTGCCACGTGAGCGACCTGATCCGGATCCGGGACGACCGCCTTTGCCTGGAACTCCAGCTCCGGGTGAGTCTCCTGAGCCTCCTTGAACCCCACGACCGTGGTCAGCACGCGACCATCGGTTTCCGGAAGCGCAACCGACATGGCCACGTTGGAAGGGCTCAGGCCCCGCGGATTCTTCATCCAGGCCTCCCGGTTCTCTGTCGAGGCGATCACCTGCAGGACCGGGCAGCCCAAGGTTTCCAGAAAGGAGACCCGCTCATCCAAGCGACCGATGGAAAAGCTTTGAAGCGTAAGCACCACATCCGGAGGCTCCAGTTCTGCCCGACGCAACAGCTCCTCCTGCGCTGCAGGCTCGCGCAGAGAGTAGGCATAGAACGCGGAGACCTCGAGCCCGTACGTGGTCAGGGCCTCGGCAAGCGCATCCACCACGGCAAGATCGCCTGTCTGATGCCAGGCTCGATAGAAGGTGATCCAGACGCGTTGAGGCGGTGAGAGCGTGGGAGGAAAGAGGTCCATGTGTTGAAGTGCTTTTGTGACCATTGTTGTTCTGAGCGTTTTCAGCGCCGCGCCTTGGCGTGAAGCCATCGAGGTGGGCGGCACTTTCGAGGTGTCGCACAAGGTTTGAATTGTACGGATGTCCGGGGCACCCTGCAACAGGGACGTCGCAAACAACCTTTCGCATGAATCCGCAGCGTCATGTAGGGCGTTGCGGTCTTTTTGCCTTGCCGGTCGAGTGGTTCTCTCGTATGTTCCGAACAAGCTGGGGCTCTGGAATCACCCTGAACCCTGGCGCGTTTCCTGAGTCCCCAAAGAGCCCCCCCAATGCCATGGGGCAGCTGCCGATCGCAGAGTGCGAGAGTACCCCTTGGCAGGCTCCAAATTCAAGCACGGGAACAGGAGAAACTCCATTGTGAAAAAAGCTTCATGGCATCGAAGAAGTTCGCGTCAGTATATCAGGTAAAGGCTACTCTAGACTACATTCGGCCTCCAATTTGGAGGCGGTTTCAGGTGCCCAGCCACATCACTCTGTATGATCTGCACAGAGTTCTGCAAGTTGTGATGGGGTGGGAGGATGCACACTTGCATCAATTCATAATTCAAGGGCAATTTTTTGGACTTCCTGAAGATGACATACTTGACGAGGAGATTATTGATGAACGCAAAGTGACGCTCAATCAGATCCTGGTTCAGGAGAAGATGAAATTCAAATATGAGTACGACTTTGGGGACAGCTGGTCCCACACAATCCTGGTTGAAAAAATCCTGGAACCAGAGAAGGGTGTCCTCTACCCTGTGTGTCTGAAAGGAAAACGCAACTGTCCACCGGAAGACTGCGGTGGTGCTCCTGGATACGACTACTTGCTTGAGGTCTTGAAGAGGCCCGAAAGCAAGGAGTACAAGCAGTACAAGGAGTGGCTCGGCGAGCCTTTTGACTCGGAAGAGTTTGACCTCCAGGAGATCAACAAAGCTCTCAAAAAAATCCGCAAAAAAATCTCATAATGCTCACATGGCCTCGAGCTCAAATGAGTTTAATCCTCAAGAAAAAAATGATCTTGTTCAGCATTTTTGGGCTCCTGCTTGGTGGAGCGTTGGGGGCAATCGAGACGGTGTTTTATCAGTACGTCAATGACGAAGGGGTGCTGGTGGAGAGCTTCTTTATGCCGCTCAGCATCCTGAGCCTGTTTTTGGGCGGTGCAGGCTTGGTCGTTGCTGCAACCAGGTCCATGGCTGAAGCCATTCGCAGTTGATGGCGGATGCCGAAGCGAGCGATGAGCAGGATTCTGATACAGCTGTTGTTGGCTTCAGCACTCCTGTGTCCCTGGCCCACTCAGGCCGCACCACCGCAGGTGGGTGACCGAGTTGAAGGAGGCGTGTTCCTTTACAGGGAAGCCGTCGAGAGGTACTGGAACGACTGGGTCGGCTTTCCGCTGATGACGGACACGGCTTCGGCAACTCGTCAGGCTCGGTTGACGATCGTGGGGGAGGGAAAAACAGCCCTGTTTATCGGAAATCTGAGCATCAACTGTGAGAGCGGGAAGTCTTTTTGGGAGAGCGCCGGAAGTCATTCGGAGTTCCTCTCAAGCGAAGAGGACGCCCGGAAGCTCGTCCCGGCTCCGGCTCTCCGCAATGCGGCACGGCTGTTCTGTGAGTGAGCGCAAAACCGGGAGCTCGGAAGCTCCCCGGCCAAGCACTCCAAGACCGGGCAACGTGATTTTGCTCAACGGAGCCTCCAGTTCGGGCAAGTCAACACTGGCCCAAGATCTTCAAGCGAGGCTGGACGAGCCGTTCTGGCACTTTTCAATCGACCATCTGATCGCCCCAATATGATTTGCGATTTCTTCGAGAACGGTATCTGTCAAGGCCGTTAAAACTCAAAGAAATCATCGTGCAAAAATTGGACTGCCCTCTCGAGTGGTCTTCAGGGCACAGGAATCGCTGAGATGAAGTCTTGGTAGTATGGCTGGTGGAACTCCCCCAGCAGGCGGGTCAACTCCGTCAGTGGGTCCGGATGGTCATCGACACGCAGGTTGCACCAAGGGAACGGTTGTTCCCGGATGGTCAGCAGCGCGGCAGACTGTCGCCCCCTGCGGTCGCCTCCCGCCTCCTCTCCGGAGCGCAGGGCCCGAAGCAAACGCACCTCCAAGGCCATCCCGGAAGAGGCCTTCAAAGAGTTGACACAGGCGTCGACCACCTCGGGACCTGCCAGCAGATTTCCTGCAACGCTGTAATCCTCTCCTCCTTGATGTCCGGCCCAACCCTGGGCCTTAGCCCCGGTCCAAGCCCAGGACCTTCCGGAGGCATCCACGCCATGCACCTGCCGTGCGGGGGCTTCTGCATCCTGTGCCAACTCTTCCTCCAGCGCGGTCCTGATGTCTGCTCCGGAAGCCACTCGCTCCAGCCCCTGCAGCCCCAAGTGAGGATTCGTGGAGGCCTGGGTGGCAATGGCTCCCACTCTGGAGCGCAGGTGGGGGACCAGCGCTCCTACGGCAAAGTGTCTCGTTGCGACCGCAACGCCAAAGTGATTCCGCTCCGGGTCTCGGAGGACAATGGAATAGGTCATCAGGCTGCCTCGTTCAGGTTTTCTTAAATTTATCATGATAAATTGTTGACACCGCAAAATTTATCATGATAAATTCACGATGTTGCCGCAAGAGGGCACTCTATCCCCACTCTCTTTGGAGATGAATATGATGAAAAAAGCTTTCCAGCGGCTGCTGCTTGCGAGCGCAGCCTTGCTCAGCTTTGGGCCGATGGCACACGCTGCTACCCCAAAGGACGTCCTGGTGGTCGCCCAGATCGCTGAACCGAAGTCCATGGATCCGCACACGGTCACGGCCGTGAACGACTTCCGAATCCTGATGAACGTGTATGACGGACTGGTTCGCTATCGCAGCGGAACCCTGGAGGTCGAGCCCGGACTCGCCGAGTCCTGGGAGATCAGTGATGATGGCCGAGTATATACGTTCTCCCTGCGCCGCGGGATTCAGTTCCACGACGGCACCCCGTTCAACGCGGAGGCTGTCAAGTTCAACTTTGATCGGATGTTGGTCAAGGACCACCCCTTCGCAGAAACCGGGCCATTTCCGCTCTCGTTCTTCTTCTCCGCCATCAAGGAGACCACGGTTGTCGATGAGCACACGGTGCGGTTCCGCATGGACGACCCGTACGCCCCGCTGCTCTCCAACCTGGCTTACCCGACAGGCCTGATCCTCTCTCCGGCCGCAGTGCGCAAGCACGGCAAGGACGTTGGGCGGAATCCCGCAGGAACCGGGCCGTTTCGCTTCCGGGAATGGAAGAGCAACCAGCATGTGATCCTGGACCGCAACGACAACTACTGGGACGGACGTCCCGGACTGAAGTCCGTGGTCTTCCGCCCGATCACCGACGCGAACACCCGGGTCGCCGAGATGCTTTCCGGTGGCATCGACCTGATGGTCGAAGTTCCTCCGGACAATGTGGCCACCTTCGCCTCAAACAGCAAATACGCTCTGCACGAGCAGGCCGGACCGCACCTCTGGTTCCTGATCCTCAACCTCAAGGAGGGCCCGCTGCAGGACAAGCGCGTGCGCCAAGCGCTGAACTATGCCATCGACAAGAAGGCCCTCGTGGAGAACGTGCTTCAGAACACCGCCACGGTCGCCAGTGGCCCGACGCCTGCCGCGTTCTCCTGGGCCTACAACGACTCGCTCCAGCCCTACCCGCATGATCCGGGCAAGGCTCGAGAGTTGATCCGAGCCGCAGGTGCCGAGGGCGCCACGCTGACCTTCTACGTCACCGAGGGCGGCTCCGGGATGCTGGATCCGATCCCGATGGGCACCGCGATTCAGGCGGACCTGAAGGCCGTCGGCCTGAACGTAAAGATCGAGACCTACGAGTGGAACACCTTCCTGGGCAAGGTGAACCCGGGGCTTGCCGGAAAGGCCGACATGGCCGAGATGGCGTGGATGACGAATGATCCGGACACCCTGCCCTTCCTCGCCCTGCGCACCGCAGCCTGGCCGGATCAAGGCGGATTCAACTCCGGCTACTACTCGAATCCTCAGGTGGACGAGTTGCTGGAGCAGGCTCGGGTGAGCACCAGTCAGACCGTTCGTGCCGCGCTCTACAAGGAGATGCAGCGGATCGTGTACGAAGACGCACCGTGGGTTTTCGTGGCCAACTGGAAACAGAACGCGGTCACCGGAAGCAGCGTGCAAAACTTCGGGCTGGAGCCTTCCTTCCTGCTGTTGCTTCACAAAGTCAGCAAGAACTGACTGGTCCTCCGGAGGCTCCTCTCTCCGAGGACCTCCGGATTTTTCCCCAGGACTCCCTCTGCCCATGCTGCGCTACACGCTTCATCGCCTGCTGTTGACCCTCCCGGTGCTCTTCGGCATCTCCGTGGTGGTCTTCCTGATCATGGCGCTGATTCCCGGAGATCCGGCCACCGCAATTCTTGGAGCGTTTGCCACTCCGGAGAACGCGGCAAAACTGCGTGCGGAGCTGGGGCTGGATCGTCCGCTGGTGGAGCAGTACTTCACCTGGGCCGGGAACCTGCTTTCCGGAGACTTCGGGCGCAGCTATGCCCTCAACCGTCCGGTGCTGGACGAGCTGCTGGAGCGGCTCGGCCCAACCCTCTTGCTGGCCGGATCTGCACTCCTGCTCTGTGTGATGCTGGGAGTGGTCTCTGGACTGCTGGCAGCAGTGAAGCAATACACCTGGGTCGATCAGGCCCTGACGCTGTTCACGCTGCTGGGCATCTCGGCGCCTTCGTTCTGGCTGGGGCTGATGGCGGTGTCCTTGTTTGCCGTCCAGTGGGGCTGGCTCCCAGCAAGCGGGATGTACACCCCATATGGAGATGAGAGCTTCTCCGATCTCTTTCAGCATCTGCTGATGCCTGCCGTGACGCTGGGGCTTGTGGCCTCCAGCGTGATCGCCCGCTTGACCCGAACGAGCATGCTGGAGCAGCTCCGTCAGGACTACGTCCGGACTGCCCGGGCCAAGGGAGAGCGCGAAACGGCAGTGGTGCTCAAGCACGCCTTCCGGAACGCGCTGGTTGGCCTGGTTCCTGTTCTGGGGCTGCAGGCCGGCTTTGTGCTGGGCGGCGCCGTCTACATCGAAACGGTTTTTCAGTGGCCAGGCATTGGGCGGATGCTGGTCAACGCGATCTCGACCCGCGACATCCTGCTCGTTCAGGGCGGAGTGATGATGGTCGCAACACTCTACGTGCTGCTCAACCTTTTGGCCGATCTGCTTCAGCATGCGCTCGACCCTCGCATTCAGCAAGGCCATGCCTGAGGGTTCCTCTCCTGCCCGGGAGTTCTGGCAGCGGCTGAACCGCAACCGGCTGAGCACCTTTGGCCTGATCATGCTCGCCCTGTTCGGAGTCCTGTGCCTGCTGACGCCTTGGCTCTCCCTCCCTGATCCGGATGCGACCAATCTGGCCAACCGCCTCAAACCCCCGCTGCATCCCGAGCACTGGCTTGGAACGGACGAGTTGGGCAGAGACCTGCTCTCCCGCCTGCTCTGGGGAACCCGGGTCAGCTTGGCCGTCGGCTTTGTCGCGACCTTCGCGGCGGCCGTGATTGGCAGCACCATTGGGCTGGTTTCCGGCTACTTTCAAGGCTGGGTCGACAGCCTGCTGATGCGCGTGGTGGACACCCTGATGGCCTTCCCGTACATGCTGCTGGCGCTGGCGATTGTCGCTGCGTTTGGTCCGGGACTGCTCAACGCTCTGCTGGCGATCGCCATTGTCAACGTCCCGTTCTTCGCACGAACCATCCGCGGCGCAACGGTCTCTCTGGCAAGGCGGGAGTTCGTGCTCGCCGCACGCCTGGGCGGTGCCAGTCATGCCGAGGTGCTGTGGCGGGAGCTGCTTCCCAACATCCTTCCGGTGATTGTGGTCACGATCTCCACCACAGCAGGCTGGATGATTTTGGAAACTGCCGGGCTGAGCTTTCTTGGGCTCGGGGCCCAGCCTCCCACTGCAGACCTCGGTTCCATGCTTGGAGAAGGGCGCAAGCTGCTCTTCACCGCACCACACGTTTCAACCATTCCGGGGCTGGTGATCCTGGTGCTGGTGATTTCCCTGAACCTGCTCGGAGATGGAGTCCGGGATGTGCTGGATCCCCGCCTGCGGGGAGGGGCACTACGGAGCCCTCAGGCACGCACGGAAATTCAGCGAAACGCTTCCCCCAAGCCGGGGAACGCGGACTCCGGGAAGCTGGTTGTCCGGAGCCTGACCACGGAGCTGCTGCAGCATGGGAAGGGACAGCCTCTGGTGCGCGGGGTGGACTTTGCGTTGAGACCAGGAGAATGCCTGGGCCTGGTAGGCGAATCCGGATGCGGGAAGTCGGTGACCGCGCTGTCTCTCTCGGCGCTGGCGGCTTCGCCTCCGCTGCGGATTACCTCCGGAGTGGTGGAACTGGAAGGGCAGGATCTGCTGGGGCTCCCGCTTTCGTTGCTGCAGGACCTGCGGGGCAAGCGTGTGTCCTACATCTTCCAGGACCCGTTGGCCACGCTGAATCCGGTGCTGACCATTGGCGAGCAGCTACTGCAGGTCATCCGGCGGCACCAGCCCGTCACCGAGGCTCAGGCCCGAACTCAGGCGCTGGAGTTGCTGCGCCAAGTCCGCATTCCTTTCCCGGAATCTCGCCTGAGCGCTTACCCACACCAGCTCTCTGGAGGCATGCGACAGCGTGTGTGCATTGCGATTGCGCTGGCCAACCGTCCGGATGTGCTGATTGCCGATGAACCCACAACGGCGCTGGACGTCACCATTCAGGCGGAGATCCTCGCGCTGCTGAATGAGCTGCGTCGCGACTCCTCAAGTCCGGAGCGCCAAGGTACCTCCGGACTCTCGGTGCTGTTCATAACACACGACCTGGGGGTGGTCTCCACGCTGTGTGAACGGGTCGCCGTGATGTACGCCGGAGAAATCGTGGAGCTTGGAGAGACGCACTCGGTGCTGGAGGCTCCGGAGCATCCGTACACCCAGGCACTGCTCCGCTGCACCCCACGTCTTGGCTCGGGAGATCGGCTCTCTGGAGGAATTCCCGGAACCCCTCCAACTCCTGGCGCCTTCCCAAGCGGGTGTGGCTTTGCCACGCGCTGCGAGCGGGCCTCCGCTCAATGCGAACGTCCGGTCACCTTGCGCACCATGGTCTCCGGAAGGCAGGTGCGCTGTGTCCTCGCGGAGGAGCATGCCTGACGCTCTTCTTGAGCTGGAGCAGGTGAGCAAGGAGTTTGTGCTCCACCGCAGCGGCTGGACCCAGCGGGCGACCACCTTCCGTGCTGTCAACCAGGTGAGCTGGAAGGTGCATCCGGGAGAGGCGCTGGGAGTTGTGGGAGAGTCCGGGTGCGGGAAGTCGACGGTGGCCCGCATGGCGGTTGGCCTGGAGCCGCCGACCTCCGGAACGATCCGCTTCAAGGGGAAGCCGCTGTCCACATGGCTTGAGCAGGATCCGCAGACGCTGCGACGCTCCGTGCAGATGGTCTTTCAGGATCCGGCTGGCTCGCTCAACCCGCGCCAGCGCATTCGAGAGATCCTGGATCTGCAGCTCAAACGGTTGACGCGCTTGGGCCCGGAGCAGCGCCGCCAGCGCATCCGAGAAGTGCTGCAGCAGGTACAGCTCCCGGAGTCGACACTGGAGCGCTTCCCGCACGAATTCTCCGGAGGTCAGGCGCAACGGATCAGCATCGCACGGGCGCTGGTCTCCTTGCCGGAGCTGCTGCTGCTCGATGAGCCGGTTTCGGCGCTGGATGTCTCGGTGCAGGCTCAGATTCTGCTGCTGCTGGAGAACATGCGGCAGGAGCTTGGAGTCGCTTACGTCTTCATCAGCCATGACCTGGCGGTGGTGGAACAGTTGTGTCCGAACACGGTCGTCATGTATGCCGGTGCCGTCGCCGAACAAGGCCCCACGGAGCGGCTCTTTCGACACCGCCGTCACCCGTACACGGACCTGTTGGTCCGCAGCGTGCCGGTCCCGGGGACCCCGCTTCAGCTGAAAACCCAGGGTTCCGGCGAGGTTGAGGTCTTGCCCGGATGCTCGTTTCGCAACCGCTGTCCCCGGGCTTCGGAGACCTGTGCTCAGGTTCCGGAGCTACAGCCGGTTTCCGAAACATCCCCGCACTTATCTGCCTGCCACTATCCACTTGACGAGGACGTGTGAACCAATCGGACTCCTTTCTGCTGGAAACGCTCAGGGAGCTGATGCGTATCCCCAGCCCGAGCGGTCGGACCGAGGAGGTCGCTGCCTGGACCTCGGAGCTGCTCCGGAGCTGGGGGCTGTCTCCGGAGCCGACGCGTCGGGGGGCGCTCAAGCTGCGGCTTCCCGGAGCCGACGCCACACGTGCTCGCGCCCTGACGTCGCACTTGGACACGCTCGGGGCGATGGTCCGGCATCTCAAGGACAACGGACGCTGTGCCCTGGCCTCCGTCGGCACCTGGTCCAGTCGTTTTGCCGAAGGCGCCCGCGTCACGCTGCACACGGACTCCGGAGATCTCCGGGGGACGATCCTGCCGCTGCTGGCCTCAGGACACGCCTACAACGAGAAGGTCGATCAGCAGCCTGTGAGCTGGGATCAGTTGGAATTGCGTATCGATGAACGCTGCGACAGCCGCTCAGACCTGCAGACCCTGGGGGTGCAGCCCGGAGACTTTGTCTCCGTCGACACCGGGACGGAGGTCCTGGAGAACGGATTCATCTTCTCGCGGCACCTTGATGACAAGGCCGGAGTAGCGGCGATGCTGAATGCGATCCGGCAAATTGTGCAGGAGCAGTGTCCCCTCCCCTGCACCACCGACCTCATCTTCACAGTCCGTGAGGAGCTGGGAGACGGAGGAGCCGCGGTGCTCACCCCAGAAGTCTGGGAATTGGTCACCATTGACAACGGCGTGCAGGCCGGGACCCAACACTCTCGGGAGTTTGGCGTCACCCTGGCCATGGGAGACAAGACGGGGCCCTTCGACCGGAGGCTGATCCGGCATCTGGAGCAGCTCTGCCGTGAGCACGGCCTGGCGCATCAGCGCGACCTCTTCCGGCACTACCGCTCGGACCTCGCCGCTGCCGTTGAGGCCGGATATGACGTCCGGACCGCCCTGATCGCCATCGGGCTGGACGGAAGCCACGGGCACGAACGCACCCACCTGGATGCGATCCGAACCGCCTCAGAACTGGCCCGGCTGTACCTGCTTTCTCCTCTGCTGGACTGAGTTCGCATGCTGAGAATCGACGGATCCCGCCTCTGGCGCAGTTTGATGGAACTGGCTCAAATCGGCGCAACTCCTGAAGGAGGGGTCGCCCGTGTTGCGCTCAGTGAGGAGGACCGTCAGGCGCGAGACCTCCTCCGGAAATGGGCCGAGCCGCTTGTGGATGAGGTTCATGTGGACGAGGTCGGGAACCTGTTCTTCCTCCGCCATGGGCTGGACCCGGAAGCCCCAATGGTTCTCACCGGCAGCCACCTGGATACCCAGATTCACGGAGGGCGCTTTGACGGCGCCTTTGGGGTCATGGCCGGCCTGGAGGTGCTCCAGACTCTGGCCGATGCAAAGCGCCGTCTCTCCTGTGGGGTGGGGCTGGTTTGCTGGACCAACGAGGAAGAGGCCCGCTACTGTCCCGCAATGGGGTCGGCGGTGTTTGTAGGCAAGCAGGATCCGGAGACCGCCTGGGCCTGCATCGGGACGGATGGCAGCGTCTTTGGAGAGCAGCTGGAACACATCGGATATCGTGGATCGCGGTGGCCGCTGAGGATTCACTCTTACTTGGAAGCCCACATCGAGCAAGGTCCGGTGCTTGAGCAGGAGGGGCTGGAGGTCGGGGTGGTCACCGGAGCACAGGGCCAGGTCGCCCTGGATGTTGAAATTCATGGTGAGGCCGGACACTCCGGAACCGTCCCCATGCCCCTGCGTCATGATGCAATGGCCTGTGCCACCGAGGCAACCCAGGCCTGCCGTCACCTGGTTCTGCAGGAGGGGCGGGGAGTCTTCACAGTCGGCTTCTTCACCATGGAGCCCAATTCCCGTACGACCATCCCCAACCAGGTCCGCCTGGGCATCGACCTGCGTCACCCGGATTCGTCCTCGCTCGACCAGCTCAAGGCAGAGCTGACTTGCACCCTTCAGGAGATCGCCCAGACCCACGGATGCCGGCTGGAAGTCCGTGTGCTGTTCCAGAAGGAGCCCGTGGTGTTTGACACGCGCTGCATTCAGGCGGTTCAGATTGCAACGGATCAGCTCCAGTACTCCTCACGCACCATGGCCTCCGGAGCGTTCCACGACGCCTGCCTGGTCGCCACAATTGCCCCCACCGGAATGATCTTTGTTCCCAGCCAGCACGGAATCAGTCATAATCCCACAGAATACTCTTCGCCTGAACAGTTGGAGCGCGGGGGCAACGTTCTGTTGCACGCGCTCCTGCAACTCGCCGAGAGCATTCCCAATACGTCATGACTGAAGACCTCTCGAAGAACTCGCGCAAGCGCTCGGACCTGGTTGCCGAGCAAATCAAGGAAGACATCATCACCAAGCGGCTCCCTCCGGGAGAGCGGCTGTCTGATGAGAAGGACTTCCTGAAGACCTACCGAGTGAGCAAGGGGACCATGCGGGAAGCCTTGAAGGCTCTGGAAGTGCAGGGGCTGGTCAATATTCGCACCGGGCCTGGAGGAGGAGCCTCGGTCTCTCGAGTGAGTGCCGAGAAGGCCAACGAGTTGCTCTGGAACTACTTCTTCTCCCGGAATGTCTCCATCGAGGACATCTACGCTGTCCGCAAACTGGTCGAACCGGAACTGGCGGCCAACGTTGCGCAGCACCTTGACGAAGAAGACCTCGCGCTCCTGGAGCAGTCCGTCGGACACTGCTCGATCAAGGGTTTTGAGTCCAACGACCGGGCCCAGCGGATTCAGGAACTCGACTTCCACCTCGTCCTTGCAGACGCCTGTCCGAACCCGGTCCTTTCCTTCTTTGCCAAGTTCATCCTCAGCCTGCTCGCCCGGATCATCATCCATGAGGACATGACTCCGGATCCGCAGATCAGCGAGCGCCACAGCCAGCAAGGGCTGGACTACCATCAGGCCCTTCTCCAGGCATTCCGGGCCCGCGACCCGGAAAGTGCCCGGCAGGTCATGATCGAACACATGGAGGCTGCCGAGTCTTTCATGCTGCAAAATTACTACTCCCCTGCTCGCTGATTTTGGTTGTTCCCCTGAGGTCAGGCTGAAACCCCGATCTGGCGCTATTTTATTTAAAATTAGCAAAATCAGTATTTTATTGATTTTGTCCCTAATTTTCCGTCAGGTTTTGATTTTTATAAAATACTGATATAATTATAAATTAATCACTGGACCTGAATTATTACAAGGCGATGTTTGACGAAGCCCAGAGACTTTGGTCTGATTAAGCCGAGCTTGGAAACACCAAGGTGAGCCTTGCCCACCCGGTAGCAACATCAAAGACGAGGCCTTGATGTTTTCAGGTTCGTACAACTTCAAGTTTGATGCTCCGACCTCGGAGCCTGTCTGCAAACCTCATTTCGAGCGGAACTATGAGATCTCACTTCAACCGCATTCCTCTTGAGCAAAAGATGAAGTACTACCCGGAGCAGGCCGCTCCGACCAGCGAGGACATCAACGCAGCCATGAGCGAATTCCTGGTCAGGGGAGGTACCATTCAGCGTATGAGCAACCACGAAGTTGCCAACGTATACCAGCGCAAGGCCTACAGCCGGAATGGGATGCTCCCATTGATGGACGACGACATGGACTTCTTCAACGACTTCACCTGACCTCCCTGCCAAGCCCGGACTCCTGAGCTTCTCGGCCTCCAAACAGCCTGGGAGTCCTGCCCTTCTTCCCTTGAAGTCCCCCGCCCTCTGTTGATGAGCCAAACCGGGGCCTTCCCCCTTGTTTGTTTTTGACAAAGTAACCTCCCGCTACGAGACATTTTTCATAAAAATTATTTTTTGATTAAATTTCCCGTGAGTTTTCCCTCATCCTCCTTGTTCGATAAATTGGAAATTTTTTGATTTTTAGTAAATTTATTTGATTTAATCAAAATTATTCACTAAATTGAACAAAGGTTCGCTCCGGTTGTTCCGGGGCAAGGTTTCCAACCCTCGTTGAGAGAGATTGTGATGAAGTCGAAACTGTGGGGACTGCTCCCTTTCCTGCTGCTGTTCATGGCCACCGGAGCTCAGGCCGAGTTTTTCCAGCAGCCCCTCCTCTCGCCTCTGGAGTTGCACCGCCTCCAAGAGCAGCACCCGGAAGGCATTACGGTGGTGGACATCAGGCCACTGGAGCACAAGGTCCCCGAGGCGTCCTATACGGCAGGGCACATTCCGGAGTCCGTCTCTTCACCGTACGCAACCTGGCGCGGGCAGCCTGAAAATCCGGGGAAGATGGTGACTGTGGACAAACTCACCTGGCTGGTTCAGGCGTTGGGTGTGGAGCAGGATACTCCGGTGGTGGTGGTCCACCGGGGGGACTCTCCCAGCGATTTTGGTGCCGCAGCACGGGTGTACTGGTCGCTCAAGACCGCTGGACTGAGGGAGTTGGCGATTCTGGACGGAGGCTTTCAGGCGTGGCAGCAGGCCGGACTGCCGATCTCCACGGAGGCACACACGGCGTTGCCCAGCGACTACGAAGTCCAGTTGAAGACAGCCTGGCTGGCTACCACTGCGGACATTGAGCAGTTGCTCAGTAGGTCCGAGGTTCAGTTGCTTGATGCGCGTCCGGAGGCTTTTTTTTGGGGAGAAAAATGGCATGGTGCTGCTGCACGTCCGGGAACGATCGCCGGAGCCGAGTTCTTTGACAACCACCGCTGGTTCCAACCGGAGAGCCCCTTGCTCGAACCCCCGGAGCGGCTGCGCAATTTGGTCCAGGAGCACCAGCTGGGACATTCAGAGGTGACGGTCTCCTTCTGCAACACAGGACACTGGGCGGCAACCAACTGGTTCGTACTCAGTGAGTTGCTCGGAGTGGAAGGGGTGAAGCTCTATCCGGAGTCGCTGGTCGAATGGTCCTCTGCCGGGCTCCCCATGGATCACGTCCCGGGAAGCCTGCGCTGGGCCTGGATTTCGACGCGGCAGTGGCTGAACGCTCAGTTCAACTGAAGATGACCTCCGTGAGCCTTTCCAGGTCCACCACGCTGCCTCGTGCCGGAAGTCCGGCGCGGAGGCGGGTGCTGCTTTCAGTCGGAGCGATCCTGCTGGTGCTCACGCTGGCCATACACGCAGGGGTGAGACAGGGGCTGCTGCTCGCCATCGGCTTGGGGCTGGGAGCTACGCTGGAGGGCCTTCGCTTCGGGTTTGCCGGGCCGTGGCGCCAGGCGATCCTGAACCAGGATACCCGCGGGCTCAGGGCCCAGCTGCTCTCCATCGCCTTGGCCGCGGTGATGATGTTCCCCTTGCTGGGACAGGCTTCCGGGGAGTTGATCGGGGCTGCAGCTCCACTGGGGGTTGCAATGGTTCTGGGAGCGTTTGTCTTTGGGGCCGCGATGCAGGTGGTGCTTGGCTGTGGATCAGGGACGCTGGTCAACGCAGGTAGCGGCAACCTGACGGGGCTCTGGGTGCTCCCATTCTTTGTGGCAGGAAGCTTCCTCGGGACCCTGCACCTGCCCGAGTGGAGCTTGTTAGGGAGCCTGCCTCCGGTGGTGATCAGTCATGAGTTGGGCACGGCGGGAGGCCTGATGGTCACTGCAGGTGGGCTGCTCGGGCTGGTGTTGGTGCTGCGACATCGCGCGGCTCCGGACGAGCAGAGGATCCCGCTACGGCTCTGGAAAGCCGCGGGGCTCCTGGCCGTTCTTGCCACGCTCAACCTCCTCGTCTCCGGGCAACCTTGGGGAGTCGTCTATGGCCTCGGGCTCTGGGGCGCGAAGCTGGCCCACTGGTCCGGAGTGGAGTTGAGCGGATTTGCCTTCTGGGATGCTCCCGGAAATGCCGGGCGGCTGGCGGAAAGCCTGCTGCTCGATGTGACCTCCGTAACCAACCTTGGCATCTTGCTCGGTGCCGGGCTGGCAAATTGCTGGAAGGGGGAGTTTGCGCCTCAGGTCACGCTGACCCCCAGGCTGTGGATTGCCGGCGCTGGAGCTGGGCTTTTGCTGGGATATGCCTCTCGGTTGGCCTACGGCTGCAACGTGGGGGCATTTTTCAGCGGGATTGCCTCCGGAAGCCTCCACGGCTGGGTCTGGTTTGCTTCAGCTTTTGCAGGCTCCTGGGTTGGAGTGCGCCTGCGCAATCGTCTGGTAGGAGAAGTTCCGTGAGCCCAACACGACAAATAACGATCCTGCTACTCTGGGGAATGTTGCTGGGGCTGCTTGTTCTGGATGCGCTACACAGCCTCCCCATCGACCGGTTCCAGTTGCCCCCGCCTCTGGCGTGGGGTTCCGGGAGTCTGGCCTCCGGAGGGTTTTGCGCAGTTTCTCCTCAGTAAGAGCCCCCGATTCCTTCTCCCCCAAACATCCATCAGGTCCTCAACCAAACCGCGAAACCATCTGCCCCTCAGCTTTCAGGTGGACCTATTCCAGATCCGGACTTGCAACCCTGAGGCTTAGCCATTATGTTCAGTTGTTGAACAATTTCTGCCAGAAGCAGGTTTTGGCAGATTGCAAGTCTTGATTTTTGATGAGACCAGAAGACCAGAGGGTGCTCAGTCTGCTTGAGGCCGTTGAGCAGAGCCCTTCCCTGAATCAGAGAGATCTGGCCCAGCATTTGGGTATCTCGTTGGGGATGACCAACGCGTACCTGCAGAAGGTCCTCAAGAAGGGCTTCCTGCGGGCCACGCAGGTTCAGCCACGCCGTTGGCTGTACTTCCTAACGCCTCAGGGGGCCTTGGAGAAGAGCCGGCTCAGCCTGAGTTACCTCCACCGGACCCTGGAGTCCTTCAAGGAACTCCGACGACGGACCGAGGAGATGCTGCTCCGCTTGGAGCAGCAAGGCGTCTCCGGGGTACACGTCTGTGGGGGTGAGGACCTGTCGGACATCGTGCAATTGTGTCTGGCCGGAAGTGAAATCCACCTGCTCTCTCAGATTCCCGAGGCGCAGCTGCGGGACTCCTCACAGGCCCTCCCTGAACTGCGCCACTCGGAGCGTCTCCTGCTTGCTGTGGTCGAGCCTGATCCTCAACTTTTGGAAGCCCTCCTTGCCCGAAACCTCAAGGAGTCCCGGGACTGGATTCGATTTCACTCCTGAGCCGTGCAGATTTGCCTGGAGGAGTCCGCTGTGAGGGCTCTCTGGCCACCAGAACAGCCCTCAAGTCCATGCGAACCCCTACTCAGTCCAACTGGTCGTAGGCCTTGATTGTCAGGAAGTCCTCGAAGGCATCTGACGTGGCCAGGTCTTCGAGCAGGCGAGCGGCGTTCTCAAACGATGCTGCGTCGTAGGCGTCTCCGTATGCCTGCTGAATGTTCCCCAATTCTTCCGGAATCATGGCCTGCACCATCTCCTTGGTGATCTTGCGGCCGTCTTCCAGTTTGCCCTCCGGATGGCGAATCCACTGCCAGAGCTGAGCACGCGAGATCTCCGCAGTCGCAGCGTCCTCCATCAGGTTGTAGATAGCCACCGCTCCATTGCCCCGAAGCCAGGCCTCGATGTACTGAATCCCGACGCTGATGTTGTTGCGCACCCCGGCCTCGGTGATCTGTCCACCAGGAATCTTGAAGTCCAGCAGCTGATCCGGTGTGATCTGAACGTCTTCACGCATGCGCTGTTTCTGGTTGATGCGTCCGGCCTCAAACGCCTCTGAGAAGACCTCGGTGCAGATGGGGACCAAGTCCGGGTGGGCGACCCACGACCCGTCAAAGCCGTCTCCGGCCTCCCGCTGCTTGTCTTCACGGACCTTCGCCAAAGCGACCCGGTTGACCTCCGGATCCCGTCGGCTTGGGATGAACGCAGCCATTCCGCCGATCGCGTGGGCTCCGCGCTTGTGGCAGGTCCGGACCAGCAGTTCTGTGTAGGCGCGCATCAGCGGTGCAGTCATCGTGACCTGTGCCCGGTCAGGCCAGAGGAAGCCGGGGTCGTGGTGAAATTTTTTGATCGCGCTGAACATGTAATCCCACCGCCCAGCGTTCAGCCCGGCCATGTGCGTGCGGAGTTCGTAGATGATCTCCTCCATCTCAAAGGCCGCAAGGATGGTCTCGATCAGCACCGTGGCCTTCACGCTGCCCTGAGGTACACCGAGCGCGTCTTGAGCGCTGACGAACACGTCGTTCCACAGCCGCGCCTCCAGATGACTCTCCATCTTGGGCAGGTAGAAGTACGGACCAGTCCCCTTGGCCAGGGTGCGCTTGGCGTTGTGGAACAGGTAGAGCCCCGCATCCACAAGCGATCCGGAGGCCACTTCACCATCAATGAGAAGGTGCTTCTCCTCCAGATGCCACCCCCGAGGGCGCACCACCAGGACCGCCAGGTTCTCTTCGTTCAGCCGATACGCCTTGCCTTCCGGGCTGTCGAAGCCCAGAGTTCGCTCGTGAGCCGCAATCAGGTTGAGCTGTCCTTGGATCTGATTGAACCAGTTCGGAGTGTTGGAGTCCTCCAGGTCAGCCATGAAGACTCGGGCTCCGGAGTTGAGGGCGTTGATCATCATCTTCGCATCCACCGGACCGGTGATCTCGCAACGCCGATCCTGCAGGTCTGCGGGAATCGGAGCGACCTGCCACTCGCCTTCCCGGATGTTCAAGGTCTCTTCCAGGAATCCGGGACGACGTCCTCCCTGGATGCCGCTGTGGACCTGGCGCCGATACTGAAGCAGTTCCTTGCGGCGGCTGTTGAACTTGCGGTGAAGCATCACCAGAAACTCCTGGGCCTGAGGAGTCAAGATGGACTCGAAGCCTGGGTGCATGGTTCCGGTGATTTGAATTCCCTCGGTCATATCTCTCCTTGGATTGGGCTCGGATCAATGCCACCGCCCCTGTCCGGTGACTGTAGGTTGGTGCGACTGGGGAGTCCAGCACACCGTGGGAAATCGGCGGTCAAGTCAGTAAAGGTTTTTTCAGGCGAGGAATAGGGTCGCTCAGCAGAGCAGAAATGGGGCTTCGAGTGAAGCTTCGGCTGGGCGAAGGTCAGGCCTCCTCCACCTCTTCCATCTGTTCGATCAGCCGCTGTACCGCCTCCACAAGGGCGGCGCGCATCTCGGAACGCTCCTGAGGATCGTCCATCTTCAGAATGCGCTCGCAATAGCCGGTGAGTTGCTGCAGCGACTCAAATACCTGCGCGTCGGCCATCTTGTAAACCCAGCTTGAGTCCTCCGGGTCAACAGGCTCCGGGAGTGGCTCCGGCAAGGCCTGCTGCTCCTTGAACCGCTTGAGGGTCTCTCTCAGCTCTCGAATGCTGGGGGCCGGCTTCTCGCCTCGTGCCTGATTCCAGACGGTCTCTCGCTCTTCCGGGGTCTCACAGCTGCTCAGCAAGTAGGCCCCAGAGGCGGTGTAGCGGGAGATCAGCTCCGGATGATCCGCATACGTCTCGGCCACCTTGCGGCACTGCATCGCCGAGGAGTAGGGCATGTTGATGTTCTCCGTGTACCACGACTTGACCTGCTCCGTGGTCAGTCCGGACTTGCGCAGCGCCTTGTGCAGCGCGCTCAGGTGCAGGCCGAGCTGAAAGTAGTCGTCGGAGATGTTGTCGATGAAGCGGTTGATCTGCTCGACCACCAACTGCATGCGCTCCGCCCCTTCACTGAGGCTGAGTTGCTCCAGGCCCAGTTCAGGAACAAAGAAGTCTCGCTGCGTTCGAGTCGGGGCCTTGGACTCCAGCAGCTCTGTGCTGCCTTCCTGGGCAATGGTGGACTGGGAGACCAGCTCGATCTTAAGCGACTTGGCCATGGCTGCGTCGTTCCTTTTCCCGTTGGGCAATGCGCTTCATGATCTCCTTGCACAAGGCATCATACATGTAGGCACCGCGGGTTCTCCCCGATCGGTAGTCAAAGATGTTCTGGTGAAAGGCCGGGGCTTCCTGAATGGAGACCGTCTCTTCGATCAGGTTGCTGAACATCAGCTCCGGCCACTGCTCTTGAAGCCCCTTGCGGATCGTCTGGGAGAGGTTGGTCCGGGTGTTGTAGCGAGTGATGGCAATCCCGAGCACTTCTGCCTGGCACTGTCCCAGGGATTGCCGCTGGAACTGGCTGATGTAGTTCATGATCTGGTCGCAACCGCTGTAGCCGAGGTAGTCCGTGACAACCGGGACGATCACATAGTCCACATACATCAGCAAGTTGCGGCTCAGGTCACTCCAGCTAGGGGCGGTGTCCACAATCACGATTCCCTGGCTGATCGGTTCCAGGAGCTTGCGCAGAAAGGTCTCGCGCTGTCGAGACTGAGCCAAGGACTGGGTCGCCTCGACGATCTCCGTCCCTCCGGAGGGGAGAAAGTAGAAGTGCCGATCCAGTTCAATGAACTCGAACTTCTGCACCCGCCCCAGGATCAGGTTGGCCAGGTTGCAGACGTGATCTCGCTGAAAGATGGTGGTGACGTTCGCCTGGACGTCCGAGTCGATCAGGAGCACATCGCGCCGAGCCTTGGCAATACGGGCCGCCAGATTGACGGAAAGGCTGGTCTTGGCCTGTCCACCTTTCATGGACATCACGGCGATTTTGATGCTCACACAACTCCGGATCAGATGAAAATGCGGTCAAAGTCGGATGCTGAAAAGGTATCAAGGTCGCCTCAAAAGACAAGCTGATGAGAACACCCGGGATGCTGGAGATCAGCGGAGCAGCCTGGAAGGGCGTATCGGCGGGAAGCCTACTCCGCCAGAACGAGCGTATCCTCCGGAGCCCAGCCGACCCAGAGCCGGTCTCCACGCTTGGGGCGGGCCCCGCTGCGGCTCGGGTTGGTGCGGATCGCACAGAGCAACGGCCCGGCATCGGTCTTCAGGTAGAAGTGGCTTTCGCTCCCGTAGTACACCACCGCATCGATCACTCCGGGGAAAGAGAACAGCGGCTCCGAGAGCGGCTCGCTGGACACCCGCAGCTTCTCCGGACGGACCGCCAGGTGCATGGGGCCACTGAGCGGACGGGAGTGGGGCACCTGCATCTCGCCCAATTGCTCGGTACGGACGTGCAGGGTTCCGGATTCAAGCCTCTCCGCCTCTCCAGAGAAGAGATTCATTCGGCCAATGAAGTCGGCCACAAACCGGCAGTTGGGGGACTCGTAAAGCTCTCCGGGCGGAGCGACTTGACGGACCACTCCGCTCTCCATCACGGCGATTCGATCGGCCATTGAGAGGGCCTCATCCTGGTCGTGCGTGACGATCACGAACGTAATGCCCACGGCTTTTTGCAGCTTGACCAACTCGAGTTGCATCGCCTCCCGGAGCTTGGCATCCAGCGCCGAGAGCGGCTCGTCGAGCAGCAGCAGCCGAGGACGCTTGACCAGCGCTCGCGCCAGGGCCACCCGCTGTCGCTGTCCTCCGGAGAGCTGATCGGGCTTGCGCGAGCTGTAGCCTTCCAGCTTGACCAGCGCCAAGGCCTCTCGGACCCGCTGATCGATCTCCGTGCGGGGCGTGTTGACCACCCGTAGCCCGTAGGCCACGTTGTCAAACACCGTCATGTGAGGAAACACCGCATACGACTGAAAGACCATGTTCACCGGACGTCGGTTCGGCGGGATGTCCTGGGTGTCCTGCCCGTCGATGGTGATGCTGCCTTCGCTGGGAAACTCGAACCCGGCCAGCATGCGGAGCAAGGTCGTCTTGCCGCATCCGGAAGGGCCCAGGAGCGCAAAGAACTCGCCTTCCCGGATGCTCAGGTTCACGCCATTGACGGCCGCAACACCGCCAAAGCGTTTGTAGACATCCCGGACTTCCAGAATGACAGGACGTTCAGCCATGAGCAGAGTCTCCAAGCTGGTCGCCAGCACGGCTTTGCAGCCACAGGGCAAGGGTGGTCATGATCAGGGTGATGGCAATCAAGACAGCCGAAGCGGCGTTGACCTCCGGAGTCACCGAGAAGCGAATCATCGAGTAGATCTTGATCGGGAAGGTCAGCGTGTCAGGCCCGGAGGTGAAGAAAGTGATCACAAAATCGTCCAGTGAAAGGGTGAAGGCGAGCAACCCGCCGGCGATCAGTCCGGGACGCATGTGAGGGACAAGAACGTCCTTGAAGGTCTGCCATTCTCCAGCGCCAAGATCCTTTGCCGCCTCCTCCAACTCCCGGTTGAAGGTGGCCAGGCGTGCGCGGACGACCACCGTGACAAAGGGGAAGCTGAAGGAGATGTGGGCGATGGTGATCGCACCAAGATTCAGCGGCCACGGCAGCCCGGCAGGCCACCCCACTCTGGAGAAAAAGGCCAGCATTGCGACCCCCATGCAGATCTCCGGGATGACGATCGGAAGCGACATCGCCCCCTCGTATCCAGCCTTTCCGGGGAAGCGGAAGCGCCAGAGGAGGACCGCCGTCATCGTTCCCAGCACCACGCTGATCAAGGTACTGAAGAAGGCGATCGTCAGCGAGTTGAGGAAGGCTTCCATCAGCGAAGAGTTGTTCCAGGCCTTCTCATAGTAGCGGAAGGTGAACCCACGCCAGACGATGTTGCGGCGGCTGTCGTTGAAACTGAAGGCCACAAGCGTAACGATCGGGGCATACAGGAAAACGAAGGTGCCCAACAGAACCAGCCGCATCCAGGTCCGGCGGCCATAGTCCAGGGGGCCGATCGGGTTTCGGGGCTTTTTTGAACTCATGTGGCCTCCAGTCCGCTTCTTCGGGTGTACACGGCACGCACGGCCAGCGCGAAGAAAGTCAGGTACATCAGCAGGAAGGAGAGCGCAGAGCCAAAAGGCCAGTCGTTTGCCGACTTGAACTGGCGTTCGATCACGTTGGCGATCATCTGGCTATCCGTCCCTCCCAGCAGGTCCGGGGTGAGGTACGACCCGAGCGCCGGGATGAAGGTGATGATCACTCCGGAGATGATTCCGGGAAGTGCCAAGGGCACGATCACGGAGCGGAAGGTGCGCCACTGCCCGGCTCCCAGATCCAAGCTGGCCTCAATGTAGCTTCGATCCATGCGATCCAGCGCCGCATAGAGAGGCAGAACCATGAAGGGGAGGTGGACGTAGACCAGACCGTAGACCACGGCGAAGTTGTTGTAGAGCAGCTCCCAGCGAGTGAAGCTCTCTCCAAGCAGTTGCCACTCGCCGAGCCCCAGGAGGCGGAGCAGACCGTCGGCGGCCTGCCAGATCAGCTCCAGCAGGTCGTTGAGGTAGCCGTTGGTACGCAGCACCGCAATCAAGGCGTAGGTCCGGATCAGGAGGTTGGTCCAGAACGGCAGGATCACCAGCAGCAGCAGGATCGGCTTCCAGCGATCGCTGGCAAAGGTGATCGCCAGGGCGACCGGGAAGGAGATCACCAGACAGAAGAAGGTCGTCAGCCCGGCATACCAGAAGGACTTGAGGAAGATCTGCAGGTAGAGGGGCTGGAGCGCACGCAGGTAGTTGTCCAGCGTGCCGGTGATGGCGACCTCGAGGATGCCTTGCTTCTCGCCAAAACTGAGCCCCCAGATCAGGGCCAGCGGCGCCAGGAAGAAGGCAAACAGCCAAAACGTCGGAGGGAGCCCCAAGGACCAGAAGGCCCGGGGCGATTTTCGCCAGTAATCCACCTCAGCTAGCGAAGTACGGAGTTCGTAGAGCGTGGGCCTGTCCGAAGACAGGCCGTTCGGAAGGAATCAGGCTGCAGAGATGCGCGTCCAGGCTTCGTCAAAGAGGCGCTGCATGGCCTCTCCACGATACTTGGACGACTCGCTTCGCTTCAGGACCGCATCGGTGGGGAAGATCGCCGGATTGCCCCGGTAGTCGTCCCCCAGCTTGGCCTTGGCCGCGGCGTTCGGCGTGGCGTACTGGATGAAGTCGGCAATCAGCGCGCCCGCGTCGGCATCCAGCAGGTAGTTCATGAAGGCGTGTGCGTTCTCAGGATGCGGCGCTCCCTTGGGGATGCAGAGGCAGTCCTGCCACAAAAGCGTGCCTTCCTTGGGCACGATGTAGGCGATGTCGTCATCCTCCTCTTGAACCTGAATGATGTCTCCGTTGTACTCCATCGTCAGGTCGACCTCTCCAGAGAGCAGCAGATCCTGGCCGTTGTCCTCGGCAAAGACCTTGATGTGCTTCTTCTGCTTGATCATCAGGTCCTCCACTGCCTTCACTGCGGCTGGATCGGCGGTGTTCAGAGAGTGCCCCAGGTACTTCATGGCCACAGGGATGGTTTCGGACGGGCTGTTGAGCACCGCGATCCTCCCGGAGTACTCGCTGGAGGCAAAGAGGGCCGACCAGCTGTCCGGAACCTTGGACACCTTGGATTTGCGGTAGCCGATACCGATGGTGCCCCACATGTAGGGCAGGCTGTAGGCACGCTTGGGGTCAAACGGCGCGTCCTGAAATGCCGGGTCGATGTTCTTGAAGTTCGGGATCTTCGAATGGTCGAGCTTGACGAGCATGTTTGCTCGGATCATGCGCTCCACGAAGTCGTTGGTCGGAACAATCACGTCATACCCCGGGTTGCCCTCCTTGAGCTTCGCAAACAGTTCGTCGTTGTCGGCAAAGAGGTCCATGGTCACCTCCACGCCGGTGGCCTTGCGGAAGTCGTCCAGCGTGGTCTCTCCGATGTAGGTGTCCCAGTTGTAGAAGTTGAGCTTCTTCTCTTCAGCGCTCCATCCTTCACCAGGCAGGAAGGTCAGCCCGGCGGCCACGGCCCCCAGGCTTTGAAGGAAGTGACGTCGGGAAACTCCGGAACGGCGTGTGGTGCGTGTGGTCATGGGATTGCTCCAGCAGAAGGTTCAGCAAAAACACACCGGACGATCTCCTGATCACCCGGCGCAGAAAAAGTCAGGGCGCTTCGTCGAGGACTTTCAGCCCTCACAAACGCGTAGGGGCCTCAGCGACGGCCCAACTCCTCGGCAAGTTCGTTGAGCGTCTTGAGCGTCTTCTCGTAGATCTCGTCCAGGTGCGCGCGCGTGCTGATCAGCGGCGGAGAGAGGATCATGGTGTCCTTGACCGCACGCATCACCAGCCCGTTGCGAATGCACAGGTCCCGGCAACGGGTTCCGACCTGTCCCCGGTTCGCAAAGAATTTCCGGGAGGACTTGTCGTCGACCAACTCCAAGGCACCCAGCAGCCCTACATTGCGGACCTCTCCAATGAGCGGGTGGTCCTGGAACTGTGACCAGAGCTGACGCAGGTACGGTCCGGTATCATCGCGGACCTGCTCGACCAGGCCTTCGCGCTCAATGATCTCCAGGTTTCGTGAGGCCACCACGCAGGCCGCGGGGTGTCCGGAGTAGGTGAACCCGTGCGCAAACTCCTTGCCCTTCTCGATGATCACCTCCGCAACGCGGTCGGCGACCAGCACCCCGCCAATTGGCAGGTATCCGGAAGAGAGGCCCTTGGCAATCGGCATCAGGTCCGGGCGGATGTTGAAGTACTCGGAGCCAAACCAGTATCCAGTCCGTCCAAACCCGCAGATCACTTCGTCGGCAATCAGCAAGATCCCATACTGATCGCAAATGCGCTGGATCTCTGGCCAGTAGGTCTCCGGAGGAACAATCACTCCGCCTGCCCCTTGAATGGGCTCTCCGATGAAGGCCGCGACGCGGTCGACTCCCAGCTCAAGGATCTTCTTCTCCAACTCTCCGGCCGCCTTGAGCCCGTACTCTGACGGGCTGAGGTCCCCTCCGTTTTCATACCAGTAGGGCTGCTCGATGTGGACGATGTCCGGAATCGGGAGGTCGTCGATCTCGTGGATGAACTTCTGCCCGCCCATGCTCGCTCCGGCGACGGTGCTTCCGTGGTAGCCGTTGATGCGGCTGATGATCACCCGCTTCTGGGGCAGCCCCTGCAGCTTCCAGTAGTTGCGCACCATCCGGAGCACCGTGTCGTTGGCCTCGGATCCGGAGTTGACGTAAAATACATGGTTGAACTGAGGCGGGCTGAGGCGGGCCAGCTTCTCTGAAAGCTCAATCGCCGGAGGATGTGTGCACTGAAAAAAGCTGTTGTAGTAGGGCAGCTGCTGCAGCTGCTCATAGGCCGCCCGCGCCAACTCCTCACGCCCGTAGCCCACGTTCACACACCACAGCCCGGCCATGCCGTCGATCACCTGCTTCCCCTCGGAATCCCACAGGTAGACTCCCTCGGCCCGGGTAATCACCCGAGTCCCCTTTTGCCCCATCTCCTTGGTGTCGGTGAAGGGGTGCATGAAGTGCTGGGTGTCGAGAGACTGCCACTCGGAGGTAGTGTGGTCGAGCATAAAAAACTTTCGCAGGAGAAGAAGGGGGGAGTGCAGGCAGACGGATGCCTGAATCTTCCAAGGAAGACTACGCTATCGTGTTCTCAAAAAACAGCAAGCTTGCTTGATCTTGTGCTTTGAGGCGATTTTGCAAGCATGATCCAGTTTTCTCCAAAATGCAGCCCCTTCTGCCGCACCTTCGTTTGAAAACCCGATGAACCCGCCTGAGCCGCAGTCCGAGCACAACACCCTCTTCGGCAAGCCTGCTGCCGAGGAGATCCGCAACGAAGTCCGGGAGCGGGCAGCCTGGTTTGCCGAGCAGGGTTGGCCCGTCAAACTGGTCTCGGTGACGGTGGGAGAGGTGGCCGATGCGGCGCTGTACGTTCGAAACCAGAAGCGAGTGGCCGAGCAGTGCGGGGTCTCCTTCGAGCAGCGCAACTACCCGGTTTCAGTCTCCCGCGAGGAGCTGCTGGCCATCCTGCAGGCGCTGAACAGCGACCCCCGGGTCACCGGGGTCATCCTCCAACGTCCGGTGCCGGAACATCTGAACGTCCGGGAGCTGCAGTCGGCCATTCACCCCCTCAAGGATGTCGAGGGCATGCACCCGGCCTCCATCGGAAACATTGTCTACCGCGACTTGGAGCTGGCCCCCTGCACAGCCACTGCGGCAGTGGAAATGCTCAAGCGCACCGGGCTGCGGCTGGAGGGACTGAACGTGGTGGTCATTGGACACTCGGAGATTGTGGGCAAGCCCATCGCCTTTCTGCTGCTTGCAGAAGGCGCCACGGTCACGGTCTGTCACCACATGACCCGGAACCTGGCCGTTCACTCTCGGGCAGCAGATGCGATCTTCGTGGCGGTTGGCAAGCCTCGCCTCCTCACGGCAGACATGGTCAAGCCCGGAGCCGCGGTGATTGACATCGGTATCAACCAGGTACTGGAGCCCGATGGCTCTTCCCGAACGGTGGGAGATGTCGATTTTGAGGAGGTCCGCAAGATCGCCGGATGGGTCACTCCGGTCCCGGGAGGTGTGGGCCCTGTCACCGTCTCGATCTTGATGCGCAATGCTCTCAGCGCTGTGGAAAAACAGCGCCAGCACTATCAGTCCATGTTTGACGCGTCCGCGCTCAACTCTCTTTGAGGGATACCGATGACTCCAACTTCAACGCGATCCTGGCTGGCCCTGGGACTGATGAGCGGCACCTCGGCCGACGGCATCGACGCTGCGCTACTCCGGACCGATGGCGTGCGCATCCAGGAACAAGGACCAACGCTGGGCAAGGAATTGCCGGATTCACTGCGCCAAGGGTTGCTCGACCTGATGCGGGATGTGGGAGATCGCCAGAGTCTGGAGGAGGAGTTCACCCGGAAGAACGCCAAGGTGGTGCAGAGCCTGCTCGAACAGGCAGGGCTGGAGGCCTCGGAGGTTGACCTGATCGGTTTCCACGGACAGACCTTGCGACACCACCCGGAGTCCGGATGGACCGATCAGCTTGGAGATGGCGCCTTGCTCGCTCGCCTGACCCGGATCCCGGTGATCAACGAGTTCCGTCTCAACGACATGAAGCATGGCGGGCAGGGGGCTCCGTTTGCGCCGCTTTATCATCAGGCGCTGGCAGAGTCGCTCCCCAAGCCGCTTGTGGTGCTGAACCTGGGCGGCGTCGGGAACGTCACCTGGCTCGGAACCTCCGGAGCGATTCTGGCCTTTGACACCGGACCCGCGAACGCCTTGATGGACGACGTGATGCAGTCCCGGGTAGGAGAACGGTACGACCGCGATGGGGCGCAGGCCTCGAAAGGGACGGTCGATGGCTCCTTGCTGAAGCGCTGGATGCAGCATCCTTACTTCACCGCGCCGGCCCCAAAATCGCTCGACCGCAACCAGTTTGAGGTCTCGGAGGTCTCGACGCTCTCCACCGCTGACGCGCTGGCGACGCTGCTGGAGTTTACGGTGGAGTCTGTGGCCGCAGCGAACGTCCTCTTTCCGGAAGCCCCGCAGGGATGGGTGGTTACCGGAGGCGGGCGGCGCAACGCCTGGCTGATGAAACGCCTGCAGGAACGCCTGCAGGTTCCCGTGCAGCCTGTGGAATCGGTCCAGTGGTCAGGAGACGACCTGGAAGCCCAGGCCTTCGCCTTCCTCGCAGTGCGCAGCCACCTTGGGCTCCCGCTCTCCCTCCCGGAGACGACCGGAGTCGCCCAGCCGGTCAGCGGAGGGCGGCTGCACCGCCCGTGAGCACCGCCCACGCCAGCTTTTTCACAAAATGTGAGACCGCTCAGGTCAGCAGAGTCGGTGCTGCCGTGAAGGATTCGGTATCGGAAAACGGATAGGTCCCGCGGGGGAGATGGGTGAAAGAGAGGCTGGTGATGTCCGGAGGGACACATCCGGAGCCGACGACCAAGGCGTGCCGACGCGCAAACTGGGCGACCTCCGGAACGAGGTAGCCCAGCTTGACCACCACCACCGCAAAGGATTCCGGAATGAGCCCCAAGCGGGTGAAATCCTCCTGCAGGTGAAACGTGCGGCGCTGCTCCGTGAGGACCACGGTGACCGTCTCGCTTCTGAGCACAACACACGCTCCTCGGCCATCATCCGGAGCACTTTTTACGAGGTGGAAGTCGACCTCAACGCTCTCCCCTGACGCATCCAGCGACGCGCCCACTCTCAGCTGAACCTGGGCGCACTCCGGGAGGTGCTGAACCTGCCGAACCGCTGGGGCATCGGCAACCCCTGCAATCAGGGTCCGGGCAACCCCGGAAGCCAACGCGGCCTTGAGCAGCTCTGCAGAATCACCGACTCCGCCTGCGGTGGGGTTGTCCGACGCATCAGAGAGCACCACAGGACGCTCGCCGGGCTCCTCGGCCCAGCGGAAGGCCTGCTCCGGAGTCCACAAAGGGACATCGCTCTGAAAGTCCCGGCGGGCCTCCCAGTAGCACTGAGCGAGCTGCGCACAGCGCTTCTGGGCTTGCTCCGGAGTGCTCGCGTAGCAGATCGCCGAAGCTGCGGCACGGGGCTCGTCGGCCCAGGCATAGCCCACAAACAGCGAAGCGTCCTGCATCCCGGGCTCCTGGGAGCAACTCTCCACCTCGGCCCAGATCTCCTTTCCCGGCGACCACTCGGTCGAGGTCTGCTCGCCAGTGAGCAGCACCGGAATGCGCTGATAGGCCACATGCCAGCGCACGCCCTCCCAGCGCTGAGACAGCAGCCGCGCTGCTCGCTGCCGGGTCTCCCGGACATCAATGTGTGGCGCGGTGCGGTAGGCCGTCAACGCGTCGAGATGCCGACAGAGCTCCGGAGAAATGTTCCCGTGGGGGTCCATCGCCGCAATGATGGGGAGGTCGCCAACGACCCCCCGGATGTCACGGAGCAGGTCCGCCTCCGCATCCTGGAGGCCTTCGACAAACATCGCCCCGTGCAGGTCCAGCAGCAGGCCCTCCGGGGCCGCTTGGGCCAACGCTTCAAGAAGCTGCTGCTTGAGTTCCTGGTAGCAGCGTGGGGAGAGCGGTCCGCCGGGCATGGCACGTGCGAGAAAGCCCCCGGCCAGTTGGGTGTTTGGGAGCACGGAGAGGAAGTCCTGGGCCGCTGGGCTCTCTGAAAGCCGTGAGCCGTCAAAGATCCGAAAATCGAACCGCTCGGTGCGCAGCGGAGAGAAAGTGCTGGATTCGGTGGCGATTCCGGCCAGAGCCAGCCGTCGGGGGCTCATGACGGTGTTCAGGTGGCTCGGTGCTCTGCCGGAGCCTGCCCGCTTCCGACGAGGAAGCAGCCGTGGTTGGCATCTCGACGAGGCGTCAGGGTACGGAGTCCGTACTGCTCCTGTAGCAGAGGACGGAAGGTGTCGGCCATGCCGCCGGCGAGGTAGATGTCTCCCGGATCGTCAGGATCGACCAGGGTGAGCAGGCTGTCGGAGATCTCCTGGGTGGCCCGGTCCAGCAAGTCACGGGAGAACGCGTCTCCCTCCGCAGCAGCCTCCACGACCCACGGTGCCAGACTCCCGTAGTCTGCCGGCTTGGCGTTCTTGAGCCAGCTGAGCTTGACCTCGCGCCCGGTGCCAATGTGGGCGTTCAGGCGTTCCCGGAGCGAGGACGAGGCGTGTGGAGAGCGGCTTCCATCCTCCCACTGCAGCCAGCGTCGGATGGTCTCCAGCCCGACCCAGGCCGCGCTGCCCCGGTCTCCGGCGATCATGCCCCAGCCTCCACTGATCCTGCTGCTGCCATCGGGATACAGCCGGTGCACCACCGAGCCCGTCCCGATGATCATCAAGGTCCCGGGTGCCCCTTCACCGGCACCCACCAGAGCGGCATAGCCATCGGTGAGAATCCGGGGCTGCCGGAAGCCTGCAAGCTGCTCCAGCAGCGCCTTGCGGATCCGGGAGAGTTCGGCACCAGCCAGTCCGGCAACCAGGCGGATCTGAGAGGTCTGAGGGTCCTCCGGAAGTCCCAGCGCCTGCGCGACGCTCCGCCAGACGCTCTGCAGGCTGTTCATCGTGTCCTCCACGCCCCACCAGGCATTTGCCGCTGGTCCGGAGGCTCGGGCCACGATCTCTCCGTTGCGGTACATCACCCCCCGGCAGTTGGTCGCGCCTCCGTCCACCGTCAGAATCCACTCGTCCGCCATGCTACCTCAAGCCGAAGGCATCCAGACGCTTCCACAGAGGCGTCAGGTCCCGGACGGTTCCGGAGAGCCGGGCCTCGTCCAGTTCCAAGGCCACCAACCCGGCTTCAAGCGCATCCACGATCGACACCGGGAGCGTGTCCGTCTCCTCCCGGAAGTAAGCTGCCAGGTCGGCTACCATCATCTCATCTGCGCCATAGTGCCCGGATGGGTCTTTTGAGGTGCTGGCGTAATCCTGGTCCAGCAGGCGTTTTCCGGTGCGAGCCTCGGTGATCCGCAGGTAACCACGCATAAAGTCCCCCTCGGCCATGCCCTGCGCCCCGATCACACAGAAGCGCCGGTGCTGATCCGGAGTGTTGAGGTTCGTGTGGAACACCATCCCGGCGCCGCTCTCGAACTCCATGGTCGCGGTCTGGAAGTCGATGATGTCCGCATCGGAGCGGAAGGGATCCTCTGCAGCCTCCCAATAGGAGCGCTTGACCTGGTACACGTCGTCGTGTGCTCCCTCCGGAGGCGCGTGTTCCGGAACGAAGGAGCGCCGCCCGCCAAAGCTGGCCACCCGCACTGGGCGACATCCGGCGATCATGTTGTAGAGGTCCAGGTCGTGGCAGCACTTTTCCAGCATGAACCCTCCGGAGTAGGCCACCTTGCGCCGCCAATCGCGCATGAAGAAGGATCCGTGATACGGCGCGATGTGTTCGTTGGCCTCCATCGAGGCGACCGGTCCCAGCCAGCCTTGACGCATTCCCTCCCGGAGGTCGCGCATGTGTCGCGAGTAGCGCAGAACCAGCCCGACCAAGACTCGGTCGGCCCCGTACTGGGCCAGCAACTCTGCCAGCTCAAAGGTCTGCGCCTCGTTGGTGACGACCGGCTTCTCGGTGAAGATCCGGACCTTGGCCTCCAGCCCGGCCCGGATGTGCTCCAGGTGGAGGTGGTTGGGCGAGCCGACAAACAGCAGGTCGGGCCTGGTGTCGGAGAGCATCGCTGACACGCCCGGGAAGCTCTTCAAGGGCGTGGTGACGCCGAGGCGCTCCAGCCCACAAGGCGAGGGGTCGACGTAGCCCACCACCTGAAGCTCCGGAAGAACCTCTCGGAGCAGTTTGATTACGTGTGCAGAGCGCAGTCCGAGCCCTGCAATGGCTACGCGCATGAGTCTCCGTGAAGGATGAGTTGCAGATTAGAGCAAGACGGAAGGCACTTCCCGGCGTCGCAGCGCAGTTCCGGAAGAGGCGAACGCATGCAGGTCCCGGGGCTCAATGTTCAGGTGAATCGTCTCTCCCTCACGCACTGACGCGTCCCCCGGAAGCATCGCACAGAAGCTGGAGTTTCCGGAGACGCTCCCGTAAGCCAGCGCCGAGCCGCCCAGGCGTTCCAGAACCTCGATCTGCATCGGCAGGCCCGCCCCGGAGGTGGAGAGGTTCAGGTCTTCCGGACGGATTCCGATCTCGATCGGCTGCCCGGCGAGGTCCTCTTGAGGATCGACGGGGAGCAGGATCTGGCCCAATCCAGCCAGTTCGATCTCCACTCCAGAGTCGCTTGCCGACACACAGGAGGCGGAGAGAAAGTTCATCTTTGGATGCCCGATGAACCCGGCAACGAATCGGGTCTGCGGGCGGTGGTACAGCTCCATCGGGGTTCCGAACTGCTCAATCACCCCCTTGGAGAGCACGACAATCCGGTCGGCCATCGTCATCGCCTCCACCTGATCGTGGGTGACGTAGATCATGGTGGCGTTCAGGTTCTGATGGAGCTTGGACAACTCGACCCGCATCTCCCCACGCAGAGCCGCGTCCAGGTTGGAGAGTGGCTCGTCAAACAGGAAGACCTTGGGCTGCCGCACGATGGAGCGTCCGATGGCCACGCGCTGGCGCTGCCCTCCAGAGAGCTGTCCGGGCTTGTGCTTGAGGCGGTCGGTGAGTTGCAGCGTCTCTGCTGCCTGCATCACGCGCGCCCGCAACTCCCCCTCAGGCATCTTGGCCACCCGGAGCGGAAAGGCAATGTTCTCAAACACCGTCAGGTGCGGATAGAGCGCGTAGGACTGGAAGACCATCGAGATGCCCCGCTCGATCGGAGGGGCTTCGGAGACCTCCTCGCCGTCAATCATCAACTCACCGCTGCTGGCCTCTTCCAGTCCGGCAACGATGCGGAGCAAGGTCGTCTTCCCACACCCCGAAGGCCCCACAAACACCACAAACTCCTTGTCCTTGATCTCGAGGCTGATGTCGTGAAGCACCTGAGTGCTTCCAAAGCTTTTGTTGATGTTCTGCAACGTGACGGTGGCCATGGACTCAGCCTCGCTTGGGGTCGTGTGTTGGGTATTTGGTTGTCGGGAAATGGCCTCCGGGAGATTCCCGGAGGCCACCTCGGCAGGGAGTCCCTGCCGAGGTGCAACAGGAGGGTTACTTGTACTCCTCCAGCTCTTCTGCTGCCTGAGCGATCAGTTCGGCAGCCGTGCCTTCACCCAGCACCACCCCCTGAATCATGCTGTTCATCACCCGCTGCAGGGCCTTGTAGTCCACGAACAGCGGCTCCGGGCCTCCGGAGCCGATCGGGTCGACGAAGACCTTCCAGTAGGAGTTGTTGACATAGTAGGGATTGCTGACCATGCTCTCGTACTTCATGATCGGGGTCAGCCCCCAGCTCATGTCCAGATCGTACTGCGCATCTCCGGAGGAGAGGTCGCGCGCCAGCTCCATGGCCAGGCTTTCGTGGCCGGTGCCCTTGAAGACGGCAATCGAGTCGGTGATCAGCAGGGTCCCATTGGTTCCGCTTGGACCGGCGGGGATCGGGACCACCAGTGACTTGATGGTCTTCTTGTGCTGCCCACGGGCCCAGGGGCCGTCGATGTACATGGCGACCTTCTCGTCGTTGTAGAGGTCTCGGATCTGAGAGCGCTCAAAGGCGGTTGGGCCTTCTTGAGCCACCTCGACCAGTTTCCCGTAGAACTCCAAGGCCTCAATCGCCTCCGGGCTGTTGAGCTTGATCTCGTTGGTGTCCGGATCAATCACACGTCCGCCGTTGCTGTAGAGGTAGTTCAGGAACTGGTGCATCGTGTTGTCAAAGTCCCGTGCTACCAGGCCGACTCCGGCAATCCCGGTGTTGTCCTTGATGGCCTTGGCCATGGCATGCATCCCCTCCCAGGTGTGAGGCTGAACGCACTGCAGGCCGGCACGCTCAACGATCCCGCAGTTGATGAACAGCGCCTTGGTCGAGAAGGCATGGGGGAAGCCCCAGAACTTGCCCATGTGACTGACTGTGTTCAGGACACCTGGCTGGTAGTTGCCCTGATCTCCTTCCGGAATGGCGACATCCACAATCAGGTTGTTCTCGGCAAGCTGCTTGAGGGTCCGCGATCCCATGTAGGCCAGGCTGGGAGGATCTCCTGCGGCCGCCAGCGTCATGGACTTGTCCTGACAGGTTCCCCAGGGGACGGCTTCGATGTTGACCTTCACTCCGGACCGCTTCGCCATGAAGGCGTCGACGATCTTCTGGTCTGCAGGGCGCACCTCGCCTCCGCACATGATGAAGTTCAGATTCTGAGCCTGTACGGCTCCGGCGACAAGGGAGGCTCCTGCGGCAATCAGCAGGGACCGAATCATGTTTTTCATCAGACTCATGTTTGACTCTCTGTTGAAATGGCGTTCAAAAAAGATGGAAGCACCAAAACGGCTTCGACATCCTACTTTGTTGCAGTGTTGCGACCTAAGAAGAAAAAACGTTCCGGGAAGAACATTCTTTCAGGCTTCATGGCATAGGCGGTCTCCATTCAGGGTTGCAGCTTCAGGACTTGACCGCTCCGGCGGTCAACCCCGCCATCAGGTACTTTTGCAGGAAGAGGAAGATAAACAGCACCGGGAGGATGCCGATGATGCTGGCGGCCATCATCTCGTTCCAGATCACGCTTTGGTAACCGATGAATTCGAAGATTCCGGCAGGCAGTGGCATGTAGTCGCGGTTTTGGTTGAAGGTGACGGCAAACAGGAACTGCTGGGCGTAGGCCCCGATGAAGGTCGCCACCCCCACAACGATCAGCCCCGGAACGGCCAGAGGCAAGACCACCCTGCGGAGGATGTACAGCCGAGAGGCTCCGTCCACCCAGGCGGACTCCTCCAACTCCACCGGGATCTTCTCCAGGTAGGCCTTGAGCAACCAGATGCCGGTCGGGACCAAAAAGGCGGCCCCCGGGACAATCATCGCGGCGTAGGTGTTCAGGAGCCCCATGGTTCGCAAGAGCTTGTAGAGCGGAATCAGCAAGACCGCTCCGGCGAACATGTTGATGGCCAAAAACATCCCCATGCTCAAGGCCTTGCCCTTGAAGTCGATCCTCGCGTAGGCGTAGGCCGCCGGGATGACAAACAGCAGGCACAGGGCGGTGGTGACCGTGGCCAGGAAGACGCTGTTGACGATGTAGCGCGGTAGCTTGGGCACCGTCTCCCAGATCTTGGAGTAAGCCTCGAACGACATGTCCTTCGACCAGAACTGGTAAGGCGAGCGGAACAGGTGCTCCAAGGGGCGCAGAGAAGCGAGGAACATCTCGACAAACGGCAACAGGATGAAAGTCAGGAAGACCAACACACCGCAGTAGATGCCAAACTTCTGGAGAGGGCTGTAGCGGTCCATCATGGTTCAATCCACCTTGTAGCGCTGGTTGAGCTTGTGCAGAAGCCAGAGGTAGAGCAGCGAGAAGGCGGAGAGCAACAGCACCACCATCACCGCTCGCGTGGCGCCCATCCCGAACTTGTAGTTGGAGATTGCCATCTTGTAGGTATCGATGATCAGGGTCGTGGTCGCTCCACGCGGACCGCCTTCGGTCAGAATCCAGATGATCTCGAAGCTGTTGAATGTCCAGATAGCCGAGAGCAGGGCCATGGTCACGATCACTGGCATGATCTGAGGGAGCGTGATGCGTCGGAAGCGGTACCAGCGAGAGGCCCCGTCAACGTAGGCCGCCTCGTAGAGGTCCTGAGGCACCCCCTGCATCGCCGCCAGGAAGAACACCGTGACCATCGGGGTACCGACCCAGACGTCTGTCACCACTGCAGAGTAGAAGGCGCTGCTCTTGTAAGCCAGGAACTCAAAGGGACCGTCGAGGATCCCCGAACGCATCAGCACCCCGGAGATGATCCCGAAGTGCCCGTTGTACAGCCAGAGCCATCCGATGCAGCCAATGGCAATCGGGACGATCCAGGGCGGCATGACCAGCACCCGAAAGACCGCGCGGCCCGGGAGTTTGGCGTTGAGCAGCGTCGCCCCAATCAACCCCAGAAGCAGCTTCAGGCTGACCGAGAGGGCCATCCAGTAAAACGTCCGGCCGACAATATCCGGAAAGGTTCGACTGGAGAGGAGCTTCTCGTAATTCTTCCAGCCGATGTACTTCTCTCCCCCCAGCCCGGCGTTGGTGAAGGAGAGCCGGACCGTCTCAGCCAGCGGCCAGGCGACGACCGTGAGCATGTACAGCGCGGCAGGAGCGATCAGGAGCCACGCAAAAAACGGCTTTGAGCGGGTCAGGGATTTCCAGTTCTTCTGGGATGCACCAGCAACCACGGAGCGCTTTTGGAGAGAGGTTAGATCAGTTCGCCACAGTTCCAGCCTAGCGAGCGCCAGATGGGCTCGAAGGCCTGGGCCGCTCCACAAAACGGAGCCAACGGTCGTTTCCGAGACTCTGAACTCCAGGCAACCTCTGCGAGTGCCAGAATCCGCGGAGCCAGCATCGGCTCCATCATTGCGTCCTCCTGAACGGTCTCTGACCACAGCTCACCCTGAACGCCGATGATGCGTTCCTCCAACTCGGGCTCGTCCGGAGGCACCGGATGCCACTCCAACGCATCCTGCATCCGGACATAGGCCGCCCAGTTCATGCCCCGCTCATGGGGTCGAGGGGTCGGAGCCATGTCGAAGTAAATGTGCTGCGCTGGAC
The DNA here is from genome assembly GCA_038133845.1 of Deltaproteobacteria bacterium. GTDB lineage: Bacteria > SAR324 > SAR324 > SAR324 > NAC60-12 > JAYPUA01. The sequence continues at coordinate 66,192 of JAYPUA010000004.1, forward strand.
ACATGACCACCTCGTAGCCGGCTCGGGCCGCCTCCAGCCCGGGGCCTTGTCCGCTCCAGGAGAACAGGATGCCCCCATGGCCCATGCCGCCCTGCTGACCCCGTCCTGCCTCCTCCCACGCCGCAGGACGTCCTCCGGACTGCACCACCAACTCTGCGGCGCGACGCATGGTCCACTCCTGTACATCGTCCGTGGTCTCCAGGCCCTGCTCCGCCTTCAGGCGCTGGACGGCAGGAGACTGTTCCCAAACCCTTGGGGGCAGCTCGTCACATCCCAGATGGACCACTCCAAAGGGGAAGAGGCTCACGATCTCGGCAAGGAGCGGCCGCAGAAACGTCCAGACCTCCGGAACTGCGGGGTTGAAGGTGTTCTCCAGATAGCCCTGAACAGACTGCTCCCGGCTCTCGTCCTCCGGGTCACGAAACTCCGGATGCACCTGAAGCAAAGCCCAGGCGTGTGCCGGGATCTCGATCTCTGGCATCACCTCGATCCCGAGAGCCTGGGCGTGCTCGACCACGGTCCGCACTTCCGCCTGAGAGTAGGTCCCGCCGAGAGGCCCAGCACCTCCGCCAAACAATCCGGGAATCCGCTGGTGATGCCCCCGGGACGCGGTTTCCTGGGCCAGTTCGGGGGCTGAGTCCAGCTCCAGGCGAAAGGCCTCGTCGTCAATGAAGTGCCAGTGAAAGCGGTTGAGCTTGAGCAGCGCCATCAGGTCGAGCAGGCGCAGGAGGCTCTCCACCTGATAGAAGTGACGGGCACAGTCGAGGTGCTGCCCGCGCCAGCTAAAGCGTGGTTGGTCCTGAAGCACTCCACAAGGCAGCGAACCGCCTCCGGTCTGACGCAACTGCAGCAGGCTGATGAGCGCATGGAGCGCCCCGCTGTGGTGCGCTGCTCTGAGGGTCACCGACCCTGGGGTGATGGCAAGGGCGTAGGCCTCCTCGGAGTCGGCTGAGTCAAGAGACTCAAACTGCAGAGTGACTCCGGGACCCACCCAAGGAGGGAAACCGCAGCGCTGGGCCAGCGCCTCAACCGCCTGAAATGCTCCCTGAAGAAAATTCGGAGCCTCCGGAGAGAGCCGGAATCCAGCGCTGGCGTCGCAGCTTCCGATGCCTGCAGCCCAGGACTCTGGGTGCGGGATCAGGGACAGCTCCGGGGCCTCTGGAGAGAGTGGCTCCGGAGCTGCGACCGGCTCAACCGCGCTGAAGTCCAACGGCGTGGGCTCAACGTCGATCGTCGTACCGTCGGCAAGTGCCACGTACGGAAGCTGCGGTCCCCAGCTGACGTTGGCGGGATGGTGCCGTTCAAAACCGTAGGCAACCACCAACTCCCAGCTCTCACCGTTTCCCAGAGGCACCTCAGGTTCCGGAGCGACTTCCAGGAAGTTGGCGACCTGCCGGACCGTTCGAGCTCCGGAAACGACCACCGCCAGCGAGAGCAAGCTGAAGCAGAGGTGGAAGCCGGAGATCGGCTCGCCCGCGTTGTGCAGCCGCAGCTTCAGGCTTCCATCAGGCTGTACAGCTGAGGACAGGCGTAGCAACGGCATCAGGGACGGATCTGGAGAATGGCCTCTGCCTCAAAGGTCATGCCGTTCGGCAAAGACCCCATGCCTACGGCCGAGCGGGCATGACGTCCGGCATCTCCAAAGACCTCGACCATCAGGTCCGAGAGTCCGTTGGCGACCTTGGGCTGATCCGGATAGTCCGGAGTCGCTCGGACCATTGCCAGCAGCTTGACCACCTGCTCGACACGGTCCAGGGTGCCCAGAAGCGATCGGGCTGCAGACAGCAGGAAGAGCCCCGTCAGTCGGGCGTGGGCGTAGGCGGTCTCGGTGTCGACATCTGCCCCCACCAGTCCTAGCTCAAAGGTCCCATCTGGCTTGCGCGGTCCCTGTCCCGAGAGAAACAGCAGGTTCCCGGTGATCACTCCGGGGACGTAGTTGGCGACGGGTGTTGGGGTCTCGGGCAGGGTGATGCCCAGGTCCTGAAGTCGTTGTTCGTAGCTCATGTCCACTCCTTCTTGCGGTGAGTTGTTTAGGTTGAGTTTCGTTCAATCAGTTGAAAGGAAACATCGATGATGTGCGGGGCTTGGTCTTCTCCCTCAAGGCGACGCAGCAGCAATTCTGCCGTCTTTCGCCCAATCTCTCTTCCGGAAACCCGGATGGTGGTCAGGCTCGGGTGCGTGTGCTGCGCGACCTCGAAGTCGCCAAACCCGGCAACAGCCAGTTGGCTGGGGAGGTCCAGACCCTGCTCTCGTGCTTCCGAGAGCACCCCGATCGCCAAGGTGTCACTGACGCAGATTACGGCATCCAGGTCTGGAACGCGAGCTTGGAGTTGACGCAGCACCTGCCGTCCGTACTCCATCCGGATTGGCGGCTGCCCAACCCGCTCCACCACTTCTTCCAGCCCCAGGCGTTGCACGGTCTCTCGGTACCCCTGCAGGCGCTGCTCTCCGCGGTCATCATCGCGCATCCCAGAGATGGCAAAGCCGATTCGACGCCGACCACGGGCATGCAGGTATTCTGTCAGAGCCACGCCGCAGGCAAAGTTCGAGTAGCCGACGGCCGAGTCGATGGGCTGATCCGGGAGGTCCCAGATCTCCACTACAGGGACCTGCGCCCGATCCAACCTCCTGCGCGTCTCTGCGCCGTGATGTCTCCCCGTGACCACAATGGCCTGTGGGCGATGTCCCAAAAGCGCCTGAATCAACTCCTCTTCGCGCTTCAGGGAATAGTCCGTGGTGCCCATGAGCAGCTGATAGCCTTCCTGATGCAGCTCGGAAGACAGGCTCTGCAGCGTGTCTGCAAACGGAGAGCTGTTGAGCAGCGGGACCAACGCGACGATGAAGCGGTTGCGCTTGGAAGACAGCGAACCCGCAGCCAGATCCGGGACATACCCCAGCTCCTCAACCGCCCTCTGAACCCGCTCCAGTGTCCTGGGAGCGACCGCATCGGGAGTCCTCAGGGCCCGTGAAACCGTCATCTCGGAAACTCCGGCTCGCGTGGCCACCTCTCGCATCCGGACTGGCTTCATCCTGGTCTCTCCACTTACTCCATCACGCCGGCCTCAAGGAGGCCCTTAAAAGTCACAGAAGTTAACGATACCATCATCTGGTGTCAAGAGTTTTCAAACGCAAAAGCCCCTTGATCAGGTTGGCAGGATCAGGTTACGCTAGGGGCGTTCTTCGCTATTTTCAGCTCCAGCCAGCCGTTCATGAGCACCTCCCCAAACGAAACCCCGATGATGCGTCAGTTTCTTGACGCAAAACGTGAGCATCCGGACAAGATCCTGTTCTTTCGGATGGGAGACTTCTACGAAATGTTTGGAGAGGACGCCGTGGTCGGAGCGCGGGTGCTGCAGATTGCCCTGACCTCGCGTGACAAGAAGAAGGAGGAGGCGCTACCGATGTGTGGGGTGCCGGTGCGTGCTTACGAGCAGTACCTGAACAAGCTCACGGCAGCCGGGTTCAAGGTCGCCATCTGTGAGCAGACTGAAGATCCGGCGCAGGCCAAGGGGCTCGTCCGGCGGGAGGTAGTGCGGATCGTCACCCCCGGAACCACCGTCTCCCCTCAACTCATCGACCCCGATCGCAACAACTACCTGCTCGCGCTGATGGGCGACCTGAAAGCCCGGAGGCTTGGGGTCAGCTTTGTCGATGTCTCCACCGGAGAATTTGAGCTGTGCGAGTTTGCGATGGACGAACTGACGCGCCTCTACGACTTTCTGCTGCAACTCGACCCGCAGGAAGTGCTGCTTCCGGAGAGCCGCTCTGCGGCAGAGTCGGATTTTCTGGAATCGCTGACCCGCCGGCTCGCCCAGTTGTTTGACTCCGGAGGTCCGACCGAAGAGGAGCGTCCCCAATCGGCAGCCCCCAGTCGGTTCCAGTTTGTGGACCAGTACCACTTTGACGAACAGTCCGCCCGCAAGCGGCTGCAGGGGCACTTCCGGACCGTAAATCTGGCGGGGTTCGGCGTCGAGGAGTTGGGGCTGGGAGTTCGGGCTGCTGGGGCGGTGTTTCAGTACTTGAGCGACACGCAACGGTGCGACCTCAGCCACCTGACCTCGTTGCGCCGGCACTCCGTTGAGCAGACGATGCTGTTGGACGAGACGACCATCCGGAACCTGGAGCTCTTTGAGGCACAGTCTGGGCTGAAGCGGCACACGCTGTTTCACGTGCTCGACCAGACGGTCACGCCGATGGGGGCTCGGCTGCTGCGGCAGTGGCTGCGGCGGCCGCTCTTGCACGTGGCAACCATTGAGGAGCGCCACGATGCCGTGGCGGAGTTCTCTGCACAGTTTCTGCTGCGCGAGGAGTTGCGAAACCAGCTCAAGTCGATTCAGGACCTGCCCCGTCTTATCGGGCGGATCAACCTCCCGGTTGTTGGCATCGCGGACCTTGTCGGACTCCGCGAGTCGCTTGAGCCGCTCCAGCAGCTGCCCATCTTCTATCAGCGTCTGGAGGCTTCACGTCTGCAGACAATCGGCGCGGAGTTCGACCCGCTCTCGGACGTGCTGGAGCTGCTGCAGACCCAACTCATGGAGCACCCCTCGCAGCGCCTCACGGAAGGGGGATACATCGCGGAGGGGGTCAGTACAGAGCTGGACGAACTGCGGGAGATCTCCCGAAACTCCAAGGAGTTTCTCAACCGGCTCCTGCAGCAAGAGCGCGATGTCACCGGGATCAGTTCTCTCAAGATCAGCTACAACAAGGTCTTCGGGTACTACCTGGAGGTCAGCAATGCTCACAAGGCCTCGGTCCCGGATCATTACATCCGCAAGCAGACGCTGGTCAATGCCGAGCGCTACATCACCCCGGAACTCAAGGAGTTCGAGGAGAAGATCCTCACTGCCGAGGAGCGCATCGGGGTGCTCGAGCAGGAGCTGTTCCGAGAGCTGAAGGCTCAGGTTGTGGAGCAGACGGCACGTGTTCAGCAGACGGCACAGGCCGTGGCCGAGACGGATGTTCTGGCGACGCTCGCCCACGTTGCCGAGCAAAACCGCTACGTGCGGCCAACCCTCCAGCCGCTGGAGGCCCCTCGGCACCTGAGCCTGCGTGGATCACGACACCCTGTCATCGAGCAGATCCGCTTCGGTGAACCCTTTGTCCCCAACGACATCGCACTGAATGAGTCGGAATGCCGGCTGATGCTGCTCACCGGACCAAACATGGCGGGAAAATCCACCTACATGCGTCAGGTAGCGCTGAACGTGCTGATGGCTCAGTGCGGAAGCTTCGTTGCTGCCGAGGAGGCATCGCTGACCCTGATGGACCGGATTTTCACCCGCGTGGGAGCTTCTGACAACCTCAGCCAGGGGCAGAGCACGTTTCTGGTGGAGATGAACGAGGCCGCCTCCATCCTGCACCACGCCTCGCGCAACAGCCTGGTCGTGCTGGACGAGATCGGGCGGGGAACCAGCACCTTCGACGGGATCAGCCTGGCCTGGGCCATTGTGGAGCACTTGCATGACACCGGAGCCTTGACGCTCTGTGCGACGCACTACCACGAGTTGACCGCCCTGGCGCAGGAACTGGCAGGCGTGGCCAACTTCAGCGTGCTCGTTGAGGAGCACGGAGAGGAGATCGTCTTTGTGCGCAAGATCGTTTCCGGAGAGGCAAACAAGAGCTATGGGGTGCAGGTGGCCCGACTCGCCGGGGTTCCGGCTTCCGTGGTGGAACGAGCCCTGCAAGTGATGCAGGATCTGGAATCCTCTTCCGTCGCTCACCGGCTTCCGGAAGTGTCACGCCCACCCCGCCCCCAGCCCGTGTCCTCCAAAGAACCGAAATCCGAGGTTCAGGAGTCACGAAACGGGTGGCTTCCGGAAGCGTCCCAGCTCTCCTTGTTCGCTGAAACGCCGGAGTGGGTGGAGCGACTTCAGACCCTGGATGTGGACCAGATCACGCCGCTTCAGGCACTCAACACGCTGCACGAGTTGGTGCAGCAGGCAAAAACCCAACCCTTGTGATGGCATGTCCTCTCACATTGCTGTATACCCCATCAGTTCCAATCCTCCCACATTCGGGCATGCGGACATCCTGACCCGTGCAGCCAACCACTTTGAGCAGGTTTACTGGGCTGCCGCGATCAACCCTGCCAAGTCATACATGTTCACGCAGGAGGAGCGCATGCGGATGATGCAGGAGTATGTGGACCATTTTCAGCTCACCAACGTCACGGTGGATGCCTACATCGGCGCCACCATTCGCTATGTTCAGAGCAAGGGCTCTCGGGTCATCGTCAAGGGGCTGCGCAGCACCGACGACTTCCATCCGGAGCAGCAGCAGGCCTTGGGCAACGCGATGCTGGCCCCGGATGTGGAGACCTTCTGTCTCTTTGGACGGCCGGAGCGTTTCCAGATCAGCTCCTCGCTGGTTCGCGAGCTGGCGTTGCTTGGGGAAAGCATCGAGGCCTACGTGCTTCCCAGCGTGGCCCGCATGGTTGAAGACGCAGTACAACGATTTCAGGCACAGCAATGATCGTCTCTCTCTCGGCAATCGCTTCCCAGGACTCCGCTCTGCGCCAAAAGCGTGAGCAGTGGCTGATTGTTCTCTGGGGGCTGGTTCTGGCAATCAGCCTGCTGACGGCAGACTTTCAGGACCCGACCCTCTTTCATCCGGCTGCTCCGGTCGAAGGAATCTCCAACGGGCTGGGCGTAATTGGAGCGCTGCTTGGTGGAACTCTGCTGGAGTGGTTTGGAGCCTCGGCCTTGATGATGGGCTGGCTGCTGTGGCGGCTTCCCTTCACCCCAAGGCTGCTGCTGGAAGATCGCCCCCGGAGTTCCTGGTTCAGTCGACTTCTGCATGCTCTGCTGGCCGCCAGCTCTCTCAGCCTGCTGCACGGACTCTTTGGCACCGGACGCTCCCTGGGCGTAAGCCTGTTCTGGCATGAAGGCTACCTGGGACAGGTCGGGCGTGCCTGGATTCTGGAGGCGGAGTGGCCGTGGCTGCACCTTGCGGGACTCGTCTCGGTTGCCCTGTGGAGCCTGATCCGGCTCACCCCCTGCTTTCAACTGAACCTGCCTTGGGCTGCGTGGTTCGCCCATTGGAGCAACAAGGCCTCTGCCTGGTCTGCTGCAAGCTCAACTCCGCGTTCTCCGCTTTTCCAGACTGTCCCTCGACGGAGGGTGGTCTCTACCCAGGAAGGGGCTGCCGGAGCTGCGCAGATGCTCAGCAGCTATGCGGCCGCTCCCCTTCCTCAATCCCTTTCTTCATCAAGCCATGAAACTCACGATTGAATACTGCACGATGTGAAGCTACCTGCCCCGTGCGACCAGTTTGGCCGCAGAGATCCAGCAGGAACTTGGCGTGGAAACCCAGCTGATCCCCAGCGACAGAGGTGCGTTTGAGGTCAAGAACGAGGGGACGCTGGTGTTTTCAAAACATCAGCAAGGAAGATTCCCGGAGCCGGGAGAAGTGGTGAGGCTGCTTCGGAAGTGAACTCGGTGAACTCAAGGGGCTTGCGCCCCTTGCAATCCCATGCTTAGAAGTCGGCTTTGAGCGCGGCGCGGATTTCGCGCTTGATGTCCTTGTTGCGCTGCTTCTCTGCGTTCTCGCGCTTGAGTCGCTTGGCGACGGAAGGCTTGACGTAGAACTTGCGCTTCTTGATCTCCTTGAACAGCCCCTCACGGATCAGGGTGCGCTTGAGTTGCATCATCGACTTGGACAGGTTGCCATCTCGGACTTCAATGGTGATTGCCATGAAACTTCTTGCTGGGATTGGTTGAGAAATCTGACAGACAGAAACTGAAACAGAACAAAATAAAATTTCTCTCGAAGAGATACAAGCAAAAAACGTTGATTTGGGCGAACACGCAAGCCGGCCCCGACAACCTTGGATGAAAAGGATCGTGGAATGACCTTTACGACAGCAGACCTGTACGACCAGCACGAAGAGACCCTGCGGGTGGTTGCCCCGGGATTTCGCAGCTATGGAGGGCACTCCCGAGTCGCCGGAGCGGTCAAGACGCTCCGGGTCTTCGAGGATAACTCGCTGGTTCGCAAGCTGTTGGAGCAGCCTGGAGGAGGGCGGGTGCTTGTGGTAGACGGAGGTCGCTCCATGCGCTGTGCGCTCCTGGGGGACAACCTGGCGCGCCTGGGGGTGGAGAACGGCTGGATCGGAGTGGTGGTCCAAGGCTGCATCCGGGATTCTGCAGAGATCCGCTCCATGCCATTGGGAGTCTGGGCGCTGGGTACGAACCCGCGCAAGAGCATCAAGCGAGGACGGGGCGAGGTGGAGGTGGAGATTGAGCTGGGAGGGGTGGCTCTTCGTCCCGGAGACTGGCTCTATGCCGATGAAGACGGGATCGTGATTGCGGAGGGCCCACTTCCGGAGTGAGCCCCGTCACGGCAGTGCAACAAAGCGCCCCCGGCGGATCGTCAGCAGCTGCATCTCGCGCTGAATCTCTCCACTCTCATCAAAGCTCAGGCGTCCTGTTGCCCCTTCGAACGCCGGGAGGTCCAGCAGCGCCTGCCGCAACTCTCGGTGGCTGTGATTGCGTGGATCCCGGAGCAGGTGCTTGAGCAACTCCAGCGTGTCGTATGCGTAGGCGACGTAGCTGGAGGGGGCCTGATAGCTCGGGGCCTCGGCAAACATCTGCTCATAGGCATCCACAAACCGGCGCACTTCCGGACGCTCGCTCTGTGGGAAGAAGCTGTTCACGGTGACCAGCCGGCGCAGGCGTTCGTTGCCCTGAGCAAACAGCAGGGCCGGGTTGCTCCACCCGGAATCTCCCAGAAACAGAGTGTCCTCCAGCTGATAGACCGAAACGTAGGGCAGCATCACCTTCAGGTCGGAGATGCCCTGGCTTCCTGCTGCGACAAACACCGCGTCGAAGTTGCGGGTCGGTTCCCGCTTGTCCTTGAGTTCCTCCAGATTTTTCTCATCCTGAGCGGTGGTCTCCTTGCGGATCCCGGTGATGGTCTCAAACTCACGCAGGTAGCTCGCCTGCTGTGAGCCGTACTGTTCCACCGCGACCACTTCCACTCCCAGGCGTTGTGCCTCCTCCAGAAACAGCTCGATCTTCTCCTGCCCCTCCCGCTTTCCGGAGTAGAGCACAGCGACCCGCTGCACCTGATGGTAGTCTCGGGCGAAGAGAAGCAGGTCGTGCAGCTCCTGCTTCCAGCTCAAGTTGTTCCGGAAGGTGAATTCACCCAATTCGGCGATGCTGGAGGTCAGCGAGAGCGAGATCAGCGGGACCTTCCAGATCTCGGCCTCGGCAGCGGCAGCTTCTGAGGTCCTGCGGGTGAGCGGGCCGATGATCGCCATCACGTGTTCCTGCTCCACCAACTCCCGCACCGCCTCCCGGGTCTTTTCCGGACTGAGCTGAGAGTCGCGAATGACCAGCTCCCACTGCGGTTCCTGAGGCAGGAGTGCGATCTCAGGGTCTGTTTCCGGAGGAGACTCATCAGGGCTGGCTGGCACCTGTGGAGGTTGATGCAGCGCGAGCCGCAGGCCGTGCAGCGTCTGCTGCGTCAGGCGCGAGACCAGGGCGCTGTTGCTGCTCATCGGCAAGATCACTCCGATCCGGTAGGGCTGCACCTGCTGAGCCGCCTGGACTCGCTGTTGCAGGAAAAGCAAGGACTCCGTGAGCCCCTCCAACCCTACGCCCTGCATGCGAGGCAGCAACTGTGCGATCAGTCCGGAAGCCCGCTCATACTCTCCTTGGCGCATCAGCAGCCGGACGTAGATGCTCGGCAGGCTGCGCCGAAGCATCGGGAACTCCGGATGGAGGTCCACCAGACGATTGAGTTCTCGTGTGGAGGGCAACTCCTCCATCTCGGAGAGAACCTCCTGAAGTTTCTTCGATGGATCCGGATATCGAGCATCCTGCAGAGCGTGCAGGTCCAGATTCAAGGCATCGAAGAGGCGTCCGGAAGCCCGCGCCTGCGCGGAGAGCATCTCCAGGAAGGTGATCCGGAACTTGCCTTCCAGCTCCGTGAGCACTCTCTCCTGCAAAGGCAGGATGGACTGAATCGGGAGGTCTTGCTCGAAGCGCGCCCGAGCCATCAGCCAGTAGACCGAAGGGGCGCTGGGATGGTTCGGATACCAGCCGAGAAACCGGCGGGCGGCCTGCTCGGCTTCCGGGAAGTTGCCCCGGAGCAGCTCAATCTGGCTGGTGAGCGCCAGAGCTTCCGCCTGCTCCAGCTGAGAGCTCACTTCACCCAAAACCGTCCGGGCCGCCTCCGGATCGGTGGAGGCCACACCCAGCACCTCCTGCGCCAGCGTGGGACGCGAGAGGAACTGCTCTTCCAGGCGGCTGCTGAGCCGCGAATTGTCGAGCGGGCGCGAGGGCAACTGCAGGACCAGTTGATGCTCCTCGGCCTCCGGAAGCTGGCGTTTCCACCACTCCGGATCCTGAAGCACGCTCTGTCCCCAGGCACTCCCGCACAGCAACAGGAGCCCTGCGAGCAGGGCCCCCCGGAGCTGATTTGGCCTAGAGCAGAAAGTAGAGCCCGAGGACCAGGACCACATCCGAAGCCAGCATGACCCGGTTGACGGTTTGCTTCCCGGTTTCAGAGAGGACATCATAGTTGCGTTTGAAGAAGGTCTTGAGGACAAATCGGGACTGAGGGGCAAGAAAGTTCATCATCCATCATGCAAAGTGGGCTCAGCGTTCAGCATTCCGGCGGTGCGCTGGTTCTCATGCCGAACGGTGAGGCGTTGAAGATCAAAGTATTCTAACAACTCCACGGCATGCTTGCGAGAAATCCCGAGCAGGTCCTTGAACTCGATCACGCTCAAGGTCTGCGCCCGGGAGAAGTGCTCTCGCAAATGTTGGGTAATCTGCTCCAGAACCTCCGGGAGGTAGAACAGATCCTCTGCAATCCGGATCAACCGGCGGTGATGCGATCCGTGCTTGAGCAGCGCGACCCCAGCTTTTTCATCCAGCTCAAGGGCCTCCAGCAGGTGTGTCCGTCGCAGCGGCTGAAAGCCCCCCTGCCGGAGCAGCTCCTCACAGCGCGAAAGCAGGGCCTCCTGGTCCGTTCCAGTCTCTGGCTGATGCTCCGGGTCGGCATAGGTCTGGTCTTCGTTGCGGAGCAGCGTTCCTTCTCGCACAAGCAACTTCAGCAACGCGTCCACTCGGGATTCCTGCTGCAGCACCGAGGCCAGCTTCCCGGCAAGTTCCGGACGGGTCATGCCCGCGCGTTCCGGAAAGCGAGCGTGGTGGCCCTGGACAATGCGCAGCACGTAATGCCCCAGCCGGCGCAGGTGCTCCGGATGCCACCAGCGCTGTTCCTGAGCGTCCAGACACACGAGGCGCTGCTTGCTTTGAAGCCACTGAAGCAGCTTCTCCGCGCGCTTGATGGAGAGTCCCGACCGAGCCGCCAGCTCTTCCTGAGCCACCCCACGCATCGCCTGCAGGAAGACCGTATCCTCCACACGCTGCGCCTCGTCCTCTCCCCGGAGGCCTTCCAGACGCTGTGCCAGTTCGTGCATGACCCGTCGTGACTTTGCGGGTGCCGGATCCAGCACCCGCCCGCCTCCAATGGTCTGGACCGGCGAGTAGCTCCGCACAATGAAGCGATCCCCAAAGCGGCTGCTCACCGGTGCTTCCAGCCGGAGCTGACAGAGCCCCTGCGCCCCTGGAGTCAGCTGAGGCTGCTCGAGCAGGACGACCCGCCCAAGAACCTCTCGGGTTCCCAGATAGACCCGGACGCGCTGTCGGGTTTGCAGCGGCCGGGCCGCGTCTTCGAGCACCTGCAGTTCAACGTTGAGCATGAAGCTGTTCAGCAGCGATCCGGGAAGCGCCAGCTGGTCGCCGCGCTGAATTTCCTTGTGGTGCAAGGTGCTGAGGTTGAGCGCAGTCCGCTGCCCGGCAACCACCTTTGCCGCGGCCACTCCGTGAACCTGCATCCCGCGAATACGGGCCAAACGCTGCTGCGGATACTGCATCAACTCCTCATCAATCCGGAGAGTCCCAGCGCCTGCGGTCCCGGTGACCACGGTTCCAAATCCCTTTGCCGCAAACGAGCGGTCCACGGCGAGGCGAAAGGGGGCCTCCGGATGCCGAGGCTGGGGCGCAAGTTGGAACAGGGCCTCGCGCAGCTCAGGCAGTCCCTGTCCACTGAGCGCGGAGACGTGATGAACCGGAGCCTCCCGGAGGAAAGTCTCCTGCACCAACTCACGGACCTCCTCGGCACAGAGTTCGACCAGGTCCGGATCCTCCACCTTGTCGATGCGGGTCAGCACAATCAACCCAGTTTGAATCCCGAGGAGGTTGCAGATTGCCAGGTGCTCCCGGGTTTGCGGCATCACCCCTTCATCGGCTGCGACAACGAGCAGCACCGCATCCAGCCCTGAAGCTCCGGCGAGCATGTTGTGCACGAAGCGCTCATGTCCCGGAACATCGACAAAGGCCAGGGTGTTTCCCCCCTCGTCCTGCAGGTGAGCAAAGCCGAGATCAATGGTGATCCCGCGGTTCTTCTCTTCCTGGAAGCGGTCCGGATCCACTCCCGTCAAGGCCTTGACGAGCGTGCTTTTCCCGTGATCGATGTGCCCGCTGGTTCCCAGAACGAGGTGGCGTGCCAAGAGGATATCAGTGCGGCGTGGGTGAAGCGGAGGAGGCCGGGAGCGAGGCAGACCTCTCCTGGGAGGTGATGGAGAGGATCTCTTCCACAGTGGTCAGGCCGAGCAGCACCTTGTAGATCCCGTCCCGGCGCAGGGTGATCATGCCCTCCTGAAGGGCCGCGCGGCGGATGGAGTTCGAATCGCTGGTCTCCAGGATCAGCTGCTTGATCCCGTCACTCATCGGGAGCAGCTCGTGGACGCCGATGCGCCCGCGATATCCGGTTCCCCGACAGGCGTCGCATCCAGCTCCCCGGTAAAGCTGTCCGCCCACCTGCTTCAGCGCCTTCTCGGAGATCCTCAGCTCACGGACCTGCTCCGGGTGCGGGACGTAGCCCTCCTTGCAGGACGGGCAGATGCGCCGCACCAGCCGCTGTGCGAGGACCCCGATGATGGTCGAGGAGACCAGGAAGGGCTCGATGCTCATGTCGATCAGGCGGGTGATGGTGGCGGGCGCGTTGTTCGTGTGCACGGTGCTGAAGACCAGGTGTCCGGTCAAGGCTGCCTGAATGGCGATCTGTGCGGTCTCGGCGTCGCGCATCTCGCCCACCATCACCACATCCGGATCCTGACGCAGCACCGAACGCAGCGCGTTGGCAAAGGTCAGGCCGATCCGGTGGTTCACCTCGATCTGGCTGTAGCCCGGACGCTTGTACTCCACCGGCTCCTCGATGGTGATCACGTTCCGGGAGGTGTGGTCGATCTCCGAAAGCGCCGCATAGAGCGTGGTGGTCTTTCCACTGCCGGTGGGCCCCGTGACCAGGATGATCCCTCCGTGCGAGTGGATCATCTCCCGGAAGGGAACCAGCAAGCGCTTGGACATGCCCAGCTCCGGGAGGCTCAGCAGCTTCTCGTTGCGCTGCAGGAGGCGCATCACCACCTTCTCTCCGTGAACCGTGGGGACCGTGGAGACCCGGATGTCGATCTTCTTCCCGGCAATCACCACCATCGTCTGGCCATCTTGCGGCATGCTCTTTTGCGCGATGTCGAGCCGCGACATGACCTTGATCCGGTTGACGACCGTCACATGGGCCGCCCGGGGCACCTGAGTCACCCGATGCAGAACGCCGTCAATGCGATACCGGATGTGGGTCTCCTGAGGGGCCGGGTCCACGTGCACGTCGCTGGCCCCCTCCTTGACCGCCTGCCAAAGCAGCGAGTTGACCAGCCGCTTGACGGGTTCCTCGTCAGTGGCATCCAGCAGGTCTTCGGGCTCCTCCAGTCCGGAGATGCCGTCAATTCGCTCCTCGGAGTCCAATTGCTCGACGGCCTCTTCGCTCAGCCGGTTTTCCTGATCATAGGCTCGGTTGATGAAGTCCAGAACCGCCTGTCGAGGGACCACCACCGGAAGGACCGGGCACTGGAAGACCCGGGCCAACTCCTCCAGCGGCTCCAGGCGTCCGGGGTCGTCGATGGCCACCTCCAGCCCTCCCTCGCTTCGTCCGAGCGGCATGCAGCTGAAGCGCTTGGCGTAGCGGATCGGAATGCGCTTGGTGAACTCGGCACTCAGGCTCTGGTTTTCCAGCGACTCGCGGAAGGGGAGGTCGCAACTCTGGGCCAGGGCCTTCTGAAAGACGACCTCCGAGACGGCCTTGTGCTTGATCAGCACCTCACGGAGCGCCTCGGGCTGCTGGCGATAGGCCACCAGCTGCTCGTGCAACGGCTTCAGCACAGCGGGGGGAAGGGCCCCGTTCTCCTGGAGGTGTTCGATGGCCGGGTGGTAGGAAGTCATGTGACAAATGGGGTGTCTTGTGAAGGCGCAAGGGCGTGATGTTTCCCAGGCAGGCTCCGGATGAGGACCCGATGAAAAACTTGGCGCTCCGGCCTTGATCTGTTAGGATTTTGCCAGTGAATCAAGTCATTGATCAAGCGCTGAATCCACCTCATGTGAAGGCCCTCTTTTGTATTCTCCTCCGTCAGCTCCATCTTCCAAGTCCGAGGGGCTGCCGAGCGGAACACCTTCACACCCGCCTCCTGTCAAGCTTCAGGGAACAGCCTTCCTCACTCAATTGGAGCAGGAGTTGAAGGAGCTGGAGGCCCTGATCCTTCAGGACGTCCAGACAGACATCCCGCTGCTTACCCGCGTCGCCGAGCACATTCTCCGCTCAGGAGGAAAGCGTCTCCGCCCACTGCTGGTGCTGCTGGGAGCACGCAGTTTTGGCACCCTGGATCTTCCAATCCTGCAGGCCGCTCAGGTCGTTGAATACCTCCACACAGCCACCTTGCTGCATGACGACGTAGTGGATGGAGCCGACATGCGCCGCTCGCAGCAGGCAGCTCGGACGATCTGGGGCAACGAGGCGAGCGTGCTGGTCGGCGACTATCTGCTGGCCTTGGCGTTTCGCATGCTGACCGGGCTCCGGAATCCTGAGGTGCTGCAGCTCATGTCTCACACTACCCGGCTGATGGCCCGTGGAGAGCTCCTTCAACTGACTCGCAGCTACCGTCAGCATGACCTGCAGGAGTACCTGGATATCATCCACTACAAAACTGCCAGCCTGTTTGGTGCAGCCGCCCGCATGGGCGCCCTGCTCAACGGTGCCGGGACGGCACAGGCGGACGCGTTGTTCAACTACGGCGTTGCCTTGGGGATGGCCTTTCAGATGGTGGATGATGCGCTGGACTACTCTGAGGAATTGAACATCGGCAAGCCAATCGGGACGGATCTGCAGGAGCGGAAGATCACGCTGCCCCTCAGTCACCTGATGGAACACGCCAGCCCTGCCGAGCGCAAGGAGTTGGAGCAGATTCTGGAACTTCCGGAAATCGGCCAGCTTGAGATCCGCAAGGTCGCTGCCTGGATGCGACAGCATGGCTCCATCGAGCACACCCTGGAATCTGCACGGAACTATGTTCTCCAGGCGCAAGCGGAGTTGAGTGTGCTTCCAGATGAAGGCACCCGTACCCTGCTCCACGAAATCGCCGACTACGTCGTGCGCCGCACTTTCTGAAAGAGAGTCTCCCGGAGTTCAGGACTCTTCGGAGGACTCCAGCGACTCCATCTCCTGAAGCTTGGCCGCATGGCGCTTGTAAAGCGTGCTCCAGCGCTCCGCTCTGCGAGAGGCCTCACTCAGCGAAGTCACCACATCCTCAATGGCCAACGGCTTCTCAAAGAAGTCGTAAGCCCCACCCCGCATGCACTGGATCACGCTTGGAAGCGTGGAGTGTGCCGTCATCACGTAGATCTGCATCAAGGAGTTCATCTCCTTGATCTGCTGCATCAACTCGATTCCAGTCATCTCCTCCATCATCAAGTCGGTGATTACCACGTGGAAGAAGCTGCGTTGCAGGGTGCGCAGGGCCTCTTCGGCGCTGCGAGCCGTGCTGACGTGATAGCCGAGTTTGCTCAGAGTGCGCTGGAGCACCATGCGGATGTTCTCGTCATCATCCACGACGAGAACGTTGAGGGTCGAAGAGGGGGTCATTGACATGAGGCACGGATGAGTTCAAGTTGAACAAAACAAGGGTTTTCCCCGTGGGGAAAAGTTTCCGGACTCGGTCAGAATTTTCCGCTCCGGAGGGTCTTGAGGAAGAGCACGCGATCCGGAGCGCTCATGGCCGAGTTGCCGATCAGGGCCGCATCGCACGGCACTTGTCTGAGAGTTCCCAAGTGTTCCGCGGTGCTGATGCAACTGGCGCTGATCAGAACTCTTTCGGGTTGCGACTTCCATGCCTGCAACTCCGGAAAGCGCCTCCACCAGTCCACAGTGGTGTCCACACTCCCCAAATGATAGGTCGATCCGGGCTCTTCCGGAAGCGAGGCAATCGGTCGGTTGTTGATCATCAGCACCTCCGGGTTGGCTTCCAGAGCACGGGGCAGCTCTTCTTCCAGCGAACACTCCACCACCGCGTCCAGCCCCAGCTCCCGGGTCTGTTCCAAGATGCCCTGCAGTTCCGGAAGCGTGAAGTAATACACCAGGATCAGCGCGGCGCTGGCACCTCGGAGCTTCCCCTGAAGCAGTTGGTAGGGGTGGACAATGAACTCCTTGTGCAGCAACGGCAAGGCCGTGGAGTTTCTCGCCTGCTCCAAGGTCTCCAGCGATCCCCCGAAGTAGTGCTCATCCGTGAGCACGGAGATCGCGTGCGCTCCTCCGGCCTCATAGTCTTCAAGGACCGCCTGCAGGTCTAGTGTCTCCACATTGCGACGTCCGGGAGCCTGAGCCTTGACCTCCGTGATCAGAGAGATCCCGGGAGCCTGAAGTCCCCGGGAAAAGGAGGCGCGGGGGGCGAGTCCCGAGAGTCGCGCGCGCAGTTCGGATTCGGGAGCATGACGCTGAGCGGCCTCGACCTCTTGCATCTTGAGGTCGCGCATTTTGTCTAAAAAGGTTCGCATGAGACTGGGAGTTCAGGGACAGGGTGAGCAGGCCGAAGCCTGCTCTTGTCGATGGAGATGTGGGCTGAGAGCGAAGGGAGTGTGCTCTGGACAGAAGGATCAGACGACGTCTGCGCCACCGGCACCCGCGATGACGATCTTGCCCTCCTCCTCGAGCTTCTTGACCACCTTGATGATCTTCTGCTGAGCAGCCTCCACATCGGAGACCTTGACGGGGCCAAGGTTCTCCAGGTCGTCTCGGACCATCTCCGCGGCGCGGGAGGACATCGAACTGAAGATCAGTTCGCGGATGGCATCGCTGGCGGTCTTCAGGGCAAGGACCATGTCGGCCTGATCGACATCCTTGAGGACCGTCTGCATCTGCTTGGAGTCGATGAGTGCCAGATCTTCGAAGGTGAACATCAGCTCGCGGATGGACTCGGCGAGGTCCGGATTCGACTCCTCGATGGTCGCCAGAATCCGGGTCTCGGTCGCCTTGTCGACCGCGTTGAGGATCTCGGCCACAGGGCCCACCCCACCGACCTTGGTGACCATGCTTCCGGCCGCCTTCATCTCCTCGTAGAGGACCTCGTTCATCTCGGAGACCACTCCCGGAGGGATGCTCTCGAGGGTGGCCATCCGATACATCACGTCTGCCTGCACGTTCTCCGGGAGCGAGCGCAGAACCGTTGCGGCCTGATCAATGTTGGTCAAGTAGGAGATGATGAGCGCGATCGTCTGCGGGTGCTCTCCACGGATGTAGTTGGAGATCATCACCGGGTCCACATAGCGGAGGGCATCAAGCCCACCCTCTTCATGCCCGGAGCGCAGGTTGCCTTCCAACTCCTTGGCCTTGTCCGGACCGAGTGCCTTGGTGAGGGCGTTCTTGACGAAGTCCGGGGTGGCGTTGATGTTGACCCCTTCCTCCTGCATCACGGAGTTGCGGTAGAATTCTTCGAGGACAATGTCCAGCTCCTCCGGTGCAACGTCCGTGAAGCGGGTCATGTAGTAGCCGACCTGCTGAATTTCAGACTCATCGAGGTTCTTCATCACTTCTGCAGCACCTTCTTCACCAAGGGCCAGCAGCAGGATGGCGGCCTTTTTGGGGCCTGTCATTTTTCCAACGCTCATGAGACCTTTCCCTTTCGATCAAACCACATCCGCATCCCGGACCGGCGGTCGTTGCCACAGTCAGCCTGGATCTCCTCCGGGAAGAGCTTTAGATCCATTGTGCCATTGAGTCTTTCTAGATACACCAGTCTCCAACTAAATCACAAGGGTTTTGCTTTGCTCGAGCTTTTTGACTCTAAAGGGGGCACTCTCGCTAAAAGCACACATCCGGGAAGCCGTTATCGCAAAACTTTCCAGAAGGTCGGGTTTGGGGAGAAATTTTTTGCAGGAGAGGGGGAAGGAAGGCGAAAAACAAAGAGCCCCAACCGGAACAGGGGGGGAATCCGATTGGAGCTCCAAAAAAACGGGTCTGCTTGTTCTGGGCTGCTTACAGAGCAGGAACCATGGACTCAGCAGCGTTCATCCAGTCGTTGGTCTGCTTGCGCATTTCCTGGGAGACCTTGCGCATTTGAGCGTAGCCATCGACCACAAACTTCAGTTGGGCGGGTTTGGCATCCATGACCATGCCGGTCACGGGCATTTTTTCCATCATCGGCATCTTGGCGATCATGCCGAAGGTCTGCTCAATGGCCTGCTTCTGCAGGTTCTCCATCTCGTTCAGGCCTTTTTCATACTGGTCGCAGAAGTCGTTGTACGCTTTTTTGGCCGGGGTGATCATGCTTTCTTTTGCTACTGCCATCGGGGCTCCATGAGGGAGTGGGTTGAGGAGTGATGCTCTCCGTGAGCAACTATCGTGAATCCTAGGATAACAGTACTTTTATTTTTTGCAACTAAAATTGCAAATTTTTTCAAAAAAATCTAAAACCGCCAAGAATGGGCCTTCTCGGTAATGTTGCGAATGGCTTGAGGACTCCAGTCTGTCACAATTTCGCACGCCACTTGCCCTGAAGAACCTTTGCAAGGAGTCCATGCCTGCTCTACCACGGATCACTCACGAACTGATTCAGCGCTACAACCGCCCTGGTCCCCGCTACACCAGCTACCCGACGGTGCCGGTTTGGCAGGAGGGGTGGTTTGAGCCGGAATACCGCGTGGCCTTGGCGGAAGAGGGGCAGCGCTCTCGACCTGTTGCCCTGTACCTGCACCTGCCGTTTTGTCGCCAGCTTTGCACCTTTTGCGGGTGCAACCGCTTTGTGACCAACGATGCGACGCTGGTGGAGCGCTACCTGAGCGCGTTGATGAAGGAGGTCGAGGCCGTTGCTCAGGCGCTGGGAACCCGTCGACAGGCCGCCCAGGTGCACTGGGGAGGAGGCACTCCGACCTACCTGAACGTGGACCAGCTCTCCCGCGTGGCCCAAAGCATCCGGGAGCACTTTGATCCGATGGGCGGCGAAGAGTGGGCCGTCGAGGTGCACCCCCGGGTCACCACGCGAGAGCAGCTTGAGGCGTTGCACCAGCTTGGATTCCGCCGCCTGAGCTTTGGGGTTCAGGATGTGGACCCGCAGGTACAAAAGGCGATCAATCGCTACCAGACACTGGAGCAGACGTGGGAGGCGTACCAAACAGCCCGTGAGTTGGGGTTTTCCAGCATCAACCTCGACCTGGTCTACGGGCTCCCCCTGCAAAACCGCAGACGCTTTCGCAAAACCCTGCTGGAAGTCTCCAGGATGCGTCCGGATCGGCTGGCAATCTATAGCTTTGCCCACCTGCCCTGGATGTTTAAGGCCCACGAGCGCGCACTGCGTGAGGAAGACCTGCCCTCTCCGGAGGAGAAGGTCGGGATCTATCTGGACACGATCCAGCACTTCCTGGACGACGGCTACGAGATGATCGGCATGGACCATTACGCCTTGCCAGACGACGACCTTGCGCGAGCGCGTGACCAGCACACCCTGCACCGTAACTTCATGGGCTACACCCCTCTGCATGGCCTGGCTCAGATTGGACTCGGAGTGTCCGCAATCTCCGACTTCGGAAACAGCTTCTGGCAGAACCCCAAGGAACTCCCCGACTACCTGGAAATGATGGAGGCCGGAAAGCTGGAGCCGCGGCGAGGGATGCTTTTGGATGAGGAGGACCGCATGAGACGGGAGGTAATTGAGGAGCTGATGTGTCAGGGAGAGCTGGATCTGACCAGACTGGAACAGGCGCATCGGCAACACTTTGGCACGGCGCTGTCCAAGGCCGCGCCTCGGCTCCGGCAGTTGGAGAACGAGGGGCTGTTGGTACTGGGGGCCGAGCGCCTGAGCCTGACCCCGCTGGGAAGAATGTTTGTCCGGAATGTGGCAATGACCTTTGACCGCTACCTCCCGGAGAGCCCTTCTTCCTCAAATCCCCAATTCTCCCAGACCGTCTGAGCCCCTCGGAGGCTCCCCTCAAGCCTCCTGCACGCAGTTCCAGAGCACTCCCCAGTTCCTCGGAAAAGCGCTCTGCGGGCGAACGTGCCTCAGGCCAGGCTGCCTGCCTCCAGCTGACCCAATCCAAGCTCCTGGAGCCCAAGTCTCTCTCCCGATGAAATGACTTGCATCCCGTTCACGTTGGGTTTCAGATGACACTCCTCTTCGCCCCCCTTCCACGGAAGAAGTCATGCCACGTGAAACCCTGCACCCGCTTCGCCTCTCCGCACCGGGAACCGAGCGTCACCTCCGGGTCTTGGAATTCGGTCCTCCGTCCGGACGTCCTCTGGTGTACATTCAGGCCTCGATCCATGCCGATGAGATCCCGGCCCTGGCGTTGGCACATCGGCTGGAGCAACAACTGACCGAACTCGAAGCTCAGGAGCAGATCACCGGACGGGTCCGCCTGGTTCCGGTGGCTAACCCTGTCGGGCTGGATCAGGTGCTGCTGGGACGCCATCAGGGGCGCTTTGAGTTCTCCGGAGGCGTCAACTTCAACCGGAACTACCCGGAGTTGGGGAGCGCGCTGTGCGAGCGCCTCCAGGGAAAGCTCTCCTCCGACGCCGAATCCAACACGGAGATGATCCGAGCACAGCTCCGGGCTCTGCTGCAGGAGAGCCCTCCTCAGAGTGCGGACCAGGAGCACAAGCGCATTCTGTTTGAGCAGGCGCTGGATGCAGACATGATCCTGGACCTGCACTGTGATGATGAGGCCTTGCTTCACCTCTACACCAGCTCTTCCGGATGGGAGCATTTTTCCACTCTGGCCGAGAGGATGCGCATCGCCGTGGTGATGCTGGCAGACGACTCCGGCGGTGCCAGCTTCGACGAGGCCCTGCCAGGCATCTGGACGACGCTGCAGCGCACCTTCCCGGATGTCCCCATCCCGGCAGCCACGGTCGGATGCACTATTGAACTGCGCGGCGAGAACGACGTTGAGGAGTCGCTGATTCATCAGGATTCCGAAGCCTTGTTGGAGAGTCTCCGAGACTGGAACGTACTGAAAGGACCTTCCGTGCCACTCGCTCCGACTCCCCCCAAAGTGGTCCCGCTTGAAGCCGTGGACTTCCCTCCGGCTCCGGTAGGAGGTGTGGTGCTCTGGAAGAAACCACTCGGCTCCGAGGTGAAGCAGGGAGAGCTGCTGGCCGAGATCTGGGTTCCGGGAAAGGCGCTGTCCGCCCCCGTTCCCATCCACGCAAGGTGCGACGGGTTGCTGTTCGTCCGGGCCAAGCATCGCTACGTTCTCGCCGGAAAGAGTCTGGGGAAGGTCTGCGGCTCAGAGCCCCTCCCGTGGCGCAAGGGCTATCTGCTCAATGCCTGACGCCCCAAGCGTCGCCGCTCCGGAAACGTCCCCCAGAACGCGGCGGGAGCACCTGCTGAGCCTCCTGAACGCACCTCTCCCTGCGAAAAACGCTGCCCCTCCTGCAGCGCCACTGGGCGTGCTTGACAAACTTGAGGCAAACTTCTAACTTTGTCTGTCCGCAAAGGTCTGTCATCAGACAATTGCGTGAATCTGGCCCACCATGGAATAATGGATGAACCCTTCTACACAGAGGAACCAAATGTCTCGAATTTTACTTTTCCTGTTCAGCACCGGGATCAGCTTGCTCCTGAGCACTTCGGGCTTTGCACAATCGAAAACGGTTGCCGTGCTGACCCCTTTCCTGTCGCAACCGGGAACTCAGTTGATGGTGGAATCGTTTGAGAAGGCGGCTCAGGCGAAAGGCTGGGAAGTGGATGTGATCGATACCTCCGGAGACGTGGCAGCCCTGATTGGCCGCATGGAGGATGTCGCCTTGCAGAAGGTCGATGCGATGGTCATCAACGTCGACCCCACTCAAATCCAGAATGGGCTTTTGGCCGCCAAGGAAGCAGGGATTCCTGTCTTTGGCATGGACTCCGGGGCCGATCCGCTGCTCACCGCAAACGTCACCAGCAACGGCTACGTGATGGCTGCGGAGACCGCGACCTTTGTCGTGGATCAACTCAACGGCAAGGGCAACGTGGTGATGTTCATCTTCGAGCCCTACCCTCCCGTGCAAAAGCGCGGAGCGATTGCCGAGGCGATCTTCAACAACGAGCCGGACCTGACCATCATGGAGAAGATCACCCCCAGCTTTGACCGAGGTCCGCTGGAAGGGGCCCGGAACGCGATGGAAGCCGTCCTGACCGCCAACCCGCAAAAAGGCAGCATTCAGGCGGTTTGGGCTGCTTGGGACGATCCTGCGCTTGGGGCGGAGCAGGCGATCCGGGATGCCGGGCGCGAGGACGAGGGAATTGTGATCGTGGGAATCGATGCCACCGAACAGGCCCGGGACCGAATCGCCGCTCGAGGGAACTTCAAGGCAACCGTGGCCCAGGACTTTTCCGGAATTGCTGGTACCGTCGCCAATACCATTGAGCAGTACCTCAAATCCGGATCGGTCTCCCGTTCTCAAATATACGTGAGCGCCAAGTTGGTTACGGCGGACGATTTGTGATCCGTCTGTCCAGGTTTGAGAACGCCACCGCTTTCCGCTCGCTCTGTGGACCCGCTGCTCAAGCTGCACTCCGTTCATAAGCGCTTTGGGACAGCCTCGGTGCTTCGAGGGGTCTCACTGGAGCTGAGGAGCGGAGAGATCCAGGGGCTCATGGGCGAGAACGGAGCAGGGAAGTCCACTCTGATCCGCATCCTCTCCGGAGTCCTTGGCGCAGACGAGCTGGCCTGCGAGTTTCAGGGGCAGCCGCAACCTCCGGAGTGGTTGAGGAGCGAGAGCAAACGGAGGATTCGCTGCATTCATCAAGAGCTGAACCTCGTTCCCGGGCTCTCTGTTGCGGAGAACCTGTGGCTTGGCAAGAGCGTCCCTGCCTGGGGCGGAGCGTTTGTTCTCAGGTCTCGTCTTGAGTCCCTGGCCGCCGAGGCTCTGGCCCAGTTGGGAGTCACCCACCTCAACCCGAGAGAGAAGGTCAGCCGACTTGGAGCCGGGGACCGCATGCTCATTCAGCTCGGAAGCGCATTCGTCCGGGAGCCAAACGAGCCGGAGGCCCAGCTGTACGTGCTCGACGAGCCCACCGCCTCCCTGCTTCCTTCAGAGGTCGAGCAGTTGTTTGCCGTGCTGAAACACCTTAAGGCACAGGGACGCTCGATCCTCTACGTCTCACATCGGCTTGAGGAGGTCTTCCGCCTCACGGATCGGCTCACAGTCCTGCGTGATGGCGTCGTGGTGTTGACCGGACCAACCAGGCAGCTGAGCTCCAGGCAGGTGGTTGAAGCCATGACCGGGAGGCAGGTCCTCCAACAGTTTCCCAAGCGCACGCTGGCCCGCTCCACGGAGGTCATCCTGGACGCCAGAGAGATCACCAGCCAGAAGCTGAAGTCTGTCTCTTTCTCACTCTGCCAGGGAGAGATTCTGGGGCTCGCAGGGCTAGGAGGTTCCGGTCGCTCGGAGCTTCTGAGAGCCCTTTTGGGCGTCGACCCGTCTACGGGGACCTGGGCTCTGGAAGGGAAGGCGTGGAAGCCTGGACTGAGCCGATTTTGGAAGCAGCAGTTGGCCTACATTCCGGAGGAGCGAAGGGCCCAGGGGCTGGTGTTGAATCAGAGCGTGGCCCTCAACAGCCACTTGCCCTTCACCTCGCGCTACGGCAAGGCCGGAGGATGGATCCCGCGGCAGCCGCTGGAGGCGCTCGCTCAGCAGGCGTGGGACCGGGTGGGTGTTCAGGGCTCCGGAATCACACAGCGCTGCTGGCAACTGAGCGGCGGCAATCAGCAAAAGGTTCTGTTTGCTCGAGCCACCTGGGACCGCCCCCGCCTCCTCCTGCTGGACGAGCCTACACGCGGTGTGGACGTTGGTGCCAAGCAGGAGATCTACGGGCTGATCCGTCAGGTCAGTGAGTCCGGAACGGCAGTCTTGATGGTCTCTTCCGAGCTGGAAGAACTGATTGGCCTGTGTGACCGAGTCCTTGTCCTTCAGCAAGGCCGTGTTGGTCACGAGCTGCCGACGGAAGGGCTGAGTGAGGCTCAACTGCTCGCCTACTGCCAAGGGCTTCCGGGAGAAGCTGCCTGACCACACCAAGTTCAGTATGGGATTGACGACACTTATTCGGCGCTACGGGACGTTTCTCGGCTTCTTGCTGATCATCGCCTTCTTTTGGAGCCAGCGTCCGGAGACCTTCATGACGGCCAGGAACTGGCTGAACATCACGCAGCAGGTCAGCATCCTCTGCGTGGTGGCCTTCACCATGACCCTGGTGATGGTGGGAGGAGACTTCGATCTCAGCGTCGGGTCGATGGCCAGCCTGAGCGGAATCCTGGCCGCCGTGCTCTGGCAGCAAGGCGTGGAGTTGCCAGCATCGCTGGCGGCGGCGGTGGGCATCGGCCTGCTCGGTGGACTTTTCAACGGCCTGCTCGTGGCCTATGCCGGGCTGTCTGCGTTTGTTGCCACACTTGGGACCTTGACCCTCTTCAGCGGGATGGCTCTGTTCATCAGCGACGGCAAAACCATCTTTGGCCGAGCCATACCGGCTGCGGTGGGAGTGTTCAGCCGAGGGGGCTGGGCGCTGACCGATGCGCTCACGCTGCCCAACCTGACGCTGATTGCGCTCCTGACCTTCCTGGTGATCGATGTTGTCTTGCGCCGCACGGTTTACGGGCGGGTGCTGTATGCTGTGGGGGGCAACCGAGAGGCCTCTCTCCTGGCCGGAGTGCCTGTCGCTCGCCTGCGCCTCTGGGCGTTTGTCATCAACGGAGCCGGAGCCGCGATTGCCGGGTTGATGCTGGTCAGCAGGCTGTCCTCGGCAAACCCTACCCAAGGAGACGGGCTGATGCTGAACGCGATCGCGTCTGTCTTCGTGGGGATGACGATGTCCGAAGAAGGAGAGCCCAACCTGTTCGGTACCCTGACCGGAGTGCTGATCCTGGGGGTCCTCTCCAATGGCCTCACACAGCTTCGAGTCGACACCTACGTGCAGCAGATCCTGACCGGACTGATCATCATCGGTGCGGTTCTCTTCAGCCGCCTGTCCCAGCGGCACTCCTGACCCTTGCTCACTCCATCGAGGTGGTCTCATGCAATGGCTGATTCTTGACATCGGAACCACAAGCATCAAGGGAGGCGTGTTTGACTACGACGGTCAACTACTTGAGCAGGCCTCCTCAACCGGCACACAAGGGTCCTCCGGCTCCCCCACTCCGGAGGGCTGGTGGCGAGCTTGTGGGGAGATCATTCGAGAGTTGACGCCAGCGCGAACCGACTCCCTGGCCGGGATCGCCCTGACCGGACAGATGCAGAACCTGATCCTGCTCAACGCCTCCGGAGAACTCATCCGTCCGGTCATCCGCTACGGCGACCAAAGGGGGAGCGAGGTGTTGTCCGCTTGGGAGGACGATCCGCAGGTGAAGGACCTGCTGGTGGAGACGGGGAATGAGCAAGGCCCAACCAGCGTGCTGGCAAAGCTCTGCTGGATGCAGGCTCATGAGCCAGAACACCTGGTGTCTGCGAGGCAGATTTTTCTGGGCTCGGCCGACTATGTGGCGTTTCGGCTGACCGGAGCACGCGTGACAGACACCACCACGGCGACCACCACCGGCCTGATGAACTTGCAGACCCGGGCGTGGCACGAGCCGTTGCTCCGGGTGCTGGGCCTCGAGCAGTTCCTGTCGGCCCTCCCCCGGTTGGTCCAGGGTGGGGCTGAGGTCGGAAAGCTCTCCTCCCAGGTCGCCACAGATTGGGGGCTGCCTCAGGAGTTGCCGGTCTATCTTGGTCCCGGAGATGCCGGAGCCACCACGCTCGGCTCAGGGTGCAGCAAGCCGGGTCGGGCGTATGCCTACTGCGGGACCAGCGGCTGGGTGGGGTTTACGGAAACTGCACCGGCGGCTCCGGAGAGTGGGGTGTTCACCTTGGCACATCCCGAAGCCGGACACTTCATTCAGGTTGCCCCGATCCTCACCGCTGGAGGAGGGCTCTCCTGGGTGAAGCAGGTGTTTGAGGTCCAGGACTATGAGGCCCTGATCACAGAGGCCATGGGCGCTCCAAAGGGTGAGTTGATCTACCTGCCCTATCTCCAGGGAGAGCGATCTCCGTTCATTGATCCGCACGCCCGGGGAGCATGGATTGGCCTCAGTCTGCAGACGGAGGCCGCACACCTCAAGAGAGCCGTGCTGGAAGGGTGTTGCCTGGCATTTCGCCACGCACTGCAAGCGGTGACGCAGAGTCCGATCTCAGAGCTGTACCTCACCGGAGGGACCACCCGATCTCCAAAATTCTGCCAGCTGTTCTCCGATGTGATTGGACTCCCGGTACGGGTTCTCTCGAACTCGGAGCTGACCGGCCTGCTTGGCGTACTCGTTTCCGTAGCCCCTGAGTCGGCCGCCTCCGAGCCCGAGGTCGAGCAGACCTTCTCTCCCGACCCGAAAAGCCATGAGCACTACACCGGCCTCTTTCAGATCTATCTGAAGGCGTATCCTGCTCTGAAGCCTGTTTTTTCCGAATTGGTACAGACCCCGTTCTCTTGAGCCGATAGCCGGGGCGGCTGGATCTCACTCGGCTCCAAGCTCACCACAGGAAGGTGCTGACCTGCTTGCCAAGCACCTTTACGCTTTCCATGCGCTGAAAGGGACGCCGGGCTGCTCCGTAGCAGACGTGCAGTGGGAGCAGGTGCTCCTCTCTCGGGTGACAGTGGCGTGCGGCAGGGGCTTCTTCCCAGCGGATCAGGCGCTCCCGGCGCTGCGCCTCCGTCAGCTCTGTGCTCCCAAGCGTCTCTTCCAGCCAGGCTTCAAAGGCCAGGTTCCCAGAGTCTGGCTGATTGGCTGAAGCCCCGAGGAAGGCCCGCATGTTGTGGAAGGAAAATCCGGATCCCAACAGCAGCAAACGCTCGTGCTCCACGGAGGCCAGGGCCTCCCCGAGGCGCAGGTGCTCCTCCGGATTCAGACCGGCGCGCAAGGAGATCTGCACGCAGGGGATGTCAGCCTGCGGATACATCAGCATCAGTGGGATGAAGACGCCGTGATCCAGCCCACGCCGATCATTCAGCTCGGATGCGATGCCGCACGCCTGAAGCTGCTCCCGGACTTGCTCAGCCAACTCCGGATCTCCAGGGGCGGGATACTGAAGGGTGTAGGACTCCGGAGGAAAGCCGTAGTAGTCGTAGAGCAGCGAAGGCGCCGGGTGATGGGTGACCTGAACCGTCGGCTCTTCCCAGTGGGCGCTGAGAATCAGGATTTTCCGGGGAGGTGTCAGGTCTTGTGCGAGCCGTTGGAGGTGACCTGTCAACTCCGCATGGCTGGGATCGCCAAGCACGGGGAGGGGGCCGCCCCCGTGGGAGAGAAACACAACTTGAGGCATCCGGTGGAGTCGTTCGAGTTTTTGAAATCATTGGCGGAAGTGTGTGGGAATCGAACCCACCAAAGACAGGATTAGTGCCTTTCACGCGGTTTTGAAGACCGGGGCGCCCACCAGTGACGCATCCACCTCCAAGGGGAGGGGTTCAGGCTCCCAGAACCTTGAGGAAATGTCCAGAATCTTGAGGGAGGCGCCTTGCTCCGGAGTCCGTGCTCACAGGCGATGGCGAATGCGCTGGTACTGCAGGCGCAGGTGCAGGGCCAGGACGGCCGGCAGCAACGGGACGAGCAGCAGACTGGTGGCCGCCACGTTGAACTGGTACAGCCCTATGGCGTTGCCCCAACTCCAGCCCACCTCCGGGGTCACCCAGATGAAGCCCCACAAGGTCAGGACCCAAAACAGCAGGTAGCAGCCTTTGAACACATGGGCCGCCGGGAGAACCAACCGCATCACCAAAAACACCAACCCCAGGATCCAGGACCCTACGCCCAGGCCGAGCAGGCTGAGGAGCAGCCCCTCGCACATCCCTTGCGTAAAGGCCAGAGGCCAGCGCATCCAGTGCTCCTCCGGAAGAATCCAGGCACAGGTCCAGGAGCCCACCAGGAGAATCAGGTAGGTCTGCAGGATGCTCCTGAAAGGCCAGTCGCTCAGCGTGTTGACCCAGTCGGCCGCAGCAGAGTCAAAGGCCGGATTCTGGTGATGCCAGTCCTGATTGGCTCGTCCGGGAGCTCCTGCTGCAGGAGCGGTCTGGTCATCCGTCTGCTGCAACGCGCGCTCATAGGCGTCCTGAACCCGGATGAACTGCAGAGCCTTGAGGTGCTTGAGCTCTTCCACCACCTCGGTGTCCGGATGACACCGCTTCGCTTGCTTCAGGTAGGCAGAGCGGATTTCCTTCGGATCATCCGTTCGAGCAATTCCCAGGATCTGCCAGCAGTCAGGAGAGACGCGCATTGATGGTGTTGCAGGAGGTAAGTCTGACTTCACTGCGGAGCACCATAGCGCGTCCCCGGAAGCAGGCAAGCCATTCCTGAGCCCTTCCGAGAAGTCTTGTACTTGACAAAGGAGGTGCCATTATTATGAGTTTTGCCTTCACGAAATGATTCTCCGATGCTGATTGAGGTCAACGGACTCCACAAAAGTTATCTGGACGGAGAGGGCCAGACCTTGCGAATTCTCCAAGGGTTGGATTTTCGGCTCTCCAGCAGCTCCACCTGCGCGATCGTGGGGGCGTCCGGAACCGGCAAGAGCACCTTTTTGCACCTGCTTGGAGCGCTGGACGAGGTCGATTCCGGCTCCATCCGGTTGGGAGATCAGGAGCTCACCCGCTTGAACCGTGAGGCTCGAGCCCGCTTTCGTAATGACTCCCTGGGGTTCATTTTTCAGTTTCATCAGCTCCTTCAGGACTTCACCGCGCTGGAGAACGTCATGATGCCCAGACTGATTCAGGGAAGAGCAACCGCGCAGGCAGAGCGCCAAGCCCAGGATTTGCTGGATGAGGTCGGCCTGGGAAAACGCCTGCACCACAAGCCCAGCCAGCTCTCCGGAGGAGAGCAGCAGCGGGTGGCGATTGCCCGAGCCCTGAGCAACGCGCCACAGCTGATTCTTGCCGATGAGCCGACAGGCAACCTGGACCGCCAGACCGGAGAGCAGATTGCCGAATTGCTCTTGCGCCTCAACCGAGAGCGCGGCACCACACTGGTGACCATCACTCACAACTCGGAGCTGGCCAATATGATGGATTGCCGCTTTCAGATGGAATCCGGGCGCTTGCATCCTCTCCCCAACTGAATCATTTGTCGCCTCCCTCGTTCTCTCTACGCCCTTCTCGAATGGTCCAGTGGCTCAGTAGCTTGCTGCTGGGAGCCCTGCTCATGGTGGGAACTCCCCAGGCACAGTCTCCCACCATCCGGGATCTGGAGATTGAAGGGACCTCGGAGCTGGAGGCCTCCCAGCTGCTCCTGCAACTGGAGTCCAGCATCGGCAGCCCCATCGACCGGCGTCAGATCAGCCGGGACCTGCACACGATCTTCGAAACCGGAAACTTTGTGGACGCCCGGGTCGAAGCCGAGGCCCTGCCCGAGGCCGATGGCTACCGCCTGCGCTTCGTCGTGCTGGAGCGCCCACGCATCACGACGCTGGAGGTACAGGGCATCCGTGCAATCTCCCGGGACGAGACCATTGGCCTGATGACTCTCAAGCAGCTCGACACCTACGACCCGGCAAAGGTGCAGCAGAACATCCGCATCATCCAGGATGCCTACCGCAAGAAGGGCTTCAACCGGGTGAGGATCACCCCGGAGGTGAAGGAACTCAGCCCAACTGAGCGCTCGCTGGTCTTCCAGGTCGAGGAGGAGCCTCGGGTGTACCTGACCGACATCGAGGTCCACGGAACTCGCTTCTATTCGGAACTCGACATCAAGCGTCTCATCCTCAGCTCGGAGATTGATTGCACCTCGTGGATGAACAGCTCCGGGGTGTTTCAGGAGGAGATGGTCAATCAGGACCTCGCCCTGATCGCTCAGCAGTACCTGCGCAACGGATACATCAAGGTCTTCATCGCCAAACCCGATGTGGAGGTGGTGCACAACCCGGACTACTCCAGGCTTTCCATCAGGCTGGACATTGAGGAGGGAGAACAGTATTTCACCGGACAGGTCCAGGTGACCGGAGAGCTGCTGGTACCGGAGGCAGAGCTGCTGGAGAAGGTGTTGCTCAAGCCCGGAGAGGTCTACAATCCGTTTCTGCAGAACCAGGACCGGTCAGTGCTCACGGAGTTTCACTCGGAGCGCGGATATGCCTTTGCTCGGGTGATCCCCCGGACCACAATTCACGAGGACAACCGCACCGTCGATGTGAATTATGAGGTCATCCGGGGAGAGAAAGCCTACATTGGAAGAATCGAGATTGATGGCAACGCGGAGACTCGGGATCACGTGGTACGGCGCGAGTTTGAGGTGCTTGAGGAGCAGCTCTTCAACGGACGCAAGCTTCGGGAGAGCCAGGAGAACCTCTCCCGCCTGGGCTTCTTTGAGCCTGGCCTGACCTTGGACCGCTCGCCGCGAAATCGCGAGGAGAACGTGCTGGACATCATCGCCCGACTCAAGGAGGGGCAGACGGGCTCTTTCCAGGCCCAGATCGGCTACAGCGATGTCTCCGGATTCACCGGAGGGCTCTCTCTTTCCAAAGGCAACCTTCTGGGGACCGGACGCACCTTGCGGCTGAGCGCTCAGTTTGCCGAGAAAGACGTCAGCCAGCAGTTCAGCGCGACCTTGATCGAGCCACGCCTCCTTGGCTCACGGGTTTCCAGCTCCGTGAGTGTTTCCACCAGCCAGGTGGAGGAGAACACGACCCTGGAGCAAGGCAAGCTGGTCGAAAACAGCTACGGCTTCAGCCTCGGCGCTCCGGTGTACTTTCGAGACCTGCGGCTGAGCACTTCCGTTCGGGCGCTGGATCGGCTCTACACCACCGATGGCAACTCCGACCTCTTCAAGCGCTCCGTCACGCCTTCTCTGGAGTGGAACTCGGTGAACCACCCGGTCTTTCCAACGGCTGGACTCAAGGCCGGGATCTCCGTTTCCCAGACCGGTCCCCCTCTCGGAGGCAACGTGCAGTTCCGGGAGTATCAGCTCAACTACCAGCAGTTCTGGTCCCTCAACCCGTCGAGCACCCTGATTGTGATGGCCCGCGGGCGCTATGGCCTGCTGCAACAGATCAACGGCGCGCCGATCCCGACGGAAGACCGCTACCGCATGGGCGGGATCAACTCACTCCGCGGACACAACTACTACGCGATCTCCGGACCCTACGGCCAGCGGGAGCAGTTTGAGAATCAGGTCACCCAGGTCTATGTGGACGAGTTGGGCTACGAGGTGATCAAGACCTATGACTCCCGGACGGCAGGACTGAGCGATGAAGAACTGAAGCAACTGGCCAGTGGGGGAATCTCGGAGCGGCTGTTCACCGGGGAGTTGCTCTTTCCGGTGAGCCGGGATGAGAAGAGCTTTGTCCGCGGGGTCGTGTTTCTGGATGCCGGGAACGTGAACGCCGAGCCGATTCAGTACCAACTGCTGGGAGAAACCGAGCCCGGGTTCTTTGACCTGCGGCGAAGCGCCGGTTTCGGTTTCCGGGTGATCTCCCCTGTGGGTGTGTTACGTTTTGAGTACGGGTTCAAGCTTGATCGACGTGATGGAGAAAGCCCGGACCGCTTCGAATTCACCATCAGCGGGCTGTTCTAAGCGGC
>JAYPUA010000004.1:98185-123576 GCA_038133845.1 Deltaproteobacteria bacterium
GCTAACCCATCGCATCCGGAATAAACAGCACCAGCCAGGGCACCAGCACCAGCACGGCCAAGCGGATCACGTCGGCGATCAGGAAGGGGATGACTCCGCGGAAGATGGTTTGGGTGGGCACCTCCGGAAGGACCGAGCGGAGCACAAACACGTTCAGCCCGATCGGCGGCGTGATCAGGCTGATCTCGGTCACGACGACGACGATCACTCCGAACCAGATGAGGTCGTACCCAAGGTCTGCAACCAGCGGATAGAAGATCGGGACTGTCAGCAAGATCATCGACAGGCTCTCCAGGACCGCTCCCAAAACCAGATAGATCAGCAGGATGATCCCGATCACGGCCAGCGGAGCCAAGCCGGAGTCCTGAACCCAGTCCGAGAGGTCGCTGGGCAGCCCGGCGATGTTGACGAAGTTGGAGAAGAGGATCGCTCCGATGAGGATGAAGAACATCATCGCCGTGGTATGCGTGGACTCCACCAGCACTGAAAAGAGCATTCTCCGGTTCAGCTTGCCCCGCAGCCACGTGAAGGCAAACGCTCCAGAGGCTCCGATGCCCGCAGCTTCTGTCGGAGTGAACACCCCCAGGTAGATCCCACCAATCACCAGCGCAAACAAGGAGAGGATGCCCCAGACTCCCTTGAGGAGCCGGAAACGCTCTCCCATCGGAAGCGGCTCGGCACTGGGCCCCAACTCCGGCTTGATCGTGGTCGTGACCCAGACGGCTCCCATGTATCCCAGAATGCCAAGGACTCCCGGCAGGATTCCGGCAGCGAACAGCTTCCCGATGTCCTGCTGCGTCATCACTCCGTAGAGCACCAGGATCACGCTGGGTGGAATCAGGATGCCCAGCGTTCCTCCCGCAGCGATCACTCCGGAGGCCAGCGAGTCGGCATAGCCGTAGCGGCGCATCGAGGGCATGGTCACCTTGGCCATCGTTGCTGCCGTGGCCAGCGAGCTTCCGCAGACCGCGCTGAAGCCGCCACAAGCGACGGCGGTGGCCATCGCCAAGCCACCTCTTCGGTGCCCAAGCCAGGCGTTTGATGCGGCATACAGTTCGTCAGAGAGCCCGGCGTAGGTGACCAGATTTCCCATCAGGATGAACAGGGGCACCACGGAAAGGCCATAGTCCATTCCCGTCTCCAGCGTCACCTGGGCCACCAGCGAAAACGCAGGATCCCACCCGATCATCAACCCCAGGCCTCCGAACCCGACAACTGCCATGGCAAACGCGATAGGCAGCCCCAGAAACATGATGGCAAGCAAGAAGAGGATGCCGGTCAGCCAAAACTCGATGAGACCTCCAGGGAAAGAAGAGCGGATGTGAGGAGCGGGAGACCGGGGGGCCCCACCGCCTGAATGGACGGCCTCATGAAAACGAGCGCCGCAAGATGCGCCACGCCTGCAAGACCGCGAGCGCGGCGCTGATACCGATCAGCGCGGCCGAGAGGTAGCCCACCGGTGCCAGCGGAATGAGCAGGTAGGCCGTCTCGTCACCATACTCTGCCATCTCCTCGGCCTTGACCCAGACACGCCAAGTCATCACGACCAAGACCGCAGCCATGGTGAGCGAGGTCAGAATTTGCTGTGTGCGCAGCGCTCTTGGAGAGAGGCGCTGAATGAACAGGTTGACCGAAACGTGCTCCCCGGAGCGGGTGACCAGTGGCAGCCCTGCAAAAATCAGGGAGGCCATCAGGATTTCGGTCACCTCAAACGCTCCGGGCACAGGCGCGTTGAGCAGGTAACGGCCCAACACGTCCACGAAGGTCAGCCCCATCATGCTCAAGAGCATCAAAGACGCAACCCCTCCCAGAGCGAGGTCCAGCCAATCGGATTTGGAGGCCGATGAACCGACCTCCGGGGCTTCTGTACTCACGGGCGATAGGCTGCCGCTTCAGCACGGAGCATGGCCAGGGCCGCTTTCCCGTCAACGCCCTTGTCCGCCAAGCGTTGAAGTACCGTGGACTCGATTCCGGCGAGAGTGCTCTTCAACTCGCCCATCAGCTTCGGGCTGGCGTTGTTGATGCTCATGCCGCCTTCCTTCATGCCCGCCACCCCTTCTTCGTCTGCCCGGTCCCAGCCTTTTCCGGCCAGCTTGGCAAACGCCTCTCCGGAGACACTGTCAACCGCCTGCTGATCTGCCGAGCTGAGCCGATCCCACTTGCGCTGATTCATCACCAGGAAGAAGCTTGTGTTGTACATCCCTCCCGGAATCAACGTCGCGTAGCGCAGGACCTTGTTGATCTTGAAGGAGGCGATGGACTCCTTGGGGAAGAAGATCCCGTCTGCGACTCCGCGGGAGAGGATCTCGTAGGACTCGCTGGCCGGCTTGAGCAGCGTCACCACCCCGAGCGCCTTGCCCACATCGTTGACCACGCCCCCGCCCACGCGGATCTTCATTCCTTCAAGATCGGAGAGTTGGCTGATCGGCTTTGCAATGGTGTAGATGTGTCCGGGACCATGGGTGAAGACGCCCAGCAGTTTGGTGCCCTCATGCTCACTGACGCCTGCGAGGTACTTCTCGTGGGTGCGCCAGTAGGCCACAGAGATGGCCTCGGCGCTCTCTCCCAAAAACGGAATCTCCGCAATCTGCGTGGCCACAAAGCGTCCGGGGGTGTAGCCGTGCACTCCCAGAGTCACATCGGCGATCCCATCGCGGGCCAGATCGTAGTGGCTTGGTGGCTTGCCCAGTGGCTTGGCCAGAATGTCCACCACCACGTTCCCGTTGCTCGCCTTGGCCACGCTGTCGGCCCAGGGCTTGATCATGTAGACCGTGATCGGGTGCGTCGGCGGTAGCCAGTTGGAAAAGCGCAAAGTGGTCTTCGCGTGAACCGCCGTGGATACCGATAGGAGGCCTGCCAGGAGGGCGGCACCAAAGAGTTTTCTCATGTCTCTCCTTTCAATCAAAAAATGAAGCCTCAGGGCTTCCGGAAGGCTACAGATCATTCTGCAGCACGGTGTTGCGCCTGTTGACGCAGCTCATACTTGAGCACCTTGCCCATTGTGTTTCGGGGCAGGGCAGGCAAAAAGATAACGTCCTTCGGGTGCTTGAAGCGAGCCAGCCGGTTCTGGAACATCGCCATCACCTGTTTCGTATCCAGCGATTTCCCGGGCTTGCACTCCAGAAAGACCACCGGGACTTCGCCCCAGCCAGAATCCGGACGCGCGACCACTGCGGCATCTGCCACGGCTGGGTGATCTCTCAGAATCGCCTCCAACTCTGCAGAGTAGATGTTCTCTCCCCCCGAGATGATGATGTCCTTCTTGCGATCGTGGATGGTGATAAACCCCTCCGGATCGCGGTACCCGACATCTCCGGTCCGGAACCAGCCTTCCGAGAAGGCCTCTGCCGTGGCCTGGGCGTCACCCCAGTATTCAAGCATCACGTTCGGACCGCGGACCCAAAGCTCTCCGGACTCTCCCGGAGGGACCGCCTGCCCGGACTCGCCGACAATCTTTACCTCGCAGTGAAGCGCGGGCTTCCCGGTGGAGCCGATGTGGTGCCAGGCGTCCTCACGTCGCAACACCGCAGCAATGGGACAAGTCTCCGTGGAGCCATAGACCTGCCCCACCGGGACTCCGTGCCGGTGAAAGCCTTCGATCAGATCCGCAGGAACCACGGACGAGCCGGTGACCACCATCCGCAGGCTGCTCAGGTCGCTGGGCTCCCACTCCGGATGCTGCAGCAGCGCCTGCATGGTCACCGGTACGAGCAAGAGCAGGTCCGGATGAACCTCTCGGACCAATTTCAGAGTCAGCCCCGGATCAAAGCGGGGGGTGAGCACCACCTCGGCGCCGACATAGAGCGCGGGGGTCGTCTGGATGTTCAGCGGCCCGACATGAAAGAAGGGCAGCACCGAGAGGACCCGATCCCGGCTGCTCAGGTCGTGCAGATGTACCGAGTTGAGCGCATTCCAGAACAGGGCTTCCTGGGTCAGCACCGCGCCCTTGGGGCGTCCGGTGGTTCCGGAGGTGTACACGACCAGCCACGGGCTGTCGAGCCCTACGTTCGGGTTGGCGTCGTCCGGGCCGTCTCCTTCAAGCAGGCTTTCGTGGGAGCACCACCCGGAAGCCTCAAACTCCAGAGAAACGCAGCGGCACTCCGGGACCGCCTGTTCAATCTCACGGGCGTGCTTCTGAAAGTCAGCCTCGAGCACCAGCACATGTGCTCCGGAGTTGCGCACGATGTAGACGTGCTCTTGCGGAGCCAGGCGCCAGTTGAGCGGAACCAGCATCGCTCCCAGACGCGCGCAGGCAAAGAGCAGCGCCAGCAAATCCGGGTGGTTGTAGCCGAGAAAGGCGACCCGGTCTCCACGCCCGACACCCAAGGTGTGCTTGAGCCCACGGGCCCAGCCCCGGACACGCCGGTCCAGGTCAGAGTAGCTCCAGACCTCCTCCGCTTCCGGCTTGCGGAAAAACCGGAGCGCGGGCTTGTCCGGAGTGAATGCGGCGTGCTGTTCGATCCAACGTGAGGCGTTGGGGCTCACGAAAGGCCTCCCCAAAAGAGTTCCAGTTCTTGGTTGAAGCGCTCCGGACGTTCCAGCGGGACCAGATGCCCGGTCTCTTCATACGTCACAAACCGCGCCCCCGGGATCCGGCTGGCCATCCGTTGCATCACCCCTGCCGGAGCGTTGGTGTCCTGCGCTCCGGCAACCAGCAGCGTCGGAGCGGCGATCTCGGACAGGTGTGCTCTTCGGTCAAAGGCAACCAAGGCTCGCAGCGCCTGCTCGTAGGCGGCGTTGGGCACCTGACGCATGCTCTGGAGGGCGCACGCTCGCCCTTCCGGATTTGCCGAGGCGGCGCTCATGCGGGAGATGGCGTCCTCCGCCAGATCGGCAAGCGTCTTCCCTGCCTGCAGAGGTGCGAGGCGCTGCTTTAGGAACTCACGCTGCCACTCTCCGTCGGGACGTCCAAAGGCGGGACTGGTGGCGACCAACGTCAGGGAGCGGACCCACTCGGGATGCTGAAATGCGATCTCCTGCGCCAGCATGCCGCCCAGAGAATGTCCGACCCAGTGCACAGGTTCAAGATCAAAACCGCCCACGCTCTGCGCCAGATAGTCGGGGAGGTCTGCCAGCGTCTCGTAATCCCAGGATGCCGTGCCCCCATATCCGGGGAGATCCCAGGCGATGCACTCGCAAGTGTTGGAGAAGTGCCGAAGCTGCAGGGCCCAAGAGGAGGCATCGGTGCCGACTCCATGCAGAAAGACGACTTTGGGGCAGGAGTTCATCTGCCGGCCAGCTCGCCCTGAAGGACTCCGGCGGCAATGATCTGCTCATCATCCAGCCAGACGTCACACCCACGAAGCGGCAGGTCGAAGTGCCCCAGCGTGTGACGACCGGCGAACTCGTTCGCACCGGTTGAGTAGAGGAAATTCCCGGCAAAGGCGCGCAATTCGGTGCCGTTGGTGTCACGCTGGTCGTACATTGCCAAAGCCTCGTAGCGTGCGCGAGGGTTCATCCCCCAGCCCACGTGCGAGACCGCGTAGGCCTCCGGGTCGTCCCACGCAGCGAAGTAGCGTCGCATCAACTCGGCGTCGGTGCCTTCTCCCTCGATCCGGGTGACGTAGTCGTCCTCGATCTGTAGTGTGACCGGACGCTCCAGGTAGCGCTTGAAGGTCAGGTTGGCGTCTCCGGCATCAAGCACCAAAGTCCCCCGGACGCTGTGAGCCTTGGGGAAGATGACCACCAGGCCGGCAGGCCAGTGCGTGACCGTTCCGGGACGTTGCGTGGTGCCCCAGACTCCGGCAACCGGAGCATCTGCAAGATCCACCTGCAGGCGGGTTCCGGCTTCGGAGGTCACCTTCATCACCGAGGCGGCCTTGGCCTTGCGAGCCGCCAGTTTGACCTGCCCCTCCAACTCCGGGGTCGGCACCGTGCGCTCCAGAGCATCCGGATGCTCGTTGCTGACCATGAGGACACGTGCACCGCCCTTGAGGATGTCGGGAAGCTCCGGGGCGTGGAGCAGCCCCTCAACCGTGCAATCGATCACCACGGTGCTCGCTGCAAGCGCCTGAACAGCCGGGCCAAGGTGCTGAATCGCGTGGGAGGCTCCCGTGGAGCGGATGGGCACCGGGGCGATCTGCTTCGGGGTCGGCAGCACCAGGTGAAACGGCCGGGCCTTCAGCTCCAGCAGCGCCAACTCGGCGAGGCGCACGTTGACCTCCCGGGACTGCGTCTCTGAGAGAATGGCCACCGGATCACCCGGAGCGATGGCGCATCCGGAGAAGGTTTGGCAAAACGCCTCGACCCAGCGTCGTTCGATACGATCCCGGAGCATCAGTCGTCTTTCTCGCCGCGCTCATAGAGGCTCTCGATGCCCAGACGCTCCAGGCTGATCTCCGCGCTCCAGGGCAGCATCAGTGACCCGCAGCGGCTGTCGCGATACATGCGCTCAAGCGGGAGCGTCTTGAGCATCGAGTGCCCGCCGCAGGTCCGGATGGCCATCTGACACAGGGCGTTGGCATTTTCCATCACGGAGTACTGCGCCGCATAGGCCCGCAGGCGCTCCTCCTTGCTCGGGTCTACACGGGCCTCGCTGATGGACTGAAACCAGAGCGCCTTCGTCTGCTCCAGCATGATCTTCATCTGGGCCACGGAGAGTTGCTTGACGGGGTGCATGCGACGTTTCATTCCACGGGTCTCCGGAATCTCTCCGCGCAGGTATTTGATGGTGAAGTCAAAGGCTCCCTGCATCAGTCCCATGTAGGTCGGAGTGAGCGTCATGAACATGTGCGGCCAGCGCACCGCGGCCTGGTGATAGATCCCCGGCGGCATGAGTTGCGCGTCCTCCGGGACGAAGACCTCTTCAAAGGTCAGGGTCCGAGAGACCGTCCCCCGCATCCCCAGTGGGTCCCACTCTCCGGAGACGTTACAGCCCTCCGCATCGGCCGGGATGGCAATGTAGAGGGTGTCGCGCCGGCTCGCCTCGGCCTTGTCTTCAGTGGCCAGGACGCCGTAGTAGTGCGCAGACCCGGAGAGTGAGGCGAAGACCTTCCTCCCGTTGACCCGCCACCCTCCTTCGACGCGTTTGGCCAAAGTCCCAAAGGGCATCTTCCCTGAGGCTGCGGCGTTGCCTTCGGAAAAGGGCTGGGCGTAGATCTTTCCCTGGTTGAGGATCCGGTCATAATGCACGGACCGATGCCGGTGGTGCTGCTCTCGCTGGGCGGGGGTGAGCTCGAGCGCATCCGTCAAGGATCCGCTCCAGAGCGTGGAGCAGATGTGCATGTTGAAGGTCAGCGCCGTCGCGCCGCAGTAGCGCCCGATCTCCGCGGCCGTGAGCATGTAGGTCTTCAGGTCAGCGCCCAGCCCGCCGTCGTCTTCCGGAATGCAGAGCCCAAACAGCCCGGCCTGATAAAGGTCTTCGTAGTTTTCTGTGGGGAAAATGGCTTCGCGGTCCCAGCGTGTGGCGCGTGGTGCAAAGCGTTCTTGAGCCAGCGCCCGAGCCTGCGAGGTCAGCGCGACCTGCTGCTCCGTGAGGTCCCAGGACTCCGGAGCAAAGATCGGTTGGTCTGTGGAAAGGTGGTCGAACATGCGTCAGTATCTCCGTAAAACGTTTGAACCTTAAAATATACACCGCACGGGAGTCAAGGCTGAATGCCGAATCCCATCGTCCCCTGAAGGTCGGGGAATAAAATGCTTGAGCTTTCACAGAGAAAGCGAGATGCTGTGCAGTTTGTTTTGTGCTGAACCGTAGGAGATCCGAATGACTTATGTTGTGACTTCAAACTGCCTCAAGTGCAAGTATACCGACTGCGTGGAGGTCTGCCCAGTGGAAGCTTTCCACGAGGGGCCGGAAATGCTGTACATCAACCCCGAGACCTGCATCGACTGCAACGCCTGTGTGGAAGAGTGTCCGGTTGAGGCGATCTATGCCGATGTGGACGTTCCGGACGACCTGCAGGAGTATGTGGACCTCAACGCCGAGGGCAGCCTGAATCACCCGGTCATCACGGAGAAGCAGGATCCGCTGCCCACAGCTCGGACTCTGGAAGAAATCCGCGCCGCCGGATGAGCAATGTCCTTGCGAATTCGTGTTCGCGAGATCCCCTCCAGCCATGACCTGGAGTATTCCGGGAGCCTGAATGCGGAAGAGACCTCGCGCCTTCGTGAAGAAGACCGCAAGCCGGAAACGGACTTCTCATTCAGCAGCACCTTGCGGCGTGATCGTGAGACCGTCTTCTTCCGGGGACAAATTTCCGGGAGTGTCCAACTGAGCTGCGCGCTCTGCCTGGAGCCCGTGTCCTGGACCGTTCAGGAGTCCTTCGCGCTGATCCTGCTCCCGGAGCACCTGCAGCAACGCCTGGCTCCAGAGGTGACGCTGCGTGCAGAGGAGATGGACACCGATTACTACACCGACGATGAGTTGGACCTGAGCGTGTTGCTTGAGGAGCAGGTGCTGCTCAACCTGCCAATCAAGCCGCTGTGCCAGGAAAATTGTCAGGGGCTTTGCTCCGGATGTGGAATCAACCTCAACCGAGACGCATGTGCCTGCCCGAGTCCGGACTACTCAGAAAGTCCCTTTGCTGTTCTGTTGAACAAAACTCCTTCTTGAACTGAAAGGAACCATGCCAGTACCCAAGTACAAGACCTCTCGCAGCAAGCGAGACCAACGTCGCGGCCAGATCAAGATCACCGCTCCCGCGCTCTCCTCTTGCAGCAACTGCAGCGCGCTGATTCGTCCGCATCGCGTGTGCCCGGAGTGCGGATACTACAAGGGCGTGGAGGTTGTGCCCACGGATTCCTTCTAAAATCCAGACCACTTCTTAACGACCTCGTATGGCCATCGCCGTCGATGCAATGGGGGGAGACACCCCACTCACCATTCCGGTGGAGGCTGCTGTCAAGGCCGTCAACGACTTCGGCCTGCAGGTCGTGCTGATCGGAGACGAACCCCAGGTCCGTGAAGAGTTGGGCCAGTACCAGTATCCCTCTTCAAAGCTCCGGGTGGTTCACGCCTCCGAGGTGGTGGAGATGCACGAGTCTCCCGCCTTGGCGCTTCGACAGAAGAAGAACTCTTCCATCCGGGTGGCCATTGACCTGATCAAGGCTGGAGAGGTTGAGGCCGTCGTCAGCGCCGGAAATACGGGGGCAGCGATGGCCACGGCCAAGTTTGTCCTCAAGTCCGTCAAAGGCGTCGACCGTCCCGGAATCGCCACGCTGATGCCTTCCATCAACCGAGACCACCCCTTTGTGCTCCTCGACATTGGCGCGAACACGGACTGCAAGCCCGTGTACCTGCTTCAGTTTGCGCTGATGGGCTCGGCCTACGCACAGGCGCTGATGGGCATTCAGGACGCCCGTGTTGGGCTGCTCAACAATGGTGAAGAAGAGGGGAAAGGCAACAACCTGCTCAAGGAGACCTACTCCTTGATGAAGCAGAGCACGCTGAACTTCTACGGGAACATCGAGGGCAAGGCGATGTTCAAGAACGAGGTGGATGTGGTGGTCTGCGACGGGTTTGTGGGGAACATCACCCTGAAGGTCGCCGAGGGCACGTTCGACCTGATCAAGACGGTGCTCAAGCAGGAGATTGAAAGCTCATGGCTTTCCAAGCTGGCCTACCTCGGAATGCGGAGACCGTTTGAGGCGCTTCGGACTCGGGCCGACTACACAGAGGTCGGTGGGGCGCCGCTACTGGGCGTGAACGGGATCGTCATCATCTGCCACGGAAACTCCGCTCCGCACACCATCCGCAACGCGATCCGTCATGCACAGAACTGCGCGGACATGAGGCTCAACGACCTGATTGGCAAGCGAGTGGCCGAGAACCTGAGCCTGATCGAGTCCGCACAGCAGTTGGAGGCCTCGACCTAGCGGTAGAACGGGTTGTCTCCGCTCTGGTGGTCGGTGACGTCGAACACTCCGGAAATCTGGGGGATGTTCTCCTTGATCATCACCTCGACCCCCTGCTTGAGCGTGACGTCGATCATCCCACACCCTTGGCAGCCGCCGCCAAACTCCAGATACACCGCATCGTCCTTCATCCCATGCAGCCGGACCACTCCTCCGTGTGAGGCCACCATCGGGTTGATTTGCTCGTCCAGAAGGATCTGCACCTGCTCCTCAATGGAGCCATCCAGCTTGCGAAGGGAGAGGCTCGGGTTGCGGATCTCCAGCGCTCCGGAGTCATCAACCAGGATTTCGGTTCCCTCAAGAAAGCTGACTTGCTCGGGGCGGATCCCCAGAGAAAGCCCCTGAACGTCAAAGCGCAGCAGGGGGCCGGCTTCAGACTCCGGGACAAAGGCCATGGTGTAGTTCCCCTTGACGGCAGTCTTGGCCTCGACCTCAATCTGCACCACCTGGGCCGAGGCCCTGGAAAGCTCGTCACGGAGCCGCTCTGCTGCGTCCTCGCTCACGCGGATCCAGCTTGATTCCGGGTGATGCAGGGACTCAAAGTCCTCGACGAACCAGAAGGTGTCAAAGCCGTTGTCGTAGAGAATTTCCGCTGCCGTCAGCACCTCACCGTTTCCCTCGCCGTAGAGCAGGATGTCGCCGGTGAAGGGCATCTGGTAGATGGAGCTTTCAAAGTGTTCGATCGGCAGGCTGTGTGCTCCGGGGATGTGAGCGGCCTCGTAGGCTCCCGGCCCGCGCAGGTCGAAGATGTAGGGTTTGCGGGAGGTCCGCCGCTTCTCCCAAAACGCTCTGGGGTCAAGCCGATATGCTTCCGGACGGAACACATCATCATCACTGAGGTCGGTAAACTTGAACATCATCACTCCAGGGTTGTGGTTTTGGGGGCGTTTGATGGATTTTCTGGAAATAGCACCATTTTGGTGCGATTCATTTTAACCGGGTGTCACAGAGAGAGTCAATGAAACAGCATCAGGCACACACCATCCAGGAGTTGGCTTCTCGCAGGGAGCCGTGGGTCATCGCACACCGAGGGTGCAGCGGGCGTTTTCCGGAGAACACCCTGGAGGCCTTCCGGGCGGCTGTGGAAGAGGGGGCAGACCTGATCGAGTTGGACGTTTCGCTGAGCCTCGACCGCGTCCCGGTGGTCATCCATGACGACACGCTGGACCGCACCACCAGCGGCTCCGGGAAGGTCTCGGACCACTCGCTCGCCGAGCTTCGACAACTCGATGCGGGAAGCTGGTTCGCTTCAGAGTTCTCCGAGGCTCGGATTCCTACGCTCGAGGAGGTGTTCGTGGAGTGTGGTGGGCAGATCGTCATCAACGTTGAGCTCAAACCGGAAGGCTTCGAGGAGCAAGACGTCCCGGACGCGGTGGAGCGCCAGGTCCTGCAACTTGTGGAGCGCTACACGCTGCAGAAGAGTGTCATCCTCTCCAGCTTCGAGCATCGGTTCTTCCCTCGGATTCGGCAGAACCACTCCCTCTTGCCGATCGCGCTGCTGTTCGAGAACCTCCCGGAAGCCCAGGCGGTGATCGCCCAGTGCGAGGAGTGGCAGGCCCAGGCGGTGAACCCCCGTGCAGACACGCTCCATCCGGAATGGATCTCCACCCTCCGAGCAGCCGGTCTGGACGTGCTCCCTTGGACCGTCGATGATCCGGAGGCCATGCGGACTCTGCTCGGCTGGGGAGTGCGCGGCCTCTTCACCAACTTCCCGGAGCGCCTGCAGCCTCTGGTCAGTCACGCCGCTGCTTGAGCTTTTCCTCCGGATCTTCATGCTGTTGCCAGTGCAACCTCTTTCTCCCTTCCCTTGAAAGGCAACATGAGTGAACTTGAGCAGACCGAGCAGCCGCACCGCTTTGTCAATCAGGATCTGCGCAGAGACTATGAGCGACGGCGTCTGCTGCTGTTCATCGGAATCATCATGGGCAACCTGGCGGTGGTCAGCTTCATCCTGATGCCGCTGAACCGCCTGGGCATTTTGGACAACCACTACCTGCCCTGGGGGGTGATCTTTGCCTCGTCCATCCTCTGGGG
Organism: Deltaproteobacteria bacterium; assembly: GCA_038133845.1. GTDB lineage: Bacteria > SAR324 > SAR324 > SAR324 > NAC60-12 > JAYPUA01. The sequence goes on from JAYPUA010000004.1 coordinate 110,072, forward strand.
CATCTGGAAGTGGCGTCAGTGGAACCCGGACTCCGAAGACCTGAACGAGCCGCCTTCCGCTCCAGTCGAGTCTTGATGCATTTTCGAGAAGAGTCCGGGGATACCGTCATCACGATTGAATTGAGTGTCCCGGAGTCCCCCCTTCTCTACTGGTCGGAGCTGCGGAAGAACTGGGTCCTGGAGGCTCAGCACGCAACCCGCTTCCAGGATGCCGCAAGCGCGGAGACGCGCCGTCAGGAACTTCATCCGCGCTTTCCTCAAGGAGTGTCCGGACGCATCCGCATCGTGACGCTCTAGCCCCCACCCGGAGTCTCCCGCACATGCCCCCTCTTCCCTCCTCCGGGAGCTGGACTGCGACCCTCGCCGAGCTGGGGGCTCGCCAGCCGCTGGTCCTGGGCATCCTGGGCAACGTCAGCTTTGCGTTGCTCGGCGCACTGATCAAGTGGATGCGGCTCGATTTGGAGCCCCTGAGCCTGATTGCTCCGTGGATCAGCATGAATGCGGTCGCTGTAGGCGCCTGGATCCTGTGGCAGCACGGGCCCGCCGGGTTCCGGACCTCGCTGCTCAAGGTGCACCTGATCCGAGGCGTGGTGATGTTCCTCCCGTTCCTGGGCAGCATTTATGCGCTGCAGCACGTCCCCCTTTCCCTGCACGTCACCCTGACCAACACCTCCCCGTTCTTTCTGACGCTGATCGCCGGGCTCTGGCTCAAGGAGTCCGTTGGACCACGGGAGTGGGCGGCGCTGGGGTTGGGCTTTGCCGGGGTGTTAATCTGTGTGAGGCCGGGAGTGGACGGGTTCAATCTCTTCGCCCTGGCTCCGGTCCTGATGGCCCTGGCGATTGCCACCGGGAGCGCGTTTGTGCGCCGCTATCCGCAGGAGGCCACGTCTCGCTGGGTGTTCTTTCAGGAGTGCATCGCCGGCGGGCTGGGATTTGTGATCCTGCTCTCCATCGACGGCCCTCTGCCACAGGTGGAGCAATTGACGCCGATGCTCGGGATGGTGCTCATCGATCTGATCGCCATGAGTTCGATCTATGTCGCCTTGAGCCACATGGAGGCCTCGCGGTTGTCTCCCTGGGCCTACGTCCAGATCCCGATCTCTGCAGGCCTGGGCTGGATGATCTTCGAGGAAGTCCCCGGGTGGTCGACCGGGGTGGGCGCCCTGCTGATCATCAGTGGGGGATGGCTGACATGGCGCAGGCCCCGCTGAGGCCGAACTTTCGGGAGCGCATGCAAAAAACGATTGACAACCGTTCATTCTCGAAACATAATTTCTGTTTACTTTGCCGCTGGCATAGCTCAATTGGTAGAGCAGCTGATTTGTAATCAGCAGGTTATGGGTTCGAGTCCCCTTGCCAGCTCCACAAGAGTGGGGAGATACCCAAGCGGTCAACGGGATCAGACTGTAAATCTGACGGCTCAGCCTTCGAAGGTTCGAATCCTTCTCTCCCCACCACGCGCCTGCGGCAAAACAAGACGAACTGATGGGCCTTGGTAGCTCAGTGGTAGAGCGTTTCCTTGGTAAGGAAAAGGTCGGCGGTTCAATCCCGCTCCAAGGCTCCACACAACTTCTGGATTCGGAAGCATGAGAGAAACGATTCACTTGGAGTGCAGCGAGTGCAAGCGCCGCAACTACGTGGCGTCACGCAACAAGAAGCTCAAGCCCAATCGGATGGAGGTCCGCAAGTACTGCAGGTGGGATCGCAAGCACACGACCCACAAGGAAACCAAGTAGGCTTCTGGACCCCGCCTTCGGGCTGGCATCCAGGGCAGTAGCTCAGCTGGTAGAGCATCGGTCTCCAAAACCGAAGGTCGCAGGTTCGAACCCTGTCTGCCCTGCCACTTGGAATTCGATGCCGACACCACCTCTCCGAAGCTTCACCGGCCAATCGCTGATTCTTCTGACCCAAGTACTCTGAACCCATCATGTTTCAACGCATCCGTCAGTTTTACGAAGACGTTCGCAACGAATTTCAGCGAGTCCACTGGCCCACCCGGGAAGCCACTCTCAAATCCACCTCCATCGTCTTGGGCGTTTCCCTCGTGTTGGCGGTGTACCTCGGGATTGTCGACCTGGGGCTCTCGAACGCGATGAAGGTTTTGATTTCCGGATAACTCATGAACGACACCGACCGGATCGATCCGGAGGCTCAAGAAGAGTCCCTGCCGCAAAAAGTATCCAACCCGAACGCCAAGTGGTACATCCTCCAGGCATTTGCGGGATACGAAACCCGGGTTGAAAAGACCATCCGGGAGAAGCTGCGCATTCAGGACATGGAGCACCTCGTCGAGGAGATCTTCATCCCTGCAGAGGACATCGTCCGGACCAAGGCCGGGAAGCAGCGTCGCATCAACCAGAAGTACTTTCCGGGATACGTGCTGATCCGCATGGAGTTGACCCCGGACCTCTGGCACCTGCTCATGGGAGTGGACCGAGTTTCCGGATTTGTGGGAGACACCCAAAAGGACAAGAAGGTCTACAAGGAGCCGCTGCCCCTGGATGAAGAGGAGCTGGATGCCATCCGTCAGCAAATCAGCGAAGGCTTTCAGCAGGCTGCCGAAACCGAGGAGTTTGTCTCGGGGCAGAAGATCCAGATCACCGATGGCCCTTTCAGTGGTTTCAACGGGACCATCGACGAGATCAACTCCGAGAAGAGCAAACTCAAGGTGCTGGTCAGCATCTTCGGCCGCCCCACGCCGGTAGAGGTCGAGTTCGACAAGGTCAAACACATCACTTAACGGACGTTCCGAGACATCATGGCAAAAGAAGCATCCGCATTCATCAAGCTCCAGGTTCCTGCCGGAAAAGCCAACCCCTCACCGCCGATTGGTCCGGCGCTGGGTCAGCATGGGGTGAACATCATGGAGTTCTGCAAGGCGTTCAATGCGCGCACTCAGGGGCAGGAAACCATTATCCCGGTGGTGATCACGGTCTACAAGGACCGATCCTTTGACTTTGTCCTCAAGACCCCCCCGGTGCCGATCCTCATCAAGGAGGCGCTGAAGCTGGACAAGGGGTCCTCCACGCCCAACACCAACAAGGTGGGCAAGTTGACGCAGGCCCAAGTCGAAGAGATTGCCAAGAAGAAGATGCCAGACCTGAATTGCTACAGTCTGGAATCTGCCATGCGGACCGTTGCCGGTACGGCAGCCAGCATGGGCATTGAAGTCGAATCCTGAAACCCATTCCGGAATTCATGAAAAAAGTCACTAAGCGCGGGAGACTCATCCAGGAAAAGGTAGACCGCAACCGAACCTACGAAATCAGCGAAGCGCTGGGCATCCTCAAGGGCCTCAAGGCCACCAAGTTCGACGAGACGGTCGAAGTGGCCCTGCGCCTTGGCGTTGACCCTCGCAAGGCGGACCAGATGGTCCGTGGAACCTGCTCCTTGCCCAACGGCCTCGGCAAAGAGGTCCGGGTTCTCGTCTTTGCCAAAGGCGAGAAGGTCAAGGAAGCACAAGATGCGGGAGCCGACTTTGTTGGCGGCGAGGAAATGGCCCAGCAGATCCAGGAGGGCTGGACCGACTTTGATCGGGTCGTCGCCACTCCGGACATGATGGCCGTGGTTGGAAAGATCGGAAAGATCCTCGGGCCTCGCGGGCTGATGCCCAACCCGAAAGTGGGCACCGTCACGTTTGAGGTCGGATCTGTCGTGCAGTCGATCAAGGCCGGACAGGTCGAGTTCCGCGTCGACAAGGCGGGCAACATGCACGCCCCCGTAGGGCGACTGTCCTTTGAAGTCGAGAAGCTTCAAGAAAACATCTCCGCGTTCGTGGATGCCGTCTCCCGGCTGAAGCCTTCAACCTCGAAAGGCATCTACCTGCGCAACTGCAGCATCAGTTCCACCATGGGTCCGGGACTCCGGGTGGACTTGCAAACGGTTCGCTAAGAACCCACCCCACCGCCTCGGAAGAGGTGAGTGGCGTTTTGGCTGATTGTCGAAGACCGCAGGGGCCCCAGGGCTTAATCCTCCCTGCCGAGACAGAGTGCCTCTTCAGCCCGCGCGGCTGATTGCTCTCCTTCTCTCTCCTGCTCTTCTTCGCTTCAGCATCATCCGAGTCATTGGCCTTGAGCCGGGGCTCTCTTGTTTCACCCTTGCTGGAGTATCCACAGAATGGATCGATCCCAAAAGGAACAGTTTCTTGAGGAACTGCGCGGGATCTTCGGCTCTGCCACCAGCGGCGTCCTGGTTGACTACCAGGGCATGTCTGCCGCAGAGGTGGTGGAACTTCGTCAGAAGCTGAACGAATCTGCTTCCTCGATGAAGGTGCTGAAGAACACCTTGGCTCGCCTGGCAGCTCAAGATACGCCCTTTGCCCAGCTTGCCGAACAGTTTGTTCAGACCCGGGCGCTGATCTACAGCGACACTGACCCGGTGGGACAGGCCAAAGCCGTCACAGACTTTGCCAAAGATCACCAGAAACTGCGTGTTCTGGCAGGCCTGCTTGCCGAAGAGAACCGTGCTACGGTGCTCACGGAGCAGGAAGTCGTTGCACTGAGCAAGCTGCCTTCAAAGGAAGAATTGCTGGTCAAGATCCTCTTCCTCATGCAGGCCCCGGCAACGCAGTTTGTCCGAACCCTGAACGAAGTGCCGGCCAAGTTTGTCCGGGTGCTGGCTGCAATTGCAGAAAGCAAACAATAAACTCAACCTCATACCTAAAAACTACCCATGTCGATCACCAAAGACCAAGTTGTGGAATTCATCTCCAACATGTCCGTTCTCGAATTGTCCGAAATGGTCAAGGAGTTGGAAGAGAAGTTTGGCGTCAGTGCGGCGGCTGCGGCTGTTGCTGCTGCTCCGGCTGCAGGAGGAGCCGCTCCGGCCGCTGCTGAGGAGAAGACCGAGTTTGACGTTGTCCTGACAGAAGCTGGCGACAAGAAGATCAACGTGATCAAGGAAGTCCGAACCATCACTGGACTGGGCCTGAAGGAAGCAAAGGACTTTGTTGAGTCTGCTCCGAAGACGGTCAAGGAAGGTGTCAGCAAGGAAGAAGCCGACGAGTTGAAGAAGAAACTCGAAGAGGCGGGCGCCAAGGTCGAAATCAAGTAAGACCTTTCCCTCCGACCGGACCTCCGGGTCCGGTCCCCTGCCTCATGTCTGTGGAAAAAGCTTTCAAGATTGCTGCAGACCTCCGATAATCTCTCCGCATTCTCGTCACGTTCCAGAATCCCGGAGATTTTCTGATGACCTTCCTCCCTTCCGACACGCTCGCTTCCCGAATTGGGAGCCGCTGGACTTTGACCCATCGACAGCAAGAGATGCTGTGGGTGCTGCTGGGAAACCTGATGCTCGTGGCCTCGGCCAAGGTTCAGGTCCCGATGTGGCCGGTCCCCACGACCCTGCAGACCTTGGTTGTCCTGATGTTGCCGCTGGCGCTGGGCCGTTGGCTGGGTTCAGCGACGATAGCGCTGTACTTGGCAGAGGGAGCGCTGGGGCTTCCGGTATTCGCAGGAGGTCAGGCGGGAATTCCCTACATTCTGGGGCCCACGGGGGGCTACCTGACAGGGTTTTGGGCCTCTGCTGTGCTGTTGGGATGGTGGGGTGAGCAGAGCCGCTCACGGAGCGTGGCGGGTGCCACCTGGGGGATGCTCTTCGGGCACGCGCTGATCTACGCGCTCGGGGTGCTGTGGCTGAGCCAGTTTGTTGGGTGGGACCAGGTCCTCGAGTTGGGCGTGTACCCGTTTGTGCTGGGAGATGTGATGAAAGTTGCCGTGGGAGCGACGGCGTTGCCCTGGCTGTGGAAAAAGCTGGGGTGAATCAGTTCGGACGCTCGTCTGCAGGGTGCTCGTTCCAGACGTATTCCAGCACCTCAAAACGGATCCGGTGCATCACCAGATAGCTGATGAAGTGCTCCAAGTCCGGGCCCTCGTAGTAAATCTTTTGATCCCGGGAGAGCACTTTCAGGTAAGGGCCGTAGTCGGTACGCAGCAGCATGTGCTCCAGCATGTCCCACTCTCCACGGAGTTCGGTCACTTGAATCACAATCGTGAACATCTCTCGCTCCATGTGCAAACGCGCCTAGAATCCATGACCCTGCCTGCAAAATCAAGAGCAAGTTCTGCGGCTCTTGCCAACTGGAGGCCTGGTGGGGGTTGAGATAGAGCGCAAGTTCCTTGTCGTCAGCGAGGAGTGGCGAGGTCAGGGAGAATGCCTGCGGTTTGAGCAAGGCTACCTGAGCCGCAGCCCGGAACGCTCCGTCAGGGTGAGGATCGAGGGCGACCGGGCCAAGCTGAACATCAAGTCCGGAAAGAGCCTGCTGCGCCGTCTGGAGTTCGAGTACGACCTCCCGCTTGAGGACGCTCGACACCTGCTCCGAGAGGTCTGCGAAAAGCCCCTGCTTCAGAAAGAGCGCACTGTCCTTGAATATGCCGGCAAGGTCTGGGAGGTGGATGAGTTCTTCGGAGAAAACCAGGGACTCATCGTAGCCGAGGTTGAGCTGCAGGATGAGAACGAGCGAGTGGACCTGCCGCCCTGGATCGGGGAGGAGGTCAGCCACGACCCCCGGTACCTCAACATCTCATTGATCGATCGCCCCTTCCAGAACTGGACTGACCGAGATTGAGACGGCCCCGCAGTCAGGTCCCTTGGGGAATCCACTGGGCCCTCCGGATCATCGAGGGAATCAGCCCCAGAGTCACTGTCATCAGCAGCGTCATCACCCCGCAGATCAGGATCAGGCTGTCATAGGCGCTCAGGCGCATGCCGGAAAAGCCCCACTCGCTGCTCAGCAACCCCACCTCCAGGACCTGTCCGCAGAGCAACCCGGACAACCCGGCTCCCCCGCTGTGCAGTGTGAGCCAGATGCCGGTTGCCAGAGACTTGTTCTCCTTGGGAATCAGGGAGAGGATCTCCGAGGTCATGGCGATTCCGGAAGCGGCCTGGGCAAAACCAAACAACAAAGTGAGCATTCCCAGAAAGACCATCAGCGGAAACGGCACCTGCTCCCGAAACAGAAACAGCACCAGAATCACTCCAAACAGCAGGTGGCAAAGCAGGAACACGTAGCGGGTTCCAAACCGGTCCACCGCACGTCCACCCAGCACAAACCCGACCAGGGCTCCGACTGTCAGCAGGTTGCCCACCAGCACCAGCTGGTCGTCGCTGAAGCCCAGCACCTGTCGCTCAAGCAGGCTGAAGAGTTGTGGGCAGGCTCCGGTGAAGAGCATCAGCAGAAAGCAGTAGGCGCAGAAGGGGAGATATCCGGGAAGCGCGAGCACCTCAAAAAAAGTCTTGCGCAAGCTGGCGCTCGGAGGGTGGCTGTGCTCCAGCTCCGGGATCCCCCAGTAGCTGAACAGGCGGAGCAGGCCCAGCAGGGCAATGCCTCCCAGAATCCACCGGTAGGTCTCGATTTCAGAGAACCGCTCCAGCAGGTAGGAAACCCCCAGGGCAAAGAAGAACCCGAACGTCTGCCACGTCAGACGCAGGCTTCCAAAGAACCGGCCCCGCTCCCTTTCCCGGATGAGCGGATCCAGCAGGGCAAACCAGTTGGACTGAACCAGGGCCGATCCTGCACTGAAGAGGACGACCCCCACGGACACGGTCAGCGAGACCTCGGAAAACAGCTCCGGAGCCGCCAGGATGCCCAGCGCGCTGGTCATGCCCACGATCCCGATCGTTCCCAGCAGCTTCTTCCCAAACCAGTCCGAGAGGTAGCCAAACGGGACGACCAAGAGGAACTGTACGATCGCAGGAGCGGCCAAGAGCCCGAGGATCAGGCCTTCGGAGAGGTTCAGCCGCGAGAAGTAGGCGAGGAGGAACCCGTTGGTAAAGCCCAGGTAGGCCACTCCTCCCAGACAGGCCGTGGTGAAGACCATGAACTGAGTGTGTCTTGATGCCGACAATGATCCGGCTCCCGGCTCCTCAGACCTCATCGGACTTCCTCCTGAAACGGGCTTGCCCGGTTTGACTCCTTCCCGAGATCTCGCTTATCCTGCAAGGAGGTGGGTGCCTCTTGAGCGCCTCTTGAAAACTGCTGTTCATGAAAGGATTGTTGCGTGTCACCTGAAACCACCACTCAAGCTGAGGCCGCGGCCTTTCGTCGTTTGCTGGAACACTTGGACTCTCGAAAAGACGTCCAGAACATCGACCTGATGAACCTCGCCGGATTTTGCCGCAACTGTCTGGCAAAGTGGTACGCGGCTGCGTCTGAAGATCTCGGAGAGCCAGTCAGCATCGACGAGGCGAAGCTGCGGGTGTACGGGATGCCCTACTCGGAGTGGAAGGAAAACTATCAGAAGTGAGCTAGGCGCTCTCGGTCTCCGTAGAGGAGGTCTGGGTCTCCGGGAGTCCTTTGGGGGGAGGAAGTTCGGTAGGGGCGTCAGTCACGCGCTTGGGAATCTCGATCTGCTGGGTGGTGATGCACTGGCCCTCCACCACGCCGCCTTCCTGGACAATCAGGCACCCGGGGCGACTGGTGATGTCGCCTTGGATGTGGCCTTGCGACATGACTTCCATCCGTTCGGAGGCAAACACCTCTCCTTCCAGATAGCCGTTGATGCGCACGATGGCGGCCCGGATCGTTGCATACACCTTGGCCGTGGCGCCAACCACGACTTCGGTGTCACAGGTGATCATCCCCCGGACTTCACCATCAACCCAAATCGGACGACTTCCCCAGACGTCTCCTTCAATACGCATGGCGCTGCCGATATACGTCGGAGCGCTTCCAGATTTGACTTCGTTTTTTTTCCCAAACAATGTTCCTCCTGAACGGGAGAGGCTTTGCCATATCCTAGAGAGGGTAGGCGAATCCGGAAGATGAGCAAGATAAAACCCAAAAAATTCTCTGCCCTGCCCGGACTGCAAATGGCTTGTCACTCCATGCCGGAAGGGTTAAGTTGGCGAACTTTCGCTATTGCACGCCTTTGAGTTGTAACGAGATCATGGCCAAGAACATCACTCCCCGTCACGAGAACTATTCCCAGTGGTACCTGGACGTCATTGCCTCCGGACAACTGGCCGACTACGCCCCCGTGAAGGGGTGCATGGTGATTCGCCCCACCGGATTTGCGCTGTGGGAGGCGATGCAGGCCCGGATGGATCGGATGTTCAAGGAGACCGGGCACGTCAACGCCTACTTTCCCCTCCTGATCCCCCAGAGCTTTATGGAGAAAGAGGCCGAGCACGTGGAAGGGTTCAGCCCGGAATGTGCGGTCGTGACACACGGTGGTGGCAAGGAGTTGGAAGAACCGCTGGTGATTCGCCCGACCTCCGAGACGGTGATCGGTCACATGTACTCGAAGTGGATCAACAGCTACCGGGACCTCCCGGTGTTGATCAACCAGTGGTGTAACGTGATGCGCTGGGAGATGCGGACCCGGCTGTTTCTCCGGACCTCCGAGTTCCTCTGGCAAGAAGGGCACACCGCTCACGAGACCTACGACGAGGCGCAGGAGGAGACGCTGCGGATGCTGGAGGTCTACCGAAGCTTTCAGGAAGACTACCTGGCGATGCCGGTGGTCCCGGGGCAGAAAACGGAGTCGGAGAAGTTCCCGGGAGCGGTCTCGACCTACAGCGTGGAGGCGCTGATGCAAGACGGCAAGGCCCTTCAGGCAGGCACCAGCCACAATTTGGGACAGAACTTCGCCAAGGCGTTCGACATCACCTACCTCAACCGCGACAACGAGCGTGTTCCGGTCTGGACTACCAGCTGGGGGTCTTCCACCCGAATGATCGGCGGGCTGATCATGACCCACAGCGACGACGACGGTCTGGTCCTGCCACCACGCATCGCGCCGATTCAGGTGGTGATCGTTCCCATCTTTACCTCTGAGGACGAGCGCACACAAACGCTGGAATTCGCTGAGGCGATCCGCTCCCGTCTATGTGCGTCTCTCGACGTGTTGCAGGTCAAGGTAGACGAGCGTGAAAACCTCCGTCCTGCAGAAAAATTCTTCCACTGGATCCAGCAGGGCATCCCGGTCCGGATTGAGGTAGGACCCCGCGACGTGCAAAAGGGGGCTGCCATGGTCGCTCGCCGAGACCTCCGGGACAAGCAGTCGGTCTCGCTCGAAGCCATCCACGATTACGTGGTCAACCTGCTTGAGCAGATCCAGCAGAACCTGCTGGAAAAGGCCCGAACGTTCCGGGAAGAGAACACTCACGACGTGAGCAGCTATGGGGAGTTCAAGGAGGTTCTTGAGAAGCAGGGGGGCTTCATTCGCGCCCACTGGAACGGGAGCCGGGATGTCGAGCAGCAGATCAAGCAGGAGACCAAGGCCACCATCCGCTGCATCCCGTTCATGGACGACCCCACTCCCGGCAAGTGCATGGTGACCGGCGAGCCCTCCCCGCAGCCCGTGATCTTTGCCATCGCTTACTGAACGCTTCTCAATCAGGCTCAACACTTCCCGGATGGGAGGAACTCAACCCCTTCGACCTCTCCCTTGGCGACCTCATGTTCAGCAACTCGATCCTTGTGTCCAACGTCAGTGACGCCTCCTTCGCCATCGGCGTCGCGCACGCGCGTTCCCAGAACATCGACATCTCCGACCTGGTCTCGCTCAAAAGCTTTGTCAACAGCGAGTTCTGTCCGCGCTTCCTGCTGGAAGGAGTCACGGAGGAGAACCTTGGGCACGGGCTGGAGGGCAAATCCGTCACCATCATCTCCACTCACTCGCAGCACTACTCGCGCAACGAATTGGCCATGCGCAACTGCCTGATTGCCTCTGCAGCCAAGGAGAACGGCGCCGACTTTGTCGCCTTGATTGAACCCGACCTGTTCTACTCTGCTCAGGATCGAGGTCCGCGGACAACGAATCACCCGCAGGCTCGTGATTTCAAATCCCGGGAGAAATTTGCCGGCCAACCCTGCTCTGCAGAGCTTTACGCCCACATGCTCAAGGCCGCCGGAGTCGACCTGGTGATGACGGTCCACAACCATAAACCGGACGTGATGCGTCAGATCTACGAGCGCACCTTGGGCACCTCGGAGCAAGGGCAGCGCCCGCCCTTCATCAACCTCGACATCTCCCACATCATCGCCAACTACATCCTGCGCTCCGGGCTGGTGCGCCTGTGGAATTACGGCGAGAACGTCGGGTTTGTGGCTCCGGACGATGGTGCGGCGGAGTTCGTCTCCCGGGTTCGGGAGTTCACGGGGCTGCACAACTCGGTGCTGGTGACCTTCAAGAAGACTCGGCTGGGACAAAGAGACGTGGCGCTGGATCTGAACGAAGATGTGGAGTTGCTCAAGAACCGGGACGTCTTCATCCTGGATGACATGGTTCGTACCGGGGGCACTCTGGCGGCAAATATCCGGGCGCTTGGGGAAAGCGAGCGCTGCCGCCCGGCGAGCATCTTCTTCTACTGCACGCATACCTACATCTCCCCGGAGGCCCGTGAAAACCTGCACTCGCCCTACCTCAACCAGTTCATCACCACCAACACCATCCCCAGTGTGCTGAACCGCGATGATCAGGGACGCCTCCGCAAGAAGACCGTTGTCCTCAAGATCGAGCGATGGATCGGAAACGCGATCATGCAGTGCATCCTCAACGGTCACCGCCCCGAGGACATCTACGACGCCGTTTCCGTGGGGCAGGCAGAGAACTTCTACGAAGTGGACCTCTCCTCAAAAAACCCACTCCATCAGCACTCCCGGCTGACCCAATATGAACTCACCATCTGAGAAGCAGCATGGCCCGAAGTCGTGACAGAGTCCTGATCATTGGCTTGGGAGGTGTAGGCATGCACTTGGCCAAGCGCCTGCTGGATGAAGGGTCGGATGTGAGCATCCTCGAGTCAGATCCGGAGCTGGTGGAAGAGGCCCAGATCAGTCTGGAAGCCGACGTGCGTCTGGGAAATGCGATGCGTGTGGCCAGCTGGAAGGCGGTCCGAGCGGAGGAGATGGACTACGTGATCGCGGCCACCAACGATGACGCGACCAACATGATGTCCGCGCTCATTGCAGACCGCTTCAACATCAAGCGCAAGATCGCCCGGGTCCGCTCGTTGGAGTTCGACGCCGGAAGCGTCCTCCCTCCGGAGCTGCTGAAGATCGACCTGATGGTTCATCCGGAGGAACTGGTGGCCAAGGAGATTGAGCAGTTGACCAAGCGGGCTTCCTGCAACGACCTCACGGATGTCGGTGACGGAAACATGCAGGTGCTGGCGCTGAGGGTCCGTGAAGACTCCCTGCTCTCCGGGCAGACCCCTCGCGAGCTGGCCATGCAGTACCAGACATTCGACTTCCGAATCGTCGCTCTGGCGCGGGGCATTACCACGACCATCCCACAGGCGGAGACGGTCATTCAGCCAGGAGATCAGGTCTTCATCCTGGCTCGCACCGAAGACATGCCGCAGTTGATGTCCCTGATGGACCTTCAGCAAAATGCAGTCAACCGCCTGCTGATTCTGGGAGGAGGGCTGATCGGGAAGCGGGTTGCCGAGTTGCTCCAGCGCTCGGTGGAAGTTCGCCTGATTGAGCGTGATGCCAGAGCCGCTGAGGAGTTGGCAGCTCAGCTCCCCTACACTCAGGTGCTCAACGGGGATGGCACTGACTTGAACACCCTGATCAACGCCGGAATTCTGGACAGCTCCACGTTCATTGCCACCACAGGAGACAATGAAACCAATATCATCAGCTGTCTGCTGGCCAAGCACCTGATGAATCGGGACAACCGGGACCACTCTGGAGAGAAAGGGAAGACCATCGCGCTGGTCAACAAGGAAGACTTGCTGGTGCTGGCCTCAACCATCGGGCTGGACATCGCCCTGAACGTGAAGATTTCCGCAGCCAACGAGATTCTGAAGTTCATCCGGAGGAACGAACTGCTGGCCGTGGCGCATCTGCACGGAGTCGATGCGGAGGTCGTGGAGCTGGTTGCCAAGGAAAACTCGCCAATCACCAAACGTCCGCTGCGAAAGCTGGCCAGCTATTTTCAGGACCACCAGATCCTGATTGGAGGTGTCAAGCATGATGGCTACTGGAGCGTGGCGGTTGGTGGAACTCACGTGCAGGTAGGCGATCGCGTGATTGCGGTCTGTACTTCCAGACACCTCAGCGAAGTGCGCCGACTGCTCTCCGGGTCTGAATGAAGATGTTCACCGGGCTGTTGTTGGGAGTGCTTGCTCTGTCCGGGTGTGCGGAGCGACGCCCGACCTTTCCGGATGCAAAGACGCTGGAAATTGCCCGGATCTGTCCCAATATTCTGCAACGCGGAGCCACCAGCTTTCTGGTGATTGATGGCGCGATCTTCCCCTTCCACGATGGCCAGCGCGGAGCGGTGGTCCCCAATTACAGCACCTTCTTGGAGGAAGCCCTCTATCCTTGCCGAGCGTACCGCAACAACTCCTCAGTTTGTTCTCCCGGGCAGACCCAAAACCTGGACGGCTCGCCCTGCGAATTTCAGTACCCCTACGATCGCCCCTGAGCCCCTGCCTGCGACCGTTTTTCCTTCTGCGGGTGGCGCTTCCGGAGTTTCCAAGAGCCCCTCTCTGGTCATTTCTTCCGGGATTGTTCAGGATGTTCCGTGCTCTGGTTGCCGCTGAAGCGACCTCTT
>JAYPUA010000004.1:123676-135496 GCA_038133845.1 Deltaproteobacteria bacterium
CCTTCCGGACTCGAACCTCCTCACATTCCCGAAGTCTCCAGGGACTACGTCCTCTGGGGACTCCTCGGGCTGGCTGGCGTAGTGCTGGTCGCCCTGAGCGTGTTGGATGTGGAGTGGACCCTGTGGTTGCATGAGCACCGGGACCCGGTCTTTGGAGAGTGGATGCGCCGGACCCTGTTTGAAGGAGACCTCCCGGGCGGAAGCGATCCGGCGATCGTCTTCCTGCTGGTAGCGTTGGCGCTGTACCTGGTCGCCGGAAGACGTGCGGTCCCCGAAGGCCTCAAGGTCTGGAGACCGATGCTGACCTTTGTGATCCTCGCCGCGCTCGCTGGAGCGTTGGGGCAGGTGCACGGGCTCAAGTGGGTGATTGGACGAGCCCGACCCTACGAAGTCTGGTCCGGGGACTGGCCCTACACGGCCTGGTTCGAGTTCGGACCGCATTTTGTCACTGAAGGGATCTACTACGGCAGCTTCCCCAGCGGACACACGGCGGCGGTGCTCGCATTGCTGATTCCAGCCTACCTGCTCTGGTTTCATCCGCAACCTCGCTGGAGTCACAGGCTCAGTGCGGTTGTGCTGGGGCTGCTTGTCCTGGGCGGCGCAATCGCCATGGGCGCTGCCAGGGTCATGACGGCTCACCACTGGCTGAGCGACGGCCTCGGCATCATCTTCCCCACCTGGGCGCTCCTGCACTGGATTCACCACCACCTGCTGAAGGTCTCCCAGCAGCGATTCTATGTCCTTTTCAACGGCATCTATCCCAGCAGCGTCCCGGCCTACTGGGAACTTCGATTTGCCGGGTGGTGCTTCCTGCTGCTGCTGGGAGTGATGGCCATCTTTTTGGGAATGCGTTCCATTGCCTTCCAGGACCCTCCCATTCTTCTGGGGATGACTCCGGTGGGCGGGCTGTTCTCCGCGTGGGCCTTCACCCGGGCAAGAGACCTGTACGTGCAGGTCATGAGCGAATTTTTTGAACCAGTTCCGTGAGCCCTTCCGCCCCCCTTTCCGAAGACCTGCAGCAGGCTTCCCGCGCCTTGAGAGTCCGAGGAGCCCTGCGCCTGCTGCTGCTGCTGCTCCTTTTGGTCTTGGCGACCTGGGGGCTGGAGTCGGTGCAGGCGGACCTGCGTCTGGCCTCTCTGCTCTACGATGCTCAGCAGGGCTGGTACCTCTCGGAGGCTCAACCGTGGCGCTGGCTCTATCAGTGGGGCACCGTCCCGGGATTTCTCTTCATGCTTGGAGCGTGGTTCCTTTGGTACCGCGGATTTCAACACGAGCAATGGGCCCGCTGGCGGCCCTACCTGCTGACATATGCGCTGATTCCCATCCTCGGTGCCGGAATTCTGGTCAACGGGATTCTCAAGGAACACACCGGACGCCCAAGACCGCGTGAGGTCCAGCAGTTTGGCGGCCCCTGGACCTATCAACCACCGCTGACCCTCGGAGTTCCGGGCAAGGGACGTTCGTTCCCCTGCGGACACTGCACGATGGGGTTCGTGTTCAGCACCGGAGTGGTCTTTTGGAATCATTCCCGCAAGCTGGCGCTGGGTTTTCTGGGGCTGGGGCTGGGATACGGGGCGCTGATGAGCATGGCCCGCATGGCACAAGGAGGACACTTCTTCACCGACGCGCTGTGGGCCCTGGGCAGCCTGTGGATCGTGATGCTGATCCTCTACGACTGGATCCTGCAGCCTCCCGTTGCCGAACAGCGGTTGCGCCCAATGACGTCTCAGGCCAAGCGGCGCCTCGGTGTAGGGCTGTTGGTTGCCTTGGGCGTGATGCTGGGGCTTTACCTGACGCGTCGCCCCTTCTATGAAGACCACATGCGCTCGCTGAAGGTTGCTCCCGGCGTGCAGCAGATCGAGATCCTCAGCTCGGTTGCCCCCGAGCACTGGAAGGTTCAGGAAGCCCCAGGAGATCAACTGGTTCTGGAGGTGGAAGCGCGTGGATTTGCACTTCCGGACTCGGATCATTATCTTGATTGGAAAATCCTTGAGCCGGAACCGATCCTGCGCCTTGAAGTCTTCACCCGGACCGAAGGATTCTTTGCCGAACTCGGTGAGCAGGCCCGGATCGAGGTCCCCCGGTCGCTGCTTTCGGAAACCCGCATCGCACTCACCTCCTCAGAATGAACACCTCTGCTTTTTCCTTCCCGGATCTCCTGGTTCAGCAGTTGACTCACCAGGGAATTGCTGAGCAAAGCGCCGAGTGGGTGGCCCTCGGCCTGGCGCTCAGTGCACTGCTCTTGTTGGCGTGGTCTGTTCATTTGGTGCTACGCAAAGTACTCCTGAAGGGGCTCGGACAGCTGGTCCGGAACACCGCAGTTGACTGGGACGACATCCTCTTTGAGGAAAAGGTTTTCCTGCACCTGCTCCGACTGTTGCCCTACGCGCTGGCCTACGCGCTGCGGGTCGCGTTTCTCGGAGCAGAAGCGTGGATCCTGCCCGGAGTCACGGTCCTCCTGCAGCTGCTGCTGCTGCTGCAATCGGTGCTGCTGCTCAACGCTCTGCTCTCTTCAGTGCTGCGGCTCTACCAGCGGACCGCTCTGGCTCGTCGCATTCCCGGAACCAGCTTCGTGCAGGTGCTCAAGCTGTTGCTCTACTTCTTCGGGGCGATCCTTGCGCTGGCGCTGCTTCTGAACAAGTCTCCGCTGTATCTGATCAGCGGGCTCGGTGCGCTGACGGCCGTTCTGTTGCTGGTCTTCAAGGACACCGTGATGGGCTTTGTTGCCGGAGTTCAGCTCATCGCCAACCGGATGGTGATGCCCGGAGACTGGATTGAGATGCCCAAGTACGGTGCAGATGGGGACGTTCTGGAGGTTGCCCTGACCACGGTCAAGGTGCAGAACTGGGACAAGACCATCACCACCATTCCCACCTACGCCCTGATCAGCGACTCGTTCAAGAACTGGCGGGGCATGAGCGAATCCGGAGGGCGTCGCATCAAGCGCTCTCTGCGGCTGGACCTGCAGTCGGTGAGGTTTTGCGATGAGGCCTTGCTGGACCGCTTGCAGTCTCTGCCGTTGCTCTCCGAATATCTGAAGGCCAAGCGTGAAGATGTGGTTCGCCGTCCGGACCCTTCACGCGCGCTGACCAACCTGGGAACCTTCCGGGCCTACGCCCTGGCCTACCTGAGAGCGCACCCGATGATCCGCCAGGACATGACCTTGCTGGTCCGGCAGCTTGCTCCCGGAGAGCATGGGGTGCCGCTGGAGATCTACGCTTTCTGCTCGGACACCGCCTGGGCGAACTATGAAGGGGTCATGGCGGACATCTTTGACCACCTCTTTGCGATGGTCCCGGAATTCCAACTCCGGCTCTACCAGCGAGACCTTCCTCAATTGGCCTGAGCCATGTTTCCTGCCAGCGGGCACGCCACGCCAGCCGCAGGGCTGCCCATCGTTCACAACCCTCATTACGATGTCCCCGACTGGGACCGGGAGCACCGCTTCCCGATGAGCAAGTTCACTCTGCTTCGAGAGTACCTGCTCCGGGAGACCATCATCCGTCCGGAGCAGCTGCGAATCCCGAAGATGGTCGACCGCGCGATCCTGCAAGGCGTGCATGTTCCGGAATACATTGAGGCGTTTGTGACTGGGACCTTGGACCGCAAGGCCTTGCGGAGGATCGGACTCCCCTGGACCGTGGCGCTGGTGCGGCGTACGCTGACCGCTGCCGGAGGGACTCTGCTCGCCGCGCGGCTGGCTCTTCAATACGGCATCGCCTGCAATTCCGGAGGCGGCACTCATCATGCTTTCCCTGATTTTGGATCGGGCTTTTGCATCTTCAACGATGTCTCGGTGGCCATTCGTTTGCTGCAGCAAGAGGGGCAGGTGCACCGGGTGCTGATTGTCGATTTGGATGTTCACCAAGGTGATGGCACGGCCTGGATTCATCAGAGCGAACCCAACGTGTTCACCTTCTCCATGCACTGTCAGGCCAACTTCCCGTTCCGCAAGCAGCAGAGTGATCTGGATGTGCCCCTGGAGGTTGGGCTGGAGGACGAGGCCTACCTGAAGGAGCTGGGCTCCCGGCTTCCGGATCTAGTGGCCGCGTTCAAACCGGGCCTGGTCATGTACAACGCCGGCGCCGACCCGCATCGTGACGATCCGTTGGGCAAGCTCTGCCTGACTTCGGAGGGCCTCTATCAGCGAGACCTGTTTGTGTTCCGAACCTGTGCCCGGGCGGGAGTCCCTGTGGCCTCGGTGATCGGCGGAGGCTACAGCACGGATGTCCCGGCGCTTGCACGCAGGCATGCCATCGTTCATCAGGCCGCCAGTACCGTCTTTCGAGAATTTCACCTATGAGTTCAAAAACGTCCGGAAATGCCATCCTGTGGTTTCGCAACGACCTGCGTCTGCACGACCACCCTGCGCTCCAGGCGGCCTCTCGACACCCCCAACTGCTCCCAGTGTACTGCTTCGACCCCCGAAGCTTCGAGGCAACGGAGTTCGGATTTCCCAAGACCGGAGCTCACCGGGCCAAGTTTCAGCGAGAAGGTGTCCTCGACCTCAGAGACTCCCTGCGTCGGCTGGGCTCGGACCTGCTGATTCGCTTGGGCGAGCCGGAGGTGGTGATTCCGGAGCTGGCTCGGCAGGTCAACGCCGAGGTGGTCTACGCCAATGCCGAGATTGCCTACGACGAGGCGATGGTCGAGCAGCAGCTGGCCAAGTCGCTGAACGCGACGGAGATCCAGCTCTACGAAGGCAACCAGCTGTATCTCGAGTCGGAGTTGCCCTTCACGGTGCAGCAGCTCCCGGACGTCTTCGGACAGTTTCGCCGCTCGGTCGAGAAGCACTGCCGGATCGGACGTCCGCTTCCACCGCCCAAAGCGCTCCCGTCCCTTCCTGCAGAGTTGGACCTGGGAGACCTTCCTTCCTGGAAGGAGCTGGGGCTGGCCGAGCCCGTCGAGGAGACCCGGGCAGTCCTGAACTTCTCCGGAGGAGAAACCGCAGGGCGACAACGTCTGCAGGAATACTTCTGGGAGAAGCAGTTGCTGAGCCGCTATAAGGAGACCCGCAACGGGATGCTCGGAGCGGATTATTCCAGCAAGTTCTCTCCGTGGCTGGCGACCGGGTGCCTCTCGCCACGCTGGATCCATGCCGAGATTCGCCGCTACGAGGCCAAGGTCGCCCGCAACGACTCCACCTACTGGATGATCTTTGAGTTGCTCTGGCGGGAGTACTTCCGCTGGGTCGCCCGCAAGTACGGCACCCGGCTGTTTCGTCTGGGGGGCATCCGGAACTACCTCAGCGATGGCGGCGTGGATGAGCTGTTCACAACCTGGTGCATCGGACGCACCGGCATCCCCTTGATCGATGCCAACATGCGTGAACTGGCCACTACCGGGTTCATGTCCAATCGAGGACGGCAGAACGTGGCGAGCTTCCTCGTCCGGGACCTCCGGCAGGACTGGCGAGCCGGAGCCGAGTGGTTTCAGAGCCTGCTGATCGACTATGACGTCTGCAGCAACTGGGGAAACTGGAACTACGTGGCCGGCATCGGGAACGATCCCCGGGAGAACCGGACCTTCAACATCATGGCTCAGGCGCAGCGCTACGACGCTCGCGGGGAGTACGTCAAGCACTGGCTCCCGGAGCTGCAGGACGTTCCTCCTGCCGAGGTCCACCGACTGGTCGGCTTCACGCCTCAGGAGCGTCAGGCGCGCGGAATCGAGTATCCCGATCCGGTCATCCTGCATCCTGCCTGGAGAAAGCACCTGTGAGCTTCAAGGACCGGTTCTCCCGGCAGGCGGCGACCTATGCGGCGCATCGGCCTCGGTATCCGGATTCCCTCTTTGCCTTTCTGCATGCTGCGCTCCCGCGCCACGAGCTGGCCTGGGATGCCGGAACCGGAAACGGCCAGGCCGCCCAGGGGCTGGCGTCGTCTTTCCGGGAGGTTGTCGCCAGCGATCCCAGCCCCCGCCAGCTGCAAAATGCCCAGGCTCCCGAGAACGTGCGCTTCATGCAAGCGGCAGAGGAGCTGCCGGAGCTTTCTCCCGGAACGGTCGACCTGATCACGGTGGCCCAGGCCCTCCACTGGTTCGACCAAGAGCGCTTTTATGCCGAGGTGCGACGGGTGCTCCATCCCCAAGGCGGCCTGGCCTGCTGGACCTACAACCTGCCCCGCTTCACTCCGGGGGTGGACAAGCTGGTAGATCGGTTTTACCATGAGCAAGTTGGAGCGTTCTGGGATGCGGAGCGACGTTTGGTGGAGACCGCCTATGCCACCTTGGACTTTCCCTTTGCAGAAGAGCCGGTTCCAGACTTTGAGATCCGGACCTCTTGGACGCTTGAGCACCTGCTGGGCTACCTGCGAAGTTGGTCGGCAACCTGGAACTTCTTCCAGGCCCACGGGGTGGATCCGGTGATCGAATGGGAACCCCGGCTCCTTGAGGCCTGGGGCACTCCGGAGACGCCGCGGGAAGGGCGTTGGCCGCTGACCGTCAGGCTGGGGCGACCGTGAGTGCCAATCAGTGGCTGATCGTACTCGCCGGAGTGGTGGGCGTCGCGGCCTCCGGGTACGAGCTGCTCCGACGCTATCAGCGCTGGAAGGCCGAGCCGACCGAGCAAAACGAGCAGGAGATGGACCGCATGGCGCGACTGACCCTGGTCTTCGTCGCGCTGGTGGCCAGCGTCTGGCTGGGGATCCCCGACATCCTCGGCTCTTGAGCAATCGCTCACCTTAAAAACAGGAGGGAATCATGGGCACCACTCTGCTCAAGCATTTTCCCGTGCAAGACCTGAAGCTGGTCTATCAGGTGCTGCACCGGAATCTCAAGCACGAACCCGAGCTTTGGGATTCCAAACTGCTGGAACAGCTTCAGATGGAGTTGCGGCAGCAGGCTCATCAGCAGGGCTACGACACTTCGGTTCACTTGGAGTGGGAGCGTTTTCTGCACAACGAGCCCCGGCACATCCACCCGCGCTTCAAGGTCTACGAAGGCGGACTGGCCTGAACCTCTTTCCGGCGGGGACCGCGCCGTTTTCCTGGAAAACCCGCATGCGTTCCCGCCCTCTCTCCCGCTTCACCCGCTTCGGTTATGCCAGCGCAGAAACCGGCATCAACGCGGTTGAAATCCTCCTCCGACTCTACCTCCTGAGCTTCTACACCGACGCCGTGGGCCTTGATCCGCTCTGGGCTGGGCTTGCCGGATTCCTCGGGTTGCTTTGGGACGCGGTGACCGATCCGCTGATGGGCACCCTCTCGGATCGCACTCGGCCGCGGTTGGGAGGACGCCGGGTTTATCTCCTCTGGGGCTCCGTGCTGCTTGCCGGCTCACTGGTGCTACTCTTTGCGCCTCCGGCCCTGGAGTCTCAGGGGGCACGCTTTCTCTGGCTGCTGGGGGCCTACATGCTGCTGAACACCGCCCTGACCGTGCTCTCGGTGCCCTACATGGCCATGGCTTCGGAGTTGACTGAAGACCGAAACGAGCGCTCCGTGCTCTTTGCGCTCAGGTTCGCCTTCGGAAACGTCGGGGCGATCGTGGCCGCCGGCCTTCCTGGAGTTCTGCTGGCCGGAGCCGAGGAGGGGCAAGCGCAAGTCGTCGCCATGACTCGGGCCGGGCTGGTCATCGGCGCGCTGGTGCTGCTCACCTCCCTGCTTGCCTGGAGGGCGACCCGGAACGCTGAACCCGAGGCCGCTGCCGCCTCGTCCCAGCCGCTGATCCGGCAACTGCGCGAAGCGCTCCGCAACCCGGCTTTTGGGCCGCTGCTGGGGGCCTACGTGATCGCCACATTCGGGGTCTCCATCAACTCCACCCTGGCTCGCTACTACTACCTCTACCGCCTCCGCTTCACGGAAGAGCAGGTCGGGCTGTTGCTGGCGACCTTCATGCTGATCCTGACCCTCTCCCTCGTCGGTTGGGTCAAGGCCTCGGAGCGTTTGGGAAAGCTGAAGCCGCTCCTCTGGGGCGTCTCCTTGCTCGGATTGGGAACCAGCCTGACCTACCCGTTCTTTCCGGCAGAGAGCTTCTGGCTCACCTTGATCGTTGCCGGAGGTGTGCTGGGGGCGTGTGTCGGATCGGTGGTTCTGCTGGACTCGATCCTCACGGACGTGATCGACTACGACCAGCTCCGCTCCGGAGCGTCGCGGGCCGGGGTCTACTTTGGGGTCTGGCGTTTTGCCTCAAAGACTGCGAGAGCGGCCGCCTTCTTTGGCACCGGGAGCGTGCTCTCGGCGATCGGCTTCGTGCCCAACACGGAGCAGACTCCGGAGGTCTCCGAGGCGCTGGCCTGGCTGTTTGGTCCCGGGGTTGGAGGCTTCCTGCTGCTGGCCGCCTTGCTGCTGGTGCGCTACCGCTTCTCCGATGCCAAGCAACGGCAGGTCAAGCGTCTTCTGGAACGACGCCTTCACCGTCTGGAGACGTCTCCCGGAGTTTCTCCAAGAGCTGAAGCCTGACCGATCCGTAACGCTTTTCCCGGCGCAGAATCAGAGAGCTTGGAAACTTGAACGCTTTTGTTTCCGGAGACTCGACCACCACCCATGACCCCCCCGGGATCTCCTCCGAAGAGGCGACCTGCGGGAGCAGGCGCTCATAGAGTTCAGACTCGTAAGGAGGGTCACAGAAGATCACACAGATGTGGTGCTCCGGGTTGCGGAATTTGGGGAGCCAGACCTCGGCCCGGGCGTGCACCAACTGGGCTTCGCAGGCCTCCAGCCTCAGTGCCTCCAGGTTGCGTTTGAGCACGGAGGCGTGCTTCCGGGAGGCCTCCACCAGCCAGGCCTTCCGGGCACCACGGCTCAGGGCTTCCAGCCCCAGGGCACCACTTCCGGAAAACAGGTCGAGCACCCACTTGTCTTGCCACTGCAGGGCATGATCGAGCATGCTGAACAGTGCCTCTCTCACCCGGTCGGTTGTTGGACGCACGCCACGTCCTTCGGGGACCTGAAGTCGTCGTCCGCGATGACGTCCGGAGATGATGCGAATCATGAATGCAGGAGTTGGTGTGGAGTACGTTTTTTTGGGCCTGGGCAGCAACCTGGGAGATCGGTCCGGATTTCTTGCCCAAGCCCGGCAGGCACTGCAGGAGCTGCCGCTGGGGGACTTCCGGGAGTCTCCCATCTACGAGAGCGATCCGCTCGCCGGAATGCGGCAACCGCCCTACCTGAACCAGGTGGTCTCAGGCCGCACGGAGTTGGAGGCCTCGGCACTGCTTGAGGCCTGCCTGCAGATCGAGAACGTGCTGGGCCGGACCCGCACGGAGCGCTGGGGCTCGCGGACCATCGACATCGACATTCTTGCCTACGGGCGCTCCGTGATCCACCAGCCCCACCTGCAGGTTCCACATCCAGAGATGGAACGGCGCAGCTTTGTGCTGCTACCGATGAGCCTCCTGTCTCCGGAGTGGACGCATCCACGCTCAGGACGCTCCATCGAGCAACTCTGGGACGCGTGGCAGCAGCAATTCTCCGATCCGAGGCCTCGAGAGTGGCCTGTCCCAAGCTTCGTTCCAGAGCCTAACACCTCCGCCTCCGGACGCAATTGAATTGTGTTTGCCCCCAGGTTTTCTAAACTGGAAGACCTGTTTGTCCAACGCCTGTTTCCCCTTGGAAGCCGCCTTGTCCAAGACGATCTCTTCAACCTGAAGCCTTTTGGGAACCCTCATGGAAGTTAAAATTTTTCAAGGCTTTGACGCATTTCAGGAGGTCTTTGCCGCAGAGAGCGAATCCGATGTCTCGGAGGCGGTGCAGAGCATCCTGAAGGCCGTCCGCAAGCGAGGCGACGACGCGGTTCGAGAATACACGGAGCGCTTTGACGGAGTGGTGCTGGAGCAGTTCCGGGTTGAGGAGAGCGTGATGCAGCAGGCGCTGGAGGGCCTGGATCCCGAGCTTCGGGAAGTGCTGGAAGAGGCCGCACAGAACATCCGGGACTTTCACGTGCGCCAGCGAAGGCAGAGCGAGCTGGAGTTTCATCCGGACGGGACCGTGCTCGGCTGGAAGGTCACAGCGGTGGATAGCGCCGGAGTCTACATCCCGGGAGGCCGCGCGGTGTACCCCTCCTCCCTGCTGATGAACGTGATTCCCGCCCAGGTCGCCGGAGTCCCTCGGATTGCGATGGTCTCTCCTCCGGGGCGCGACAGCGGGACCCCTCACCCGCTGGTGATGGCCAGCGCTGCGCTCTGTGGCGTGAATGAGCTGTATGCCCTCGGTGGAGCGCAGTCGGTCGGGGCCTTGGCTTACGGGACCGAGTCGATCCCGAAAGTGGTCAAGATCACCGGTCCGGGAAATGCCTATGTCGCCGAGGCCAAGCGTCAGGTCTACGGGCTGGTAGGCATCGACTCGTTTGCCGGCCCCAGCGAGATCCTGATTGTCTGCGATCAGGCGGATGTCTCGGTCGAGTATCTTGTGCGTGACCTGCTGTCTCAGGCAGAGCACGATCCGGAAGCCGGGGCGATTCTGGTGACCACACACGCTGCACAGGCGGAGGCCGTCGCCGCGCGACTGAAGGAGCTGGTTCCCACCCTGCCACGCCGGGAGATCATCGAAGCCTCCTTTGCCTCGCGTTCAGCCCTGATTGTGGTCCAGGACCTCGACGAGGCCTTCGATGCCTTGAACGAGTTGGCTCCAGAGCACCTGGAGGTCCTCACGCAGAACCCGATGGAGGACCTCGCTCGAATCCGCAACGCCGGAGCGATCTTCCTCGGGCCCTACACTCCGGAGCCGGTGGGAGATTACTTTGCCGGACCCAACCACACCCTGCCCACCTCCGGGTGTGCCAAGTTCTCCTCTCCGCTGGGGGTAGAGGATTTCATCAAGACCAGCTCCGTCCTCCAGTACTCTCCGGAACGTCTCACCCGCCAAGGCCCGGCGATCATCCGGTTTGCCGAGGAAGAGCAGCTTTTCGCTCACGCCGAGGCCATCCGGGTTCGGCTCAAATCCTGACCTCGAAGCCCACTTCCAAACCCGGCCTGGATCTGCGTACCGCTACGTAAGCGGTTTTGCGGATTTGTTGCCCTCCTTGTTTCGGTAGACTGAGTCCGTGGTCTTGCCTCCCAGCAGGCCGCGTTTTCCGTCCAACCGTCAACCGAAGGGGACTCCATGGGACGATTCAAGACACTCGGATATTTGGTGGCCATCATTGGCGTGGCCTTCCTTCTGGGTTCGGGCTACGCGCTCACCCAGATCCAGGCCGGATACAAGTCGCTGCAGTCCTTCAGCGCCGCACAGAACGTGCTGCTGTCCTACAATGACCAAGGGGAGTTGATCGACCGCGGAAAGACCGAAGGGGCCCGGGCGATCATGAGGCTCCTCACAGAGGACTGGGGCTATCCGGTGAGGTCCTCGGAGCTTGACCCGAAAGATCCGCTGGTCAACACGGCCTCGGAGTACATGTACCAGATGGCGACCATCGGCTACCATGTGCTACACGGAACCCAGACGATCTCCTTGGAGCAGGATGTGGAATACAAAGGCCAGGTCTATCCCGCCGGAGTTCATAAATTCCCTGTGGAAGGACGCTACTGGACCGGGTTCGACCGCATGCATCCGCTGGAAGGCCCTGCTCGGGGAATGGCCTGGTCCGGAACTGCCCACGGCCTGATCGCAGAGTTGGGGGTCGGGACGGTCACCGCCTCCACCCTCGAGCTGGGGCTGGCCGTGACGGCGCTAATTGCCGGAGTCGGCGGCAGTTTGGTGGTGCTGGGATTGGGGCTGGTCTGGGCGTCCTCGAAGGAGTAACCTCCCAGGACACTTGAGGCGCTTGAGGCGTGGAAGCCCTGCTTCTCAAGAAGAGGAGCAGGGCTTTTTTTATGAGAACAGCTCGGTCGGATCAGAAGAGGAACCCGAGCCCCACGGTGGTCAGAGTGTGCTTGCCTTCGGACTC
>JAYPUA010000004.1:135596-144889 GCA_038133845.1 Deltaproteobacteria bacterium
TCCTAGAGACGGATCCTCACTGGAGGTGCTGATGGCGGTGTTGAGGCGGATGCGGCTTTCGGCAAAGAGAGTGCTGGCACCCAGCAGAAAGAGGGTGGATGAGAGGGCGAGCAGACGTGATGCCTTCATGGTGACTCCATCAAAAATGCAGGGAAAAAATGTTTGGGGGCATCGAGCGTGAGGATGCCCTGAGGTCTGACCTTTTTTAGGGGATGCATTGCGTGTTCCAAGAGGTCAATTCAGGGGCAGTTCGGGGCAAACCGGTAAAAACCCTTGCCTTTTTTTGGTTATCCGGGAGAATCGTTCCCGGTTTTTGGACTGTTTTGACTTTTGGAGGAAATCACTGTGAGGCCCGTTGGGACATCTGTCCCAGACACCTTCCCCAAGCTGTTGCTGGAGCATGCGCAACAGCGAGGGACACGCCCGGCATATCGCGAAAAAGACCTGGGAATTTGGCAGACGTGGACCTGGTCGGAGACCAAGGAGGCGATCTTGCGTCTGGCTGCTGGAATGAAGTCCATGGGATTGCGTCGAGGAGACGCGGTCGCGATCGTCGGGGACAACCGACCCCACCTCTACTGGGCGATTGTCGCCGCCCAGGCCGTAGGCGCCCTGCCGGTGCCGCTCTATCAAGACTCTGTTGCCGAAGAGATGATCCACGTCCTCACCAACGCGGACGTGCGCTTTGCCGTGGTTGAGGATCAGGAGCAGACGGACAAGATGCTCGAAATCCGGGATCGTTGTCCGATGCTGGAGGCGGTGATCTACAACGATTCTCGCGGGATGCGGCATTACGACCAGCCGATCCTGCACCTGTACGAGAGCGTCCAGGAGAAAGGCGCAGCCTACCTCCGGGAGCATCCGGGAGAGTTGGAGGCCGACATCGCGCAGGGGAAGTCCGAGGACATTGCCATCCTGCTCTACACCTCCGGAACCACCGGGCTGCCCAAGGGCGTGTCTCTGAGCTTCGGCAACCTGATCTTCAGCGGAGAGGTGGGCCGAGACTTCGACCAACTCACCGATCAGGAGGAGACTCTGGCCTATCTGCCCATGGCCTGGGTAGGAGACAACGTCTTCTCCATTGGGCAGGCCTACGTCGCCGGCTTCTGCGTCAACTGCCCGGAGAGTCCGGAGACCGTGCTCACCGACTTGCGGGAAATCGGCCCGACCTACTACTTTGCGCCCCCTTCGGTCTATGAGCGCATGCTCACCCAGGTGATGATCCGCATCGAAGACGCGGGCGCGTTGAAGCAGTGGCTCTTCAACACCTTCATGGCGGTGGCGCGCCGTTGCGGCACGGACATCCTTGACGGCAAATCCGTCTCTGCCTCCGACCGGCTGCTTTATGCCTTGGGCGAGCTTTGTGTTTACGGGCCGCTGAAGAACGTGCTCGGTCTGAGCCGCATCCGGGTGGCCTACACGGCCGGAGAGGCCATTGGTCCGGAGCTGTTCGCCTTCTTCCGCTCGCTCGGGATCAACATCAAACAACTCTATGGACAGACGGAGGCCTCGGTCTTCATCTGCGCCCAGCCCAACGGTCAGGTGCGCTCCGACACCGTGGGGCCGCCGACTCCGGGAGTCGAGGTGCGCATTGATGACTCTGGTGAGGTGTTCTACCGCAGCCCCGGAGTCTTTCAGGCGTATCACAAGAACCCGGAAGCGACCGCCAAGACCAAGTCTGAAGACAACTGGGTGGCTACCGGGGATGCCGGATTCTTCGACAACGAGGGGCACCTGAAGATCATCGACCGCGTCAAGGACGTGGGCCGCATGAGCGACAGCTCCCTCTTTGCCCCCAAGTACATCGAGAACAAGCTCAAGTTCTTCGCCTTCATCAAGCATGTCGTCTGCTTCGGTGACGGCCGGGAGTATGCCACCGCCTTCATCAACATCGACCTCAACGCTGTGGGGAACTGGGCCGAGCGCCGCGGGCTGGCCTACTCCGGATTCACCGACCTCTCGGCCCGCACGGAAGTCTACGACCTGATTCAGGAGTGTGTGGAGTCCGTGAACGCGGACCTCGCCCGTGACGAGAAGCTGCGCAACTCCCAGATCGCCCGCTTCCTGCTGCTTCACAAGGAGTTGGACGCTGACGATGGCGAGTTGACCCGCACCAGCAAGGTGCGGCGCAACATCATCGACGAGCGCTACGGACCCCTGATTGCCGCGCTCTACGACCCCAGCCAGGACCACTGCCAAATCGAGGCTCAGATCACTTTTGAGGACGGGCGCAAGGGCACCATCCGAGCAGACCTGGCGATTCGCGACTGCAAGCGCGTGACCGAGTCGGTGAAGGCGGCCGCATGAGCGAACGGAGGCACCCAATCGGAGAACAGCTGCTGAGCGTGGACCACATCAGCCTCTCTTTTGGCGGCGTCAAGGCGCTCTCAGACATCAGCCTGTACGTCAAGGAACACGAGATCTTTTCCATCATCGGCCCCAACGGCGCCGGGAAGACCTCGATGCTCAATGTCATCAACGGCTTCTACCATCCGCAAGAAGGCGAAATCACCTTCCGGGGAGTGCACCGGAAGCGGATGCGCCCCTACGAGGCGGCCAAGCAGGGCATCGCCCGGACCTTTCAGAACGTGGCCCTCTTCAAGGGCATGAGCACCCTGGACAACCTGATGTCCGGACGCTTGCTGAAGATGCACAAAAACATCTTCTGGCAGGCGCTACACCTGGGACCAGCCCGAGAAGAGGAGTTGCAGCACCGAGAGAAGGTGGAGGAGATCATTGACTTCCTGGAGATTCAGGCAATCCGCAAGGTCCCGGTCGGGCGCTTGCCCTACGGCCTGCAGAAGCGGGTCGAGCTGGGACGGGCTCTGGCGATGGAACCGGACCTGCTCTTGCTGGATGAGCCAATGGCCGGGATGAACCTGGAAGAGAAGCAGGACATGTGTCGCTTCATCCTCGATATCAACGAAGAGTACGGGACCACCATGATCCTGATTGAGCACGACATGGGCGTGGTCATGGACATCTCCGACCGGGTCGCAGTCCTCGATTACGGAAGGAAGATCGCGGATGGGCCTCCGGATGAGGTCCGCGCCAACCAGGAAGTCATCGACGCCTATCTGGGCGTGAGTCACGACTGAGGCCCAACGGAGAGACATGGACCTGCTTTTTTTCTCGGAAACCTTGATCAGTGGCCTGATGGCAGGCGTGATGTACGCGCTGGTGGCGCTGGGGTTTGTCCTGATCTTCAAGGCGTCCGGAGTGTTCAACTTCGCCCAGGGCGTCCTCTGCCTGTTTGCCGCACTGGCGCTTTACGACTTCATCTCTGAAGATGGCTGGGTGTATCAACTTTTCGGGTTCGCCCTGCCCGTGTGGCTTGGGATTTTGCTGACGATCGGGGTGATGATTGCCGTGGCTTGGCTGATTGAGCGCCTGGTGTTGCGTCACTTGGTCAATCAGGATCCGATCATCCTCTTCATGGCAACCATCGGGTTGGCTTACGTACTGGAAGGCGTCGGAGACATCCTGTTTGGTTCGGACGTCAAGCCTCTGGACATCGGGATTCCTCAAGGGGCCTCGGACTACCTGCTGGACCACCACAACCTGTACATCGAGAAGCTGGAGGTTGTCGCCGCGGTGACTGCCGCGGTGCTGGTGGCGGTGCTGGCCACGTTTTTCCAGAAAACCCGGATCGGGCGGGCCCTGCGGGCCGTCGCAGACGACCATCAGGCCGCGCTGTCGGTCGGCATCTCCCTCAACACCATCTGGGTGATTGTCTGGTCGGTGGCCGGGATCGTTGCCCTTGTGGCCGGGATCATGTGGGGCTCCAAGTCCGGAGTTCAGTTTTCGCTCTCGCTGATTGCCCTCAAGGCGCTGCCGGTGCTCATTCTGGGCGGGTTCACTTCGGTCCCCGGAGCAATCGTCGGGGGGTTGATCATTGGTGTGGGAGAGAAGGTTGCCGAGATCTATGCTGGGCCTTTGGTGGGAGGAGCCATCGAAAACTGGTTTGCCTACATGCTCGCGTTGGTGTTCCTGCTGTTTCGTCCGCAGGGGCTGTTTGGAGAGCGGATCATTGAGCGGGTGTGAGTCATGATTTATCGAGAAGCCGGACAGTTCAAATCCACCTACGCGGACGATCAGGCGATCTTTCCGATCCGACAGGATCGCATCTCGCTCACGATCTTCGGCCTCCTGGCCTTCCTGGGAGTGCCGATGGTCATCGACGACTACTGGGCCAACGCCGTGTTCATCCCCTTGCTGGTGTTCACGCTGGCCGCGCTGGGGCTGAACATCCTCATCGGCTACTGTGGCCAACTCAGTCTGGGGACCGGAGCCTTCATGGCCGTCGGGGCCTATGCGACCTACAAGCTGATGACCGCCTTTCCGGACCTGAACTTCATCATCATCGTCGTCCTGTCCGGGTTTGTGACCGCCGGGGTGGGGGTACTGTTCGGGCTGCCTTCCTTGCGGATCAAGGGCTTTTACCTGGCTGTGGCCACGCTGGCGGCTCAGTTCTTCCTCGTGTGGCTGTTCAACAAGGTCGGCTGGTTCTTCAACTACAACGCCACCGGGCAGATCAACGCGACCCGGATGGAAGTGTTTGGCGTTCAGATTACCGGCCCGGAGGCCACCCCGACCTCCCGGTACCTGTTCTGTCTGCTCTTTACCGTCGTCTTTGCGCTGGTGGCCAAGAACCTGGTCCGGGGACGAATTGGGCGCTCGTGGATGGCCATCCGGGACATGGACATTGCGGCCGAGCTGATCGGGATTCGCCCGTTGCACACCAAGTTGCTGGCGTTTGCGGTCAGTTCGTTTTACGTTGGAATGGCCGGTTCCCTCTACTTCTCAGTCTGGCTGGGAGCGGCGGAAGTCACGGAAGCGTTCAGCATCAACCAGTCCTTCTACGTCCTGTTCATGGTGATCATTGGAGGCCTCGGAACGATCCTGGGTTCCTTCCTCGGGGCGGCCTTCATGGTCCTCATGCCGATCTTGCTGAAGAACTTCATGGTCGGCGGGATTGGCGTGGAGGTGGTCACCGCAAAGCACGTTGAGATCATGGTGATGGGCATCCTGATCGTAACGTTCCTGATCCTGGAGCCTCACGGCCTTGCCCGGCTCTGGCAGATCATGAAAGAAAAGCTCCGGCTCTGGCCTTTCCCTTATTGAGAAAGACCAAGGAGCGCAAACCTCAAAGGAGAGAAATTCAAATGAGTCTCAAGCAGCGATTCCTGCGGACGGCCTTGGCGGTCGCCACCCTTCCGCTGGCCTTGGCCAGTGCCCAGGCATACGAACTGGTGGTTCCCAGCCTGGACTACCGAACCGGACCCTACGCACCTAACGGAATTCCGGTGGCCAACGGCTTTGCCGATTACTTCACTCTGCTTAACGAGCGTGATGGAGGAATCAACGGGGTCCCAGTCAAGCTGGTGCCCTGCGAGACCGCCTACAACACGCAGCAAGGGGTGGAGTGCTACGAGAACACCAAGAACACGGCACCGTCCGGCGCTCTGGTGTACAACCCGCTCTCAACCGGGATTACCTACCAGCTCATTCCCAAGGCCAGCGTGGATCAGATCCCGGTCCTTTCTCTGGGATACGGTCGAACCTCTGCGGCCAACGGGAAGGTCTTCCCCTGGGTCTTCAACTTCCCTGGAACCTACTGGGACGGTGCTTCGATCTTCATCAAGTACATCGGTCAGCAAGAAGGCGGGATGAGCAACCTCAAGGGCAAGAAGATCGCCCTGGTGTATCACAACTCCGCTTACGGGAAAGAGCCGATCCGCACGCTGGAAGCGCTCTCTGCAAAGCACGGCTTCAGCCTGCAGTTGCTCCCAGTCGACCATCCCGGACAGGAGCAGAAGGCAACCTGGTTGCAGGTCCGCCGCGAGCGCCCGGACTGGGTGTTGATGTGGGGCTGGGGAGTGATGAACCAGGTGGCCATCAAGGAGGCCTCTTCGGTCCGCTACCCGATGGATCGCTTCATCGGAATCTGGTGGTCTGGTTCGGAGAACGACGTACTTCCGGCCGGAAACTCTGCGGACGGCTACCTCGCCGGTGCCTTCACCGCACCCCGCCGCGACTTCCCCTTGTTCGATGAAATCCGGACCAGGGTCTACGATGCCGGCAAGGGTGCAGGAGAGAAGGACCGCGTGGGTGAGGTGCTCTACGGACGTGGTGTCCTGCAGGCCGTCTATGTCGCCGAGGCCATTCGCAAGGCCATGGACATTCACGGCACCAAGGAAATCCGAGGTGTCCACATGCGAGATGGTCTCGAGCAACTGGAGATCACCGCCGGACGCTGGTCGGAGCTGGGACTTCCCGGCTTTGCCTCCGCTCTGAAGGTGACCTGTGAAAACCACGCTGGACCGCGCCAAGCGGCCATCCAGCAGTGGGATGCCAAAGCCAAGCAGTGGAACCTGGTCACAGACTTCATGAGCCCGGATCTGGCTGTGGTTGACGCTCTGATTGAGGAGGACTCCATGGCCTTTGCCAAGGAGAACGGCATCACGCCGCGCAACGGTTGCGCCCTCTGATTTTCATTCCCGGAGAGAGGCTTCTCTCTCCGGGCCCTCCTCCCCCATTTCCTGAAATCTCATGAGCGCCTTGCCCCAGACCTCCACTCAGTCGCTCCTCTCGGTCAACAACATCGAGGTGATCTACAACCACGTGATCCTGGTGCTGAAGGGTGTATCGCTGGAGGTCTCTCCCGGAAGCATCGTTGCTCTGCTGGGAGCCAACGGCGCAGGCAAGACGACAACGCTCAAGGCGATCTCGAACCTCCTCCGTGCCGAGCGTGGAGAGGTGACAAAGGGATCAATCGAGTTTGATGGAAACCGGGTGGATGCGCTGACCCCCAATGACCTGGTCCGGAGGGGCTGCATTCAGGTCATGGAAGGGCGCCACGTCTTTGGGCACCTGACGACGGAAGAGAACCTGTTGACCGGAGCCTACACGCGCCGAGATGGGCGAGGGGCGATTGCGGCAGACCTGGAGATGGTCTACAGCTACTTCCCACGTCTCAAGGTGCGCCGGTCTTCGCAGGCTGGATATACTTCCGGAGGAGAGCAGCAAATGATCGCGATCGGACGGGCGCTGATGTCCCGACCGAAGATGATCTTGCTCGATGAGCCCTCCATGGGGCTGGCTCCTCAACTCGTCGAAGAGATCTTTGAGATCGTCAAGACGCTCAACGAGAAGGAGGAAGTCAGCTTCCTGCTTGCCGAGCAGAACACCAACATCGCGCTACGGTACGCGATGTACGGCTACATCCTGGAAAATGGACGGGTCGTCATGGATGGTGACGCCAAGCACCTTCGAGAAAATGATGACGTCAAGGAGTTTTACCTCGGCGTGAGCGGCGAAGGGCGCAAAAGCTTCCGAGACGTCAAGCACTACCGCCGACGCAAGCGCTGGCTGGGGTGATTCACGCGGCCTGCGCCAAGTTCAACTCCTGCTCTAACGTATCCCACAGGGCCAGTCGGGCCTGAATCGCCTGCTGTGCCGTCTGCCAGGCTTCCTCCCACTTCCGGGGATCCTCTCCACAAACTCGCTCCAGCAGTGCCCTGGCCATGGGGCCGTGGCGCTCTTCGTCATGCAGGATGTGTTCGTCCAGATAGTGCCGGAACATCCCCCAGCGCTCTGGCCGGGACTGCGCCAGACGAGCCACCAGCTGCTGAAACATCCCGGGGATGATGTCCTCTCGTCCGTAGGCAAAGGCTGCGACCAGTTCGTGTAGTTTGCCTCGCTCGATGATCTCGAAGGTTGTCTGAACAAATCGAGCCGCCCCTTGAGGAAGCTCCGGATTCTGGAGCGCCTCAAGGACCGGGACTCCGGAGTCGACTCGTGCCAGCAACTGTTCGATCGGAGTGCAGTCCACTCCTGCACGACGCATGGCGTCCAGGTACAGCTCAAAGTGCGACGCGTAACCGCCCTCGGGATGGGGGGCACTTTCCTCATCGAGAACGATCTCGTTAATCAAGCGACGAGCTTCCGGGTCGGGAGTTGGCTGCCAAGGGATCGTGACTCCGGTCAAATGAAGCTGCAGCGCCTTGAGGAGCGACTGGAAGTCCCACACCGAGAACACGTGCGAGCGCATGAAGTGCTGCAGCCGCGCTTCACTGTCGATGGAGGGGTAGAGAGGGTGCTTGAAGAGTTGGGACTTCAGGGACTCGAGTTGGGTTTCCATGAGGATTTGGCGAAAGTTTCAGGGTGTTGAGAAATTCGTCAATTCGATTCATGACATGTGGATGAACGTCATCAAGCAGTAAAACATGCCCGGCCTCGGGAAACCAGAAAATTGGTTTGATCGCCGAAGAAATCCTCTGCTGGAGTTGGAAGGCGTACTCCGCATTCACTGTGGGGTCTTCCCCTCCCTGCAGAATCAGCGTCGGTTGCTGAATCCGGGGCAGTTGCGGCCAGACCTCGCGCTGCAGCCGGACCAATTCGCATCCGGCCTTGAGCGGGTTGACCGAGTACCCTTGCCACCCGTGCTCGGCTTTTCCGGAAGGACTCTTGGGCACTGACTCGATCCAAGGAGCGGCTGCAAACATCAAGGCCTGCTCCCACCAAGGGCGTGCCAGCCGAAGCGCTGGAGCCAAGAGGACCAGGGCTTCGACCTCCGGGTGTGCCAAGGCTCGATCCAACGCCAACAGGGCTCCGGCAGATTCCCCTACCATCACCACACTCTCACAACGCCTCCGGAGCCACTGGTATTCGGTTTCCACGACCTCACGCCACTGATGACGTGTGGTACGGTTGAGGTCTGCCGGATGAGTTCCATGTCCCGGAAGCAGCGGGGCCCTCACTGTCCAATCCAGGGTGTGCAGCCGCTTTCCCAACTCCCGGACCTCCACCGTCGTTGCGGTCAGGCCATGGAGCAGCAAGGCTCCGGCAGACCCTCCCTCCCATGAAAACGAGGTCCCGTCCAACTCCGGATTGATCAACATCGCCTCCCCAAAACCGGAGGTCGCTTTTCACAATCTGCTTGCAACAGGTTCCAGTTTCTCTAAAATATGTTGTTTGCTTGCCGAAGTGGTGGAACTGGTAGACACGCTATCTTGAGGGGGTAGTGGGCTATGCCCGTGGGAGTTCGAGTCTCCCCTTCGGCACCATTCTTTTGAGATTTCCCAATAATCTCAAAGCCTTACAAGTCGTTTCCGACAAGTAATCCTCCCAAATTTCTGATAATTTTCAAGTTCATTCGGATTAGTCACTGATTTAGTCACTGCCGCCGCATTGGGACGATGCGTGCGATAAGTGCTGGATCACTCTGATACAGAGAAGAATGACACTTCGCTCCTCCTCAGGTGGGCACTGCGTCAAGACTGGCGGGTGCT
>JAYPUA010000005.1:0-103720 GCA_038133845.1 Deltaproteobacteria bacterium
TTCTTCATCGAGTTTGTCCAGAACCTCCGAAAACCGGCCCAAGAGCCCTGAGTTCTGGCAATTGCTCGCTTTCATTTCGATGACTTTCCTGGAAATCGGGCATGTCTCCTACGTCCGATTGGCTCTCCGTAGCGCTGGAATATGCGCTGTACGGATTCCTGTTCCTGCTGCTGCTGGCGGTGGGGTTTGCGATCTCGATGTGGCGCTGGCTCACTGGGGGTCCGGACCCGCTGGCGCTGGTTCCCAACACCGACCCTCCTGAATCAGAGACTCAGGCGGCTTTTGAGCGCTTGCTGGGCTTGCTGCACCGGCAGTTGGAGCAAGTCTCCGGAGCGGAGCGCGAGACGCTTGAGGAAGAACAGGACCGGCTGGCGCGCTGGTACACCGAATTCAAGGGCGAGTTGGAGGTCGCCCGGGAGCCTTTTCAGCAGGCGGCGAAGGTGCAGCGGGAGCGCTGGCGGAACCTCTACGTTTGGATTGAAGCCCGCTCGCTCTGGTTGAAGCTCCGGGGGCGCAAGCGGGACTCCACCTACCAGCAACGGCTTCAAGAGTACCGGGAGGCCGAGCAGCAGGCGCAGCAGCAGCGCCAGACGCTCAGGGCCTTTGACCGGGTCGCTCTGCGCAACCTGCAGAGCAGCTCCCTCTATCAAAGACATGCCGCATCTTCCTGATGACAGACTCTCCCGAATTCTACCTCGTCGCGACGGTGGCGATCCTGATTGTCGGGATTTCCAAGGGGGGCTTTGGGGGCGGCCTGGGCACGATGGGAGTGCCGCTGCTGGCGCTGGTGATTTCACCGGTGCAGGCGGCCGCGATCCTGCTGCCGATTCTCTGTACGATGGACCTGATCGGACTCTGGAAATACTGGCGGCAGTGGGACGTCCCGACGCTGGCCATCTGCATTCCGGGATCGTTCATTGGGATGGTGGTGGCCACCTTCACCTTCAGCCTGCTTGATCCCAACGCGATCCGATTGCTGATCGGCGGGATCACGGTGGTCTTCACGCTGGATTACTGGTTCCGTCCGAAGCAGGTCGGCTCTGCGCCGCCTGGAAGGAACAGCGGCTACTTTTGGTCGTCAATCTCCGGGTTTACCAGCTTTGTTGCCCATGCCGGGAGTCCGCCGCTGAGCGTATACTTGCTCCCCCAGCGGCTGGAGAAGACGACCTACGTGGCGACAACGGTGGTGTTCTTCATCTTCGTGAACTACGTCAAGCTGGTGCCCTACGCCGCTTTGGGGCTCTTTCCGGAGGTCAACCTGATGACCTCGCTCTTCCTCCTCCCGCTTGCACCGATTGGCACGCTGCTGGGAATCTGGATGCACCACCGGGTCTCTGAGGTGTGGTTCTACCGGATCTGCTACGTGCTCCTCTTCATCACAGGGCTGAAGCTGGTCTGGGACGGCGCGTGGGGAGTCTGGGAGGGCGGCCTCACCTGAGCCCGAGGTCCCAGTCGTAATCGATGATCAGCGGGGCGTGATCGGAGAACCGAGGTTCCCGGTGAATGCGCTCTGCCTGTGCGGTCTCGGCAACGCCCGGAGTGGCGACCTGGTAGTCGATGCGCCACCCGACATTTTTCGCCCACGCCTGTCCGCGGTTGGACCACCAGGTGTAGTGGTCCGGGTTCGGGTTCAACCTCCGGAACACATCGACCCAGCCCTTCCTGGAAAACAGCTTGGTCAGCCACTCCCGCTCTTCAGGGAGGAACCCGGAGTTCTTCTGATTGCCCTTCCAGTTCTTCAGGTCGATCTCCTGGTGAGCAATGTTCCAGTCGCCGCAGAGGATCGCCTCTCTTCCGGACTCCCGGAAAGCCTCCATCCACTGCTCAAGGTACTCCATGGTTTTGTACTTGAAGGCCTGCCGAGCCTCGCTGCTGGTTCCGGAAGGCAGGTAGAGCGAGATCACGCTCAGGTTGCCCCAGTCGGCCTGAAGGAAGCGCCCTTCGGCATCAAACTCCGGCCAGCCAATTCCCACCTGCAGCCGATCCGGGGGCCGGCGAAACCCGAGGGCCACTCCGGAGTAGCCGGGCTTCTCGGCGTGATGAAAGACGCACTCCAGACCACCCGGAGCCTTCATCGCGTCGGTGAGTTGGAAATCCTGGATCCTCGTCTCCTGCAGGCAGAGGACGTCCACCTGCTGGTCCGGGAGCCAGTCGAGGAGGCCTTTGCGGGTTGCCGCACGAAGCCCGTTGCAGTTCAGGGTCAGCAGACGCATCGGATCAGGACTTCACGGTGGTTGAAAAGTTGAGGGTGACCAGAAACTTCTGATTCTCCGCGAGGCCGGTGTAGCCCTTGAGGACCATGAGGCTCTTCTCGATCTTGGTCCCCGGGAACTGCTTGACGGTGCGGATGATCTCTTCGCGGATCTCTCCGCCTTTGAAAACGTGCAGCACCCCTGCGGGCTTGCGCAAGTCGCGGGTCCACCGCACCAGGTCCTCCAGCGGAGCCACGGCTCGCGCGGTGAGCACCGGAAACCGCTGACGCCACGGACGCACCTTCCCCAACTCCTCTCCGCGTCCAAGAGCGACCTGCGCATTGGAGGCCCCAAGAGCATCGATCATTTCCTGCACCACGGAGAGCTTCTTCTGCCGGGAGTCCAACAGCGTCACCCTCAGGTCCGGGCGTGCCAGGGCCAGCAGAAGCCCGGGGAGCCCCCCTCCGGTGCCAAAGTCGCACACATCCACACCTTCGGGAATGGTCCGGAGCGCGAGCAGGGCCAGGCACGGAAGGGCATGCCGCTCCCAGAGCAGATGAGCCTCCTTGCGTGAGATCAGGTTCACCCGCTGATTCACCTCCTGCATCACCTCCGCCCAGCGCAGGAGCATCTCCCAGCGTTCGTCCGGAATGGCAAGTCCGTTGCGCTCCAGAAGGTGCCGGGTTTCTTCGGGTCCAAGTGGAGGAGAGTCAGGGGTGTTTTCCATGATGTATGAGTGAAGGTTGAGATCTGTGAAAAACGCATCCTGCCTCCAGCATACGGGCAGAGGACGCGTGCTTCAATCCGGGAGCACCGCCGAGGTGCACCAAAGGCTGGAGGCCCAGCCAGGATCGTGTTATGCTCTCGGCACCGAGTCGCCCGCACCCTGAACCGAGGAAAGTCATGATTTGGGACATCCAGCTTTCAGAAGAAATCGACCTGCTCCGAGAAACGGTCCGGGAGTTTGCCGAGCGCGAAATCGCTCCGCTGGCCGATAACATTGACCGTAGCAACCAGTTTCCCAACCACCTCTGGCGCAAGATGGGCGACCTGGGGCTGCTGGGACTGACCGTGTCCGAGGAATATGGTGGCTCCGGGATGAGCTACCTGGCGCACCTGGTGGCCATGGAGGAGATCTCCCGGGCCTCTGCCTCTGTCGGGCTGTCGTACGGGGCGCACTCGAACCTGTGTGTCAACCAGATCTACCTCAACGGGAACGAGGAGCAGCGTCGCAAGTACCTGCCCAGGCTGTGCTCCGGAGAGTTTGTCGGGGCGCTGGCGATGTCGGAGCCTGGTGCGGGTTCGGATGTTGTGGGCTCGATGCGCTGTATCGCCGAGCGCTCCGGAGACCGCTGGATTGCCAACGGCAACAAGATGTGGATCACCAACGGTCCGGATGCCGATGTGCTGGTGGTCTACATGCGCACTGCCCCAAAAGAGCAGGGCTCCCGGGCGATGAGCACCTTCCTGGTCGAGAAGGGGATGCCCGGATTCTCCACCGCTCAAAAGCTCGACAAGCTGGGCATGCGCGGTTCCAACACCTGCGAGCTGGTCTTCGATGCCTGTGAAATTCCGGACGAGCAGGTGATGGGCGAGATCAACCAGGGAGTCCGGGTGCTGATGTCCGGGCTCAATTACGAGCGCCTTGTGCTCTCCGGAGGGCCGATCGGAATCATGCAGGCGGCGATGGACCTCGCCCTGCCGTACGTCCACGAGCGCTGGCAGTTCGACCGGCCGATTGGTACCTTTGAGCTGATGCAGGGCAAACTGGCGGACATGTATGTGGCGCTGCAGAGTAGCCGCGCCTTTGCCTACCGGATTGCAGAAAACTGTGAGCGCGGCACCGTCTCTCGCCGAGACACCGCGGCCTGCCTGCTCTATGCCTCGGAGAGTGCGGTGAAGGTGGCGCTGGAGGCCATTCAGTCGCTGGGAGGCAACGGCTACATCAACGACTATCCCACCGGACGCCTGCTCCGAGACGCCAAGCTCTACGATATCGGGGCGGGAACCAACGAAATCCGCAGGATGCTGATTGGCCGGGAACTGTTCGAGGAAACCTCCGGCTGAGTCCTGCGTGCTTCAGCGCTCAAACAGCAACTCGGCCTGTTCAAGATTCACCAGCAGGAGCACCTGTTCGTCTCGGATGCGCTCCGGATGCCTGAGGTCCAGCGACTCTCCTTCCGGTGTGAAAATTCCGGACTCCCCATCGTGGCACTCGGCCTCTTCAAAAGTGAACTGTGTCAGGTCGATCTCGCCTTTTTGAAACTGGTCACGGATGCGTTCCTGGTCGCCCTTCTTCTTCAGCGGAAAGCGGAAGAACGCATTGCGGCATGCGGTCTCAATCCGGATCGGCTTCTTGTCGTAGAGCGCATCGCTGAGGATCAGCAGCGGACCGGTGAGGATCAGGGAGGCCATGCTTGATTCATTCGTAGCGCAGCGGGTCAACCGGGTTGAGACGCGCCGCCTTGGTGGAGGGGTAGAGGGTGACCAAAAAGCAGATCAGGAAGGAACTCAGCGTGGTCAAACCCACGTCCTGCCAGTCGATGCGGACCGGAATGCGGTTGCCTCCGGGATAGACTCCCGGAGGGATGTCGATGATGTCGAAGGTCTGCAGCCCCCAACAGATTCCCAGCCCTAGCAGGACGCCACTGAGCGTGCCCAGTAGTCCAATCACCACCCCCTGAAACATGAAGATCCGGCGGATTCCGCCATCGCTGGCTCCCAAGGCCTTGAGGATGGCGACCTCCCGGGACTTTTCCAGAACCAGCATCACCAGTGAGCTGATGATGTTGAACGCGGCCACCACGATGATCAGGGTCAGGATCAGAAACAGCCCGATCTTCTCCAGCTTCATCACCTGAAACAGGCTCTTGTTCTCATCAGCCCAGTTGCTGGTGAACAACTCACCCTTCAGTCCGTTGCGGATGCCTTGCGCCACCTGCGCGGCCTCTTCCGGGTCCTTGATGCGCAGCCCAATGCCCGTCACCCGGTCCTTGAGCCCGAACAGCTTCTGAACCAGCCGATAGTCGGCAAACGCGAGCACTTCGTCGTATCCGGAGATGCCAGACTCGAAGATGCCGACCACTTCCAGCTTCTTGACCCGGGGAACGTCGCCGACTGGGGTCATGCGCTGTTCGGAAGAGACCACCTGCACGGTATCGCCAATCCGGACCTCCATCTGCTGTGCGAGCATCGCTCCGAGGATGAGGCCGTCGCGCTCTCCAAGAGCACGCTCCACGGTGTGGTCGATGCGCTTGAGGATCTGGGTGGAGAGCTGTTTCTGTTCTTGAGGATCTTCAGGCGGCAGCCCGTAAACGGAGTCTCGCAGAAAGTCTGCAATGCTGGTCACCTCGGGTTCAAGCTGCGGGTCGATGCCACGTAGTAGCGCACCCTTCGGCTTGCTCCCTCCGGTGAGCAGGGCCTGCTTGTACACATAAGGACCGGCTCCGGTCACCTCGGGCTGCTCAAGCAGTCGCTGCCGGAGCGCCTCGAAGTCGGTGACCTGATCGCCCCAGGAGAAGACGGTGATGTGGGGCAGGGATCCAGTGACCGCATTCTGAAGGTTGGTCCGGAACCCGTTCATCACCGAGGTAGAGACGACGAGGGCGATCACCCCCAAGGCGACCCCGCAGATGGAGATCCAGGTAATCAGGGAAATGGAGCGGTCGCGACGTGGAGAAAAAAGATAGCGGCGACCGATGAAGAGTTCGTAGTTCATCTCGCGCCGCTGAGAGAGGGCATCCGGTCGGGCATTCAGGCCAGCTTGTCACCTGCAATCGCAGGGGCTTGCCGAAGAGCCTCCGGGAGCTTTTCCAGAGACTTGATTCCGGCCTGAGCCATTTGGGGCTTGCCTCCACCTCGTCCGTCTGCAAGAGCGGCGACAGCGTTGACGAGTTCTCCGGCCTTGAGCCCGCGGCCGACCAAGTCGTCTGAGACGGCGCAGAGCAGCGATCCCTTGCCCTCAAGGATGGTCCCAAGCCAGATGACTCCGGAGCCGATCTGTTCGCGGAGGCTGTTGCCCAGATCCCGGAAAGTGTCCATGGAGTCGACCTCGATCATCCGGGCGAGGACTTTTGCTCCGGAGATCTCCTGGGCTTCCGAGAGCAGGTCGCCCAGGTTGCTCTTGGCGGCGGCCTTGCGCAGCTGCTGAAGTTCGCGTTCCAGCTGTCGCCGCTCTTCCAGAAGCCTTTCCACAGAGTGGGTGATCTGCTCCTCGGGGAGGTTGAGGAGCTGTCGCAGGCTGGTGACGACCTTGCCCTGCTGGCGTCCCAACTCCTCGGCCTGCTTGCCCGTCACGGCCATGATGCGACGCACTCCGGCGGCGATGGCACTCTCGGAGGTGATCCGGAACTGCCCGATCTGTCCGGTGGCTGAGACGTGGCAACCGCCACAAAGCTCTCGGGAAAACTCTCCGACCTCCACGACTCGGACGACGTCGCCGTACTTTTCGCCAAACATGGCCTTGATCCCGGAGTCGATGGCGTCCTGATAGGGGGACTCGAAGACGTTCGAGTCGATGTTCTCGCGGATCTTGTC
The DNA here is from genome assembly GCA_038133845.1 of Deltaproteobacteria bacterium. GTDB lineage: Bacteria > SAR324 > SAR324 > SAR324 > NAC60-12 > JAYPUA01. The sequence continues at coordinate 6,729 of JAYPUA010000005.1, forward strand.
GTTGACGATGCGTTCGATCTCGTCGAGTTGCTCCTCGCTGACTTTCTCAAAGTGCGTGAAGTCGAAACGAAGGTAGTCCGGGTGCACAATCGATCCGGCTTGGCTGACGTGGATCCCGAGCACCTGCTGCATGGCGGCGTACATGAGGTGCGTGGCCGTGTGGTTGTTGGTGGCCTGGGTCCGGAAGTCTTCCCGAATCTTGGCGCGAACGGGAGTCGCCTGCGGTTGCCCGCCTCCGATACAGATGTGCACGATGGCGTCGCCCTGTTTCTGCACATCGACCACGGTCCAGACTGTGGGTCCCTGAGTGATCGTCCCCTGGTCGGCAACCTGTCCCCCGGATTCAGCATAGAACGGGGTGGTGTCGAGGATGAGCATCCAGCGACCTTCGGCATCCTGGGTGTAGCGGCGGATGAACGATTCGGTCTCCGTTTCGGTGTACCCCACAAACCTTGAGTCGGTTCCGGACGTCACCTCAACCCACTGGTCCAGGGTCATCCGGAACTTCCCGGCCTCTCGGGCTCGTGTACGCTGCGCCTCCATGTGTTTCTCGAACTCTGCTTCGTCGACCTTCAGCCCACGCTCTTCGCACATCAGACGGGTCAGGTCGACCGGAAATCCGTAGGTGTCGTAAAGCTTGAAGGCGTTCTCTCCGGAGAGGATTCCGGATTGCCGGGTCGAGTCCTGAGAGACCATCTGCTCAAAGATCTCGAGCCCACGATCCAGCGTGTGTCCGAAGCTCGACTCCTCGGCTTCGATGACCCCCATCACGTGCTTTTGTTGGGTCCGGATCTCCGGGAACGCGTCTCCCATGACCTCTGCGAGCGTGGGCACCAGCTTGTGGATGAAGGGCTCGTGCATGCCGAGGACTCGACCAAACCGGGTCGCTCGCCGGAGCATGCGCCGGAGCACGTAGCCTCGGCCTTCGTTGGAAGGGATCGCTCCGTCAGCGACGGCGAAGCTTACGGCCCGCAGGTGATCGGCGACCACGCGGTAGGCCACCCCGACTTCTCCTCCGGAGTCGGGAACCCCGGTGACCTCGTGAATCTTCTTCAGGAGCGGGGTGAAGAGGTCGGTGGCATAGTTCGAATCCACCCCCTGCATGACCCGGCAGATGCGCTCCAAGCCCATTCCGGTATCCACGTGCATTGCCGGAAGCGGCTCAAGGTGACCGTCCGGAAAGCGCTGAAACTGCATGAAGACGAGGTTCCACAGTTCCACGAAGCGCCAGCACCCATCCTGATTGACTCGGCATTCGTGCTGCTCGGAGAGCGGGCAGGTCCCCTCTCCCAGGTCGATGTGCAGCTCCGAGCACGGTCCGCAGGGACCGACTTCCCCCATCTCCCAGAAGTTGTCGTGCTTGTCGAAGCGCATTACCTGGTCCGGGTTGATGTCGGTGACCTGCTTCCACAGCGTCTCGGCTTCCTCATCCGGAGGGACGCCTTCTCCGCCCTCGAAGACCGTTGCCCAGAGCTGTGCTTTGGGCAGTCCCCAGAGCCCGGTCGTCAACTCCCAGGCCCAGCGGATGGCGTCTTCCTTGAAGTAGTCGCCAAACGACCAGTTGCCGAGCATCTCGAAGAAGGTGTGGTGGTAGTTGTCCCGTCCCACGTCCTCAAGGTCGTTGTGCTTCCCGGAGGCCCGGATGCACTTTTGCGAGTTTGCTGCCCGATTGTAGTCCCGCGTGCCGGTTCCCAGGAAGATGTCCTTGAACTGCGCCATCCCGGAGTTGGTGAACAGCAGCGTGGGGTCGTCGTTGGGAGCCACCGGGGCACTGCGCACGAAGCGGTGACCGCGCTGCTCAAAGAATTCGATGAACTCCTGGCGAATCTGTTGCGACGTCTTCATGAGAACCGAACGGACGAGGATGAATTTGGGGAACAGGGTGAAGTTTGGGGGGAAGGCCCCGAAGCGGGGCCGCTTGCCGACAGCAAGGCTGCAGGCTTGGGTGCGCTTTAGCCGCGCGCCATGAACTCGACCACGAGGTGGTCTTCGACCTGAATCGGGATCTCTTCTCGATCTGGAATCCGGACCAGCTTGGCCGAGAGCTTGGAGGCGTCTCGCTCCACATAATCCAGCTTTTGCTCGTAGAAGCCGAACCAGTTCTTGTAGGTGTCGACCTTCTGGCTCTTCTCACGCAGGGCGACCACATCTCCAGGGCGCAGCTCAAATCCGGGCTTGGCGGCCTTTTTGCCGTTGACCGTGATGTGGCAGTGCACCACCATCTGGCGGGCGGCGCGCAGGGTTCCGGCAAAGCCCATCCGGTAGACCATGTTGTCCAAGCGGGTCTCCATCATCTGCACCAAGGCGATGTTGGTCTGTACCTTGGAGCTGGAGGCGCGCTCGTAGTAGCGGCGGAGCTGCTTCTTGCTGATGCCGTAGAAGTACTTGAGCTTCTGGGTTTCCTGCAGCTGCAGACCGAACGGCGACACCTTCTGGCGTCGATTCGCTCCGTGCTGTCCCGGACGATTAGGCCGACGGCTCAGGGTCAGGGCAGCACTTGGGCTCCCGATGATGTTCACGCCGAGGGCTCGGCAGACTTTGTGCTTGATGGTTGATTTTCCAGGCATGCTGATTCAATTCCATTCAGATGGCATCTGTGGGCTTTAGAAGATACGAGGCTGCGTCTCCAGGGACGTCACTTCTACGCCTTGGCCAAGGGGGGATGCCATCCCATTCAATGGGCCCGACCCCTGAAATCGACCTGAACGTGCGAGAAGTAAACTTGAAACTCTAGGTGAGAACCAGAGAAGAAGCAATCCTAAAAGTCCAGCGGACTCAACCCAGAATGGGCAGGAGGATCTCTTCGAGCTTGTCAGCGGTGAAGGGCTTGCCAAGGAAGGCTTGTGCTCCACTGTTCAAGACCTCTCTTTCTACGGCAGGGGTCTTGTCGGCTGTCAGGATGACCACCGGAAGTGAGGCATAGGCCTCGTCCTGTCGCAGGGCACGCAACATCTCCAGTCCATCCATGTTGGGCATCTGATAGTCGGAGAGCACCAGGTCGACGGAGCCCCCTTCCAGGAGGTCCAATGCCATTTCCCCATCCTCTGCCTCAAGGAACTGGCGAAATCCCATCCCTTCAAGCATTCGGATGATCAGGCTGCGCATGAATCGATAATCATCGACAACCAAGATTTTCAGTTCGGATCGGTCAGGCATGGAGTTCGGAGCTTTGTGGAGAAAAAATCCTCGATTTTTTTGAGGCTCGCCTTATTGTAGGAAGGCATTTGAAAAAAGCAACAAACCTCTGCATTACCTGAAAGGAAACGTGTACGAAACCTCCGACATTCGCAAGGGATTGCGCATCGAAATCGACAATGACCCCTATGCCATCATCGAGTTCCAGTTTGTCAAGCCAGGCAAGGGGAACGCCTTCACTCGAACCAAGATCCGCAACCTGATCTCTGGCTCGGTCCTGGAGCGCACCTTCAAGACCGGGGAAAAACTGAAGCCGGCAGATATGGAGGATCGGGAGATGCAGTTTCTCTACAACGATGGAAGCTTCAACTTCATGGACACAAAAAACTACGACCAAGTCGCTCTCGAAGCGGATATGGTTGGGGAGGCTTCGAACTATCTACTGGAGAACATGGAGGTGAACATCGGCTTCTACAAGGGCCGTGCGGTCAGCCTGACGCTGCCCAACTTTGTCACAATGGAGGTCGTTGAGACAGCTCCCGGAGAGAAGGGAAACACGGTGACTGGGGCCTCCAAACCGGCACAGCTCTCCACCGGATACGAGGTCAATGTCCCTTTGTTCATCAACGTCGGTGACCTCCTGCGCATCGATACCCGAACTGGGGAGTACGTCGAGCGCGTCAAGGCATGACGTGTGGGCATGAACGCTCCTGAGGCCTCTCGCCCAGAATCGAGCTCGTCGGACCCGGACTCTGACGCGAGAACTGCTCAGTGGGGAAGGCTCCTCACTCTCTACCGCAGGTTCCCCTCCAATCCTTGGAGCCCGGAGCAGCAAAAGCAGCTTGGGCGACTGTTCCATCAGCTTCAGTCTTTTGAGTTCTCGGATCTGCTCCAACAAGCCTTCTCGGCATCTGAGTTGGAGCACTTTCGGGAGATTGCGGAGCAGCACCTGCACGCCTACCAGAACATCAACCGAGAGCGGGTCCGGAGTCTTTGGACTCTGGCGACTCCGGAGCTCCAAGAGGTGGTCCGGGAAGCGCTGACCCTGTTCCACTACAACCCCTCAGAAGCCCCACCCCAGATCGTCGAGCGTACCATTGGGTACGATGAAGACGGTCAGCCGATCATGGACTCCAGCGAATTTGAGATCTTTCCGGAGGGCGCTCCTTATGGCCTGGAGGCACGAGAGGCCTTCCTTGGAGCCTGCCTGGATGACGAAGAGACCTCTTTGCAAAAGTTCTTCACCACGAGCTACCCGGAGCTTTCTTCCTCCGCCGAAGAGCCCACTGAGCTTCGCATCCGGGCCATGACGACCATCGGCAGCCTTGGCGGGATTGGCCACAAGCCAGATTCGGACATTGATGCTCAGGTCATCGTGGACACCGACCCGGTGTTCCCAGAGGCCTGGAACGACCTGGATTTTCTGTTGACTCTTCTCGACTCGGTGTTTGCGGGTGTCCACAAGCGAATCTTTGAAGAGTCGCTCGATGACGAGCGACGAGAGAAGATGCACTCGGCGGCGATGCAGGAGCTGCTTCGACGTTGCGGAGAAGGAATGAGCGAGGAGGAAAAGCTGGTGCTCGACAAGGTCCTGCCCAGCACCTTCCAGCAGATTCAGGAGGCCTTGCTCTGGAAACTGCTTCCTTCGCTCAAGCGGGAACGGCTGCATCAGATCGTGCTCGAAGAACTGAAGGTCCACCTGCAGCGCTACCCAGACTTCTCCAGGATGCTGGAGCCCCTCCGGACGGTCTTTCCTCCTCTGGCCGAGAAGCTGTCTGCGGAGTGGCTGGCTCGCAGCCTCCCAGTTTCAGCAGTGGTGCGTCGAGGCTCCTCGCTGCGCGTGCTACTACTGCGCTTTTATCAGACCGCCATTCTGGGGCAAACCACCGTAAAGAGCGTGTTGAAAGACTGGCAGAGTTCCAGAGAGGAAGCAGATTCACCGACCTCGGCCGAACAAGCGGAGTTTCTCTGGAAGCGCCTCGTGCACTCCGCCATCCTCCCCCGGATCTGTAACGAGTTTCGGGAATACCTGGTGACTCATCTTGGGTTGCGAGACCGGGACAAGCTGTCGGAAGCACTGGAGCAACTGCACACGTTACTGCCTCAAGAGACAGGGGACGCATCCGATGAAGGACCGACCCCGGAAGAGCGCCTGGTGAAGCACGTCCGTGCGGAGTGGGCGGACCTGATCGAGTTTCGACGCAGAAGCCTGGCTCAGGCGCTCGAGGCCCAGTGGGAGTACCCGCTTCACCTGAAGACCAACCAGGTCGAAGCCTACCTGACCAAGAAGTATCCGGAGGTGGAGACGCACTTCTTCCGCAACATCCTGCGCCGGATGCGTGCTGGAGAACACACTCCGTTTCTGGTCTCTCCGGAAGGCAGCTTGGCGTACTCCTCGCTGCTCAACGACTTCCTGCTCAATCCGGGGACGCTGCTCAGCGGAATGCCTCCCATGCCGTTCGAGCTTCCTCGTGAATTCCGGAACCTGCTGGTGGCCGGAGTGTTCTCCGCTTCGGATTGGGAGGTCTCCCACCCCTTCCGCGCTGGGGATCAACTGCCGCTAAAGTGCCTTCCGGACTGGGGCGACGTCTTGCTCTCTCGGGAGATGTTTTTGGAGCACGTGGTGCCGATCTTCCTCCGTGAGAGCGAGAAGGTGAGCCACCGCAACCTTCCCAAGGCGCTGTTGAACTGCTGGTGGATTGAGATGCTCTGCCTGGAGCACCGCCCTCGGTTGACGAGCCTGACGCGCTTGCTGCTCCACCCGAAACTGCGCCACGGCATCTCCGAAGAGAACGAACATCCGGACGCACAACGCCTCCGCGAGATCGAAGCAGACTTCCCCCAACTCCTCCAGGACCCCTGGTGGATCAAGTTTTCGGAAATGCTCCTGCGCTTTGCAGAGTCGGATTTTCGCGACGAACTGGTCTTCTGTTTCGCCGGACACATGCGTTTGAGCGATGTGGTTGACGAGGAGGGGCGCCCGCTGTTCATGGCTCCGGAACAGCCGTGGCGCATGCACGCGATGCTGAAGTTCTATCAGCTCTTTTTCTCGGAAGAGGCTCGTCTTGAACTGGTGCATTTTTCTCAAGGGCGTGATGAAACCGCAAACCGCATTGAGTCTCGACTCAAGCAACTCTTCCTGGAGTCCATGAGGCGTGTAGAAGGCTACCTGTGCCTGATCAGCCAGCAACAGGCGCTGAGCGAGGTCCGGGACTACCTGCAACTCTGCAGCCCGGAGACCCTGGACACGCAGGAACTGGAGGCCTTCCTGGAGCCCTTGATGGTGCAGGTTCATCACCGGGTCTCTCTGGAAGAGCAAGGAATCCTGCGCAAGCTCAAGCTGCAAGAAAACCTGACTCCGTTGGAACGCCTGCAGGCTCAGAACCTGTTGGATGACCACGAACGCCTGAGCCAGGCGATTCGCCACATTCAGGATCGTTTTGGAGAAAGCTTGCTCTCTTCCAGGCAACTGCAACAGGTCATCCTCCGCTCCCGCGTTCCCATCGGTGGTGACCAGATGGAGAACTTCATCTTCAAACATCACTTTGAACGAAACTTCCGCCGCAAGCCCTATCAGATTGCTCTGCCGATTGCCAAATCCCTCAGCTTGCCCCGGCGGGGAATTCTCCTGCGCTACGATCCGGAGAGCCAGCGTTGGCACTTCTTCTCCAGGCTCCCCCGACGTGAGGCGGGCAACGAACATCTGTCGATGATGTTTACCGAAAGCCTCGCCCAGGGGGTGGCTCGCTGTGTCCTCAGCGGATACGTGGGATTTGGCAAACGCAATCACACGGCCTTCCAGAAAGACCTCACTTCGGCAACTGATCCGGTGGCCCAGAACCCGTTTGCAGCTGACGATCTGGAGGAACTGGCCCGAGAACTCAACGAGTGTTTCGGCCCCATGCGTCTGCTCCCCCGGGAACTGCTCTCCGGCCAGCACTATGTGCGGGACCTGTTCGTTGCCTGCAACGTCAACCGCTACGGAGTGCTGACCCTGGTCGTTCGAGACAACCTGAAGGAGTCCTTCGCGATTGACTACCCGCTGCCGGATCTCAAGCAGTTGCGACCGGAGATGCCAGAGTTCTTTGCTGCCTTGAACACCAAGAAGGCTCGGGAAGGGTTCCGCAAAGCTTTGAGGTCCTTGCAGATCAAGCTGGATGAGGAGCAGTTGAAGACCTTCCGGATCTGGGTCAACCCCCGCAGCTTTATGCTGTCGATCAACCCGCGTTACCGGAGCGTGTACCTGTCTGGAATTGCCTCTCGGCTGTGGACTCGCTCCGGACCGCTTGCGCCATGGGCCGAGTCGCCCAAGGTGCTGCGGATGGACGGCCTGGAGAGTTGGGGTCGGGAATCGATTGACGCCTACCAGCAAGAGCGGGCAGAGTTGCGCCGCAAGCAGATGGAGCGCCTGGCACAGGTCCGCAAGGCCAGCCAGGACTACCTGCTCAAGGTCGAGCGCGAACTCAAGGAGCGCGAGCGTCAGCTGATGGCCTGAGCCCATGAAAACGGCGCGCGTGCTGGCCTGCAGTTCGGATGAGGTGCAGGTGTTGATTGCAGACCAGGTGCTGCGTTTTGCTCCCGGAGAGCATCCGTTGGCGAGCACTTGGCGTGTTGGAGACCTGGTCTGCCTGAACTCGGACTCCAGGTTTGGCGAGGTGGTGTATCGACCGGAGCGCTTTGACCCGACCGGAGACGTGCTGCGCTGGCGACGTCCGGCACAGGCTCCTGGCCGCATGGAACTGTTGCGCCAGCGACATCAACTGCTCCGGGGCATCCGGGAGTGGTTCGACGCGCAAGGGTTTCTGGAGGTCGAGACTCCGGTGCTGGTTCCGGCTCCGAGTCCGGAGGCCCAGTTTCAGCCCTTTCAAGCAGGCTCCGGGTTCCTCATTACCTCTCCGGAGTACCAGATGAAGCGCCTGCTCGTTGGAGGCTTCGAGCAGATCTATCAGCTGGTTCGCTGCTTTCGCGGACAGGAGGTTGGCAAGCGTCACAACCCGGAGTTCACCATGCTGGAGTGGTACCGAGCTGAGGCCTCTCTGCAGCACCTGATGTCTGACATTGAGGGGCTTGTGGGGCACCTGCGCGCGCGCTTCGCGGAGTTGGCTCCGGAGCTGGAGTCCATGAACTGGAACCGGCCTTGGCTCCGGGTCCGTATTTCCGAGCTGTTCCGGGAGCACCTGCACCTTGAACTGGAACCTCCGTCCGGACCTCTGCTGGAGGCACCACGGCTACGGGAGGCAGCAGAAGCCCAAGGGTACGGGGAGTGGATCGCCGGAGCCCAGAGCTACGACGACGTCTTCTTCCGCCTCTGGGATCGCCTGGAGCCCCGGCTGGGCTGGGAAGCCCCGCTCTTTGTCCACGACTGGCCGCTGCCTCTGGCCAGCCTGGCCCGTCCTTGTCCAGAGCATCCTGGATTTGCCGATCGTGTGGAGCTCTACATCCGAGGCGTAGAGCTGGGAAACGGTTTCGGGGAACTGACCGATGCCAGAGAGCAGCGCAGGCGCTTCGAGGCCGACTTGCAAAACCGCCTGGAGACTGGGCGCGAGGTAGTGCCGTTGGATGAACCCTTTCTCCAGGCCTTGGAGCAAGGCATGCCCGAGAGCGCCGGAATGGCGCTTGGTGTGGATCGGCTGGTGATGCTCCTCACCAATGCGCCGGACCTGCGTAGCGTGATGGCCTTCTCTTGGGAGGAGCGCTGAACCCGGTGACGCTTCCTTTTTTTCTTCCTCCAGCTTGACCCCCTTCCGCGAATCGTACAGGATTCGGGCACGAGCTTTTTGACAAGCGTCGCTCACGAGTTCCTCTTCCTGACGATTGGCCGAATCTCATGCTTCGCTGGAACATCCCTCCCTTGCCCGCCAGCCTCGATGAGGCGCTGTGGGGGCGCATCCATGGCAAGACCAAACCGCTGGGTTCCCTGGGCCGCCTGGAGGCGTTGGCCTTCCAGCTTGGGCGCATCCAGCAGTCGCTCCGTCCGGAGCTGAAAAACCCTACCTTTCTGGTCTTTGCTGGAGATCACGGCATCGCGGAGTCCGGAGTGAGTTCCTATCCGCAGGAGGTCACGACGCAGATGGTCCTGAACTTTCTGGCAGGCGGAGCGGCGATCAACGTGTTTTGCCGCCAGCACGAGCTGAAGCTTCAGGTCGTTGATGCCGGGGTGAAGGGCGACCTGCCGGACCATCCGGATCTGCGCCGATGCAAGGTCCGCCCGGGAACCCGGAACTTTCTGCACGACCCCGCGATGACCTCAGCTGAGTTGGAGGAGGCGCTGCGACACGGAGTCGCTGTTGTGGAAGAGTGCTCGCGCTCAGGGAGCAACCTGCTCGGGTTTGGAGAGATGGGCATCGGCAACACCAGCTCTGCGGCAGCTCTGATGCAGCGTCTGAGCGGGCTCCCGCTGGAGTGCTGCGTGGGACGCGGAACCGGGCTGGACGACACCGGCTTGAAGCACAAGCACGCGGTGCTCGAGAGCGCTCTGGAAAGGCATCCGGAGGTGGCTGATCCGTGGGAGGTGTTACGCACGTTTGGCGGCCTGGAGATCGCGATGATGTCCGGGGCGATGCTTCAGGCGGCCCAAAGAGGCATGGTTTTGCTGGTGGATGGCTTCATCGCGACGGTAGCCTTCCTGGTCGCTGTGCAGGTACAACCTCGAATTCAGGAATACGCCGTCTTTGCCCATCAGTCGGAAGAGCAGGGCCACCGTCGCCTGCTGGAGTTTCTGCAGGCTGAGCCGCTGCTGCACCTGGGCATGCGACTGGGGGAAGGCTCGGGAGCTGCGGTGGCTTTCCCGCTGTTACAGTCGGCTGCAGCCTTCTTGAGCGAGATGGCCTCTTTTGAGTCCGCCGGGGTCAGTGAACGGTCTGATGCCTGATTGGGCTCAGGAGCGCCGGCGCTTTCTGACCACCCTGCAGTTCTACACGCGCATCCCGGTGTGTTGGAGAAAAGAAGAACCTGAAGATCTCGGGGCGTCCTCACGCTATCTGCCCGTTGTGGGCTGGCTTGTGGGAGGCCTCTCCGGCGTGGTCGCGCTGCTCACCTCCGAAGTCTGGGGCGTTCCGGTCGGAGTCCTCCTGGGCGTCACGGTCGGGGTGATGTTGACCGGGGCGCTGCATGAGGACGGATTTGCCGACCTGTGCGACGGCTTTGGGGGGGGGTGGTCCCGGGAGAACATCCTCCGGATCATGAAGGATTCCCGGCTGGGGACATTCGGGGTGCTGGGGCTGCTGTTGCTGCTCGGCCTGAAAGTCTCCTCGCTTGTTGCCCTGATGCCCTCCGGTGGGATAGCCGTTTGGATTGCAGCCCACGCGTGGAGTCGCTTCTTGGCGATCGAGACTGCCTCGCGCCTGCCGTATGTGCAGGACCCCGGAGTCAGTCGGTCCGGAGCGCTCCAGCCGCTTGATGGCATCGGCTGGAGTATCGCGGCGCTGTCCGGAGGCCTGCCGTTGCTGCTGCTGGGAGGAGTCGCGGCAGGGGTAGTGATGGGAACCCTGCTGCTGCGCTGGGGGATGGAACTGCAATTCAGGAAAAAGCTGGGGGGGGTGACCGGAGACTGTCTGGGAGGCCTGCAGCAGGTGGCTGAGGTGACCACTTATCTGATTGTGCTGGGGGCCGCGTGAAGAGGACGCTTTTGCTTTTTGGACTGCTCGGGGGGCCGTCAGCTCATGCGGCGGAGTCCGGAGCTGCGCTTGACTGGCCGGCCTTGGGCATGGGGCTTGTGGGCGGGCTAGCGCTGTTTCTCTTCGGAATGGAGGCCGTCAGCCAGGGGCTGAGAGTGATTGCTGGAGAGCGGGTGAAGGAGATCCTGGCTCGCCTTTCGAACAATCGACTGATGGGCCTGCTGACCGGAGCGATCCTCACCGCGGTGTTGCAGTCCAGCTCGATCACGACCGTACTGCTGGTCAGCTTTGTCTCTGCCGGGCTGATGTCCCTGGGGCAGTCCCTGGGAGTCATCCTGGGAGCAAATATTGGAACCACGATTACGGCGCAGATCATCGCCTTCAAAGTGACCAGGCTGGCGATGGTGCTGGTGGCCGCCGGGGTGTTCCTGGAGCTGGGGGTCAAGCAGGACTCGGGGAAGCAGGTGGGCCGCTCGCTGATGGGGCTCGGGTTGATCTTTTGGGGGATGAGCCTGATGAGTGACACGATGCGTCCCCTGCGCGACTTCCCTCCGTTTGTGGACCTGATGGCAGAAATGGCCAACCCGATGTTGGGCATGCTCAGCGCGGCGCTGTTTACGGCGCTGGTGCAATCCAGCTCGGCCACGATGGGGATTGTGATTGCGCTGGCTTCTCAGGGGCTGATCTCTCTGGAAGCCGGCATCGCCTTGATCCTTGGAGCCAATGTGGGGACCTGCATCACCGCAGGTCTGGCTTCGATCGGGCAGCCCCCGGAGGCACGTCAGGTGGCGCTGGCGCACACGTTCTACAACCTGAGCTGGAGCGTCCTGCTGGTGCCCTTCATCCCGGGAATGGCCTGGCTGGTGAAGGAGATCACTCCGGCAAACATGTCCTCTGCGGAAGCGCTTGCCGTCACCTTGCCCCGTCAGTTGGCAAACGCGCACACGCTGTTCAACGTGGGCATGGCCGTGGCCTTCATCGGCTTCACCGGACCGCTTGCCCGCTGGATTCGAGGCTGGATCCCATCCTCTCCTCCGGAAGAGCCTCGGCTGGGACTGGACCGGAACCTGCTGGCCACGCCTGCGCTGGCCCTGGAGGTGGTCCGTCGTCGGATGTTGGAGCTGGGAGCCTTGGTCGAGGAAATCTACCTCCAGGTTCCGCAGGCCGTCTTCCTGGCACAGACCAACCAGCTCCGGACTCTGGAGGCCCGTGATGCCGAGGTGGACACGCTGCATGCCTCGATCCTGCAGGACATCAGCACCTTGAGCCAGGTGCACCTGAGCGACTCTCAAACTGATGAACTTCTCCAGCTAGCGAATGCGGTAAATGAGCTGGAAAGCATTGGAGACCTTGTGGAAAATGTCTTCACCATGCTAGGGCTGGAGCGAATTCAGCACGGTCTGGATCTCTCTGGAGAGGCCCAGTTGCGTGCCGAGCAGGCGCACACATTCACGTTGGAGGTCCTCCGGGAGGCGCTGCAGGCCGTGGCCACACAAGATGCTCAGATGGCTCAGAAAATCCTGGAACTGAAGCGTTCTGGAAAGCAAAAGATCTCCCGGGTCGTTCATGGCGATCCCCACCAAAGCACCTCCCGCATGCTGGTGTTCCGGCTGGAGTCTGAACTGGCAGAAGGGTTCCGGCGTGTGTTCTATCACACGCGCCGTTTGGTCAAGCCTGTTGCGCGACCTCCCACTTCTGTTGCTTCCGACCCTTCCACCCCTTTGTGACAGGAGCCAAATGTCAAAGAAAGAAAAGAAAAACAAGCATGGATCGGACTTGGACCTTGTCCCGGAAGCGGCTCCACAGTCGCAGCCGATGAGCAAGAAAGTCTACGAGAAGGAGCTGAAGAAGCTATTTCTTCAGCTGGTGGAGATGCAGTATACCGTGCGGCAGAGGGGTCTGCGGGTCGTGATCCTCTTTGAGGGGCGTGACGCCGCAGGCAAGGGGGGAGTCATCAAGCGCCTCACCGAACCGCTCAATCCACGAAGCTGTCGGGTGGTGGCGCTTCCGGCCCCTTCGGATCGGGAGAAGTCCCAGTGGTACTTTCAGCGCTATGTGCACCACCTGCCTGCTGCAGGAGAGATCGTGATCTTTGACCGCAGCTGGTACAACCGAGCTGGGGTCGAGCGCGTCATGGGGTTTTGCAGTGACGGGGAGTATGAGGAGTTCAGCCGGAGCTGTCCGGAGTTCGAAAACATGCTCGTGCGCTCCGGAATCCTGCTGCTGAAGTACTGGTTCTCCGTGAGCGACGAGGAGCAGGAGGCACGGTTTCGGGAGCGGGCAAAGAACCCGCTCAAGCGCTGGAAACTCAGCCCGATGGACCTGGCCTCGATCGAGCGCTGGGAGGACTACTCCCGGGCAAAGGATGAGATGTTCGGCTTCTCGAATACTCCCTGGGCACCGTGGTACAACGTGGAGGCAAACGACAAGCTCAAGGCACGTTTGAACTGCATCCACCACATTCTGTCGAAGATCCCTCACGACGGGGACCTCCCCAAGGAGATCAAGATCCCGAAGCGCCCGAAGCCCCAAGGGTATGTCCGCCCTCCCAAAGAAGAGCACATCTACGTCCCGGAGCTATTCTGAATGCTGGGCAGATTTCTCCCTCCTCAGGAAGAGTGACATGAGCGAAGACACTACCCTGGTCCGCATTCACGGTTTGCTGGGCGAGCCAGACGGCGTGCTGATCGAGATGAATACGGAGGAGCTGAGTGAAGGAACTCAGTTCATCTATGAAAACGTGGGCTATCAGGTGACCCGGGTGATCTTCGAAGACGTCGAGCATCCGAACGTGTATGTCATGGTGCTGGACATCTACGTCCAGCAGCCCTGAACCCCCTCTGCCTCCCCGGCGGCTCCGGCGTTCTATCCCACCTCTTCTCTCGCTCCGAACCTTGACAATTGATGAGTGACGTCCTCGCCGGAGCATGCTATGCTTCCACGTTTGTGAGTGATTCCGCAACCTTGGACTGAACTGAAGTGATGGTCAATCTTCTGGAAGACCAATGGCCACGTATCCGTGAGCTGCTGAGAGAGCGCCTGGGAGGACTCCCGATGAGTGCCTTGCGCAACGAAGAGGTGCTGCGCTCCTCCATGCAGCACGTTTATCGACACCTGCCCCGCTTGCTGCAACTGACGGTGAGCGAGCAGGGGTTCATTGAGTTCATGATGCGCAACCGAGAGCGATTGATGTCCTTGAATCAAGCACTGGAAGAAGAGGAGGCAAACGCGATGTCTGATCCGGGTTCCGACAAGAACAGTCTGGAGTGGTCGTCTCAGGCTGCGGCACGGCTGGTCCCGACCTATGCCCCCAAGCCGATGGTGATTGATCGAGGCTTGGGAGCACGCCTGTGGGATTTGGAGGGGAACGAGTACCTGGACTTTGGAGCCGGGATTGCGGTGAGCAGTCTCGGGCATCAGGATCCGGACCTGCTGAAGGCGCTTCATGAGCAGGCCGGGAAGCTTTGGCACACCAGCAACCTCTACCTGACAGCTCCGGCGATCGAACTGGCCGAGTTGCTCACGGCCAACAGCTTTGCCGATCGTGTGTTCTTCTGTAACTCCGGAGCAGAGGCCAACGAGGCGGCGATCAAGATTGCCCGGAAGTGGTCCAGCAAGCACCACCCGGAAGCCAAGCGGGAGATCGTGACCTTCACCGGCTCCTTTCACGGACGGACGCTGGCCACCGTCACGGCGACAGCGCAGCCCAAGTACCAGCAGGGCTACGAGCCGCTTCCCGGAGGCTTTCGCTACTGTGAGTTCAACAACTTCGAGGCTGCCTCGGACCTCATTGGCCCCAACACCTGCGCGGTGATGGTGGAGCCGGTGCAGGGTGAGGGCGGAGTGACCCCGGCCGCTCCGGGGTTTCTGAAGCACCTGCGGCAACTCTGCGATCAGCACCAGGCATTGCTGATCTGTGATGAGATTCAGTGTGGACTTGGGAGGACCTCACGCCTGTTTGCCCACCAGTGGGATGAGGTGACCCCGGACATCATGACCCTGGCCAAGGCGCTGGGTGGAGGCCTGCCCATTGGGGCGATGCTCTGTACTCAGAACGTGGCCGATGCATTCACGGTGGGAGATCACGGGACAACATTCGGAGGGAATCCTGTGGCCGCCGCCGTTGCGGTGGCTACGGTCCGGAAGCTGATTCGCCCGGAGCTGCTGGAGCATGTACGGATTCAGGGCATCCGGATGCGCACACACCTTGAGGAGCTGAAGGAGCGCTATGGCCTCTTCCAAGAGATCCGAGGACGCGGCCTGATGCTTGGGGCGGTGCTCGCTCCGGACTATTCCGGGAAGGCCGCAGAGATCGTGGAGGCCGCACGCCAGAGCGGGATTTTGGTCCTGGTTGCTGGCCCGGATGTCCTGCGCCTGGTGCCTCCGCTGACCATCGGTAGCGAAGAGTTGGAGGAAGGCATGAAGCGCCTCAATCAGGCGTTGGATCGCTGGAAAAATCCAGCCCAAGAGCCTGTTGCCGACGACCCTCGCACTCCCTGGGAGCGAGAGCAGGAGGCCAATTTCCAGCGGAGTACCTTTGAAAACCAGAAGCCCCGCATTCCGCAGTGACACTCCGAATCCTCGCTCTTGCCTTGGGACTGAATTTGGCAATGGCTCCAATCGGGTCTGCCGAAGAGCGCCCTTTCCCAACGATCATCGCCCTGGGAGCCGCGTGGCCGGTCAGCACACAAGAGGGACAGGCGACTCCCCTGATCGTTCTTGACCATCAAAGCACCCTGGAGAATGGGGCGACCCTCCGGTTGGGCTACCGTACGGTCTCTCCTTCAGCAAGCCTCACTGTGCCGCGAACAAGCTGGCTGGACACGGAATACGGGGGAGACGCCACGTTTCTCTCGGAAGGCAACGGGACCGACCTCTACGACAACGGGACTCGGCTGGAGCCTCTGTTCTTTCGGGGCAACCGCTTCTCCATCTTTGCCGGAGCGAACTTCTTCCCAAACGCTCCCTGGCAGGGCACTCTCCGGGTTGGAGGAAGTCAGTACGCTTTCTCTGAGATCAAGGAGCAAACTCGTGAAGGCTTCCAACTCCCTCCGTCGTTTGCCGACCGTTTTGCCGAGGCAACCTTCAAGCGCGTGGGGCTGTTCCACGAGGAGGGGTTTCTGGAAGTTCGGGGGCGTCGCAGCCATCGACTGCGCTGGGAAAGCTGGGAGTTCGAGTCAGACCCGGAGGCCACCCGAAGCCCTTGGCTGCAGTTTGTGACCTTCGAAGATCGGGTTGAGTTTGAAAATCAGGAAGTCAAGGGAACCCTGCTCCGGGCTTCCGGTACCGGACTGGACTTCTTCAGTGGATTTCGGGTGGGGGGCCTGACCAGCGATCTGGCGGTGGCCGGATATTACCGCAACGAGTTCCGGGCTCGCGAGGTCACGATGCTCAAGCTCAGGCACGAGGTGGCCTTTGCCGAAGACCGCATCCTCTACCTGTTTGCTGACATGGCGCGCTTTGAGGAGCTTCCTCTGGCGTTCCGAACCGATCCAGAGCGCCAGAAGACTCTCGCAGGTCTTGCTGTGGGGTTCCGCTACGGCATCCGGGGCCTCAAGGGACTCCCGATCATTGTCACCTATGGCGAAGGCCTGAACGTTCCGGAGTCCTCTGACGAGCCTCACCGTCGCGAGCTGGTGCTGGTTGCTGCCGCCGGATTTTGAGCCAGAAGTCCTTCCCTCCAACCTCACCCACTCCATGCTGATTCACATCAACCCCGACAACCCTCAACCGCGTCTGATCCAGCAGGTGGTTCGGATTTTGGAAAACGACGGGGTCATCATCTACCCCACCGACACCGTGTACGGTCTGGGCTGCAGCATCCACAGCAAGAAGGCCATGAAGCGCCTGGTACAGATCAAGAAAGTGGACCCCAAGAAGCCCCTGAGCTTCATCTGCAGCAACCAGAGCCAGATCCAGGAGCACAGCCAGGGAATCCCGAACGATGTGTTCCGCCTCATTCGACGCCACTTGCCCGGACCCTACACCCTCGTCCTGCAGGCTTCCAAGAATGTTCCAAAGATGATGCTCACCCCCCGAAGCACGGTGGGGCTGCGTTGGCCGGATCACCCGATTGCTCTGTCGATTGTGGAGGCGCTCGGGCATCCAATCCTGAGCAGCAGCCTACGTGTCAATGAGGATGAACTCTACGATAACGCTGAAGACCTGCACGATCACTTCGGCAAGGTTGTGGATGCGGTTGTGGACGGTGGCAGTATCTTTGCGGCGCATTCAAGCATCATCGATTTTACCTCCGGTGAACCTCAGATTCTCCGGCAAGGGAAGGGGGAAACAGGGTGGCTGGATGCCTTGTGATCCACTCGAATTTCAAGGAATGGGGTTGACAACAGGACACAAATTGTGTGAATATTCAATCTTGTTTCTTGCTTCACTCTGCAAAAACTGCTTTTTGGCAAACTTAAAACGATTCAGGAGAACACCGTTATGAGTGCGATGGAAAGCCGCACCAAAGAAAAAGAAGCCACTGTAGAAAGCCAGACCGAATTTGGGGCGAAAATGGTACAGTGGCGAGAAGATGCGGGGCTAACTCGGAAGGACTTTGCGCGCAAATTGAGCGTCTCGCTTACAGCCGTCAAGAATTGGGAAACCGGCCACTCGACCCCAAAGCTGACGAAATACAGCGAAATCGCCAAAGTTTTGGGAATCGACGTCCGGGAGATGGGATTGGACAACAATCTGGACCTCACCCGCATCGGAGACCGGATCAAGTATGCACGCTTGCTCCGTGGGATGTCGATCGAAGCCTTCTCCTACGAGTTCGGCTTTGCGATCCAGACGGTCAAGAGTTGGGAGTCGCATGCGGCAGATGTCACAGAGGCCTCCTTGGAGCGCATTGCCCGCGCCCTTCAAATTCCCCCCAGCTTTTTCGATATCGAGAAAGACGCCCATCAGGAACTGGCTCAGGCCAGCTGACCTCATTCGGGCGGGAGAGCGCCTTCCGCCCGAATCTCCTGCTCTCAGCGCAGGCGCTGGAGCGCATCCTCAAACATCGAGTTCCCGGAATCTTTGGCCAAAGCCTCTTCATAGGCTCCTCGAGCCAAGTTCCGCTGTCCCGTTGCCTCGTAGGCCAAGCCCAGGTTGTACCAGTCTTCTGCAGACTTGCTCCCGAGCCCTTGAATACGGGCGATGGCCTCTTCATAGGCATTGCCTCGGATCAGGGTCGCTGCCGCAGCATCTCCGTCCAGAACCTCCAACGTTGTGGCCTCCTCAGAGGGGCTGATCTGCTGGACGTACCTCTGGGCGACCTGATTGACCATCCGGGTGCGTATGGCCAGAGCGCTGAGGGCAACTCGTGAGTGCTGCTTGAGGTGGTAGCCTCGCGAGAGGTACTCTGCCGGGTCGCTGATGGCCAACTGCGCTCGGTTCACTCCAGAGGAGAGCCCGGATGAAGAGGCCTCGTCTTGCTGGAAGCCTTGCTGGATCGCGAGCACGGCCTTTCCGGGCAGGTGCGAGGTGTCGTTGCGTCCCCCCCACTTCCGGGCATAGTAGGTCAGGAGTGGCTCACTGACGGCAAGTTCTTCCCCGTTGCTCTTGCGGATCAGGCGAAACTGCACCTCAAGCGCGGCGAGGTGTTCCACGTAAGGCACCGGAAGTTCCTTGCCCGCTCCTGCGGACTCCACAGCGACACTCCCGGCTGTTGCCAATAGCTGCTGTTCCAGAGAGACACCCTTGTTCTGGATCATGGCCAGGAAGTTGTTCGGCTCGTTGCTCTCGAAGCGGTTTTCAGAGAACCTGATGGTTGCCTCCAGAATGCCCACTCGCGCCTCATCCGGAATGGAGCCTGTGAAGCCTTCCGCCTTGCCGGACGTGTTGATTAGCCCGTAAGGCGCGTTCAGAGAAAGTTGGTGGACCACTGCCGCTCGGACCAACTCGAGGATCTCCTCGCCGCCTGAGAAACGCTCTTCGGAGCGAAACCCCGAGATGCTGGGAGAGAGCCCCTTCTTTGCGCCAGAAGAAAAGCTGAACCCTCCGGAGGTGGCATCCGGTACGGGGATGTCCCCGGAAGCAAGACGGAAGGAGCCTATTGCGAGATGATCGATCTGCTCCTGCACCGGGACTTTTGCAGGGCGCTGGACTTGGAAGGTGACAGGAGGCGTGCAGGCTCCAGCCAGAATCAATACGGCAAAGATCGCCAGTATCCGGAGGGGAGCCCGATCAGAGAAGTGAGTGTGAAGCGTCATGAGTTTTACCGAGACTGAAGTTGTTGGCGCAGCTGGGGAAACTCCCGCTGGAGTCGCTCTAGACGCCCAAGGGCCTGGGCATACATCAGGTTCTCCTGATCTTGCCGCCAGGCATCTCGATAGAAGTTGCGGGCGATTCCGTAATCGCCGATGGCCTCGAAGCACAACCCCAAGTGATACAGGTCGTCAAGGTTTGCGTTACTGGCCGTGATTTGCTGGAGTCGTTCGATTGCCGTGTTCCAGGCTTCAGACTGCATGAGGACCTTGGCGGTCTCGTCACCTCCGGCAGCCAGGCGAGTGGGCACTTGTGTCCGGGTGACAGCGACCCGTTTGACGAACTGGGCCGCAATCGAGGAGGCCAGGTCTGCGACGACCTGATCAAAGCTCGGAAGCACCTCGTCCGGGAGCCCCAAGGTTTCGGGCTCTGGGGGGGAGGCACTCATCGCGGCAAACTGCTGGAGCCCCTGAGCGGCACCTTCCAGGAATCCGGCAGGTGACCCACCGATTCGGTGGGCGTAAGTCCGTGAGTCCAAGGTGGAGGCAACAACTCGAGTGGGTGCAAGTTGAGTCAACTTCAGCTCTAGGGCGAGGGAGCCGTGAACAGCCTTGTAGGGCCACCAGA
The DNA here is from genome assembly GCA_038133845.1 of Deltaproteobacteria bacterium. GTDB lineage: Bacteria > SAR324 > SAR324 > SAR324 > NAC60-12 > JAYPUA01. The sequence continues at coordinate 26,303 of JAYPUA010000005.1, forward strand.
TGACCTCCTCGATGCTCAGGTTCATTCCTCCAACGCCATTCCTCCGGGGGGGCAGGAAGTAGTCCAGTGATTCCTTGGAGAGATCAACTCCGTCGGTCCGCTGAACCTCCAGCCAGATCCTGCCGTTGAGCACGGCATCGACTCCTTGAGGTGTGTAACCTTCTGCGGAGACCAACTGCTGCAGGGCCTCATCGCTCTCCAAGGCCGTGAATTCATCGGTAAAGACCACCTGGAAGTAAGGCGTCTCGGTCAGCAGGTTGATGACTTGCGCACGAACCGCTCGGGCCACGGTAGCCTGTTGTGCCGGAGTGAGGGCCATCTGCTGCGATTCCCAGCGGCCCTCACGCTCATGAGTGACCCAACTTCGGAGCGTCTCCACCTGGAAGCTGCCTACCGCCACATTGCGGATTTGCGAGGTGTCGATCTCAGCCGGGCGCTGAACGGTCAAGGAAGTCTTCGGAGCACATCCGATCAGCAGGGCAAGGGTGAGCCCCAGCATGCTGGAGAAGAAGAAGTGTTTCATGGTCACCGGCTTGCTGAGAGTTGCTGGTCCAGACGCCGGGCCTCATCGAGTACCCGCTCCACACGGCCGATTCCCTGGGCGAAGAGCAGGTTCCCGGAGTCGCGTCGCAAGGCCTCCTGATAGAAGCGGCGTGCGTCCTCATAATCTTCAATGACCGCAGCGCTCGCTTCGTAGGCCAGTCCCAGGTTGTACCAGTCTGCGGCTGCCCGTTGGTTGGCAGAGATCTTGTTTAGGCGGTTTCGTGCTGCAAGAGCCCGCCCCTGACCGAGCGCGTTGGCGGCCTCGGAGTCTCCTCCGGAGGCCACCTCGGCCTGGACGGTGACCTTGTAAGGTGAGACGGTACGGACAAAGGAGCGCAAGGCCTGCTGAATCAGCTCCGTCACGAGTTGTTCTCGCTGTGAACCCGGGAAGTCGCCAGGTTCCGGAAGGGGCAGGCGCGGTTGGTTGTAAAATACCGCCCGAGGTTTGGAGCCTTCTGCCAGCGGAGCCGGGTTGGGAAACACCGGGGCATTCATGGAGGCCAGCAGCCCCCCCAACGTCAAGGCGATCAGGTGGGTCTCCTCAACATGCCGGAAGGTCTTGGGATCGATGACCTGACGTCCATAACTGGAGGCGTCAGCGCGAATGGCCAAGGTCTCGCGGGTTTTCCCGGCAGTGGTGAAGCTCAGGTTGACCTGGGCAAAGAGCGAGAGGTTGCGGTACTCATAAGCCCGGACCACCTGATTCTTGGGGGGAAGTCCTCCGGCTCCGGCAAGAGCCAACGCTGCCCCCAGTGCCCCTTCGACCACATCGCCTTTCAGGCTTCCCCGTCGGCAGACCCCGATCAGCTGATCTGCGGTGATCACCTCCTCTGCTGCGGCTGCCCCGACGATTGAGGAAACCCGCCCAGCAATTCCGCGGGTGCAGGTCGCAATGTCCGTGAACTGTCCGGAATCGACCTCACCGCTGCTGAGGATCTCTCCTTGGATGATCGCCACGGACTCCTGTTCCGGGTTGAAGGCCCCTTCATTCAGCGTGCTCACCACCTGCGCCTCAAAGCGCCCGAGTTGGTTGAGCCTCTGGGCCAGGGCCTGGAGAACCTGGGCTTTGAGCCCCAGCTGATCTTGAGAGGAGCGGATCAGGTCTTCCCGGATGAAGACCTTGCGGACTTCTCGGGGAACCGTCAGACGTGCCGGGCGCTGGACTTCAAACTCCGCAAGTGGCGGGGAGCATCCGGCGATCAACAGCAGCACAATCCATGAGGAGGTAAACAGGGTCCGTATCATGGCTACAGTATGGATTTTAAGTTGAAAGCGCTAACCGGGAAATTCCAGATTAGGACATCGAGGAGAAGAAGCAAGGGAGGAAAACTCTCCGGGGTGCTCTTTGACAGGAAAGTTTGGAGAGCGAGAACATTTGGGGAGGAGGCTTCCGGCTAGTGGCGGTTGCGGTGGTTGAGAAGCACATCCTCAAAAAGCCGCCGAATTCGAGGCTCATAGAGCCTCCAGAGGTCTTCTCCCAACTCGGTCAACAGGTGCCCGTAGCCTTCGCAGGTGGGGCACTTGCCGTTGTAGTTGGGGTGCCACTCGCCAACGGATTCGTAACCGGCAGATTCTCCGGTTCCGTTGCACTGCGGACAATTTTTCATCAAATCGGCAATCAGCATGTACAAATCTTGAATGACGAAAACAGACCCGGATGGGGACCTCCGGAGGAAACGAGAGCCGCTCCCGTTTCCCGGGAGAAATTCGCAAATCATGCCAACTCAAAGGAGCAACTTCATGATCATCCCAGATGTAGGGCTGTGGCAGCTGGTGGAGCAGGGGCATCTTCCCGAGGGCCTGAAGATCGGACCTTCCAGCGTCGACCTGACCTTGTCGAACTCCTTCAGCTGGCCAGATCCCCAAACAGAGGAGATCGTCCTGGGGGAGCCGGTTCGGCATCAGTCGGTGAGTACCGACCGGTTCGTGCTGAGGCCACATCACTTTGTTTTGGCAAGTACTTCGGAGACGATCAGCGTCCCGGAGCACATGGCGGCCTATGTGGAGGGGCGCTCAAGCATCGGACGTCTAGGGCTGCAGGTACAGAATGCGGGCTTCATCGACGCTGGGTTCCGAGGACAGATCACCTTGGAGCTGGCCAACCAGTCGGAGTTCCCCATTGTGCTCACTCCGGGAACCCGAATCTGCCAGATCGTCTTTGTCCAGATGGCAGAGCCGGCCGAGCAACCCTATTCCGGGAAGTACGGAGGACAGACGGGGGCGACTCCCAGCCGTCTGGAGGAGGATCCGGAGTTCCAAGCCTGAGGCGGCTCCGAGCGAAACAGGCCTGATTGGCGCGGCCGATCACAGACACTGGCCAAAACGATTGGTCAGTGCCAAGGAAATCCACTAAGCTTGAGCTGGCAAACGTAGAGGAACGGTCGTTCCGGACTCCATGTTGCTTGATCATCAAGCTGAAAGTGTTAGACTTTCAGTCTTCCCCGAAAGGGGTCACGTGCACCGGAAAGCGGTGCTTCTTCACACTTGGCAAGAGGTTCCAGATGGAAACGATCCGTATATTTGACACCACGCTTCGCGATGGCGAACAGGCTCCAGGATTTTCCATGTCGGCTGGTGAAAAGCTAGCCCTTGCCAAACAGCTAGAGCGCCTAGGCGTGGATGTGATCGAGGCGGGCTTTGCGGCTTCGTCTCCCGGAGACTTTGAGAGCGTGCGTTCAATCGCCTGCGAACTGAAGCGTGCGACCGTGATGTCTCTGTGCCGAGCCTCCCGGGATGACATTGACAAAGGGGTTGAGGCCTTGAAGGAGGCCAAAAACTGGGGCATCCACACTTTTATTTCAACCAGTCCTCTGCACATGAAGTACAAGTTGCAGATGGATCCCGAAGATGTGCTGAAAGCGGCGGTGGACGCGGTCGCCTATGCCAAAAAATTTACGGATAACGTCGAGTTCAGTACGGAAGACGCGACTCGCAGTGAACCGGAATTTTTGATCCGGGTGCTCTCTGAGGCTGTCCGGGCGGGTGCCGTGACTCTCAATATTCCGGACACTGTTGGCTACACCACTCCAGGCGAGTTCTTCGAGCTGATCACCCGCTTGAAGAACGAAGTTTACAACTCCGATCAGGTGGTTTTCTCCGTGCACTGTCACAATGACCTTGGCTTGGGCGTTGCGAACTCGCTGTCCGCCATGCAAGCCGGGGCTCGTCAGGTGGAGTGTACGATCAACGGCATTGGCGAGCGAGCAGGCAATGCCTCGATGGAGGAACTGGTGATGGCGCTGAAGACGCGCCAGCAGATCTATAATTTTGACACCAACATCGTGACCGAGCAGCTCTACCCGACGAGTAAACTCCTGCAGCAGATCACCGGTGTCGGCGTGCAGCCAAACAAGGCGATTGTCGGGGCAAATGCGTTTGCGCATGAAGCCGGAATTCACCAGCACGGCGTGCTGAAGAACGCGCTGACCTACGAGATCATGACCCCTCAGTCGGTCGGGATCAAGGCCAGCAACCTTGTGCTTGGGAAGCACTCCGGACGGCATGCGCTCTCGGATCGAATCCGCGACCTGGGCTACGAACTCAACGATGTGGAACTGAACCAGGTCTTCAAGGAGTTCAAACGTCTGGCCGACGTGAAGAAGCAGGTCTTTGACGAGGACCTTGAGGCGCTGGTGACCCACGGGCTCCGCAAGCACACGGACCGCTATGTGTTGGAGCATATGACGGTCACCTCCGGAACGGAGGCGGTCCCCACAGCCACGGTGGTCATGCGCGTTGACGGTGACTTGCGCAAGAAGGCCGGCTTTGGAGACGGCCCGGTCGATTCCGCTCTGAACACAATTAAGGACCTGACAGGCATTCAGTGCCGGCTGACGTCCTATGTGGTCAAGGCCATCACCGGAGGAACCGACGCACAAGGCGAGGTGAGCATTGGCGTGGACCGTGACGGGCTGCAAGTCGTCGGACGGGGAGCCCACACCGACATCGTCATTGCCAGCGCGATGGCCTTCATCAACGCGTTGAACCGCCTGGATGCACGCGTTGGGGCCATCAGCCACATGGAACCGGTCCGGAGCGCCTTGGGCGGCGTCTGACCTCCGACCCTCTCTCTCAGCACCCTTCCCCTTCAAGGCGGTTTCGACCGCCTTTTTCCATTGCGCTCTGAGCAGAGCAGCGCTACATTGTTCAGTTTCTGTTTTCTTCACTCGAACGCCCGAATTGTGGCCTTTTAGCGCCTGCAGAGCCCCATGCACGAGTATCTTCCGAGCGAAATTGAATCCAAGTGGCAAAAGCACTGGGAGGAATCCGGTCAATTCCGTCCTGATCTGAACTCGGATCAGCAGAAGTTCTACATGCTGACCATGCTTCCCTACCCGTCCGGAGACCTGCACATCGGTCACTGGTACGCAATGGCGCCTTCGGATGCCTACGCGCGCTTCATGAAGATGCAAGGACATGAGGTGTTCTTCCCGATTGGCTTCGACGCCTTCGGGCTCCCAGCCGAAAATGCTGCGATCAAGAACAACATCCACCCCAAGGAGTGGACCTACAAGAACATCGAGCGCATGCGAGGCCAGCTGCGCTCCATGGGGAACATGTTCGCCTGGGAACATGAGATCGTCAGCTGCGACCCGGAGTACTACAAGTGGAGCCAGTGGTTCTTCCTGAAAATGCTGGAGCAAGGGTTGGCCTACCGCGAACACGCCCCGGTGGATTTTTGCAACCACTGTCAAACGACGCTGGCCCGGGAGCAGGTCTGGGGCGAGGAGCGCCTCTGCGAACGGTGCAACAACCCGGTGGTGAAGAAGGCACTCAACCAGTGGAAGCTTCGAATTACCAAGTATGCCGAGGAGTTGCTGGACTTCTCCGGGCTGGAGTGGCCGGAGAAAGTTCGATTGATGCAGACCAACTGGATTGGACGTAGCGAGGGGGTCGAGTTTGCGCTCAAGATCCAAGGACAGGAACAGCTGGAGTTCCGGGTCTTTACGACCCGTCCGGATACAGTCTTTGGGATGAGTTTCTGCGTTCTGGCTCCGGAACATCCACTGGTTGGGCAGGTCACGACTCCGGAGCAGCGCGCAGCAGTCGAGGCCTATCAGGATGCGGCATCGCGCAAGAATGAGATCGAGCGGACTTCAGAGGGCAAGGAGAAGGACGGCGTCTTTACCGGAGCGTATGCGCTGAATCCGATGAACGGGGAGCCCGTGCCGATCTGGATCGCGGACTACGTGCTGTTTACCTACGGAACCGGAGCGATCATGGCGGTTCCGGCTCACGATGAGCGGGACTTCGCCTTTGCGCGCAAGTATGACCTGCCCACACCGGCGGTGATTGCCCCTGCGGAGGCTGAGGAGGGAGCGCCAGGCGAACTGACCGAACCCTTTACGCTGAAGGAAGGCTCCCGGATGATCAACAGCCCGGGGTTTGAGAACCTGGTTTGGCCCGAGAGCTTCGAGTCGGTCACAGACCACATGGCCCGGGAAGGCTTTGGGGAGCGTCAGGTCAATTATCGCCTGCGTGACTGGCTGATCAGCCGGCAGCGCATGTGGGGTACGCCGATTCCGGTGGTGTATTGCTCGAGCTGCGGGATGCAGCCGGTGCCGTTTGAACAGCTCCCTGTGACGCTTCCGGACGATGCCGAGTTCAAGCCCACGGGAGAGAGCCCGCTCAAGCACCATCAGGGGTTTCTGTCCACGGAGTGCCCTCAGTGCCAAGGGGAGGCCGAGCGTGAAACCGACACGATGGACACCTTCATCTGTTCCTCCTGGTACTATTACGCCTACCTGTTCCCCTACTGGGCGCGTGGAGAGGCGCTGGGCTCCGGCAGCCTCCCGTGGGACATGGAACGCATGCAGCGCTGGGCTCCCGTCGATCAATACACGGGAGGAATTGAGCACGCGACCATGCACCTGCTCTACTTCCGCTTCTATACCAAAGTGCTTGCGGACATGGGACTGCTGCCGTTTCGGGAGCCTGCGACCCGGCTCTTCAACCAGGGGATGATCCTGGGAGAAGACCACGAGAAGATGTCGAAAAGCCGCGGCAATGTGGTGAACCCGGACGACCTCGTGCAGAAGTATGGCACCGATACGGTGCGGACCTACCTGATGTTCCTGGGGCCTTGGGATGCGGGAGCGCCGTGGAACCCTCAGGGGATTGAAGGAGCGACGCGCTTCCTGAAGTCCGTTTGGAGCCTGGCTCATCAGCCCCATCCTTCCGGAGAGCGTGAAGACTCCATCCGCAAAGTGCAAAGGGCCTTGCATCAGACGATCCGCAAGGTCGGAGAGGACCTGTCCCAGTTCCGCTTCAATACGGCAATCGCGGCCTTGATGAGCTTCCGGAATACTTTGAAAGCCGAGGCGGATCACCTCCCGGAGAGCCTCTGGGAGGAGTGCGTCCGCGCACTGCTGCTCATGCTTGCCCCGATGGCTCCCCACCTTGCGGAAGAGCTGTGGCAACTCAAGGTTCCCGGTACGGGAAGTGTTCACAACCAGACCTGGCCGGAGTTCAACACAGACCTCGCGCAAGAGGACCGAATCACGCTGGTTGTTCAAGTCAATGGAAAACTCCGGGATCGACTGGAGATGCCGGTCGGGCTGCCTCAGGAGGAGGTGGAGCAACTGGCGCGAAACTCTGAGCGTGTTGCTCCCTACCTGGAAAATCGCTCGGTTCGTCGAGTCATTGTGGTACCCGAAAAGCTGGTGAACATCGTTGTGGGGTGACACGATTTTTTTCGTTGACCACGCCAAAACCAAGTGCTAGGATTACGGTTTGCTTATTTGTAGGCAAGCACACTCAAGAACACGTTATTGAAGACATGCCCACGCTGAGTCAGCTCGTCCGCAAGGGACGGAAAAGCAAGATCACAAAGAAAGATACCCCGGCTCTTCAAGAGTGTCCACAGCGACGCGGGGTCTGCGTCCGGGTCTACACTTCGACCCCGAAAAAGCCAAACTCCGCCCTGCGCAAAGTGGCAAAGGTCCGCCTGACCAACGGGGCAGAGGTCATCAGTTACATCCCGGGAATTGGACACAACCTGCAAGAACACTCCGTGGTGCTGATTCGAGGGGGAAGAGTGAAGGATCTTCCCGGATGTCGCTACCACATCGTCCGAGGAGCGCTGGACACTCAGGGGGTGAAGAACCGCAAGCAAAGCCGCTCCAAGTACGGTGCCAAGAAAGGATAAGCTGGATGCCTAGACGACGCGCTGCAGACCGAAGAGAAGTTCTGCCTGACCCAAAGTACAAAGACCTCTTGGCCAGCAGGTTCATCAACACCCTCATGCGCGACGGCAAAAAAAGCGTCGCGGAGAAGATTTTTTACGGAGCCTTGGATCTGATCTCCGATCGAGAGAAAGAGATCGAGGCCATGGAAGTGTTCAAGGCGGCGATCGATAACGTCAAACCCTCCATTGAAGTCAAGGGACGCCGGGTCGGCGGCTCTACCTACCAGGTCCCAATGGAAGTGCGCCCCGCACGCAGTCAGTCCTTGGCCATTCGCTGGATCATCCAGTATGCAAATGCGCGCAACGGAAAGTCCATGCGATCCAAGCTGGCCGACGAACTGATGGATGCTTACAACAAGCGTGGCTCCTCGGTGAAGAAGCGCGAGGACACTCACAAGATGGCCGAAGCCAACCGAGCCTTTGCTCACTATCGTTGGTAAACTGCGGCCATCTCCATGCAGCCTGCTCCTCGAAACTGGCGCAATTTCGGTATTGTCGCGCACATTGATGCGGGCAAGACCACCACGACCGAGCGAATCCTCTACTACACCGGGCGAATCTACAAGATCGGTGAGGTAAACGATGGCTCGGCGACCATGGACTGGATGGAGCAAGAGCAAGAGCGCGGAATCACGATCACCTCTGCCGCGACGACCTGCTCCTGGAAGTGTGCTGGAGAAGAGTACTACTTCAACATCATCGACACCCCTGGACACGTCGATTTCACGGTTGAGGTAGAGCGCTCCCTGAGGGTACTCGACGGGACCATCATGGTCATTTGCGGCGTCGCAGGTGTTCAGCCTCAGACCGAAACGGTTTGGCGCCAAGTACAAAAGTATCACACGCCCAGCATCGTGTTCGTCAACAAGATGGACCGCGCTGGAGCAAACTTCGCGCAGGCAATTGCCTCCGTAGAAGAGCGGCTGGCAGTTCACCCGATCGCAGTGCAAATCCCCATCGGAGCGGAAGATCAGTTCTCCGGAATCATTGATCTGGTTTCCATGGAGGCGATCTACTACGACAAGGACACCACCGGAGCAACTTACGAACGTCGTTCGATTCCGCAAGAGTTGCAGGAAGAGGCGCAGGTCTGGCGAGCGAAGATGCTCGATCAGTTGACCATGTACGATGATGCTCTGATGGAGAGAATGCTCGAAGACGAAGAGGTCGATCCGGTAGAGATTCAGGCAGCACTGAGAAAAGTGACGCTCTCCACCGAAGCGATCCCGGTGCTTTGCGGAAGTGCCTTCAAGAACAAGGGGGTGCAGCAGTTGATGGATGCGGTTGCGACCTATCTTCCGTCTCCTGAGGATGTCCCCGAAATCCATGGCGTTCATCCGGACACGCAAGACGCGCTAAGTCGCAAGGCGATGCCAGAAGAGCCGCTGTGTGCATTGGCCTTCAAGATCGCTTCGGATCCATTCGCGGGTCAACTGACGTTTGTGCGGGTCTACTCCGGAGTGCTAGAGGGCGGCAAAGGCGTCTACAACGTGCGCAAGAAGAAGCACGAGCGAGTCGGGCAGATCTTCAAGATGCATGCGAACAAGCGCGAAGACGTAGCCACGTTGGTCGCCGGAGACATCGGAGCCATCGTGGGGATGAACGTGATGACCGGAGACACGCTATGCACAAAGGACGCGCCGATCATTTTGGAGCCTTCGCAGTTTCCGGAACCGGTCATAGACCTTGCGGTTGAGCCGAAGACGAAGCCTGACCAAGACAAACTCGATCAGGCGTTGGAGCGTTTGGCCCAGGAAGATCCGTCCTTCCGGCATCGTGTGGATCGAGAGACCGGACAGACGGTCATCTCTGGAATGGGCGAGTTGCACCTCGAGATCATTGTGGATCGGCTGCAGCGCGAGTTCCGAGTGGCCTGCAAAGCAGGCAAACCGCGTGTGGCCTTCCGTGAGGCTATCACACAGGTTGCTCAGGGTGAGTGCCGTTTCTCCAGGCCACTGGATGGGAAAGAGCGCTTTGCGTACACCCGAATTCAGATCAGGCCCGCTGAGAGTGGAGCAGGCATCGGCTTCCGGAGTCAGTTGAAGCCGGGAGAACTTCCAGCCGCCTTTGTGGGAGCGACAGAGAGAGCCCTGAAAATGGGAACAAGCAACGGAGTGTTGGCCGGGTATCCTGTCATTGATCTGGAGCTTGAACTGATCAGCGCCGAGTACAGTGATACTCAATCCAGCGAAGAAGCTTTCGAGATTGCGGCCAACTCCGCGCTGAGAGACGCCTTGGCCCAAGCTGCGCCAACCCTGATGGAGCCGGCGATGAAAGTCGAGGTGGTGGTTCCGCAAGACTTCGTTGGAGAAGTGATTGGGGACTTCAACTCCAGGGGCGGACGAGTCCGGGGCATGGAAGAGCGAGCAGGCATCCAGATTGTCAATGGAGAAGCAGCGCTCTCGCAAATGTTCGGATACGCCACGGAGCTGCGATCGATGACGCAGGGACGGGCATCCTACACCATGCGCTTCAGTCACTACATTCCCGTACAGCACACAGAACAACAGCTCGGTGTGCCTTCCGCAGTAGTGGAAGCCTGAGTTCAGATTTTAATCCGTTGCCACGTGCAACACACTTTGACGCAAAACCTTCCTTGAATTGAAGGAGTATCCATGGCACGAGAGAAATTCGAGCGCTCGAAACCGCACGTAAACGTGGGCACCATCGGACACGTGGACCACGGAAAAACCACCCTGACCGCAGCAATCAGCAAGGTCCTTTCCATGAAAGGGTTTGCAGAGGCGCGTGACTATGGAGACATTGACGCTGCTCCGGAAGAGCGAGAGCGCGGAATTACCATCGCAACTGCTCACATCGAGTATCAGACGGAAAATCGCCACTACGCTCACGTAGACTGCCCCGGACACGCCGACTACGTGAAGAACATGATCACTGGCGCGGCCCAAATGGACGGCGGAATTCTGGTGGTCTCGGCTGCAGATGGACCGATGCCTCAGACTCGAGAGCACATCCTGCTGGCTCGCCAGGTCAACGTGCCCTACCTCGTTGTCTTCCTTAACAAGGTCGACCAAGTGGACGATGAGGAGCTCCTCGAGCTGGTGGAGATGGAAGTGCGTGAGCTGTTGAGCTCCTATGACTTCCCCGGAGACGACATCCCGATCATCAAGGGCTCTGCGCTGGCGACTACCGAGTCTACATCAACGGACATCAACGACCCGGCCTTCGCACCGATCCTTGAATTGATGGACGCCGTAGACTCCTACATCCCGGAGCCGGAGCGAGCCCTGGACAAACCGTTGCTGATGTCTGTTGAGGACGTCTTCACCATTTCCGGACGTGGAACGGTCGCAACAGGAAGGATCGAGCGCGGAATCGTCAAGACTGGCGAAGAGATTGAGATCACCGGAATTCGTGAAACCGCAAGGACCACAGTCACCGGGGTTGAGATGTTCCGCAAGACCTTGGACCAAGGGCAGGCTGGTGACAATGTGGGGCTGTTGCTGCGCGGACTCAAACGTGACGAGATCGAGCGTGGACAGGTGATCTGCAAGCCGGGATCCATCACGCCGCACACTGACTTCAAGGCTCAGGTGTACGTATTGACCAAGGATGAAGGGGGACGTCACACCCCGTTCTTCACCAACTACCGCCCGCAGTTCTACTTCCGGACCACAGACGTTACCGGAGTGGTGCATCTGCCGGAAGGCGTGGAGATGGTGATGCCCGGAGACAACGTGGAGATGACGGTTCAACTCATCACCCCGATTGCTCTGGAAAAAGAGGTGCGCTTCGCCATCCGCGAAGGCGGACGGACGATTGGCTCCGGCGTGGTCACTGAAATTCTGAAGTAAGAGACAGGAATCCGAATGGAGCAGAAAATCAAGGTCCGCTTCAAAGCGTACGACGACAAACTGTTGGATCAAACCGTTTCGGAGATCGCTCATACGGTTCGCCGAACTGGTGCTGAAATCGTGGGGCCGATTCCACTTCCCACCCGCATCAGCCGGTACACGGTGTTGCGCTCTCCGCACGTAGACAAGAAATCGCGTGAACAGTTTGAAGTTCGGACTCACAAGCGTCTGCTCTACATCAAGGATGCCACGACTCAAACGATGGACGCTTTGATGCGTCTGGATGTCTCGGCAGGGGTCGACATTGCGATCAAGCAAGAAGAGTAATCCCTGCTGAACCAAGAAAGTCTGTAATGACCAAGCTTCAAACACTCAACTTAGAGCAAGCCAGCGTCGGCGAGATCGAGCTGGACGACTCGATCGTCGAGACCCCGTACCACCCACAGGCGGTGAAGGACACGGTGGTACAGTTTCTGGCGGCCAAGCGGCAAGGCTCCCACTCGACCAAGGATCGGGGGGAGGTTTCCTACAGTACGCGAAAGCTGTATCGACAGAAAGGAACCGGCAATGCTCGCGCGGGTAGCGCCAAGTCTCCGATTCGCAGGCACGGCGGGACCACGTTTGGTCCCAAGCCCCGGGACTACTCCTTCAAGCTGAACAAGAAGGTCCGCTCCCTCGCGCTGCGCGCGCTCTTTGCAGAAAAGCTGAGGCAAGATCAGGTGATGATTCTTGAGAGCCTGGAACTTCCGGACCACAAGACCAAGAACTTCCGGGCCATGCTCGACCAGTGGGGAGTGCAAAAAGCCCTGATTGTGGTTGATGAACCTCCAACAAACCTGGTTCGTGCCGCAAGAAATTTGCCGGACGTTCATGTGGTGTCGCACCGAAGCCTCAACGTTTATGAAATGATGCGCTTCCCGAAGGTCATCTTTGTCAAGAGCGCTCTCGAAGCCCTCAAGGAGAGACTGAGCAAATGAATATTTACGACGTCCTGCGCGCTCCCGTGATGACGGAGAAGTCCGTCATCCTCAAGGAAGAAGGAAACAAGTACGTGTTCCGCGTGCATCCTGATGCCAACAAATATCAGATTCGCCAAGCAGTGGAGCAGGCCTTCAAGGTGAAGGTTGTGAAAGTCAACACCATGAACGTCACCGGGAAAAACAAGCGCATGGGACGTTTTCAGGGTAAGAAATCCGATTGGAAAAAGGCCATTGTGACTTTGCCGGAGGGGCAAAGCATCGAGTACTTTGAAGGGGCATAAGCGAGAAGACCATGCCAGTCAAGAACTATAAACCGACCTCTCCGGGGCGCCGAAACATGAGCGTCCTGAGCTTCGAGGAGATCACTACCGACAAGCCAGAAAAGAGCCTGCTGGCTCCGCTCAAGCGCAAAGGTGGACGCAACAATATGGGACGCATTACCACGCGTCACCAGGGAGGCGGGCACAAGAAACGCTACCGGATCATCGACTTCAAGCGCGACAAGTTCGAAGTCCCAGCCAAGGTGGCAACGATTGAGTATGACCCCAACCGTAGCGCCCGGATCAGCCTGTTGCACTACGTCGATGGGGAAAAGCGTTACATCCTCGCACCGATTGGTCTGCAGGTAGGAGACAGGATTGTTGCTGGAGAGAATGTGGACATCAAGGTGGGCAACGCCATGCCGCTCAGGAACATTCCCGTTGGTACCACCATCCACAATGTCGAACTGAAGCCGGGCAAAGGCGGTCAACTGGCCCGTTCTGCTGGCTCAAGCGCACAGTTGGTGGGGAGAGACGACAACTACGCACAGCTGAAGCTCCGCTCCGGATCAATTCGACGCGTGCGTGTCGAATGCCTTGCGACCATTGGCACGGTGGGCAATCAGGACCACATGAATGTGAGCTTGGGAAAAGCGGGCCGAGCACGCTGGAAGGGCGTTCGTCCAACCGTGCGTGGTGTGGCCATGAACCCGGTAGATCACCCGCATGGTGGCGGGGAGGGACGAACCTCAGGCGGACGACATCCTGTAACCCCGTGGGGCAAGCCGACCAAGGGTGCCAAGACTCGCAAGAGAAAAGACACCGATAAGTACATCATCCGCAAGAGGTAATCCGTGCCCAGATCTGTCAAAAAAGGCCCATTCGTCGATGCTCATTTGGAGAAGAAAGTTTTGGCTGCCAAGCAAAGTGGCGACCGAAAGCTGATCAAGACCTGGTCTCGGCGATCCGTCATTCTTCCGGACTTTGTTGGAGTCAACATTGCCATCCACAACGGGAACAAGTTTATTCCCGTCTTTATTACGGAAGAGATGGTGGGATACAAGTTGGGGGAGTTTGCCCCGACTCGAACCTACCGAGGGCATGAAAGCAAAAACGACAAGCGTTCAAGGTGAGAATGGAAGCTAAAGCAACTCTGCGCAACGTTCGAATCTCACCTCGAAAAGCTCGCTTGGTGGTCGATGCCATTCGTGGCCTGAGCGTTCCCATTGCGCTGGCCCGTTTGAGCAACCTGCCGAACAAAGGTGCACGGGACGTGATCAAGGTCCTCCGGTCAGCAATTGCAAACGCAGACCAGCAGGACTCTTCGGTCGATGTCGATAGCTTTGTCGTCCGCACCGTTTTTGTCGATGAAGGGCCAACGCTGAAGCGCTTTCGCCCAAGAGCCATGGGGCGAGCGTATCCCATTCGTAAGCGAACAAGCCATATCACCGTGGTTGTTGGCGAGTAACAACAAAAACTATCCAGGAACTCAACGTGGGTCAAAAAGTCAACCCAATCGGACTTCGGGTCGGAATTTCCAGGCCTTGGGCATCCAACTGGTTCGCTGAGCGAGACTACTCGAGCCAACTTCAGGAAGACCTGAACATCAGGAACTTCATCAAGAATCGCCTCAAGCATGCGGCGATCTCCAAGATTGAAGTCGAGCGAACCGCGAAGAAGACCAAGGTGAATATTCACTCTGCCCGTCCCGGAATCATCATCGGGCGCAAGGGAGACGAGGTAGAGCGACTGAAAGCTGAGCTGGCCAAGCGCTCCGAAGGCGAGATCGTTGTCAACATCAAGGAGATCAAACGTCCAGAGATTGACGCGACGTTGATTGCCGAGAACATTGCGAATCAGCTGGAGCGCCGGATTGCGTATCGACGTGCCATGCGCCGGGCGATGAGTTCTGCGATGCGGATGAACATTGCCGGGTGCAAGATCATGGTAGCCGGTCGCCTAAACGGAGCGGAAATCGCGCGTACTGAATGGGTTCGAGAAGGTCAGGTCCGACTCCACACACTCCGCGCAGACATTGACTACGGAGTTGCCGAGGCAAACACCACTTACGGGGTGATCGGAGTCAAGGTTTGGGTGTATCGAGGAGAGAACTTCGAAAAGAACCGCACCCGGCGCTCACGCAGAAAGGATGGATAAGCCATGTTGATGCCCAAGAAAACCAAATTCCGCAAGCAAATGCGCGGTCGCATGAGCAACGACGCGCAGAGCGGAAACTACGTCAGCTTTGGCGCTATTGCCTTGCAGGCTGTAGAAAGTGGCTACATCACCACGCGTCAGATTGAGGCTGCCCGTCGGGTGATCTCGCGTGCCATGAAGCGTGGGGGAAAGACATGGATTCGCATCTTCCCGGACAAGCCCGTGACCCGCAAGCCGGCAGAAGTCCGGATGGGAAAGGGAAAAGGCTCGGTCGACACCTGGGTCGCTCCGGTTCATCCCGGACGCATCCTCTACGAAGTGGATGGCGTCCAGGAGAGTATTGCGGAAGAGGCGTTGCGGCTGGCAGCTTACAAATTGCCCATTAAAACCCGAATCGTCAAACGCACTGCAGTGGTATGAAGTCCTCAGAACTAAACGCTCTCTCCCGAGAAGATCTGGAGAAGAAACTAAACGATCTCAAAGAAGAGCACCTGCGCCTGCGTTGCAATCATGCGACGGGACAGCTCCAAGACGTTCAGCAAATCAAGAAGCAGCGCCGCGAGATCGCCCGAGTCAAAACCTTCCTGAACCAGAAGACGGTTCAGGCCGCATCCAATTCGTGATGAGCCATCATGCAAAAGCTTAAGATCAAGCGTGGCGTTGTCGTCAGCGATAAAATGGACAAGTCAATCGTGGTCAAGGTGGAGACCAAATTCAAGCATCCACTCTACGGAAAGACGATCAAGCGGACCAAGAAGTATCTGGCTCACGATGAGAAGAACGAGGGCAAGATTGGAGATTGGGTGGAAATCGCAGAATGCCGCCCGATGAGCCGGCAAAAGCGCTTTCGTTTGATCAAACGCAATGAGGAAGCAACGCAATGATTCAGACACAAACAAGGCTTGAGGTTGCGGACAACTCCGGAGCAAAGAGCATCATGTGCATCAAGGTGCTCGGTGGGTCAAAGCGCCGATATGCCCGGGTGGGAGACATCATTGTCGCCTCTGTCAAAAGTGCCCTTCCGAATTCGAAGGTCAAGGCGGGTGATGTCGTGAAGGCTGTTGTGGTCCGGACAAAGAAAGAGTACCGGAGAGCTGATGGCACTCACATCCGTTTTGACAAGAATGCTGCTGTGGTGATCGACAACAAGCGCGAGCCGATAGGCACCCGCATCTTCGGTCCGGTTGCCCGAGAACTGCGTGCAGGGAAGTTCATGCGCATCCTTTCCCTCGCTCCCGAAGTACTCTGAGGACTTAAAATGGCTCAAAAGGAACGGCGTAAGAAAACCGCCAGAATCAAAAAAGGAGACACGGTCATCGTCACCGCAGGCAAGGAAAAAGGGCGGACGGGGACGGTGATGTCGGTTGATTGGAAGAAAGAGCGCGTGCTGATCGAAGGGGTCAACATGGTGACCAAGCACGTCAAGCACAACCCGCCCGCACAAGAGGGAGGGTTGATCCAGATTGAAGCTCCGATCCACTACTCCAACATCCAACTCTACAACGCCTCCCTGGGACGTGGGGTACGATTTCGTACTGTACGCAACGAGTCCGGTGAGAAGCAGCGCCTGTGTGTCAAGACCTCTGAAGTGCTGGATTGAGAATGCAAAACAGTCAGATCTACCAAAACTACCTGAATCAGGCGGTTCCCAAACTCAAGGAACAGTTTCAGTACAAGAACCCGCATGAGATCCCTTCCATCGTCAAGGTGACCTTGAATATTGGGCTGGGTGAAGCGGTTCAAAATCCCAAGGTCATTGACTCCGCCCAAGAGCAGTTGGCTCTGATCTGCGGACAAAAGCCGGTAGTCACTCGGGCCAAGAAGTCCATTGCCGGTTTTAAGCTCCGAGAAGGTATGCCCATCGGGTGCATGGTGACCCTGCGCAGCCACCGGATGTGGAACTTCCTTGACAAGCTCATTCACATCGCCCTGCCTCGTGTTCGAGACTTCCGGGGGATTTCTCCGCGGGCATTTGATGGTCGAGGAAACTATTCCATGGGGTTGCGAGAGCAACTGATCTTCCCAGAAATCGACTTTGACAAGATTGACGCCGTCAGAGGCCTGAACATTTCCATCAACACGACTGCCCGAAGTGATCAAGAGAGCCTCGCCCTCCTTGATGCTCTGGGATTCCCCTTCCGAAAATAAGCCATGGCCAAGAAATCAATGATTGCCAAGGGGGCTCGTAGTCCAAAATTTGCGGTACGCGCTCACAATCGCTGCAACTACTGCGGTCGTCCTCGCGGGTACCTGAGAAAGTTTGGCATGTGCCGCATCTGTTTCCGACAGAAAGCAAGCTTCGGCATGCTTCCCGGAGTCACCAAGGCCAGCTGGTAACTTTTCTAAAGGTTTGACGATGTCGATGACTGACCCGATTGCGGACCTGTTGACCAGAATCCGCAACGCCAACATGCGCCAAAAGCCTACCCTAAGCATGCCGAGTTCGAAGATGAAGCTCTCGATCGCTCGTGTGCTCAAGGATGAAGGCTTCATTGAAGACTACTCCGAAGAAGAAGCGACTCCGGCAAAACAGTTGCACATCACCCTGAGGTATTACCGAGGAACTCCGGTCATTCGTCGGCTGATTCGCGTAAGCAAGCCGGGATTGCGACAGTACCAGAAAGCGAATGAGATGAAGCCGGTTGTCGATGGACAGGGAATTGCCATCGTCTCGACCTCTCAGGGAATTCTTACAGACCGCCAGTGCCGCGAACAAAAAGTTGGCGGCGAAGTGCTCTGCAAAGTTTGGTAAGCCAAGAACCATATCATGTCACGTATCGCTAAACGACCCATTCCTGTCGCCTCTGGAGTCCAGGTTCAGTACCAGGATGGCACCTTGACGGCAAAGGGTGCAAAAGGAGAACTCAGCCTTCAGGTTCATCCTCAAATAGAGCTGGATGTGCAAAAAGAGGCCATCTTGGTTCAGCCCAAGGAAACTGAAGGAAAAGTCACCCCGATGCTCGGGACCACCTACGCCTTGATCCGGAACATCATGCAGGGCGTCTCTGCGGGCTTTCAGAAAGAACTCAACCTGGTTGGTGTCGGCTATCGTGCGGCTCTGAACGGAAACCGTCTGGAACTCAACCTCGGATTCTCGCATCCGGTTCAGTACCCCCTCCCCTCGGGTGTCACGGCAACGGTCACGGCCAACACCAAAATCCTGCTGGAGAGCGCGGACAAGCAGCTTTTGGGTCAGGTCTCTGCAGAAATTCGCCGCTTCCGTCCTCCGGAGCCTTACAAGGGCAAGGGAATCCTGTTTGCTGGAGAGAACCTCCGACGCAAGGCCGGAAAGAGCGGCAAGAAGTAATCTTTGATGGTGTTCTAAAATGGCTAAGACAAGAAGTCGAACCGAAGTTCGAAAAACCCGACACCAGCGAGTTCGCAAGAAAGTCTCCGGGACTGCAGCACGTCCTCGACTCGTGGTCTTTCGCTCCAACAAGCACATCTACGCTCAGGCGATTGACGACCAGCAGGGACACACGCTGGCGTCTTCCTCAAGCAAGGAACTCAAGGCCGAAAACGGGAGCAACAAGGACGTGGCAAAACAGGTGGGACTGGCAGTGGCCCAGAAACTACTTGATCAGTCGATCAGCCAAGTCGTGTTTGACCGCGGAGGATACCTTTATCACGGGCGGGTTCAGGCAGTAGCCGACGGAGCACGTGAGCAGGGACTGGCTTTCTAAATTATTCAGCTAGGAGCAAGACGTGGCAGAAAAGCCGGTAGAAAAAAACGAGTTGATTGAAAAAGTTATCCGTGTCAACCGGGTTGCAAAAGTTGTCAAGGGCGGACGCCGATTCAGCTTCAGCGCCTTGGTGGTGGTTGGAGACGGAAACGGCAAGGTTGGACTCGGGTTGGGAAAAGCCAACGAGGTGACCGAGGCGATTCGAAAAGCCGTTGCCGAGGCAACACGGCGAATGCGCTCCATTCAACTGGAAGAAAGCTCGATTCCTCATGAGATCAAGGCCGACTACGGTTCCGGAAGTGTGATCATGAAGCCTGCCTCCAAAGGGCACGGAATCATTGCGGCAGGTCCGGTCCGTGCGGTGATGGAAGCTGTAGGGATCTCAGACATCAGTGTGAAGTGTCTCGGTTCTCGAAATCCACACAACTTGGTTCGCTCTACGCTTAAGGGGTTGTACGACCTGCGCAGCTTTGATGAGGTTGCTCGCATGCGTGGCAAAGAGATAGCTTATCTGCGAGGTTGAAAATGACACAAAAGATCCAAGTCACGCAGATTCGAAGTGGAATCGGCTCAACACGAAAACAGAAGGAATGCCTCAAGGGACTGGGCTTGCGCAAGATCAACCACAGCGTGGTCTTGAGTAGCGACCCTTCCATTCTTGGAATGGTGCGCAAGGTTTCCCATCTGGTCAAAGTGGACATTGCGGAGTAATTGAAATGTACCTTCACGAACTGCCTAGCAGCGGAAACAAGAAGAGAAAACGTGTAGGCCGTGGCCCGGGAAGTGGGTGGGGCAAGACCTGCGGCAAAGGGCACAAGGGAGCAAAAGCACGCTCCGGATACAGCCAAAAGCGCGGTTTTGAAGGGGGACAGACCCCGATCAACCGTCGCCTTCCGAAGTTTGGATTCATCAGCCCAAACAAGGTGGACTATCAACTCATCAACCTCTACAGGCTGGAGTCGGATGAGCGCATTCAGGCGGACTCGGAGCTGACCAAGGAGGCTCTGTGCGAACTGGGCTTCATCCGTAACACCAAGAGCCCGGTCAAGTTGCTGGGAGAGGGGTCCTTGACGAAGAAGATCCGGATCACTGTGGACGCCGCCAGCAAGAAGGCCATCGAGACTGTACAAGGGCTCGGTGGACAAGTCGTCATCGAGGGCTGATCCGAATGTGGACCACCATTCAGAACATCTTCCGCATAGAGGAACTGCGTGCGCGCATCATCTTCACGATCGCCATGCTGTTTGTGTTCCGGATCGGTGCTCACATCCCCACCCCGGGAATTGATGGCGCGGCGCTGACAGAGTTCTTCCAGCAGCAGCAAGGCTCCATCCTCCGCTTCTTCGACATGTTCACCGGAGGAGCACTGGCCCGCTTGACGGTCTTTGCCCTCGGAGTGATGCCCTACATCAGCGCATCCATCATCATCCAGCTACTGACCGTGGTGTTCCCCTACTTGGAACGTCTGTCCAAGGAAGGTGATCTGGGCCGTAAGAAAATCACGGCCTACACCCGCTACGGGACCATTGTGCTGAGCGTGATCCAAGGCTTCGCGATCGCCGTCGGCCTGGAGAGCATGGCTGCTCCGGACGGTTCGCCTGTAGTGATCTCGACGATGTCTCCTTGGGCCTTCCGGACCCTGACCGTGATCACGCTGACCGCAGGAACGGCGTTCCTGATGTGGGTCGGCGAGCAGATCAACGAACGAGGGATCGGCAACGGGATCTCTCTGCTGATCTTTGCCGGAATCGTTGTAGACATTCCCGGAGCAATCATCAACTCCGTGCAGTTGGTACAGACGGGGGAACTGCCGATTCTCATCCTGCTGATTGTCGCGGTCCTGATGGTTGCCGTGATCTTCGCCGTGATCTTTGTCGAGACCGCCTACCGGCGCATTCCCGTGCAGTACGCCAAGCGCCTGCAGGGCAACCGGATGTACGGAGGCCAAAGCTCGCATCTGCCTCTGAAGATCAACTCCGCCGGGGTGATTCCTCCGATTTTTGCTTCATCGATTCTCGCCTTTCCGGCGACCATCACCGGATTCTTCACAATCCCGTGGGTGCAGTGGATCAGCGACCAGTTGATGCCCGGAAGGTTTCTGTATTCAACCGTTTTTGTGGTCCTGATTTTCTTCTTCTGTTTCTTCTACACGGCGATTCAATTCAACCCCGTAAAGATTGCGGAAGAGATGAAGCGTCACGGTGGCTATATCCCGGGAATTCGACCGGGAAAGAAAACCGCCGAGTACCTCAACGAGGTGCTGACTCGTCTGACTACCGGTGGAGCGCTCTACCTTTCGATAGTGTGCATTCTTCCGAGCCTGCTCTTTGTGGTCTTCAACGTCCCCTTCAGTTTTGGGGGAACGGCGTTGCTGATTGTCGTGGGGGTCGGGTTGGACCTGGTCAACCAAATTGAAGCCTTCTTGCTGAATCAAAACTACGATGGCTTCATGAAGAAATCTCGTAAACGTTCCTTGCGGACCGGCTCGCTCCGGATCTGATCACTCCTTTGATTGAGAACTTTCATGAAAGTGCGCTCTTCCGTTAAGCCGATGTGCGAAAAGTGCCGGATCATCCGTCGTCATGGCATCTTGCGCGTGATCTGTGAAAACCCCAAGCACAAACAGCGTCAAGGATAAGAATGGCTCGTATAGCTGGTGTAGACCTCCCCAACCGCAAGCGCATTGAGATTGCGCTGACCTACATTTACGGAATTGGTCCGACAAGCGCCAAGGCGATTTTGTCAAAAACAGGCATCTCTCCGGACATCCGGGCCCAGGACCTGAGCGATGAGCAGATCAACCAGATCCGGATGACCATCGAGGGCGAGTACACTGTTGAAGGAGATCTGCGCAGAGAGGTCAACCTGAGCATCAAGCGCCTGATGGATCTGGGCAACTACCGAGGCCTACGGCATCGTCGAGGAATGCCGGTTCGGGGGCAGAGAACCAAGACCAACGCGCGCACCCGCAAAGGCCCTCGGCGCATGGCGATTGCCAAGAAAAAATAATTTGACCAGATAGGTTTCATGGCCGCACAAAAGCAGAAGAAGAAAAAAGAGAAGAAGATCGTTGAGCAGGGGAAGATCCACATTCAGGCAACCTTCAACAACACCATCGTGACGGTGACGGATGTGCAAGGAAATGTCTTGGCTTGGTCAACGACAGGAGTCAACGGGTTCAAAGGCTCCCGGAAGAGCACCCCGTTTGCTGCCAAGTTGACGGCAGAAGACGCCATGCGCAAAGCCATGGAAATGGGAATGAAGAGCTTGGAAGTCTACGTCAAGGGCCCGGGATCCGGAAGAGAGTCCGCCCTGCGCGCGATCGCAGGCTTTGAGGGCGTCAGGATAACCTCGATCAGCGATGTGACTCCGGTGCCTCACAACGGGTGTCGCCCGCCAAAACAACGACGCATTTGAGACCCTAACCCAGAGGGAGTCGATGTCCGAAGAGACAAACGAATACAACGATTCGCCCATCATTACGAAAAACTGGACTGCCATCGCCAAGCCCAAGCGGGTGCGCGCGGAGAAGATGACCCGCAACTACGGGAAGTTCATCCTGGAGCCGCTGGAGCCCGGTTTTGGCGTAACGATCGGTCACGCACTCCGCCGCACCCTGCTGTCTTCTATTCGAGGCAGCTCCGTGTATGCGGTTCAGATTGAGGGAGCCTCCCACGAATTCACCCACGTGAGCGGTGTAGTGGAGGATATTGTCCAGGTCATCCTGAACGTCAAGGAGCTGGAAATCGAGCAGTTCCAGGACGAAGAGATCGAAATGGAACTGATTGGTGAAGGCCCGTGTGTGCTCACGGCCGGGGACATCTCGACCTTCGAGCGAGCCCAGATCCTCAATCCGGACCTGGTCATTGCGACTCTGGAGGAGCATGCGACCTTCAGCATGACGCTTTATGCCCGCTATAACAAAGGCTACGTGACCTCGGAGGAGAACCAGAACGACGACCTCCCGGTGGGGACCATCATGCTGGACTCGAACCACTCGCCGATCCGGAGAATCAACTATGAGGTCGAGCCGGCCCGCGTCGAGCAGCGCACGGACTACGACCGGTTGGTGTTTGAACTCTGGACCAACGGCTCGGTCAGCCCAGACGACAGCATGGGCTACGCCGCAAAGATCCTCAAAGAGCACATGGAAGTCCTCATCAACTTCGACGACGAAGGGCTTGAGGAGGAAGAGGAAGTTCAAGAGGAAGCTCCGGTCATCAACGAGAATCTGTACCGCAGTGTCAGTGAGCTGGAACTCTCTGTGCGCTCGATCAACTGCCTGCAAAACGCAAAGATCGAGACCATCGGAGACCTGGTTCAGAAGACCGAGGCGGAGATGCTCAAAACCAAGAACTTTGGACGCAAGTCCTTGAATGAGATCAAATCCATCCTATCCAACATGAGCCTGACGTTGGGGATGAAGCTTGAGGGATTTGATCCGGCCAACAATCCCTTTGAGAAGAAGAGTCTGTAAGTCATGCGACATCTGAAAGCGGGAAGACGCCTGGGGGTGTCCACCTCCCACCGTCGCGCCATGATGCGAAACATGGTGACCTCCATTCTGGAACACGGTCAGATCACCTGCACCTTGGCTCGTGCCAAGGAAGTGCGCCAGCCTCTGGAGCGAATGATCACGCTGGGCAAGCGTGGAGACCTGCACGCCCACCGCCAGGCCTTGCGCTTTGTGAAAAGCAAAGAAGCGATGATCAACCTGTTCGGCGATCTGGCCGATCGTTACAAGGAGCGCCAAGGAGGATACTGCCGAATCATCCGGCTAGCCCCAAGACGTCTGGGCGATGCCTCCGAGATGGCGATTGTGCAACTGATTGGTTCAGACAATGATGCGCTGACGGCATTGAAGCAAACCAAGAAGGCCAAGGCTCCGAAGAAGGAAAGCGTCCTCAAGGAAGTGACGCAGGAACTGAAGACGGAAGCTCCTGCTCCAGAAGCTCCGAAAGCCGATCCTGCTCCAGAAGCTCCGAAGACCGAAGCCTCTCCGGAGGAAGCCGCTAAAGACAAAGCGGCTGACTGACTCAGATCGCAAGGCTCCTCTCCCAAGGAGCCTCCCTCTCCCCCCTCCCCTCACATCCATGCCTTCCGTTCCCGGTAAAAGCGTTTATGTGGAGACTCTGGGCTGCTCGAAGAATCGAGTGGATTCCGAGATCATGCTCTCACAGCTGCTTTTGAACGGACACACGCTCGTAGAGGAAGCTTCCGCTGCCGAAGTGATTCTGGTCAACACCTGCGGTTTTTTGACCTCTGCCAGTGAAGAATCGATTGAACGCATTCTGGAACTCAGTGACCACAAGGCCGAGGGACGGTGTGAAAAACTTGTGGCTACCGGATGCCTGACCCAGCGATATCAATCTGAAATAGTAAAGGAAATTCCGGAGCTGGATGGCGTGATGGGCTCGCATGGGTTTGAGCGCATCGGGGAACTGATCACCGCGATGTACGAACACCCGGAGGTCCCGCAGGTGATGGTTGCCCCAAAGCCCCACTACGCACAGTACGAGGCTCAGGAACAGGTGCAGACGACCCCCAGGCACTTTGCCTACGTGAAGGTCGCGGAGGGGTGCTCCAACATGTGCTCGTTCTGCAACATCCCGCTGTTGCGAGGGAATTTCAGCAGCCGCAGCGTAGAAGCGATTGCGCGACAGGTGCGCACCTTGGTGGAAAAGGGCGTCCGGGAGATCAATCTCATCTCTCAAGATACCTCCTCGTATGGCCGAGACTGGGACCGCGAGCCCCACTTGGCCGAGCTGCTACGCGCCATCAGCGCGTTGGAAGGCGATTTCTGGGTCCGGATGTTCTACTGCTATCCGAACACCTTCACGGAAGAGGTTCTGGAGGTCATGGCTGCGGACTCTCGGTTCTGCAGGTATCTGGACATGCCGTTTCAGCACATCAGCGACGCCGTGCTCCGAGACATGAACCGTAAGATTACACGCCAACAGATTGAAGCGCAGATGCAGCAGGTGCGCCAGTGGCTGCCGGAGGTAGCCTGGCGGACGACCTTCATTGTCGGTTTTCCCACAGAGACCGAGGAGCACTTTGAGGAGCTGCTGGCGTTTGTTGATCAGGCTGAGTTTCAGCACGTTGGGGTCTTCACCTACTCCCATGAAGACAACATCCGCTCCTCTCGATGGGGAGATCCGGTCCCCAATGCGGTCAAGCGGCAGCGGCGCAAGCAGCTCATGGCCGCGCAACAGCAGGTCAGCGCCCGGTTGATGAGCCAACGTGTGGGAACGACCCTCAAGGTGCTTGTAGACGGAATTAGTGAAGAGACGGAGCTGTTGCTGCAAGGGCGTGCAGAGTTTCAGGGACCGGAAGTGGATGGTCTAGTCTACATCAATGACGGACAGGCGCGTCCGGGAACCTTTCATTTAGTGGAAATCACCGATGCTCACCCTTACGATCTGGTGGGGCATATCGTGAACGCATCAAACTGACTGGAGATTATGGCAGGACACAGCAAGTGGAAGAACATCCAGCATCGCAAATCAGCCCAGGATGCCAAGCGGGGGAAGGTCTTCACCAAGCTCATCAAGGAAATTACCGTGGCTGCGAAGATGGGAGGAGGGGATCCCGATGCGAACCCGCGCCTGCGCTCCGCCATCACCAACGCCAAAGGCCAGGGGATGCCCAAGGACAATATTGAGCGTGCCATCAAGAAAGGGACTGGTGAGGGCGGAGGAGCCGATTATGAGTCGATCACCTACGAAGGCTACGGTCCCAACAATGTGGCCGTGATTGTGGAGACGCTGACAGACAACCGCAACCGGACCATCTCCAGCGTCCGGCACGCGTTCACCAAGTGCAATGGCAACTTGGGGTCCACCAACTCGGTTCAGTACATGTTTGATCATGTGGGAAGCCTCCGGATCGAGAGAGAAGGGTTGGACGAAGACACCTTGACCGAGATGGCTCTGGAATCCGGAGCGTCGGACGTGGTGACTGAAAACCCTGAGGAGTATCAGGTGCTGACCGAGATGACCGACTTCGAGACCGTCCGCAGCTTCTTTGAGGGAACAGAAGTGAAGGTCATTGAGGCCGGGTTGATCTGGAACCCGCAGAACCGGGTGGAGATTGACGACGTCAAGAAAGCGGAGCAGGTGCTCAAGTTGATCGACTTGCTGGAAGACGACGACGACGTTCAGTATGTCTACTCCAACTTTGACCTGAGCGAAGCCGTATTGAATGAGCTGGGCTGAGCCTCGGCTACGAATTCTCGGGGTGGATCCGGGAAGCCGCAAGACGGGATTTGGCTTTATCGATTGGTCCGGAAGGCAGAGCCGTTGGGTCAACAGCGGCTGCCTGAAGCTTCCGGAGAAGATGGAGCTGCCAGACCGCCTGGTCTTCATTGCAGAAAAGCTCGAGGCCTTGGTTCAGGCGGAGCAGCCGGACTGTGCGGTGATCGAGCAGATGTTTGTGGCAAAGCACGCTCGAGCGGGAGTGGTTCTGGGGCACGTTCGGGGAGCTATTTTGCTGACGCTTGCCCGCCTCAAGCTTCCGCTGCATGAGTACCCGCCCCTGCAGGTCAAGCAGACGGTTGTTGGGGTTGGCAGTGCAGACAAGCAGCAGGTAGGCCACATGGTGCGAGTGCTGCTCAACCTCAAGCAAGTCCCACAAGAAGACGAAGCCGATGCGCTGGCCGTTGCGATCACTCATGCACACAACACCTCATCACTGGCCCTGCAGGTTGTCCCGAAGTGAAACCTCTGACTCTGGTCAGTGCAGATCCGCCTCTGAAAAATAAGGCGCGAGGCGGCCGTTAAGCGACTGAAGCCAACTCTTCAGGTGCTGTCCAGGAGCATGGGCAACGGCCCGGACGATTTCTGTATACGTAGTGGTCGAGCCTGTTCCTGCGCACTGTCCCAACTCGTGAAGCACAGTCTCCGGAAGCTCCCACTCCAGGGCTTGCTCTGCCTCCGGAAGTCGCTTCAGCTTGTGAGCTGCCTGCTCAGACAGGCTGCGCAGTTCCGCAGAGTCTCCACACGCTTTCAATAGCCAGTCCTGCAGCTTGTCCAGACGCTCTCTCCGGTTGAGGCACACCATGCGCGCGCCCTGCTCGTAAGCCTGCGTCTGTTCCTCACTGCGCGCCAGCACCTGGACTCTGATTTTCCGGTACCAGACCTCCAGCAGCAGCAGTTCCTTGAGCAACCGCAGCTGTGATCCAAGAACCTGCTTGGCCTTGCGTAAAGACATCCGGGCAGGCAGTCCTCCCGGGAGTCCGTTGGCCTCCAGGCCCTTCAGGTGCAGGCCGGTCCCCAGAACTCCGCCAAGACGAGAGCCTGCTCCGATGATCACCCCAAAGTCTGCGCTCATTGGTCCCATCAGGCTGCAGTTGCCTCCGATGAAGATCCGCTCTTGCTCCAGCAGCACCCCCCGGATGACATCGCCAAAACAGGAGCCGGTCGCCTTGTCGCCCCGGGTGGTGAAGTTGAAGTGAATTGTCCCGCTGCCGACCTCGCTGAACTCGCCAAGCTGAGGGCCCCGACCTCCGGACAGCAGCGCGTCACAGAAGTTGATGTTGCTCCCCAAGGTGCTCCAAGGCATCAGGATCGTCATCTTGGTGTCGGTGTGTTGCGCGGACGAGCTGTCCTCCTCATACAGCGACCCCTTGCGAACCCGGAATCCGAGACCGGTGGTGAAGTCGTTGACCGAGGTCTCCTTGCCCAGAAACACGGCATCCTCTGCGGCTCCGGAACCGAGGACCGAGCGTGGCCCCACGGTGGTGCGGACGAGAGAAACCGGACCGAGTGTTCCCACCTGTGAGTCGCTTCCCACCTGCGAGTCCTCAACATGTACAGGGCCCCGGAGCCCCACCTTGGCGTTCGGGTGAATCCGGGTGGCGCTGCCTTGAAGGCGTGCTCCTGGAAACAGTTCGCTTCCGGAGGCGATTTGATCCAGCGGGACATCTCGGCGAATCCAGAGCTGTTCCGCAGCGTGCAGCTGAACTCCGCGTTCCTGCAGGGCTTGGAGTTCCTGGAAAGAGTAGGCGTCAGCGGAGTCTGGCATCGCTTCCGAGCACATCGAGTTCGTGTTGAGAAAAGCCCAGAAAGTACAGGACCGCATCCAGGTTGGGACGCGTGAGGCTGCTGGAGACGCGTTCGCGCAGGAAACGCTTGGCGTTGAACGCAATCCCGAGGCCGGCCTGCGTGAGCATTTGCAGGTCGTTGGCGCCGTCACCTACGGCGATGACCTGTTCCGGCCGCCAGCCTTCTTGCGCACAGATCTCTGTGATCAAGGCGGCCTTGCGGGCGCCGTCGACGACGTCGCCCAGAACTTTTCCGGTCAAGAATCCTTCCTGGACCTCCAGCGTGTTGGCAAAGCCGTAGTCGAGCTGGAACTGCTGGACAATGTGGTGAATGATCAGGTCAAAGCCACCGCTGATCAAGGCAATTTGGTAGCCGAGAGTCTTGAGGATGCTCAGCAACCGCTCGACCCCGGGAGTGTAGGGAAGTTGGGTCGCAAGCTGCTGTAACTGCTCCACCGGTAGCCCTTCCAGCAGCTCCACCCGAGCCCTCAGAGCCTGCTGGAAATCCAGTTCTCCTTCCATCGCACGGTGAGTGATGGCGGCGATCTCCTGCTCCACTCCAGCGCGCTTTCCCAGCTCGTCAATCACCTCGCACTGGATAAAGGTCATGTCCGCATCAAAAACGATCAGCCGCTTGTTCCGGCGGAACACATCATCGCGCTGGAGCGCAAAGTCGATCCGTGAAGCGAGCCGCAAATCAAGCAGTTCGATCATGAAGCGTTCCCGCTCAATGAGCGCCTCGGCACCAAGGCGGAATTCGTAAACCTGCAGTCCGGGAGCTTCGAGCGGAGCAACGCCGTTGACTCTCAGGCCACGCTCGTTGAGGTACTGGCTGATTGGAGCGAGGACATCCGGGCCAAGGTTCTCTCCAAGCATCGTGAGGATGTAGCGGTGCGAAGTCACCTGGAAGCCCGGGACCTCATTGAGGTGCCAAGGCAAGCCCAGCGATTGGGCCAGCGTATCCAGTCGAGACCGTAGCGCCTTCAGCTGTTCCGGGGGACACTCGACGACAGCCATCAGGGAGAGGTTGCCGGCAACCCGGAGGTGCCGCAGGTCGAGCAAGGGGAATCCAAGTGGTGCCAGCGCCTGCATCAGGGGCGTGATGACGGGGGCTGTGCGTTCTCCGTGAATGCTGATGATGTACTGAGCCATGGCTTCTTCAGGAGGGCACTTTCAGCATGGACTCCACCATGCCTTCCAAAGTTTGTGGTGCGCCAACAGCGCTGGGAGTGCGGCCCAATTCGATGAGCGCTTGAGCCGTGGTTTCGCCGATACATGCATGGCGTGCAAGTTCTCTGGGAGCGTCCCGAAAATAGCTGGAGTCGAAGAAGGCTCTCACCGCTGAGGGACTGGCAAAGGTCACCCACGTCTGAGACCGAGCCAGATAAGGACGCAGCAACTCCGGGTCCGGAGGCTGCGGCATGTTGGAGTAGGCGGGAGTGGCCCATGCCGTCACCCCGGACGCTCGAAGCCGCTCGCCAATTTCAGAGTCGGCGATTTCGGATTGAGGCAGCCAGCAGACGTCGTCAGGAACCAGACGTTCCGCCAAGCCTTCAGCCAGCGTGCGCCCTTGAAACTGTGGAGCGACCCACTCCGGGGCGAATCCGTGCTGCTCAAGCGCTTCTGCCGTTGCAGGCCCCACGGTCGCAAACTTTGTGTTGGAGAGTTTCAGGCCCAGCGCCTCCAAACGGTGGAACGTCCAGTTTACGGCATTGGCGCTGGTGAAGAGTGTCCAAGTGATCTGGCGAATGTTCCGGGCCGCTTGATCAAAAGGCTTCCAGTCGTGAGGTGCCGAGATTTGGAACACCGGGAGGTGCACCACTGTCGCTCCGTGCTGCTCCAGCAGGCGGGAGAGCTTGCCGTTTGGAGGTTCCATGCGGGTGACCAGCACCGTCTGTCCGCGCAGCCCCATCTCAATAGTGGTGGCTTTCGATCTTGGTCACCTTCGGAGGAGGCGTCGGAGAGTCCAAGGGCGTGACGGGGACCGGTCGTGTGCGCATGACCAGGTAGTAGACCCCATAGAAGATCCATCCGATTCCGAGCAGTCCATAGAAGACCTGATAAAGGCGGATGACTCCGACTGGAATTCCGGTCATGTGAGCGTAGTCGGCACAGACTCCCAAAAACAGGGGGCGAGCCGGGAGCTGCTGACGACGCCCTCTCCGGAGCAGCCCGAAGACGCTCCAGATCGCAAGAAGCAGTGAGGGAATGCCAACCAGGAGCAGGACTAGGTTCAGCATGAGTCAGACTCCCTCCACCAGTTGACGATAAGCTTTTCGGAACCCGCGGGCCAGCAGGATTTGCGGATCCAGGTCATAACCTCGTGACATGTGCTCCAGTAGGGGCATGAAGTCCAAGGGGCCCTGCTCTTGAAAGATCTCCTGCATGTCCCGCAAGAGCAAGTCAACATGCACTCTTACGGGGTGTGTCTCTGTCAACGGCGATCCCGAATGACAAAGAATTGCTTTCCGTTGGCGCTGGCGACATAAAGCAGCAGCCCCTCACTTTGCAGGTCGACCTGCTTGAGAACAGCCCGGAACTCTTCAAGCGTCCGGACCTCCTTGCGGTTGATCTCCAGCACCACCATCCCTGAGCGCAGTCCGGCATCTTCTGCAGGCGAACCTGCCTCGACGTCGGTGATCACGACGCCGGAGGCCTGTTCCAGACTGAATTGACGGCCCAACTCCGGGTTCAAGTCTTGAGCTACGAGACCGAGCACGGACTCGGTTTCCGGAACATCAGATTCCAGTTGTCTCCGCAGCTCGTTTCGGGCTACAGCCATCTCCTTGGGGCGCTCATCGAGCTTGACCTGGAAGGTCATTTCTTGAGGAGTGGTGCCTCCACCTCCACGGAGCACTCGGAGTTCCACCACGGCATTGGCCCGGGCGTTGGCGATCTCATTCCGGAGTTGGTTGCTGTCGTTGATTGGGCCGTCGTTCAGTCCGACCACAACGTCCCCTTGCTGCAGCCCGGCTTTTTCCGCAGGAGTTCCGCGCATCACTCCAGTGACCAGACTGCCTTTGGTTGTCTTCAGGTTGAAGGCCTTGGCCAAGTCCTGGTTGAGGTCCTGAATCCCGACTCCCAGCCAACCCCGGGCAACACGCCCGTCATTGATCAGGTCTTCCATGATGCCCCGGGCCATGTTGATGGGCACCGCGAAGCCGATCCCCTGATAGCCTCCGCTCCGGGTGTAGATGGCCGTGTTGACACCGACGATCTGCCCCCGCAGGCTGATCAACGGTCCGCCACTGTTCCCCGGGTTGATCGCTGCATCGGTCTGGATGAAGTTCTCGTATTCGGTGATGCCCACGTTGGAGCGGCTCTTGGCGCTGACAATCCCGAAGGTGACCGTCTGGGTCAGCCCGAACGGGTTTCCTACCGCAATCACGGATTCGCCCACCTCGATCTCATCCGAGTTTCCCATCGGAAGGACCGGAAACGCGCTCCCCTCAACCTTGATCACGGCAATGTCGGACTCCGGATCGGTACCGACCAGCTTGGCCTCCAACTCGGTGCCGTCGTACAACTTGACCTTGATCACATCGGCCTCGCCGACCACATGGTGGTTGGTCAGGATGTACCCATCGTCCCGGACGATGGATCCGGAGCCCATGCCTTCCTGACGGAAGTCACGATTCTGGTTGGGGTTGCGCTGTCGATTGGGAGGGCGCATGCCCGGAAAGAACCGCTCGAAGAACTCGTCGTTGTAGAGGTCGAACGGGTTGTTGAGGGGCTGTCCTTGCGAGTCACGGAGGATCTTCTCAACCTTGATGTGGACAACGGCCTGCTGAACGCGCTGAACGAGCTTGGCTCGGGTCTTGGACTCTCGAATCAGCAGCTCCAGCTCACTCTCGCTCTGGGCACCGGCCAGGAACGGAAGAAAGAGGAGAGAGATCAGCGCGAAGAGGAAACGATACTTCATGGCACTCCTTGAGGATGTTCGGAAAAATAATCTCCCAACAGTCTAGGAAGCTTCTGAGGATTGCGCCATTGGTTTTTTGCAACGAGTCGTTTCCTCAGGAAGCGGCCACGCGCAAGGTGGGGGAGGAGTCCTCCTGGAACTGCATGGCGTACAGTTGATGATAGCGGCCCTTGCGCTGGAGCAGCTCCGTGTGTGTCCCCAACTCTACCATGCGCCCCTCTTCGAGAACACAGATCCGGTGGGCGTTGCGGATGGTGGAGAGCCGGTGGGCGATGACCAGGGTGGTTCGGTTGGTCATCAGGTGCTCAATGGCCTGCTGGACTTCGATCTCGGATTCCGAATCCAAGGCGGAGGTCGCTTCATCAAGAATCAGGATCGGAGCGTCCTTGACCAAGGCCCGGGCGATGGCCAGGCGTTGACGCTGGCCTCCGGAGAGCCGGACTCCCCGCTCCCCGATCAAGGTGTCATAACCTTCTGGCTGCTGCAGGATGAACTCATGAGCGTTAGCGGCTTTGGCAGCGGCGATCATGCGCTCTCTGGAACAGTCCGGGTCGCCATAGGCGATGTTGTTTGCGATCGTGTCGTTGAAGAGAACCGTGTCCTGTGTGACGATGGAGATTTGCTTGCGGAGTGAGGAGAGGTCGAGGTTGCGCAGGTCATGATCATCCACGCGAATGGAGCCCTCATCCACATCGAAGAAGCGAGGGATCAGGTTCGCCAGGGTCGTCTTCCCGGAGCCGCTGCTCCCGACCAGCGCCAGCGCCTGGCCCTTGGGCAGGAACAGCTGGATGTTCTGCAGGGCCGGAGATTCCTTTCCAGGATAGCCGAAACGTTTGACGTCGATCTCAATGCCTTGCTGCAGGGGCTCGAGCCTGTGTGCGTTTGCTGGAGACACGATGTCCGGATGTTCATCCAGCACGGCGAAAATGCGCCGGAGAGCAACGAGCCCTTCCTGCAACTTCAGGTTGAACCCGTTCAGTTTCTTCACCGGATCATTGAGCATGAAGAAGCTCAGGATGAAGGAGGTGAAGTCTCCGGGGGTGATGACGCCGTTGATGATCAGGTAGCCGCCGTAGATCACAATCGTTGCCCCGGCGGTCGCACCGATGACCTCAATCACCGGAGTCGAGTAGGAATCGATCAGGATGGAGCGCATGTGGTTGCGGTAGAGCCGGTCATTGGCCTCTCCAAAGCGTTTGCCTTCATACGACTCCATCCCAAAGGCCTTGACCACTCGGATTCCAGAGATGGTCTCCACGAGCAAGGTGCTGAGCCCGCTGAAGCTGATTTGGCGCTTGCTGACAGCTTTTTTGTTGCTCCGCCCGAACATCCGGATGAAGAACAAGGCAACCGGAATGATGGTGAAGGTCACCAGCGCGAGGTCCCAGCTGCGGTAGATCATGATTCCGAGCAGAATGAAGAACTGAGGGATGTCGCGGAAGGGACCCGTCACACCGATCTGAAGCGTGTTCTGAAGAACGTGCAGGTCGTTGGTGAACCGGGAGATCAGGTCTCCGGTCTTGGAGCGCGAGAAGAAGGTGAAGGAGAGCCCGAGCAGGTGATCAAACAGCCGCTGCCTCAGGTGCGAGATCAGGCGCTGAACGATGTAGCCGATGCTGTAGGTGTGTCCGAAGAAGAACAGCCCCTTGAGACTGAAGACGATGATCAGTCCCAGCCCGACCAGAAAGTACTGGCGCAGGCTCGGATCACCTCCGTAGGTGATTGTGTCGACAATGTCTTTGGCGTAATAGGCCGGAGCAGCCGTGAAGATGTTGAACCCGACCATGCAGACGATGCTGAAGGTGACCCACCCCTTGTAGGGGAGGATCAGCCGGATCAGGCGACGAAAGGTCGTGGGCTGCTCGGATTCTGGCATGAGCTAGACTTGATGGTTAGTGTTCCGGCTCCCAGGTCGTCCCCCCTCGGGAGTCCTTGAGAGCAATGCCGCACTCTTTCAGGCGATCTCGGATGAGGTCGGAGTGGGCGTAATCCTTTTGCTGACGGAAGTCGTTGCGCAGGTCGATGACCAGGTTCATCACCCCGTCCAGCGCTGCTCCGGACTGCTCTTCCAGCTGCTCCGGAATGATCCCCAGCACGTCACCTCCGAGTTGATGGAAGAGGCTCCAGGCCTCCAGGACCACCTCCGCTGAGGGGTTCTGAGGCAAGGCTGTGTTGACCTCATGGCTCAGGTCAAAGAGGACCGCGAGGGCCTGTGGTGTCCCGAAGTCGTCGTCCATGGCCGCCTCAAATCGCGTGCGGAAGTCCGCAAAGTGCTGCTCCGGAGCAGGTTCGGGGAGTTCCCGAGGGAGCCGCTCCTTCAGGGCCCGGACTGTCTGGTGCAGACGACGCAACGCCTGTCTGCCCGCCTGCAGTGCCGACTCGCTGTAATCCACAACAGACCGGTAATGTCCGGAGACGATGAAGTAGCGAACCGTCAGCGGATCATGCTGCCTGAAAGCATCATGGAGCGTAACGAAGTTTCCGGTCGACTTGCTCATCTTCTGGCCTTCAATGGTCAGCATGTTGTTATGCAGCCAATAGCGTGCAAAGGGCTTGCCCAGACTCCTGGCCTGAGTGATCTCGCAGTCGTGATGTGGAAATTTAAGCTCCATTCCGCCGCCATGGATGTCAAATCCGTCCCCGAGGTAGCGTGTACTCATCACCACACACTCGGTGTGCCATCCCGGATACCCCCAGCCGCTGAAGGGATCTCGCCAGCGCATCAGGTGTCCGGACTCAGCCCGTTTCCAGAGCGCAAAGTCCCGCGGGTCTCGCTTCTCCCCGCGACTTTCAATGCGCCCGCCTTCCTGCTGTTGCTCGGCGATGCGGTTGGACAACTCTCCGTAGCGGGGATCTTTGGAGACGCTGAAGTACACGGACCCGTTGGCTTCGTAGGCATCGCCGCGACGAATCATCTCGTCAATCGCTTCCAACTGCTCCGGGATGTGACCGGTGGCCCGGGGAGAAATGTCCGGGCGTACCACCCCCAGTTGGTCCATGGCGTCAAAGTGCCGACGCATGTAGGTCTCCACAACCGCCATCGGCTCCTGGTCCAACTCGCGGGCTCGCTTGAGGATCTTGTCGTCACCTTCATCCGCGTCGCCAACGAGGTGCCCGACATCGGTGATGTTCTGGACATAGAACGTCCGCAATCCCCGATAGCGCAGCCACCGCAGGATCACGTCGAAGCTCACGTAGGTCTTGGCATGCCCAAGGTGGCTGTCGTGATACACCGTCGGTCCACAAACATACAGTGAAGCACGTCCGGGGATCAGCGGCTCGAACGGCTCGAGTTGATCACTCAGAGAGTTGTGGAGTTTCAAGGGCATGCGATCGAAGAGCGGGGGAGTTCCGAGATGGGGTCAAGTGAAAGGCAACGGACCGGGGCCTGTGGACCGGATTTTAGAGCAGGATCACCAATTTCACAGATTACGTGAATGTGCAAAACGCTTCAATACTTCAGTTTGGCATAATAGGTCTCTCGCGATGCCTCAAGCGCCTGCTGGAGAGTCCGGATCCCCTTCTCCTCAAGCAACGGGAGCAACTTGAGAAACACTTGGGCGGTCACTTTCGCATCTCCGGTTGCCGAGTGGCGCTTTTCAGAGACCACTCCGAAGCGCCGCGCAATTTCATCCAGAGAGTGCGACTCTTGCTTGGGCTGGGCAACTGCGGAGAGCAGGAGGGTATCGAGGACGGGATGCTTGAAGCGGATGCCGCTTGAAAGTTCCTTGATCTGGAGAAAGCGCATGTCAAAGGCCGCGTTGTGGGCAAGCAGCACCGAGCCTTCGGCAAAGCGGTGAAAGCGAGGGAGAACCTCGGTCACCAGCGGCTTGCCGACGAGTTGATCGAGAGTGATGCCGTGAATCGCAACGGAGGCCTCGCCGATCTCCCTTTGAGGATCAATGAGTTGCTCAAAGGTCTCGTTTTCCAGCAGTCGCCCATTGACGATTCGATAGGCACCAATCGCAATGATCTCATCACCTCCGCTGGGATTGAGCCCGGTGGTTTCGGTGTCAAATACAGTGTAGCGCAGTTCGCTCAGAGGAACCTCCAGCAGTTCCGGAGACTGAGCACTTTTCTCAAAAAGGTCGAAGTCGTAGAAAATGGGCCGGCTTCCGAAGGAGAGAGGTGTCTGCTCCTGGACCGTGGATGTGGACGCTTCTGCAGGTAAAAAGAAGCGCAGCCCGTGCTGCTGACTTTGGTCGCCCCCCTCGAACCAGACCTCGGCGTCATGGCGCTGAAGAATCTCCGTGATGCTCAAGCTGGCCCCATCGCTGCTCTCGATTGGCGCTCCCAGCCAACTCCTCAGCTCCTCCTTGGGCAACTCCCGGCCGCTCCAGCTGAAGTCCAGCATCGCAAACCTCCCCTCCCGATGGAGTCGGCACTCCAACTCTGAGATCTGAAGGGCCTGATGCACCTGCCGGAAGAGGAAACTGAGCGCCTGATTCAGCAAAAACGAGTTGACCCGGAAGGTGAAGTCCGTGACCCCTTCCGCATCGGCCCAACGCAGAGGCGGTGCGCCTTCGTGGTGACGGAGCAGCCCGTCCAGCCAGTCCAGCGCAGAGGTGGGCTCCAGTGGACAGTGGGCCTTGATCGCTTCCGGTGTGTGCAGAGTCGTACTCTCCAGCAACTCGGAGAGTTGGAGGGTGTGGGAGTGGATGGCCTCCAGGAAGACCCGCTGCTTCTCTTCTGGCATCTCCGGGAAGTCGAGCAGCATCTCCACGGAAGCACGGACTCCTCCGATGCTGGTACGGCGCTTCTCCTGCTGCACCTGCTCCAGCATCCCCAGCGGGTGAGATTCTGGACGCGGCGAAAGCTCTTCGCAGACCAGCACGAAGCCGCCAAGCTGTCCAGAAGGCTCCAGCACGCCCAGCGCCTGGGCCCGGATCATTCGACTTCCTTGCCAGAAGGTGAAGGGCTGGATGAGGTTGGTCCTTCCGGAGTCTCGACGTCCCCGCAGCTCATTGAGGCTGTAGCCGAGCAGCGGGGTGGTGATCGCCTGGTGGATCTCCCTGCCGAGCCCGAGCCCGGAGCCTTCGCTTCCGAGCAGCTTTCGCGCGGCCCGGTTGTAGAGCAAAATCAGCCCCTCTCGGTTGCAGACGATGACGCCTTCCCGAAGCTCTTCCACCAGCGCGGCGAGGACGTTCTTCTCGCGCTCCAGCGTGGATTGGGCTTGCTGCACTTGCGTTGCAATACGTGTCTGGAGCGAAACCGTTTGCTCGATCTGTCGGTTGAGCTGCGTGGTGAGTTGTTCGATCACGGTGGCCCCAGAGGTCTGAATCTGTTGCCCTGAAGGGTTGTCCAGGGCGGCTTGCAGCTCTTCAGCGACCTGGCCGATGGGCCCCCAGAGCTGCTCCAGCACCCAGTGGGAGGCGAAGGCCACGAGCCCCAACAGCACAATGGTTGGCAGGATGAGCAGGTAGCGCCGATCTCCGAGCCACTCCACGACCTGATGCAGTTGCTCTGGGGTGAGCTGCGCCTGAAGGTACAGGAACGGCGCCAGAGAGAGAGCGGTCAGCAGCAGGACCGAAGCAAACCACAGCAGTTGAAGGCGCTTGTGGTGCTTCATGACTCGGAGTTGCGAGGCTGTTCCAGAATGCTCTGAAGCTTGGGGATCAGCTCCCGGGTTGAAAAGGGCTTGGTGATGTAGGCATCTGCTCCAAGCGCCAGGCCTTTCTCAACGTCCACATCTCGGCCCTTGGCGGTCAGCAACACGATCCGGGTTGTGTCGAAAGCGCTCTCCGAACGAAGTTGCTGGCAGACTTCGAACCCGGATTTGAGAGGCATATTCACATCAAGGAGAATCAGGTCCGGACCAAAGGTTCGGGCCAAGGCTTCTCCCTCTTCTCCATTGGCTGCCGTCTGAACCTCAAACCCGTTTTGACTGATCAGGAACTCGAGGGAAACGACGATGGCGGGGTCGTCTTCAACGATGAGGATCTTTTGCGTCATGTTTCTCTTCTGAAAAGGGAGGGGTGGGCACCTCGGTATAGATGGGCAGGGTGAAGAAGAAGATGGCACCATGCTCACTTCCGGGAGCCACGCCGATTTGTCCTCCGTGGTGCTCAACGATGGTTTTACTGATGGAAAGCCCAAGCCCGGTCCCCTGAGGTTTGCCGTCCTGAGGGCTCTCCAACTGGCGGAACTTCTCGAACACTTTCTCGCGCTCTTGCTCCGGGATGCCGATGCCGTTGTCCCGGACCCGGACTTCGAAATGCTCCGCGTGGGCACTCACCGACAGCTCGATGCGTCCCGCCTGGGTCGGACAGAATTTCGCTGCGTTGGAGAGCAGGTTCAGGAGCACCTGGAGGAGTCGGTCACGGTCCCCTTCCACCGTGAGAGGCTGCTCGGGAATCCGGGCCTCCACAGAGATGTTTCCGTCTCGGAGCAGTTGTCCGATGGAAGCCAGCGCGTCCTTGATGATATCGTGAACGTCGAGGATTTCCAGATTCCACTGCATCTTTCCGGACTCGAGCTTCTCAAAATCCAGAATCTGCCCGATCAGGCGGGTCAGGCGCTCGCTCTCCTTGATGACGATCTTCAGAAACTCCCGCTGCTTCTCCGGGGGGAGATCCGGAGTGTCGTGGAGGATCTCCGAAAACGCTCGGATGGAGGTCAGCGGGGTGCGGAGTTCATGAGTGATGGTCGAGATGAACTCGTCCTTGACCCCGTCGAGTTCCTGAAGGCGAGCGTTAGCGTTTTTCAGGTCTTCAGTGACTTGCTCCAACTCACGAGATTTGGTCTCAAGTTGATGCCCGTAGGCGATCGCCTGCTGGGTGGCGTCCAGCAGGTTCATCACCTCCTCCATGCCTATCGGTTCCTCTTGGACAACAGAGGAGACCATGATCCGAGCAGAGACCGACCCGATACTCCCGGAGAGCATCTTCTCCGTATACTGGATTAAATCTCCGCTGGCCAACTCCTCATCCAGGAATTGGGGCATCGATTTTCCGCGCATTTCGGTATAACGCACCAGCGCCTGCCGAGTATGCTCCGGACCGAGGATACGTTCAAGCAGGCGCTTGAGCTGTAGCGGTGTGGCGGTGGCTTTCCAGGTGCGGAAGGGGTTGTTGAGTTCGGAGAGCTTGAGGGCATCCACAAACAACTTGGCCTGCTGACGCTCCAACTGCGTGGGGTTGGTCAGGAGGGAGCCAAGCAGGTATCCGAGCAGATTCAGCGTCAGGCTCCAGAATGTTGCCTGGACAATGGGCTGGGTTCCGGAGTAGCCAAAGAGCGCGGTAGGCTTCAGCCACTCCAAACCTCCGGGGCCTTGGGTCAGCCAACTCATGTCAAACAGCCCGGCCTGAATCGCCTGTGTAAAGAGCAGGGTGTAGAGCCAAATGCCAAAGCCAAGACCCAGCCCCATGAGGGCTCCGTTGCGATTGCCCTGGCTCCAATAAAGCCCTCCGATAATGGACGGGGCAAACTGAGCCACTGCCAAAAAGGAGATCAGGCCGATGGAGACCAGCGAGTACGCGCTACCGACAAGCTGATAGTAGGCGTAACTGGCCAGCAGCACCAGAGCCACGCTGCCTCGACGAATGAACAGCAACACCGAATTGAGCCCTCGCCCTTCCTTGAGGTTGACAAACGGCAGGCGAATCAGGATCGGCATGATCAGCGAATTGCAGAGCATGTTGCTCAGAGCAACCGTCTCCACAACGATCATGCCCGTTGCTGCCGAGAACCCCCCGATGAAGACAAACCAGGCAAGCAGGTCGTTTCCGAGCAACAGAGGGAGGGTCAGCACGAACGTGTCTGCATCGACATTTCCTTCCGGAAACAAAAGCCGCCCGGCCAAGGCCAAAGGGAGGACAAAGAGGTTGATCACCAAGAGGTAGAGCGGGAACAACCACGAAGCCCGGTTGACATGATCTTCGTTGACGTTTTCCACTACAGCAACCTGAAACTGGCGTGGCAACAGCAGAATTGCCAACATGGCCAGCAGGTTCAGGAAAAACCAGTCCTCGTAAACTCCTGGAGACGTGAAGCTCCAGGACTGCGCCAGCTCTGGCTTCTGGACCGCCTCCTTGAACAACGCACCAAGCCCTCCAAATCCTCCATACACAACCACGACACCACACACCACGAAGGCAAGGAGTTTGACGATCGACTCGAAAGCGATCGCGGCGACCATGCCCTCGTGACGCTCGGTGGCGTCAAGGTGTCGCACGCCAAAGAGGATCGTGAAGGCCACCAGCGCCAAGGTGATGAAGAAGGTGGTGGAATCGGAGGAGGTGTCCGCCGAGTTGCCGGAAGACTGAGCAATCAGGTCAAAGCCAAACCCGATGGCCTTGATCTGCAAGGAAATGTAGGGAATGATCCCGACGAAGGCGATGACCGTGACCCATCCGCCCAAGAAGGTACTGTTGCCATAGCGAACGGAGAGAAAGTCTGCCAGCGAGGTGATGGCGTAGCGCTTGGCAATCCGGATCATCTTTCGCAGAACCCCGGACCACAGCAGAGCCAGCAGAGTCGGTCCCAAGTAGATCGGCAGGAACATGACTCCTCCTTTTGCCGCCAGACCGACACTGCCGTAGAAAGTCCACGCAGTGCAGTAGACCGCAAGGGAGAGAGAGTAGACGTTGGCGTTGTTGATCCAACTCCGCCCCCTGGCCTTGTAAAGATCGGCTCGATAGGCAATGCCAAACAGCAATGCCAGGTAGGAGAAGGAGGTCAGGAGCAACCCGAGATAACTCATCAGCCTTCCCGGGGAGGCTCTCCTCCAGAGTTTTGGCCCTCCAGCAGGAGCGCAGCAACTCCGATCAGGCCCGCCCAGACTCCGAAAAGGTACAGAATGGGAGCGATGCTGGGTTGCAGATCCTGGCTGAAGATCGAGAGGATGGGGTAGTTGAGGAGGAACGCTCCAGTCAGGAAAAGCCCGATCAACCGCTGAAAACGCATGGAACTCCAAAAGGACACGGTCTACAAAGCGCGAGGAAGCCTTTGCAAACGTTTAAAGGTGGTGAGTTGTAGATCATGAGCGCTCGGATGATCAAGATAATTATTGATTAAAAGACCAAAATCGAGTATAAATTACCGGTCCCAAGGGAACTCCCAACCAACAATTTATCCAACCGGAGGCATAAATGGATAAAGCAAGACTTGCGGAGTACTGGCGCCGAAATGTCGGGATCATGAGAAACCTGCTGGTGATTTGGTTTCTTGCTTCCTATGGCGCTGGAATTCTGTTTGCCCCAGGACTTGGCAAGATCGGTTTCTGGTTCGCGCAACAAGGGTCCATCTACGTATTCGTAGTCCTGATTTGGGTTTATGTAGCGCAAATGAACAAACTCGACCAGGAATTCGAGGTGGCCGAGGACTGAAGCCTCCTCTCCCGCTCGATTTTTATCCCCTTCAATCTCCCCAATCATCTCGGAAGCTGTTCATGGACATCCAAACCTGGACCTACATCTTTGTCTTCTTGACCTTCGGACTCTACATCGGCATCGCGATTTGGTCACGTGCAGGCTCAACTAGCGAGTTCTACGTGGCTGGTGGAGGAGTCCCTCCGATTGCCAACGGAATGGCCACGGCTGCGGATTGGATGTCAGCCGCCTCCTACATCTCGATGGCCGGCCTCATTTCCTTTTTGGGGTACACCGGCTCGATGTATCTGATGGGCTGGACCGGCGGCTACGTCCTGCTGGCTCTCCTGCTGGCTCCGTATCTGCGTAAATTTGGACAGTTTACGGTCCCGGACTTTGTCGGCACGCGTTACTACTCCACGACCGCCCGCGCCGTCGCGGTGGTCTGCGCGATCTTTGTCTCCTTCACCTACGTCGCTGGGCAGATGCGCGGAGTCGGAGTCGTCTTTTCCCGGTTTCTGGAAACCAGCGTGGAAACCGGGGTGATTATTGGAATGGTGTTGGTCTTCTTCTACGCTACGCTCGGAGGCATGAAGGGCATCACCTACACGCAGGTGGCGCAGTACTGCGTGATGATCTTTGCCTACATGGTCCCGGCGTTCTTCCTCTCCATCCAACTCACAGAGAGCTTTTTCCCGCAGATCGGGCTGATCACGGCTTTGGGTGAGGGGGGCTTGATGGACCGCCTGAACGGTTTGCATCAGGAACTGGGGTTTGCGGAGTACACATCGAACTCCAAATCCATGACGGACATGTTCATGATCACCGTGGCCCTGATGGTCGGGACCGCCGGGTTGCCCCACGTAATCATCCGCTTCTTCACGGTCCCGAAGGTTGCCGATGCCCGAACTTCTGCCGGGTGGGCCTTGATCTTCATCGCTCTGCTCTACACCACGGCTCCGGCGATTGGACTGTTTGCTCGCTACAACATGATTGAAACGGTCAACGGGAAGATCTATGAAACCGAAGCTCCGCAGTGGGTGAAGACCTGGGAGCAGACCGGGTTGATCAAGTGGGAGGACAAGAACGGAGATGGCATCATTCAGTACCGTGGTCCAAAGGCTCCGGATGGTCTGGCCAATGAGCTGAATGTGGATCGAGACATCATGGTGCTGGCCAATCCGGAGATTGCCGGGCTGCCGTCTTGGGTGATCGCCCTGGTCGCAGCTGGCGGACTGGCGGCTGCGCTTTCCACCGCAGCCGGGTTGCTCTTGGTCATCTCGACGTCGATCTCCCATGACCTGATGAAGCGGATCATCAACCCCAACCTCAGCGAGTCGTCGGAGCTTTGGTATGCCCGGGGAGCGGCTGGCGGTGCGGTGATCATTGCCGGATACTTCGGGATCAATCCGCCGGGGTTTGTGGCCCAGGTCGTGGCCTTCGCCTTCGGGTTGGCAGCCTCTTCGTTCTTCCCGGTGATCATCATGGGAATTTTCAGCAAACGAACCACGAAGGAGGGGGCGATCTCCGGAATGGTGGCTGGGATTGCGTTCACCGCGGCCTACATCATCTACTTCAAGTTCGTCAACCCGGACCTGAACACCGCGGAGAACTGGCTGTTTGGTGTCTCTCCAGAAGGCATTGGAACCATTGGGATGGTGCTGAACTTTCTGGTTGCGTTTGTGATCTCCCGGTTCACTCAGGAAGTTCCTGAGGATGTGCAGGAGATGATCGACCACATCCGGGTCCCCAAAGGAGCCGGTGCCGCACAAAGTCACTGAGCGGGGAGCACTTCACGCTTCCGGAGGCCCGCTTCTTCGGAAGTTGTGATTCCATCAATAAGGCGTTTTTTAACGTTATAGTTGTAATTATTGGTCCTTTCTGTTAGAGTGTGCGGATGTTTTGCCGCCCGCCAGCAACCCGAAACTCCCAACAAGGAGCGCAAGCATGAGCGAAGAATTCGTTTTTGAGGTCGCCGATTCGTTTAAAGGATCCGCTTGGATCGACGACGCGACTTACCAGAAGATGTACAACGAGTCCGTGCAGGATCCCGAAGGGTTCTGGGCCAAGCAGGCTGAGCGCCTGCACTGGAACCGGAAGTGGGACAAGGTGATGGACGTCAACTACCACGAAGCCGAAATCAAATGGTTCGAGGGAGGACAGATCAATGTCGCTTACAATTGCTTGGATCGCCACCTGGAAGAGCGTGGGGATCAGGTGGCCATCATCTGGGAGAGCGATGACCCGAATGTGGACCGAAAGATCACCTACCGTGAACTGCATGAAGAGGTCTGCAAGTTCTCGAATGTGCTCAAGTCCAACGGTGTAAACAAGGGTGACCGGGTTTGCCTGTACCTGCCAATGATTCCGGAAGCCGCGGTCGCGATGCTGGCCTGCGCCCGCATCGGTGCGATCCACTCGGTTGTGTTTGGCGGATTCTCTCCGGATGCGCTCAAGGACCGCATCAACGACTCCGAGTGCAAGGTCCTGATCACCGCAGACCAGAGCCTTCGCGGAGGAAAGCGGGTGCCACTGAAGACCAACGCCGACAAGGCCTGCGAGTCCACACCGAGCATCGAGAAGGTCATTGTCGTGCAGCGTGGAGGAGATCCGGTCAACT
This sequence comes from Deltaproteobacteria bacterium, assembly GCA_038133845.1. GTDB lineage: Bacteria > SAR324 > SAR324 > SAR324 > NAC60-12 > JAYPUA01. The sequence continues at coordinate 69,820 of JAYPUA010000005.1, forward strand.
GGAAAGACGGCCGCGACCTCTGGTATCACGAGGAACTCGCTCAGGCATCGGCAGATTGCCCCGCAGAGCCTATTGACGCAGAGGCCCCGCTCTTCATCCTCTACACCTCCGGTTCGACCGGAAAGCCGAAGGGCGTTCTGCACACCTCCGGAGGCTACCTGCTCTATGCCTCAATGACACATCAGTACGTGTTTGACTACCACGATGGAGACATCTACTGGTGCACTGCAGACGTCGGTTGGGTCACTGGACACAGCTACATCGTCTATGGGCCGCTTGCCAATGGCGCGACGACCTTGATGTTTGAAGGCATCCCGAACTACCCGGACTATGGCCGATTCTGGGATGTAGTCGACAAACACAAGGTCAACATCTTCTACACCGCTCCGACCGCGATCCGGGCAATTGCCAAGGAGGGCGACGAGCTGGTCAACAAGCGTGACCTGAGCAGCTTGCGCCTTTTGGGATCGGTCGGTGAGCCCATCAACCCGGAGGCGTGGTTGTGGTACTACCGGGTGGTCGGAAAAGAGCGCTGCCCGATTGTGGATACCTGGTGGCAGACCGAGACCGGTGGGATCCTGATCACTCCGCTTCCCGGAGCGAACAAGCTCAAGCCCGGGTCTGCGACGCGGCCCTTCTTCGGAGTCCAGCCGGTGCTGGTTGATGCAGAGGGCAAGGAACTGGAAGGGGCCACCGAAGGCAACCTCTGCATCAAGCAGTCGTGGCCGGGTCAGATGCGTACCGTTTACGGAGATCACGAGCGGTTCAAGCAGACCTACTTCAGCACCTACAAGGGCTACTACTTCTCCGGAGATGGGTGTCGGCGCGATGCCGACGGGTTCTACTGGATCACCGGTCGAGTGGATGACGTCCTGAATGTCTCTGGACACCGCATGGGCACGGCAGAGATCGAGTCGGCGCTGGTGCTCCACGAGCACGTTGCTGAAGCTGCGGTGGTTGGGTACCCCCATGACATCAAAGGTCAGGGGATCTATGCCTACGTCACCTTGAACAGCGGAGTCGAGTCCAGCGATGCCCTCAAGAAAGAACTGGTCCAACTGGTTCGCAAAGAGATTGGACCGATTGCCACGATCGATGTCCTGCAGTGGGCGCCGGGTTTGCCCAAGACTCGCTCCGGAAAGATCATGCGCCGTATCTTGCGCAAGATCGCCGAGAACCAACTCGACAGCCTGGGCGACACCTCGACCCTGGCAGACCCGTCTGTAGTTGAAGACCTGATCGCAAACCGTCCTTCTTGATTTCAGAGGCGCCTCCTGCCAAGCAGCGGGGCGCCTTTGATGTTTTTGGAGCATTACCCCCACCCCTACTCTGGGACTCCAGAGTCACTTCCACAAGGAATCCATGTCAGAACAAGTCGTCATTGTTGCCGCAACCCGTACTGCAGTGGGTAAATTCGGAGGCACTTTGAGCTCGCTTCCGGCCGCAGAGCTTGGAGCCACCGTGATCCGTCAACTTCTCAAGCAAACGGGAGTGGCTCCGGATCAAGTCAACGAGGTCATTCTCGGGCAGGTTCTTGCGGCTGGAGATGGACAGAATCCGGCACGACAGGCCTCCATTCTGGCAGGGTTGCCCTACCAGGTTCCAGCGATGACGATCAACAAGGTCTGTGGCAGCGGACTCAAGGCTGTGCACCTCGCCGCTCAGGCGATCCTCTGTGGAGACGCCGAGGTCATCATTGCCGGAGGGCAGGAGAACATGAGCCGCTCGGCGCACGTGCTTCCGAAGTCCCGTGACGGCCAGCGCATGGGAGACTGGCAGCTGGTCGATACGATGGTCAAGGACGGGCTGTGGTGTGCCTTCAACAACTACCACATGGGAACCACTGCCGAGAACATTGCCGAGAAGTACAGCATTGACCGAGGAGAGCAGGACGAGTTTGCCTACCGTTCTCAGAACAAGGCCGAGGCCGCTCAGGTGTCCGGGCGCTTTGACGAGGAGATCACCCCGGTGGAGATCCCTCAACGCAAGGGCGACCCGGTGGTGTTCAATCAGGATGAATACATCCGCAAGGGGGCCAAGCTGGAAGACATGTCCAAGCTGCGGCCAGCCTTCTCGAAGGAAGGCTCCGTGACGGCAGGGAACGCCTCCGGAATCAATGACGGCGCGGCAGCGGTCATGGTCATGAGCGCCAGCAAGGCGAAGGAGCTTGGGCTCACGCCACTGGCCACGATCAAGGCCTATTCCAACGCTGGAGTCGACCCGGCCATCATGGGGACCGGGCCGATTCCGGCGACACGCAAGTGCTTGGAAAAAGCGGGCTGGGCTCCAGCCGATCTGGACCTGGTCGAGTCCAACGAGGCCTTTGCCGCTCAGTCGATCTCCGTCAACCGAGACCTGGGCTGGGACACGGAGAAGGTCAACGTCAATGGTGGCGCCATCGCTATCGGTCACCCGATCGGGGCCTCCGGAGCCCGGATTCTGGTGACCTTGCTGCACGAGATGCAAAAGCGTGATGCCAAGAAGGGGCTGGCGACCTTGTGTATTGGGGGCGGGCAGGGCGTGGCCTTGGCCGTGGAGCGCTGATCTCAGCGCCTGGAAACAAGGGGGGATTTTTTACACGCATCATCCAACAAGGAAAATTCAATGGAAATCAAAGATAAAGTCATCGTCGTTACCGGTGGGGGACGTGGCCTGGGGAAGGCCTTTGCCAATGATCTGGCCGACCGAGGCGCCAAGCTGGCGCTGGTCGACCTGAATGCAGACGACCTGGCCAACGTCAAGGCCTCTTGTGAAGCCAAGGGCGTGGAGGTCCGGACCTACGTGACCAACGTCGCTCAGGAAGACGAGGTGGTCAAGCTGTTTGAGGACGTGGTCTCGGACTTCGGTACCGTGGACGCGCTGATCAACAACGCCGGGATCACTCGAGATGGCCTGCTGGTGCGCAAGAAGGACGGTGTGGTTCAGAAGATGTCTCTGGCCAACTGGCAGATCGTGATTGACGTCAACCTCACCGGGGTGTTCCTCTGTGCCCGGGAGTTCTTTGGCAAGCTGCTTGAGCAGGACAAGGCCGGAGTGTGCATCAACATCTCCAGCATCTCCCGCAACGGCAACATGGGACAGACCAACTACACCGCCACCAAGTCCGGTGTGGCCGAGATGACGGTCACCTGGGCCAAGGAACTGTCCCGCTACGGCATCCGGGTGGGAGCGATCGCTCCGGGCTACATCAACACGGAGATGGTGGCCGCCATCCGGGACGACGTGAAGCAGAAGATCATCGACCAGGTGCCGCTGAAGCGTCTGGGCGATCCAAGCGAAATCAGCCACTCCGCGATCTACATCCTCGAGAACGACTACTTCACGGGTCGAGTGATCGAGTGTGATGGTGGCCTGCGCATCTGAATCCTTCAACCTCAACAAGAGAAAGCCTTCATGGCAGATTCGAAAGACAAGCAGCCTCAGGAGTGGTTGCAGGAGATGATGGGTCAAATGACCTCGCAGATGGGAGGCATGGCTGGTACTGCAGATCCTATTGGAGCGATGAAGTCCCTGCAGCGGGTTGCGGAGTCCTGGGCGCAGAACCCACAGGAGCTCGCAGAAGCGGTCAAGACCTGGTCGGAGCAGATCACCGCAACCAACCAGCAGGTCTGGCAAGAGTTCCTGAACCAAAAGGCCGCGGCGCCGACGGATCCGGAGGGAAAGGCCGACTGGTCCAAGCTGCCCTATTTCAAGTGGATTCGGGAGTATTACCAGACCTACGCCGGATGGATGGAGCAAAACATTCAGAACGCGCCGGTGGAAGAGGACGTCAAGCGAGACGCAACCTTCTGGACGCGTCAGATGCTGAGCGCCCTCTCTCCCGACAACTACTTCTGGACCAACCCGAACGCCATCAACCAGTTTGTAGAGACCAAAGGCGAGAGCCTCCGGAGCGGCTTGCAGAACTGGCTCAAGGACGTCAGCTCCGGAGACGGTCTCCCGGAGACGGTGGACAAGTCCCCATTCCAGGTCGGGGAGAACCTGGCGAACACTCCGGGAAAGGTGGTCTTCCGCAACGACCTGATGGAGTTGATCCAGTACTCGCCGATGACGGACGAGGTCTATGAGCGCCCGGTGGTCATCACCCCGCCTTGGATCAACAAGTACTATATCCTGGACCTGGCTCCGAAGAAGAGCTTCATCCGCAATCTGGTCTCAAAGGGCTTCACGACCTTCGTGATCAGCTGGAAGAACCCCACGGAAGAGATGCGCAATGTGGGGATGGACGACTACCTGATGCAGGGGCCGGTGATGGCGATGGATGTCGCACAGCAGATCACGGGCGCCAAGAAGGTGCACGCGGTCGGTTACTGCATCGGGGGGACGCTGCTTTCTTCCGTGCTCGCCTGGTACAACCACCCGAAGAACAAGAAAGCCAACCCCGTTGAGGACTGGACGCTACTGACCACGCTGGTGGACTTCGAGCAGCCCGGAGACCTCGGGGTGTTCATCAACGAAGAGTCGCTGAAGATGCTCGAGGAGAGCATGGCCGAGCAGGGCTTTCTGGATGGCAAGCAGATGGGAACGACCATGCGCATGCTGCGTCCCGATGGCTTGATCTGGCACTACTTCATCAACAACTACCTCTACGGGAAGCAGCCTCCGCCCATCGACATGCTGTTCTGGAACGACGACTCCACCCGCATGCCGGAGGCGATGCACAAGTTCTACCTGCGCGAGTACTACCTGCACAACCGCCTGCGCGAGAAGGATGCGCTGACGCTGGCAGGCCATCCGATCGACCTGCGCCGGATCAAGGAGCCGCTGTACTGCGTCTCCGCAGAGGAAGACCACATCACCCCGTGGAAGCAGGTCTACCAGATCAACAAGCTGGTGCAGGGACCGGTGCGCTTCAACCTGTCGACCTCCGGGCACATTGCCGGTGTGGTCAATCCTCCGGTGGACCCGCCCAAGCGGAGCTACTGGGCCGGAGCGGGGGATTCCAAGCAGGACCCGGAAGCCTGGCAGGCCAAACAGAAGAAGGTCGATGATTCCTGGTGGAACGACTGGACTGCGTGGCTGAGTGAGCGCAGCGGTAGCCAAGTGGCTCCCCCGAAGCTGGGTAGCACGAAGCACAAGCCGCTCGCCGATGCTCCCGGAACCTACGTCCTGGAGCCGTGAGTCGGTAGTCCATTTGCGCCTTCAGCGCGCAGAAGCCTGACCGGTCGAGCGACCTCGTTCACCTTGGCCGGTTCAAGTACCCGATGGCGCCGGCCTGGCTTGTTCCGGATGGGCGTCATCTCCCCGCCGTCACGTTTCTCTCTAACCAACAAGGAAAATCATGAGCTATCAGGAGGAGTACCGTCGATCCCTGGAACAGCCGGAAGACTTCTGGCGTGAACAGGCCAAGGAACTGGAGTGGTTCGAGTTTCCCCAAAGCATCCTCTCCCAGGATGAGAAGGGCTTTTATCGCTGGTTTCAGGGAGGGAAGCTGAACACGTGTCACCTCGCGGTGGACTACCACGTGAACCAGGGACGAGGTGAGCAGGCTGCCCTCATCTATGACTCTCCAGTGACCGAGACCAAGCGCACGGTAACCTATGCGGAACTGCTGAAGGAAGTCTCCACATTTGCCGGAGTGCTCAAGGCTCAGGGCGTGGAGAAGGGCGACCGTGTGATCATCTACATGCCGATGATGGTGGAGGCCGTGGTGGCCATGCTGGCCTGTGCGAGGATCGGCGCGATTCACTCGGTGGTGTTTGGCGGCTTCGCTCCCAACGAGTTGGCGGTCCGGATCGACGATGCTCAACCCAAGCTCCTGGTGACGGCGAGTTGCGGGATTGAGGTCAACCGGGTGATTGAGTACAAGCCGCTGGTCGACAAGGCGCTGGAACTGGCCAAGAACCCTCCGGAACGCGTGGTTCTGCTTCAGCGGCCTCAGGCCGAGGCCTCCATGCAACCCGGGAGAGACGTGGACTGGGAAGAGGCCGTGAGCAGCGCCACTCCTGCAGATGCGGTTCCCGTGGATGCGACCGACCCGCTTTATGTCCTCTACACTTCGGGGACCACAGGGCTCCCCAAGGGCGTGATCCGAGACAACGGCGGGCACGCAGTGGCGCTCAAGTACAGCATGAAGACCGTCTACAACACCAACCCCGGAGAGGTCTTCTGGGCCGCATCCGATGTGGGCTGGGTGGTGGGACACTCCTACATCGTCTATGCTCCCTTGCTTCAGGGGTGTACCACCATCGTCTACGAAGGCAAGCCGGTGAAGACTCCGGATGCCGGAGCCTTCTGGCGCATGATCGAGGAACACCGGATCACCACCTTCTTCACGGCCCCCACAGCATTCCGTGCGGTCAAGAAGGAGGACCCGGACGCCCGGGAGAAGAGCAAGTACGACATCAGCTCGCTCCGGACGCTCTACCTCGCCGGAGAGCGGCTCGACCCTCCGACCTACGAGTGGCTGAAATCGATCCTGGACGTCCCAGTGATCGACCACTGGTGGCAGACGGAAACCGGCTGGGCCATCTGTGCCAACCCGATGGGCATCGAGCCACATCCGCCCAAGGTCGGCTCTCCCACACTCCCGATGCCCGGATACGACGTGCAGATCCTGGACGATGGCGGCACGGAGTGTTCGCCCGGAGAGACTGGAAACATCGTGGTCAAGCTCCCACTTCCTCCAAGCTGCCTGCCCACGCTTTGGGGCAATGACGAGCGCTTCCGCAGCTCCTACCTGTCCACGTTCCCCGGATACTACCTCACCGGAGATGGCGGGATGAAGGATGAGGAGGGCTACCTCTTTGTCATGGGACGCATTGATGATGTCATCAACGTTGCTGGACACCGCCTCTCCACCGGAGAGATGGAAGAGCTGATCGGAGGCCACCCTGCTGTGGCCGAGTGCGCAGTGGTCGGTATCGACGATGAACTACGCGGTCAGGTTCCGGTCGGGTTTGTGGTCCTCAAGGATGGTCAGGACAAAAGCCAGGACGAGATGGCTCAGGAACTCATCGCCATCATCCGTCGGGAAATTGGGGCCGTTGCCTACTTCAGACAGTCTGCGATTGTCAAGCGGTTGCCCAAGACGCGCTCCGGAAAGATCCTCCGCAAGACGATCCGGCAGCTTGCCTCAGAGGCAGAGGTGGCCGTTCCTCCCACCATTGACGACCCTGTGATCCTTGACGAACTCCGCGAGATGATGCAAGAGCGCAAGATCGGGCAGTACGCCCAAGGCTGAACCCTTTTTCCTCTCTGCAGAAGGTGAGGCCTGCAAGCACAGGCCTTGCCTTTCACAAAATCATCACAGTTCCCCACTCCAGCGTCGTTATCTGTTTGACCACGGGTCCGTTTTTCCCTAGGCTTGGCTGAAGGCCTCGCCGTTTGGCCTGCGCGCATGTCCAACTTTCTGCATTCACGGATTCAATGAGCCTCTCCGGAAACTCCTTCTTGAACGCCTACTGCGTCCACACCTCTGCTCTGGAGTCGCTTCCAGAGGCTTTGCAGGAAGCCGCACGTCGCGCGTTGAGCTTGCTGGCAGATGAGGCCCTCTCCCGGATTCATGTGATCAAGATCCTGCGGGACGGGAGCAAGGTGGTGGGATACAGCTGCCCGCTGCTTACAGAAGTGCCCTTTCCGGAGCTGACGGCCGGATGGAGCGTCGATCTCAAGTCCGAGCGGGTGAGCTTCCGGGACTACTCATGCTCGCTGAACCCTCCGATTGTACAGCGTGTGGACCTGCTGCTCTCTCCGGAACATCCCAAGGCCGCTGAAACCACCAAGCTCCTTCAACAGGCCAAACGTCTGGGCCTCCCGCAGGATATCAGTCCGCTGGGCTTCCGGATCCCGTGGGAGCGACTGCTCAATGCTGCAGGAGTTCAGGTCAAAGGGCTCAAATTGGCCAAGGCGGCCTCCCCAACTCCGGAGCCGTTCGAGCTGTTTCCCACGCACGCGTTGGGGAATCTGCCGCCAGGAAGCTCCATAGCGCTCAAGATGCTCAAACGCTTCGGCTTCCTGGAAGGTTCGTTCTCCCTGTTTTATCACGGAGGCGGAGAAGATGCTCAGGTGCTGCAGGAGTTGGGAGTTCCAGTCTTTGGTCTGGAAGATGGCGGACCCGGGAAGCAGTTTGACGTGGTCCACCTGAGCCAGGTGCTTAGCGGCCTGGAGGAACTGGAAGAGCGTACCGAGGCCCTGCAGCAGGCCTACGCGCTGACGGAAAGGCTGATGGTGGTCTCGGTGAGGTTGCACAACCAGAACATCTCAGGAGATCCTTACGGCGACGGCATTCTGGGGGCAGATGAGGTTTACCAGAAGTACTACACACCACAGGAACTCTATGAACTGGTAGATCGAGCCGTGGAGGAGGAGGCGATCGCAGTCGCCCCCGGAGTGGTGTTTGTCTTCAAGGACAAGGCGTTGCAGCAGAAGTTTTTGCTGGAACGCAGTCGCTCGCGCATGGCTTTGCAACACCTGATCGCCAGGAACCGGAGACGGCTGCAGGAACGTACGGGTCAGGAGGCGCTCCCGGAGGTGCTGACCGCGCTGTGGCATCGAAGCCTGGAGCTGGGGCGTGAACCGCACCCGGAGGAGATTGAGGATACCGAGGCGCTGAAGCAGGCCCTGGGGTCGGTTCGCAAAGCCCTCAAAGCGGTGGCAGAGCAGTTCCCGGGAGACCTGGCCGAGGCGGCAGAGACGCTGCGTCGGGAGGACCTGAAGGTCTTCTTTGCGCTCGAACTCTTCAAGCGCCGTCGGCCCTATCAGGAACTCGATCCGGGCCTGCAGCGAGACATCAAGCACTTCTTCAAGAACTACACGCAGACGCAGCAGGAGGCCAAGGACCTCCTTTTTCAAATTGCCGACACCGACGCGCTGCAGGCCTCCTGCCTGGAAGCGGCTCAATCCGGACTGGGGTGGATGGATGAGGATTCCCTGCAACTCCACTCCAGCCTGGTAGAGCGTCTCCCAGCGTTGCTGCGGATCTACGTAGGGTGTGCCAGTCACTTGGTGGGAGACGTCTCCAGCATGGATCTGGTCAAGATCCACATCCGCTCCGGAAAGCTCAGCGTGATGCGCTTCGACGACTTTTTCGGCCAGCGCCTTCCCAAGATGCTGGAGCGCATCAAGATCGACCTGCGCAAGCAGGACGTGCAGGTCTTTGACTACTCTGAACCCTACGACCCTCCGTACCTGTACCACAAGTCCCGCTTCCTCCATGAAGAGATGGAGGACTACGCGGAGCAGCAGGAGTTTGAGGAGCAGTTGGATGGCTTGGGGCTGTTTGACTTCAGCGGGTACGGCCCCAGCGTGAACAACTTCCACCAGCGCCTCTCGCTGGTCCGTTGGGAGTATGCGGAAAACCAGCTGCGCCGGGCTCAGGCGATTCCGGAGTTGGATGAGCCTTGTGGAGAGAACCTGACCTTCCGGGATCTGGTCGAGTGCGGAGCAGGATGGCAAACCCATCAACTGCCCAATCTGCCGCTCCATCCGGACTCCTACACCGCGCTGTACGATCTGGCCACCCGGCTGCTGGATCCGGTCATTGACTACTTTGGAGACATTGTCCTCACCTTCGGTTTTTGCTCGCCAGAGCTGGCTCGCAAGCTGAAGTGGGGCGCCCTGAAGACCGATCAGCACGCAGCCCACGAGCTGGGGCGCACCGGCAAGCCCGTGTGTGCTCGGCTCGGAGCGGCCGTGGATTTTCTGGTGGAGGATGAGGACATGCTTGAGGTGGCCCAATGGATTGTCAGCGAGGAGCTGCCCTTCGACCGAATGGTGCTCTACGGGACAGACCGCCCGATGCACCTGAGCTTTCGTCCTCAAGGAAGCCAAGAGGTCGAGCTGCGCTCGGGAGAAGGAGCCCCCCGTGCAGTCTCTGCCGAAGAGTTGCTCGACCTGAGCGCCGAGGAGGCCTTCCCTTCCGAGTGAACCCTTCCGATACAAAGTGATACCGCTCCCGGCTTTTTCCTCCAAAGAAGCTCGCTAAAGTGTTGGGATTATTTGAGCAATTGGAGCAGAAAACATGCGTGTACACGTTCTGGGACTTGTCCTCCTCCTGGCCAGTTCAGGAGGCTTTGCGTCGATTCGGCTGACCGAAGGCGTGATCCTGCCAGATATTCAGATCTCTGCGGGGCGGTTGTTGTGGTCGGAGATCGATCAAAGCGTTCACTACACGGACTGGAACAGTCGCGAACTGCTGGGCAAGCCAACTCTGCTCTATCATCTCGCCGGAACCTCCGCTGCCTCAAAGCTCAATCGCTCCTTCATCAATCTGCTCAAGGAGCAACACTTTCCGGAAGATCACTTTCACTTTGTGACTGTCGTCAACCTTGATGAGGCGCTTTGGGGGACCTCTCTGCTGGTCAAGAGCAACGTCGAGGACCGGCAGCAACGCTACCCTCGGACCATCTTTGTCCTGGACGAATCCGGGAGCATGCGCGACCAGCTGGAGCTGCAGCCGAAGAGCGCTGCGCTCATCTTGCAGGACGCCGCCGGAAGAGTCATCCGCTTCCACGAAGGAGGGCTCTCCGAGCAGCAGCAGCAGGAGTGGCTTCAGCTCATCCGCACCCATGTGGCCCCATGAATCCTTGGTTCATGCTGCTCCTGGCAATCAGTCTGGAGGTCTCCGGAACCGTATCCATGAAGCTCTCCGAAGGGTTCAGTCGACTCGGACCGACTCTGGCGATGGCTGTGTTCTACCTGCTCAGCCTGAGCTGCCTGACTCTGGCGCTCCGGCAAATTGAGCTGGGGATGGCCTATGCAATCTGGTCCGGCATGGGCACAGCACTGGTCGCCGTCATCGGGTTCTACTGGTTTCAGGAGCAGGTCACCTGGGGCAAGCTGGCCTCCATCGCCATGATCATCTTTGGGGTCATCGGCCTCCACCTCTCTGCCAATTCCTCATGAAGTTCTGGTCTCTGCTGCTCGCCGGAGTTCTGCTTTCCGGCTGTGCTCACTCTCAATCTTCCGCCAATCCGATGCCGAAACATCACCTTCCGGATGGAACCTTCCGGAACAACTACCTGGAGTCCATCGACAAGCCCTTCACGGATCTGATCAAATGGCGCTGGAACTCCCAGACCCCGGAGCCCCTCTCCTTTCCTCTGGCAGACAACGACCCGGAGTTCCTGCGGCAGAACCGGACCGAGCCGACCTTGACCTGGGTTGGCCACGCGACCTTCCTGCTCCAGTATCGGGGGGTGAACATCCTTACAGATCCTCACCTGACCCGGCGAGCCTCTCCAGTGAGTTTTGCCGGACCCGAGCGGTCCACTCCGCCGGGAATCAGCCTCGAAGACCTCCCGGAGATCGACCTGGTGGTGATCTCTCACAACCACTACGACCACCTGGACCGGATCACAGTGCAGAAGCTCTACGAGCGCCAGCAGAGCAACCCGCCCCGATTTTTCGTGCCGCTCAAGCAGAAGGCCTGGTTTGATGATCTGGGGATTCCGAACGTAGTCGAGTTGGACTGGTACGGGCAGGACTCCTTGGGCGAATGGAACATCCACGCAGTCCCGGTTCAGCACTGGACCAGCCGCAGTCCCTGGGACCGAAATCAGGTGCTCTGGGCCGGGTGGGTCCTGGAGCATCCGGAGTTTCGCTTCTTCTTTGCGGGAGACTCGGGTTACTCTCAGGACTTTCGGGATCTGGGCGAGCGTTTCGGAAGCTTCGACCTGGCGGCCTTGCCGATCGGAGCCTACAACCCCCGCTGGTTCATGAAAGCGGCTCACATGAACCCGGAGGAGGCAGTGCGCATTCATCAGGAAATCGGGGCGGCCTACTCGGTTGGAATGCACTGGGGCACCTTTCAGCTCACAGATGAGCCGATGGACGAGCCCCCTCAACTGCTCCGAGAGGCGCTACGCCAGGCAGGTCTTCCGGAGGATCGGTTCTTTGTGATGCAGCACGGGGAGACGCGTCGGCTCGATTTTTTGGAGTCTCGTCCAAACACCGCCCAAGCCGGAGACTGAGGATGCCGACTGTTTTGATCACCGGGGCCTCAATGGGCCTCGGAGCAGAGTTTGCCCGAATTGCCGCAGAGGAAGGGGACACCGTGATCCTCACGGCCAGGAGCCTGGATCGACTGGAGGTTCTCTCGTCGGAGTTGCAGGAACGGTTCTCCTGCACGGTTCACGTGGTCCCGTTGGACCTGGCACAGCCGGGTGCGGCGATCGCGCTCTTTGAAGAGGTCCGGCAATCCGGGCTGAGCGTGGATGTGTTGGTCAACAACGCCGGGTTTGGGCTTCAGGGACCGTTTTTGGAGCACCGTGTGGACGACGAGCGACGCCTGCTCGAACTCAATGTGCAGGCCCTGACGGAACTGTGTCACCTCTACGGAGCTGAGATGGTAGAGCGAGGATCCGGACAGATCATGAATGTGGCCTCCATCGCGGCATTTCAGGCGGGGCCCTACCTGGCGAGTTACTACGCCTCCAAGGCCTACGTGCTCTCATTTTCGGAGGCCTTGGCCCACGAACTCCGCTCACAAGGGGTCTCCGTTACCGCGCTCTGCCCGGGCCCCACCCGGACCGAATTCTTCCGCAACGCGGGAATGACGGGGACTTCTCTCTCTCGCTCCCCGGTGATGATGTCTGCCGCAGAGGTTGCGCAGTGTGGATGGCGCGGCATGCAGCAGGGCAAGCAGGTAGTGATCACCGGGCGCCTCAACCAACTGCTGGCCTTCTCCACCCGTCTCTCTCCACGTCGGTGGACGTCCGCAATTTCCGGCTTCCTGAACCGGGGTTGACCTGCTGAAAAAGCCTGCACTGGGACTTTCAAACAAAAAGTCCTCTCTTGCCTCAGAGGCTTTGAAATCTTCATTGTTTCTTTAGAATTCCGTGTCACTCTGAAGAGTCCTCACTCTGCAGGGGCAGGCATCACTCTCCCTTTCTGGGGTCTTTATCATGAAAAAAGGAATCATCGGGCTTCTTCTGCTTGGAGTTGCAGGTGGCATCGGATGGCAGGTATACGAGCGCCTTCAGGAAGCTCCGGCCTCCGGTGGCTCTGGCGGGCGCTGGGGAAGAGGAGGCGGTAACCGAAATGCCCCGGTCGCCGTTGAAGTGACCCCGGTCGAGCGTCGGGACATGCGCTCCCGGGTGGTGTTGACGGGAACGCTGGAACCCGAGTCGCGTTTCCTGGTCGCTCCCAAGGTGGGAGGCCGCCTAGAGCGGCTGCTGGTGGAAATGGGGGACTCGGTTCGCAAGGGACAACTGGTTGCCAACCTCGATGATGCGGAGGCCGTACAGCAGACCCGGCAGGCCGAAGCCGCGCTCAAGACAGCACAGTCCAGCCTCGAAGCTGCTGAGGCGGCAGCGACTCAGGCGGAGCGCGAACTGAACCGCCAGCGCGACCTCTTCAGCCGAGGTCTCAGCTCGCAGACTCAGCTGGAGAATGCCGAATCCCAGCACGCCACCCGTCAGGCGAACCTCCGCATGGCTCAGTCGACCTTGGTCGAAAGGCGCTCCAGCCTGGAGGGAGCCAAAATCCGCCTCTCCTACACCCAGATTCAGGTCAACTGGGAAGACGAAGCCCCCACCCGTGTGATTGGAGAACGCTTCGTGGATCCCGGGAGCCTGCTCAGCGCCAACGCCCCCATCCTCTCTGTGCTCAACCTTTCTGTGCTGACCGCCGTTGTCTCGGTCACAGAGATCGATTACTTCAAGCTGCGCCCGGGACAGACTGCGGAGGTCCACGTCGATGCACTTCCCGGAAGAGCCTTTCTCGGGAAGATCCTCCGGGTTGCGCCGTTCCTGCAGGAAAATTCGCGTGAAGCTCGGGTGGAAGTGGAGGTTCCGAATCCGGAGAACCTGCTCAAGCCAGGAATGTTTGTGCGGGTTCAGGTGGAGCTGGAGCGACACAACCAGACAGTCGCCATTCCCTTGTCATCGGTGGTCGACCGAGGCGGCAAAGGGGTCTACGTCGCAGATCGTGAAGCCGGAACCGCCCAGTTCGTCAAGATCACGGCAGGGATTCAGGATGGAGAGTGGTTGGAGGTCCTGAAACCGGAACTCAGCGGGGTCGTGGTCACGCTGGGGCAGCACCTGCTCCGCGACGGAGCGGCAATCCTGATCGCGGAACCGGGAAAGGCGGCCTCCGGAGGGGGGCGTCCGGGAGGGCGCGAAGGCGGCTGGCAGGGGCGTCCGGGAAGCGAAGGCCGAGGACAAGGCGGCGGTCGACCTGGTGGTGGTGGAGACGGAGCTGGCACCGGAAAGCGCCCTCCGGAAGCCAGCCGCAACGCCGAAAGCGGCTCCGGTGCGGAAAGACGCAAGGGGCCGCCCGAAAGCTCTGAAAGAGGAAAGAGCCGGGGAGCCGAATCTGCTCCAGAAGAGAACCAGAGTTCGCGTAACGGATAACCCTTCATTCATCCTGTGAGGTCCCATGAACTTTTCCCGGTTTTCGGTCCATCGTCCGGTCTTTGTCACGATGGCGACCTTGATTGTGATCATCATCGGCAGCGTCTCGATGAGCCGGCTGCCCATCGACCTGATGCCGGAGATCACCTACCCCACCTTGAGCGTAGTGACCAGCTACTCCGGGGCAGGGCCGGAAGAGGTCGAGAAGTTGGTGACGCGTCGCATTGAACAGGCCCTCAGCGCGGTTCCGGGAGCGGAGTCGGTGACCTCGACCTCCAGTGAAGGCTCCAGTTCGGTACGCATCTCTTTTGCGTGGGGCACCAACCTCGACGAGGCGGCCAACGACATCCGGGACCGGCTGGATCGGATTGTGAGCGGTCTTCCGGACGGAGCAAGCCGTCCGACCCTGCGCAAGTTCGACCTGGCCCAGTTCCCGGTGCTGATCCTGGGCGCGACCAGCTCACTGGATCCGACAGAGACTCAGCGACTGGTGGACAACCAGTTGCGCTACCGACTGGAGCGTCAGCCCGGAGTGGCCTCGCTGGACATCTGGGGCGGCGCTACCCAGGAGGTTCAGGTGACAATGAACGCCGACAAACTCCAAGCTCTGGGGATTTCGGTGCAAGACATCATCAATTCCCTCAAACGTCAGAACGTCAACCTGCCGATCGGCTCCTTGCGTCAGGGCAATTACGACCTGATTGTCCGGGCGGCCGGAGAGTTCACTCGCATCGAGGACATCCGGAACACTCTGGTTGCCGTGCGTGGGAACTCGCCGATCTTCCTGGGAGAGATCGCACGCATCGAGCTGAGGGAGACCCAGAACACGCGCCTGATCCGCATCAATGGCGAGCCGGGAATCCGGATTGCGGTCAACAAGCAGGCTGGGGCAAACACCGTTGAAGTGGCTCGACGGGTGCTTGAGGAGCTGGACCGCGCCTCTCGGGACCTCCCGCAACTGCAGATCATCCCGCTGATCGACACCTCACAGTTCATCCAGAACTCGATCACCAACGTGGCTCAGTCGGCTGCTTACGGAGGCCTGTTTGCGATTGTCATCCTGCTGTTCTTTCTGAAGAACCTGAGAAGCACCGCGATCATCGCCACCGCAATTCCCATCTCGATCATCGCCACCTTCATCCCGATTCAGTCGGCGGACTTCACCCTGAACCTGATGAGCCTGGGTGGATTGGCGATTGGCGTGGGCATGATTGTGGACAACGCGATTGTGGTCCTGGAGAACATCTACCGCCTGCGTCATGAAGGCGTTGATGCCAAGACCGCTGCGACAGAAGGCAGCAAGCAGGTGACCTCGGCAATCATCGCCAGCACGCTGACCACGATGGTGATCTTTCTGCCCTTGCTGTTCGTACGTGGCATCTCCGGGATCATGTTTACCCAGCTTGCCTACGTGATCGGATTTGCCCTGCTGTGCTCGCTAGGCGTTGCCCTCACGGTGATCCCGATGCTCTCGGCGCGTGCCTTGAAGAAGCCCGGGACCTTGACCGCCTCGGAGGCCTCGTGGATGCAGCACACCTACACCGAGCTGCTGGAGCTGGTTCTGCGTTTTCCGAAGGCGACCCTCTTGGGCGTCTTGCTGGTCTTTGCCGGGAGCCTTTCGCTGTATCCACTGATTGGGCAAGAGTTCATGCCGGAGGCGGACCAGGGAGAAGTCCGGGTGAGCGTGGAGATGGATACGGGAACGCACCTGGATGCACTCAAGAGCAAGTTTGACCTGGTGGAGTCGATCGTCCGAGACTCGGTTCCGGAGGCCAAACACCTGGTGGCAACGATGGGAGGGAGCAGTTGGAGGAGCCGGGGATCTCACCAAGGCAACCTGCAGGTTGCGCTGGTTTCTGCTGAGGAGCGCACACGGAGCAGCGAGCAGATCGCCGCAGATCTGGGACGCAAGCTGGCAGGCATCCCGGGGGTAAGCGTACGCTCCAGCCCAGGGCGCGGGCTGTTCATCTTCCGCATCGGGCAGGGTGATGGGGAGCGCGTGCAGATCGAGCTGCGCGGCTACGACCTCAACGTCGCGGAGTCCCTGGCCCGCGAGATTCAAAACCGCATCCGGGACATCCCGGGCATCGGCTACGTGCGCGCCAGCCGTGGGGAGCGAAGTCCGGAACGCCGTGTGGAGATCGACCGTGACCGCGCTGCCGATCTGGGGGTTTCCGTCTCCGACATCGCCGGGACCTTGCAGGCTTACCTTGCCGGAGTCTCGGGTGGAGCGTTCCGGGACTCGGGGAGTGAGTACAATATTCTCCTCAAGGTTGAGGACAGCCAGCCGCTGACCCTGGATCGCCTGCTTGACCAGACGGTGCCGAACACCGAGCGTCAGGCCGTCTCGTTGAAGAACGTCGCACGTCCGGTCTCGGCAGAGGCCCCTTTGGAGATCAGCCGGGTGGATCAGGAGCGCGTGACGACCCTCTCGGTCAGCATCTCCGGGAGAGACATGGGCTCTGTCGTGGAGGACATCCGGGCCGCCTTGGCGACATTGCCTGTGCCTGAGGACTTCAACCTGGTCTTCAGCGGCGATTATGAAGCCCAGCAGGAGGCGTTTCAGGAGCTGGTGATTGCCCTGATCCTCTCGATCCTGCTGGTGTACATGGTGATGGCCTGCCTCTACGAGTCGCTGCGGGATCCGCTGGTGGTGCTCTTCAGCGTTCCGGTCGCAGCCATCGGGGTGCTGCTGATGCTGTTTCTTACCAGAGACACCTTCAACATTCAGTCCTGGATTGGGTGCATCATGCTTGGGGGGATTGTGGTGAACAACGCGATCTTGTTGGTTGATCAGATCAACTACGAACGTCGTGTGGAGGGAAAGAGCCCCGAGGAGGCAATTCTCCTTGCTGGAAAGCATCGGCTGCGACCGATCCTGATGACGGCGATGACGACCATCCTCGCCATGGTGCCGCTGGCCATCGGTTTTGGAGAGGGCAGCGAGGCCCAGGCATCCATGGCCCGAGTCGTGATTGGGGGGCTGACCAGCTCGACCTTCATCACGCTGTTTTTGGTCCCAGTGGTCTATCTGCTGGCTGAACGCTGGTTCCCGCAGAAGGTCGAGGCCTTTCAGACTGAGGCGACCACCGCACCTGCACTGCCGGAACGGACCGCGACCTCCTGAGTCGATCTCGTGCGGGGCCTACTCCGCAGAGCGTCGGTCACTCGCTGCTCAGGATCTCGTCAATCGAGCGCAGCTCCGACTCGGTGAAGGGGGAGCTGTCGAGTGAACGAACGCACTCTGCAATCTGCTCCGGACGACTCGCCCCAATCAGCGCGCTGGTAACACACGGCCTCCGCAGAACCCAGGCCAGCGCCATCTGCGCCAGAGACTGCCCTCGCTGCTCGGCCAGAGCGTTGAGCCGCTGGATTTGACGAACGCGCGACTCAGTGACGTCCTTTGGGCGCAGGTGGACCTGTTCCGGACGTGCGGCTCGGGAGCCCTCCGGGACGCCCTGGAGATACTTGTTGGTGAGGAGCCCCTGAGCGAGCGGCGAGAAGACGATGCTACCGATGCCCTCTGCCTCCAATGCGTCCAGCAGCCCTTCTTCCGGACGGCGGTCGAAGAGGCTGTAGCGCGGCTGATGGATGAGGCACGGTGTTCCCCGGTCTCGCAAGATCGATGCGGCTTCCCGGGTTTGCTCCGGGCTGTAGGAGGAAATCCCCACATAGAGCGCTCGACCGGAGCGGACGATGAAGTCCAGCGCGCCCATGGTCTCCTCCAGCGGAGTCTCCGGATCGAAGCGGTGCGAATAGAACAGGTCGAAGTACTCCAGCCCGGTGCGCTTGAGGCTTTGGTCGATGCTGGCGATCAGGTACTTCCGGGAGCCTCCGTCTCCGTAAGGTCCGGGCCACATGTCGTAGCCGGCCTTGCTGGAGATGAAGAGCTCGTCCCGGAACGGCTTCAGGTCCTGCTGGAAGAGCTGTCCGAAGGTGGACTCTGCAGAGCCGTAAGGTGGGCCGTAGTTGTTCGCTAGGTCGAAGTGATTGATCCCAAGGTCAAAGGCCTGACGTAGCATCCGGCGCGCGTTCTCCAGCGAATCCACCCCGCCAAAATTCTGCCAAAGCCCCAGCGAGATGGTCGGGAGGCGAATGCCGCTCTTGCCACAAGGTCGATAGGCCACGCCTTCATAACGCGTGGCGGAGGGCGTGTAGGGCCAGTGAGTTTCAGGAACCATATTGTCCAGATGGAGTGAAGGGGGGCAAAAGGCGGCGGCCTTACGGCTCCGGCTTGATCCCGGGCAGAGGGAGCTTGAGCGTTTGGTGCAGGTAGGCGGCTCCGGTATCCAGGTTGTGCAGGCGGAAGTCCAGCCGAATGTAGAAAAATCCGGGGGTGACCTCCAAGGAGAACGGTAGCTGAACTGGCTGCGTCTCTCCGGTGCGAACCCAGAAGATCGGAAGCTCTTCCGGGGCCTGAAGCTGACTCCTCCAGACTTCAAGAGAGGGCTGGAGGAGCAGCGGCATCTGTCCGGTGTTGCGCACCTCCCAGGACAGTACTCCGTCAAGAAACAGCTTGCCGCTCTCCTTTCGGAGCTTCAGCGCAAGCGGTTCCAGGTAGCTCAACTCCAGCCGGGTGGCCTCGGGGTCATAGTGGCGCAAGTAGAGCCTGCGGATTGTCCCAGTCCAAAGCTGGGGATGCGGACCCAGATCTTCCGCACGGACGGTCTCCAGAATACGCGGCAAATCCTCTGCGGCTCCCACGGCTCCCAGCAGTTGCACCACCCGCCACCGACGCTGCGGGTCCTCTGTGTTCAGCAACTCATCCCGCAGGATCGGGAGACCCCACTGAGGGTGCTCCAGAAACGCCCGGGTGGCTTGCAGGCGCTGGGCAAGGCGAGGGGCGGTCAGGTTCTGCAGATACTCGGTGCGTAGTCGATCCCGGAGGATTTCCTCGAAGTGCGCCTGGGCCGTTCCAACCACGAGGAACAGGGCCCCTCCAAGGAGCAGAAGGGTGCGCAGGGACATCAGGCGGCAGGGAGCACGGCGCCGCGCTGTCGACGCCACTGTTCGTATCCGTGCACGATGGCAGAGGCCATCTGCTCCTTGTAGCGCTCACGGCTGAAACGCTGCACGTTCTCCTGAAAGTCCTCGCTCTGGAACTCCAGATGCCGGGCCTCCATCTGCTGCACGGCCTCGCTCAGTCCCTCAACGGTTTGCTGTTGGAAGAAGATCCCGGTGCTCTCTCGGACGGTCTCCAACGCTCCTCCCGCCGCATAGGCAATGACTGGCGTTCCACAGGCCTGAGCCTCAAGCGGCGTGATCCCGAAGTCGTCTTCTCCCGGAAAGACAAAGGCCCGCGCCTGCTGGTAGAGCGGACGCAGCTTTCCGGACTCCAACTCTCCGAGAAACTCAATGGTGGGGCCGGCGAGTCCTCGACAGTACGTCTCGTCCTGCCCCTTCCCCACAATCTTCAGCGGCAACTGCAGGCGGTTGAAGACGTCGATGGCCAGGTCCACCCGCTTGTTTGGAGCAAAGGCTCCGATCATCAGATAATAGTTCTGCTTGACATCTCCAGGCCGAAAATGCTCCAAGTCCACCGGAGGGTGAATGACCTGGGCTTCGCGTTGGTAGTACTCCCGGATCTTCTCGCGCACGTTGCGGCTGTTGCAGAGGAACGTGTGCACCCGCGCGGCCGACTCACGATCCCACCGCTTGAGGTAGGGGCGCATCATCTCTGCGGCAATCCTGACGGAAGGCGTGGTCCGAGGCGTCCGGAAGTAGGTGTTGAAGGCGTCCCAGACATAGCGCATCGGCGCATGCAGGTAGGAGATGTGGTAGGCCTCCGGACCCGGAATCGCGCCCTTGGCGACGCAGTGGCTGGTGCTGATGATCAAATCATAGCCTTGAAGGTCGAAGGACTCGATGGCCTTGGGGAGCAGAGGGAGGAAGTGTCGGTAGTGCGAGATGCCCAAGGGAAGCTGTTGCACAAACGAGGTCCGGATGTCCATCGCCTCGATCCGGGGCGACAGCCGCCCTTTCTCGTGGATGATGGTGTAGAGCGGGGCCTCCGGGAACAGCTCGCAGAGCACCTCCAGACATTTCTCGCCGCCACGCATGCCGTTCAGCCAGTCGTGAACCAGCGCGATTCGTCTTCCTTGGAGCAGGTGATGCACGGGGTCGCTTCAGTCAGTGAGTTGAAAAGTCGGGGCATGCGGGAGAAAATCCCATCCGGGCGAGTGTGCCGGGGTTGTGGAGAAGGTGCAAACTGAAAGCACGCTCAGGCAGCGGAGTGGGCCTGAAGCCAATCGGGAAGCTGACCCAGATGCTCCAGCTCCGAGTAGCGTTTGGAGGTGGGGGCCTGGTCGTGCTCGTGAGCCCAGGTCAGCTCATGCGGGACGTAGATGGCGGAACCGCCGATCTCCAAAACCGGAAGGATATCGGAACGCAGCGAGTTGCCGACCATCACAAAGTTCTCTGGATCAACCTGATGCCTCTGGAGCAGGCTCCGGTAGGTGGACGCGTCCTTCTCGCTGACAATCTCGATGGCCTGAAAATGATCGGCGAGCCCGGAGCGGGCGATCTTTGTCTCCTGGTCAAACAGGTCTCCCTTGGTAATCAGGATCAACCGATGTGACGGACTTAGCCTGCGGATGACCTCTCCTGCATGCGGAAGGAGTTCCAGCGGAGCATCGAGCATCTCCTTGCCAAAGTCCATGATCTGCTGAATCTCTGCTCCGGTGACCTCCCCCTGCGTCAACTCGACCGCGGTCTCAAGCATCGACAGCACAAACCCCTTCACGCCATATCCGAAGTATTGCAGGTTGCGGCGCTCGGTCGCATAAAGCGTCTGGTCTACCACCTCGGGATGGTGGGCGTTCAGGATCTCCCGGAAGCGGCCTTGGATGAGCGAAAACAGCCTCTCGTTGTGCCAGAGGGTGTCGTCAGCGTCGAAGCCGATCGCTTGAAACATGTTCAGTTCAGCAGAGGCTCAAGGTGCTGAAGGACGGTTTGGGTGATGACTTGGTGCCCCTGAGGATTGGGGTGGATGCCATCTGCGATGTTCATCTCCGGGATGCCGCCGACGCCTTCGAGCAGGAAGGGGATCAGCGCCACCTGACGGCGCTCAGCGACCTCCGGGAAGGCCTCCCGGAAGGACGCGGTGTATTCTGGACCGTAGTTGAGCGGCATCTGCATTCCGGCAAGCAGGACCTTCATCCCCCGGGACTGAGCCAGGTCGATGGTCTGTTCGAGGTTCTGCTGCATCTTGGCCACGCTGAGTCCGCGCAGGCCGTCATTGGCTCCAAGAGCAAGGATCAGGATGTCGGGCTTGGCTCGGAGGTACCACTTGAGCCGTCCGAGAGCGCTGGCGCTGGTGGATCCGCTGATGCCGGCGTTGACGACCTCCACGTCGTGGCCACGGTCTCGGAGCGCCTGCTCCAACAGGAAGGGATAGGCCTCGTCCTTCTCCACCCCATAGCCCTCGGTGAGCGAGTCGCCCAGAGCGAGGATGCGGACAGTGGCCCAGGTGGAGGACGGTCCCCAAAGCATGCTGCTCAGGAGGAGCCCGAGAACCATCCAGGAGAGGGGGAGTCTACACTTTCGCGCTGAGTTCCTTGATTTCATGATTGAGGATGCGGTCGTTGTCCGAATAGTCCACCGGCAACTCGACCACGTGCACTCCGTGCGTACTGTGGCAGTGTTCCAGGACCTTGACAAAATCATCGGCGCTGGTGACACGGTGTCCAACAGCCCCGTAGGATTCAGCATACTTGACAAAGTCCGGATTGCCAAACTGCAAACCGAAGTCCGGGAAGTTCATGTTCGCCTGCTTCCAGCGGATCATTCCATAGGAATCATCACGCAGAATCAGGACGACCACGTGCATGTTGAGGCGCACGGCGGTCTCCAGTTCCTGCGAATTCATCATGAACCCTCCATCACCGCAGATGGCCATCACCCGGCGGTTCGGATACACCATGCGGGCGCCCATCGCCGAGGGCAGCCCGGCACCCATTGTTGCCAAGGCGTTGTCCAGCAACACGGTGTTCTGCTCATACGCCGGGTAGTTTCGGGCAAACCAGATCTTGTACACCCCGTTGTCCAGGCAGATGATTCCATCGGAAGGCATCACCTTGCGCACGTCGGCGACCATGCGCTGTGGCTTCATCGGGAAGGACGGATCGTCGGAGCCTTCGGCCACATGAGCGTCCATGGCCTTCTTGACGGTCATGAAGTAGCTGAAGTCCCAGTGTTCCTGAGGCACCAGGTGCTCCTTGATCTGCCAGATCGCGTTCGCGATGTCTCCAACCACCTCGTGCTGCGGGTAGTACACCGAGTCCACCTCGGCTCCGTAGAAGTTCACGTGGATCACCGTGGGCTTGTTGTTCTCCATGAAGAACGGGGGCTTCTCCACGTCGTCGTGTCCAACATTCAGGATCAGGTCGGCATGCGCGACGGCCTGGTGGACGAAGTCCCCGGCGGAGAGCGCCGCATTTCCGAGGAAGAGCGGACTGCGCTCATCCAGAACCCCTTTCCCCATCTGGGTGGAAATGAACGGAATCCCTGTCGCCTCGATGAATTCGCGCAGCATGTTGGAGGTCATCTTGCGGTTTGCTCCTGCACCGATGCACAGCAGCGGGTGCTTGGCCTGCTCCACGAGCCGGATGGCCTCGGCGACGGCCTTCTCCTCGGCGATGGGGCGACGCGCCTTGGTGGGCGCGATCACGGAGGTGAACGCATCTTCAGCAGCCACGTCCTCCGGCAACTCAAGGTGGGTTGCTCCCGGACGCTCCTCCTGCATCAGGCGGAAGGCCTCGCGGACGCGGGCCGGGACGTTGTTTCCGCTGACGATCTGGTGCGTGTACTTGGTCAGGGGACGCATCATTTCCACCACATCCAGGATCTGGAACTTGGCCTGCTTGCTGTGCTTGACCGGCTTCTGTCCCGTGATCAGCAGCAGCGGGAATCCGGCCAACTGCGCATAGGCTGCGGGAGTGACCAGGTTCGTTGCTCCCGGACCCAGCGTGGACATCGCAACTCCTGGCTTGCCGGTCAAACGCCCGTAGGTCGCGGCCATGAAACCGGCTCCTTGTTCGTGTCGAGTCAGGACCAATTCAATGGTGGAGTCCTTCAGCGAGTTGAGGATGTCCAGGTTCTCTTCTCCTGGAATGCCAAAGATGTGCTGGACGCCTTCAGCTTCCAAGGCGCGGATGAATAGATCGGATGCTTTCATAACGCTCTCACGCGAGGTTTTTTGTGTGGATCTCCTGATGGGAGAGGAACGTCGCAATACTTATCCATTGATGCGTGTTTTTGCAAGCTAAGTGTTCCGCGTCCGGGCTCAGCGAGGCGGGATGGAGTAGGTGCTGGTGACGTGGGCAACAATCTCCGGATAGCCCTCGGAGTAGATGGAGACCTCTCCAACGGCCAGACGTTTTCCCAGCTTGAGCAGCCGGCACTCTCCAAGCAGGTCGCAGTTGGCCACCGGCTTGTGCATGAAGTTGATGTTCAGGTTGGTGGTCACGGCAAGCAGCATCGGACCGATTTCTCCCAGAATCGCCACGTACATCGCGGTGTCGGCGAGTGCCATCATCGTGGGACCGGAAACCGTGCCTCCGGGACGCAGGTGTTGCTCTCCGATCGGCATCCGAACAGTGGCACCGCACGGGACCACTTTTTCCACAACAACCTCGCTCTGGGGAAATTCGCGCTGAATCAACTGCTGCAACGCCTCTTGGTTCATCTGGGACATGGGGCTCTCTGATTGTGACTTGACCGGTGGAGTGAGTTTCGTGACTATAGGAAAGAAGTTTCATCAAATCTCCGGAAACCGCAAGGAAGCGAACTCCGTCCGTGAACCCACTACTCCAATCCTTGAATCCGCGGCAGCGAGAGGCTGTCACGACCACCCGGGGGCCCGTCCTGGTTCTGGCGGGTGCCGGAAGCGGCAAGACCCGCGTCATCATCCAACGCATTGCCTACCTGATCGAAGCCAAGCAGGTTCCGGCCAAGCAGATCCTGGCGGTGACCTTCACCAACAAGGCCTCTCGGGAGATGCACGAGCGCCTCCGCGAGCTGCTTGGCGAGTCCGGGCAGGGAGTACACCTGAGCACGTTCCACTCGCTGGGTGTCCGGCTCCTGCGGGAAAACATCGAGCACCTGGGCTACCGCCCAAACTTTGTCATCTACGACAGCCAGGACCAACTCTCTTTGATCCGCTCCATCATGGAGGATCACGGGTTTGACGATGACGGGCTGATTGACGCGAAGGGGGCACACTTCGAGATCGGGCAGGCAAAGAACGCCGGACACGGACCGGAGCGCTTTCTGGATCAGCAGGAGAGCCCACGAGCCCAGACGCTTGGAAAGCTCTTTCGAGAGTACCAGAACACACTCAAAGGCTGCAACGCGGTGGACTTCGACGACATCCTCAACCTGACGGTCGAGCTCTTCGAGAAGCATCCGGAGGCAATGCGTCCGGTACAGGAGCGCTGGCGCTACCTGATGGTGGATGAATACCAGGACACCAACCGTGTCCAGTACCGCCTCCTGCGCTACCTGACGCACTTTCACCAGAATGTTTGCGTGGTCGGTGATGACGACCAGTCGATCTACGCCTGGCGTGGGGCAGATGTCCGCAACATCCTGAGCATGGAGCAGGACTATCCGGGGCTGACCGTGGTCCGGCTGGAGCAAAACTACCGCTCCACCCAGGTCATCCTGGATGCGGCGAATCAGGTCATCTCGCACAACGCGCAGCGCATGCCCAAGCGCCTCTGGTCCGAAAAGCCCGGAGGCGCTCTGCTGGACTGGGTTGAGGCGGAGGACGAAGAACAGGAGTTGGAAACCGTAGTTCGAAGAATCCGGATGCAGTCCTTGCGGCACGGAAGGGACTACGGGGACTTTGCCATCCTGTACCGCTCGAATTTCCAGGCCCGTGCGGTTGAGGAGGCTCTGCGCGATTCCCGCATCCCCTATCGGCTGGTTGGATCCACGAGCTTCTATGAACGCCAGGAGATCCGGGATGCCTTGGCCTACCTCAAGGTGGTTCACAACTCCCGAGATGAAGTGAGCCTGCATCGGGTGATCAACACCCCTCGCCGAGGGATCGGCAAGACCTCGCTGATGCAGGCCAACGAGCTGGCCCGGACGCGCCATGCCACGCTGTTTGAGATCCTCCGGAAGGCTCGACGCTACCCGGAAATTCACCGGGATGCCGCAGCCTCCATGGAGGCCTTCGCGTGGATGATCGACGACTTCCGGCAGCGCTTTGACTCCCAGCCCCTCGGCGCCACGTTCCGGGAGCTGCTGGAGCAGATAGGCTACCTGCGTTTTCTTGAGCAGCAAAAAGGAGACGTCCGGA
Source organism: Deltaproteobacteria bacterium (assembly GCA_038133845.1). Taxonomy (GTDB): domain Bacteria; phylum SAR324; class SAR324; order SAR324; family NAC60-12; genus JAYPUA01. The sequence goes on from JAYPUA010000005.1 coordinate 95,419, forward strand.
CCCGGGAGCGCAAGCTCAACTGTGTTCAGGAACTCCTCAACGGGGTCCGGAAGTACTCGGACGAATTCCCGCAACGCACGCTGGGTGATTACCTGGAGCGGGTGATGCTGTTCACGGAGCGCGATCAGGAGAGCGAAAATGGAAACAACCAGGTCACTCTGATGACTCTGCACAGCGCCAAGGGGTTGGAGTTCCCCTTTGTCTTCATGATCGGCATGGCCGAGGGCATCTTTCCGAGTCCAAGGACCGTCGATTCCGGAGGAGAAGATGAGGAGCGGCGTCTGTGCTACGTGGGGATCACCCGGGCCCGCGAGGAGCTGACCTTCTCGATGGGAAAAGAGCGCCGGCGTTACGGAGAGGCCCTCAAGCAACAGCCTTCGCGCTTCTTGTTGGAAATTGCTCCGGAACTGTTCACGATTCCGCCTGTGGGCAAGGCCAGCGAGAAGCAGAAGGCCGAGCAGAAGGAGCGCTCCCGGTCGGACTTTTTCCTGCACCTCAAGCACCTCAAAGCTGGCTGAAGCCCACACGTGCGGGGGCCTGTCAGATTCCAGAAACACCTTCCCTGAAAAAACAATGATTCGCTTGGGTATCAGTCGTTTTCTTGGCCATGGTCGCCTCGTTGCGCTTGGGGCGCTGGCCCTCTTCCTGTCGGTTGCTGGACGGGTCCTCGCAGAAGACCGCTTCGTAACCTTGGGGACTGGGGGCGTGATGGGCGTTTATTATCCGGCCGGCGGGGCGATCTGCCAGATGGTGAATCAGGAGCGCTCGCGCCATGGGCTCCGTTGCGTGGTCGAGGGCACCTCTGGCTCTCTCTACAACCTGCAGGGGGTGCGAGAGGGAGACCTGGACCTGGCGATTGTGCAGTCGGATTGGCACTACCATGCCGCGAACGGGTCGAGTCAGTTTGCAGAGGACGGCCCGGACACCAGCCTCCGGTCTTTGTTTGCGCTGCATCCTCAGCCGCTGACGGTGCTGGTACGTGCGGACTCTGACATCCAGAAGTTGGCAGATCTGGAAGGCAAGCGCGTCAATATCGGCAATTTTGGATCCGGACAGCGAGGGATGATGGAGGTGCTGATGAGCGCCCTCGGCTGGACTCAGTCTGATTTTTCCAAGGCGCTTGAACTCAACGCGATGGAGCAGGCGCAGGCTCTGTGTGACAACGAGGTGGATGCGGTGGTCTACACGGTAGGGCACCCCAACGGGCTGCTGCTGGAAACGACCTCCAGGTGTGAAGGCCGCCTGATTGAAGTGTCCGGGCCCGTGGTTGAAAAGCTGATTGCTGACCACGCCTACTACCGCCGAGCCATCATTCCTGGAGGGCTGTATCCGGAGAACTCCGAGGACCTGCTCTCCTTTGGCGTTGGAGCGACGGTGGTCGCCTCGCAGCAGGTTCCGGAAGAGGTGGCTTATGAGATCGTCAAGGCCGTCTTTGCCAACCTGGACGATTTTCGGAACCGGCATCCTGCCTTCTCCAGGCTCGCGCCGGAGCAGATGAGCCGGGACAGCCTCTCTGCACCTCTGCATCCCGGAGCAGAGCGCTACTTCAAGGAAGCCGGTTTGAGGTGAGCATTCTTCAGGCGCCGCCTTGGCAAGGAAACCGGTGACCGCAAACCCGGATACCAAGACTCTTGATGTGGCTCACGTCGGGGCACTGTACGCAGTCCTGGCTTATGGGTTTTGGGGGCTTCTCCCAATCTTCTGGAAGTTCTTTCAGGGGATCCCTGCGATGGAGGTGGTCGCACACCGGATGCTGTGGTCGCTGCTGTTTGTGGTAGGGCTGATCGCTTTCCAGCGTCGCCTTCCAGAACTTCGGGCAATCCTGCGGGCTCCTCGTCAGCTCTTGGTACTGCTGCTGACGGCACTGTTGCTGACTGCGAACTGGGGCATCTACGTCTACGGGATCAACAGCGACCAGGTGGTGGAGACGAGTCTTGGCTATTTCATCAACCCTCTGATCAATGTTCTGCTTGGATTCATTTTTCTGCGGGAGCGCTTCAACCGTTGGCAGACCCTTGCCGTCCTGCTTGCGGTTCTCGGAGTGGGCAACTTTGTCTGGAGCCTGGGAACCTGGCCGTGGATTGCGCTCGGGCTGGGATTCAGTTTTTCTGTTTATGGCCTGCTCCGAAAGCTTGCTCCGGCACCACCGCTGATTGGGTTGGCGATCGAGACCCTGCTGCTGGCACCGGTTGCGGCTCTGGCGATCTTCTGGTGGGCGCAGCAGGGAGTGGGGACCTTTGGACATTCGACAACCCAGGATCTGCTGTTTCTGTTGGCCGGGGTGGTGACGTCCCTCCCGCTGCTCTGGTTTGCCAACGCCGGCAAGCGCCTGCGCTTCTCCACGCTGGGGCTGTTTCAGTACCTCGCGCCTACCCTGCAATTTCTCCTCGGAGTCTTTGTCTACGGAGAGCCCTTCACCTCGGCTCACGCGCTGACCTTCGCACTGATCTGGACTGCGCTCTTTCTCTACTCCGGAAATACCCTCTGGCAGAGGCGCAGAGTTTCCCCTCCCTGAACCGCTCAAAAGTATCAACAGCAAAGTTTAAAATCGCGTTTTTACTTGCGTTTTTAAGGTTTGATCACGATGATATTTTGTTTTACGGTTTCGTTGCCACACCGAGATTTTCTCGAGAAAGAACGAGTTTGTTACCAACACCCCGAATGATTGGGGTCGAGCCACGGAGAGTGTCGTGAGTCGGGAAGAAAGCATCGATCGCGTCAAGGAAGAACTCAGGGCCACGCTGGCCAAAAACATCGTCTCTGCGCGCAAGGCCAAGGCGAAGATTCTGGACCGGCACTACACCCAGGAGCAACTGGCGGAGGACTCCGGAATTTCCACCACAGCAATCGCCCAGATTGAGCGAGGCGAGGTAGACCCGCGCCTCTCCACCATCGCTGGAATCGCTCATGCGTTGGGAGTCAATCCGGTCTTCCTGCTCTTTGGCAAGCAGGAGATCGAGCTGCTCCATCAGATGATTCTGGAGCTGGACGAGTCTTCGCTGAGTGAGCTCTCTGTTCGCCTGTTCAGCGACAGCGTCAAGGAGATTGAGAAGTTGGCAAACTCCAGCTTGCCCAAACATCAGGTCAAGGCATCGCAGATGAGCGCCGGAGTGGTGGCGCTGAAGATCAATCAGCGCCTGGCCAAGAACGCGATGGAGGCAGTGGAAGCCAGCCAGCAGCTGACCGAATCGGCGATGAACGCGATGGACGAGTCGGTGAAGATCGGTGTGGGGACGAGCGTTGGCATCGGCGCAGCCGTGGCCGGAATCATGGGGGCGACCATCGGAGCGTTCATGGGCATGGCCAACAACGAGATGGCCGACCTGCTCTCTGCAGAGAACCCCAAGCCTGGCGAATAGGTCCTCCGGTCCGCAAGGCTCCGGAGCGAGGCGTCACCACTCCTGCTGCTGAAAGCTGTCGGAGAGGAAGTCGATCAGCACCCGGACCTTGGGCGGCATGAGCCTCCGGCTGGGGTGCAGCGCATAGACGGCCGGTGAGCTTCCCGACCACTCTGGCAAGACCCGGACCAGCCTCCCGGATTCAAGATGTGACGCCGCCATGAAGCGTGGCAGCACTCCCACCCCCAGCCCGTGCAGCACCCCTTGCAACACTCCATTCAGATCATCTGAGACCAGGCTGCCACGCGGCTGGACCACATGCTCCTCCTGTCCCTTGTTCAACCTCCACTCCACGGGCCCGCTCTTGGGCTGAAAGAGGACCGCCGAGGCCCCTTCCAGATCCTGAGGGTGATGTGGAGCACCACATTCCCGGATCCAGCCGGCGCTGGCATAGACCTGGAACGGGAAGCTCCCCAGCTTGCGTGCCACGAATGAAGAGTCCTGAAGCTCCCGGGCGATGCGGATTCCCAGATCGATCTGCTCCTCAATCAGATTGACCAGCCGCTGGGTGCAGTTGAGCTCGATCTTGAGCTGAGGGTACTGTTTGAGGAAGGCGGCGACCATCGGAGCCACCACGTGGGGTCCCAGGTCAACTGGGGCGGTGATCCGGATCGATCCCTGGAGTTCGTGCTGCATCCCCTGAATGGCCTGGGTGGCGTCTTCCAACTCATCCAGGACCGCCTTGCAACGCTGGAAGTAGAGCCTCCCGGATTCAGTCAGGTGTACCTGACGTGTAGTCCGTTCGAGGAGCCGGACTCCGACCGCCTCCTCCAGCGCCCGGACGTCCCGGCTGACTTGTGAGCGCAGTCGTTGCAGCCGGCGAGCAGCGGCGCTGAAGCTGCGCTCCTCGGCAACGCGGACAAAGGTGAGGATGTGGTTGAGGTTCATGAGGCAGGAAGCGGTGAAGGCCCGCGTGGTTCAGGAGGACGCTCCGAAAGCGCGCCCTCCGGAGCCTCGGGGTCGCTCACTTTCCGGTGAAGACCGGCTTCCGCTTTTGCAAAAACGCCATCACGCCTTCCCGGAAGTCGGAAGACCGCCCCAACTCACGCTGGACATCGCGCTCTCGATCCAGCTGCTGATCCAGGGAGTTCTCCAGCGATTCCTGGAGCAGGCTTTTCATGGCGGCAAGGGCCCGGGTCGGCTGGGTGGCCAAGTGGGCTGCCAGCGCGTGCGCCTCCGGCATCAACGCCTCATCGTCCAGCACCTTCCAGACCAGGCCCCAGCGTTCAGCGGTTTCGGCATCCAGCGGCTCTCCGGTAATGGCCAACGCCTTGGCCTTGGCCTCTCCCACCAGTCGAGGCAGAAAGAAGGTTCCCCCACAATCCGGAACGAGTCCGATGCGGCAGAAGGCCTGAATGAACTGGGCGGAGCGGCCTGCCAGGATCAGGTCTCCTGCGAGGGCGAAGTTGGCCCCGGCTCCGGCGGCGACGCCGTTGATCGCGGAGATGACCGGGATGGGCAGCTTGCGTAGGCGGCGGACCATCGGGTTGTAGTTGGTGTCGAGGGTCTTGCCCAGATCCAGGTCGGCCCCGGCAGCCTTGCGGTCGTTGAGGTCCTGTCCGGCACAGAAGCCTCGACCGGCACCTGTGAAGATCAGGGCGCGCACTGAGGGGTCCTGCTCCACTTGGGAGACCGCGTCCCTCAACTCGTCATGCATCTGGGCGGTGAAGGCGTTCAGGCGGTCCGGACGATTCAGCGTGATACACACGTAGCCCTCTTGGGCATCATACAGCAGCGTTTCGTAGCTCATGGGCGTTTGGCGGTGAGAGGGTGTGGCCGAGTCATCGACGCATGGCAGCGAGGCCTTCAAGGAAGATGGTTCCTGCAAGCTCGGCATAGTGTTCGTGGGAAACCGGACCATTGCGACGCAGCCAGGTGAACGTCCAGTTGATCATGCCCATGAGCGTCATCGCAAGAGGTTTGCGCAACTCGGGGGTCCGCTGGAGGGCTCCTGCGGCCAGCGGATCGATCAGTCGGGCAATTCGCTCCACCACCTCGCGCTCACGCTGGGCGATCACCTCACGCTGCTCCGGGCTGAGGCGGTTTAGCTCGAAGAGCAGCACCAGGTGCGTCTGCTGGGACTGCTCGTAGATCTTCATGAACCGCGAGAGGCACTCGCGCAAGGCCGTCTCCGGAGAGACCCCCTGGGGCTCAATCTGGTCCACCGCCTCCAGCAACTCCCGGGTGTGAAGGTCGAAGACCTCAAAGAGAATGGCCTCCTTGCTGGTGTAATAATGATACAGCCGGGCCTTGGAAGACCCACAATGCTGAGCGAGCAGGCTGATGGACGTGTTTGCAAAGCCGTGCTGGGCAAACAGTTCCACGGCCTTGTGGCGGATCATGTCCCGCTTGTCTTTGTAGTCCTGAGCGCGCGTGCGAGCCATGTCAGACGCACTTGAACTGTTCGAAGGGTTGCAGGCAGGCCTTGCAGAAGTGCAGGGCCTTGCAGGGCGTGGAGCCAAACTCGCTCTGCAGTCGAGTTTCGCTCGAACTGCAGAAGGGGCAGGGGATAGGTCCGGAGCGAGGCTCAGGAGGTGTGATCCCGTAATCGCGCAGGCGCTCGCGGGCCTGCGGGGTGATCCAGTCTGTGGTCCACGGAGGCGTGAAGGTTGTCTGCAGGCAGGTTGAGATTCCGTGGCGTTCCAGGTGCTCCCGGACGGACTGCTCAATCGCTCGCGTCGCAGGACATCCGGAGTACGTGGGAGTGAGGGTGACGTGCGCGGTTGCTCCTTCCATCCTCACACTCCGCACGATGCCCAGATCGACCACGCTGATCACCGGAATCTCCGGGTCCGGCACCTGCTCCAGAAGGCTCCAGACGTGTTGAGAGAGAGCTTCCGGAGGGACCAGCGCTTCGGAGACAGAGGCGTTCTCGGTGGCGTCACTCACCACTGGGCTCCGGGAAAGCTGCGGGGCAGAGACTGCATCTCGGCGAGCAAGTAGCCGAGGTGCTCCGTGTGAAATCCGGAGCGGCTTCCTACGACCTGATAGGGGTCGTCCGGCACCATCAGCGTCGCAGCACAGAGGACAGGAAGGACCGACTCCTGCCAAGCCTCGGCCAGCGAGCCGAGGTCGACACCGATGCCAAGGGCCTGCATCTCGATGTCCAGCTCATCCGGAACGCACAGCTCGTGCGAGAAACGCCACAGCTCGTCCAGCGCCTCCTGCGTACGGCGATGGCTCTCCTCCGTGCCGTCTCCAAGGCGTAGCAGCCACTGCTGACTGTGACGCAGGTGATACTGCGCCTCCTTGAGCGCCTTCCCGGCAATGCCTCCCAACTCCGGGTGAACGGAGCGCTGCAACTGCTCCAGAAAGAGGACGTCGTAGGCATCAAAGAGAAACTGCCGGACCAAGGTCATGGCAAAGTCTCCGTTGGGCTGCTCGACCAACTGCAGGTTTCGGAACTCTTCCGGGCGGCGGAGGAAGGCCAGGTCATCTTCGGTCCGTCCGGAACCTTCAAGCTCTGCGGCTAAACCGTAGAGGTGGGTGGCCTGCCCGATGAGGTCCAGCGCGATATTGGCCAAGGCGAGGCTCTCTTCCAGGATCGGAGCGTGGCCACACCATTCGGAGAGCCGATGCCCAAGGACCAGCCGGTCGTCGGCATGCCGGAGCAGGTACTCGAAGCAGGATTGGCGTTGAGCGGCGTTCAGTTCCATCAGAGCCTCACACTGCGAGGGGTCTTGTAGAACTGCGGGTGGCGGTAGACCTTTTCAGCGATCGGTTCAAAGAACATCGGGCTGTCTTCGGGAGTGCTGGCGGTGATCGCCTCCGCAGGGACGACCCACAGGCTGCAGGCCTTGCGGCGAGCGTAGGTGTCCCGGGCATTCTGCAGGGCCATCTGGGCATCCGGAGCGTGAACGCTCCCGGCGTGCTCGTGGGCGGCCCCGTTGGTTTCCTGAACAAAGACCTCCCAAAGAGGCCAGCGGTCGGGTGTGTTGCTCATGATTCTCCTGACGCGGTGTCGTGCGGTTTCGGGTTTCAGTTGACGGGGTGCTTTTCCGCATAGGCGAGGGCGGCTTCCCGGACCCAGCGTCCCTCCTCGTGTGCTGTGCGAGTGGCCTTCATCCGTTCCCGGTTGCAGGGGCCCTGCCCCTTCAGCACCCGCTTGAACTCGGACCAGTCGATCTCGCCATACTTCCAGTCCCCGGTCGATTCATCGAACTTCAGGTCCGGATCGGGCAAAGTCAGCCCGATGGCCTTGGCCTGGCCTACCGTCTGGTTGACGAAGCGTTGCCGCAGGGTGTCGTTGCTGTGCAGCTTGACCTTCCAGCGCATCAGCTCCTCCGAGTTGCTGGAGGTCTGATCCGGAGGACCGAACATCATCAGCACCGGCCACCACCAGCGGTTGAGCGACTCCTGAGCCATCTCCTTCTGCTCTGGAGTGCCCTGGGCCAGCGTGGCGACAATTTCGTAGCCCTGCTTCTTGTGGAAGCTCTCCTCCTTGCAGATCCGGACCATTGCCCGCGCATAGGGGCCGTAAGACCCTTTCGCCAGAGGGGTCTGGTTGACAATGGCCGCTCCGTCCACCAGCCACCCGATGATCCCGATGTCTGCCCAGGTCAGAGTCGGGTAGTTGAAGATGCTTGAATACTTGGCCTTTCCGGAGAGCAACTCGTCCACCAGGTCGGCCCGGTCCACTCCCAAAGTCTCTGCCGCACAGTAGAGGTACAGTCCATGTCCCCCCTCATCCTGAACCTTGGCCAGCAACCCCATCTTGCGTCGCAGGGACGGAGCGCGGGTGATCCAGTTTCCCTCCGGGAGCATGCCCACCACCTCCGAGTGCGCATGTTGCGAAATCATCCGGACCAGCTGCCGGCGGTAGCGCTCCGGCATCCAGTCCTTGGGCTCAATCTTCTCCCCGCGCGCAATGCGTGATTCAAACTCTTGCTCCTTGGCCTGCTGCT
>JAYPUA010000005.1:103820-121678 GCA_038133845.1 Deltaproteobacteria bacterium
CTCGGCAAGCGAATCGGCAACAGCTAAGTTCGTGGCCTCCTCCGGAGGTGCGGTCTTGATGCTTCCCATGGGCCTTTTTCTGTGATGATGTTTTTTAAAAACCGAACGGTTGGTCAATTTTTGGTGAGAAGAAAATCTCACAACCTGCAAGAAATTGCAAACACAAATTCTCCAGAGGCGCTGTGCTGCAGGCTTCCAGGTCGAGAAAACCGCGTATCAAACGCTGGAAAAATGGGCTTTCAGGTCTCACATGCAGCGGCCTGACAGAGCATGAAAGCGGGGTGTGATCAGGGCTCTTTGGAGGGGCCTCACCCCTTGTGTCAAGGGCATTCAAACTTGACATTTATGAGCAATTTCTCATAAATGCTGGTCGCTTTGTTCCCGGAGCTTGTTGTGGGATCGAAGTATTTCTCAATTTTTTGGGAGAATGCGGCAAGCATTCAGAGTTTGTGGGCGTTAGGCTAACGTCTGTGAAGATCTGCTCGCAAGGGTGGGTCTGTTTTTGGGCCAGGACTGCAGAGCCTTCTGGAGTCCGGGCAGGAGCCATTTGCCTGGCTGCGACCGGTGCGGCGGGCAAACATTCCTGAACGTCGGGTCTGCGTTCGATCGCTGTGACTCGGCACCTTACACCACTGCAACCTTCAAGGGGGCAACCTTTATGAAAAAGAAAAACCTTCGCTACTTCGGCCTGGCCGCAGCAGCCCTGCTGACACTTCCCGTGAGCAACGCCTGGGCGGCATCCGATGTGGACATTCTGAACGACCAACAGAGCGCCGAAGACGTGCTCAGCAACGGCCTGGGGCCGCAGGGGCAGCGATTCAGCCCGTTGACCGACATCAACAAGGAGAACGTCCAAAACCTGTTGCCGGCCTGGGCCTTCTCCTTTGGCGGTGAAAAGCAGCGCGGTCAGGAGACTCAGCCTCTGATCGAGGATGGGGTGATGTATGTCACGGCGTCCTACTCTCGCCTCTTCGCCATCGACGCCCGCACGGGTGAGGAGCTTTGGCAGTACGAGGCTCGTCTTCCGGACGGCATCATGCCCTGCTGTGACGTGGTCAACCGCGGTGCGGCCCTGCACGGCGACAAGGTGATCTTCGGGACGCTGGACGCCAAGATCGTGGCGTTGAACAAGAAGAACGGCAAGGTCATCTGGAGCAAGAAGCTTGGAGACTACAAGGCCGGTTATTCCTACACTGCAGCTCCGCTGGTGGTCAACAGCATGGTGATTACCGGAGTGTCCGGAGGAGAGTTCGGCATTGTGGGCAAAGTGGAAGCCCGTGACGTGAACACCGGAGAGTTGGTCTGGTCTCGCCCAACCGTTGAAGGCCACATGGGCATGCTCAACGGAAAGGACAATGGAATCACTGGCGGTGCCGCAGGCAAGACCTGGCCCGGAGAGATGTGGAAGTACGGCGGCGCAGCCACCTGGCTGGGCGGAACCTACGACCCGGACACGGGTCTGGCCTTCTTTGGAACCGGAAACCCGGCCCCGTGGAACGCCTACCTGCGCAAGGGGGACAACCTCTACAGCACCTCCACGCTGGCCATCGACGTCAATACCGGCGTCATCAAGTGGCACTTCCAGGGGACCCCGAATGACCACTGGGACTACGATGGTGTGAACGAGTTCGTCTCCTTCGACTACATCGATTCGAAGACCGGACGCACGGTCAAGGCCGGAGCCAAGGCAGACCGCAACGGTCACTTCTACGTCCTCGACCGCACGAACGGCAAGTGCATCCGCGCTCTGGCGTTTGTGGAAGTCAACTGGACCAAAGGGCTGGATGGCAACTGCCGCCCGCTCGAGCGCGGCCAACTGCGCCCCGGTGATCCGATGAAGCGCGACGGCAAGAAGGGTGACGCGATTGTCGTGTATCCTTCCTTCCTTGGTGGAAAGAACTGGATGCCGATGGCTTACAGCCAGCGTACCGGAAACTTCTATGTTCCCTCCAACTCCTGGGGCATGGACCTCTGGAACGAGCCGGTGACCTACAAGAAGGGCGCGGCCTACCTCGGTGCCGGATTCACCATCAAGCCGCTTCACGATGACTACATCGGGGCCCTCAAGGCCATTGATCCGCGCACTGGCGAGATCAAGTGGGAGAAGCGCAACGCTGCTCCGCTTTGGGGTGGAGTGCTGACCACGGCTGGTGGACTGGTGTTCTACGGAACCCCGGAAGGCCAACTGTTGGCTGTGGATGACGAGACCGGCGAGACCCTCTGGAAGTTCCAGACTGGCTCTGGAATCGTGGGCTCTCCCGTGACCTGGACGATGGATGGTGAGCAATACGTCACCGTCGTCTCCGGATGGGGGGGGGCTGTCCCGCTGTGGGGTGGTGAAGTCGCCAAGACCGTCAACTACCTGAACCAAGGTGGAATGGTCTGGACCTTCAAGCTGCCCAAGATGCTTTCTCAGCGTGCTGACGAAGAGCTTCAGCTCGGAAGCAACTGATATCCCTGGGGAGAGGCTTCAGCCTCTCCCTCCCCAACCCTACTCAGTGCTCCTGACCACCCAAAAGATTCCGGCCCTTGGAGAGCGGAGCTGACACAGACCGGTCCCGAACTCTGCTCCCTGAGCCCAATCCCCAACAACCTCAAGACCTTAGAAGCCCAAAATGAATCGAATTCGCAGCTCGATCCTGGTGCTGGTTCTGGCACTCGGATTTTCCGGATGGGCCTTTGCCCATGGAGACGTCACCCCTCAACTGGTGGATACCACTGGCTTGGACAACCTCGGTGAGGAATGGAAAGAGGAAAATCCTTACCGTGGCAACCCGGTGGCGATCAAGATCGGAGACTCGGCCTACAATCAGAACTGTGCACGATGCCACGGCTTGGGGGCTGTTTCCGGAGGAATTGCCCCGGATCTGCGGATGCTCCCGACCGGACTGGAAGGCGACGAGTGGTTCTTGATGCGCATTCGTAATGGCGTGGTCCGCAACGGAATGACCTACATGCCCGCCTTCGAGGGCATTCTCAGCCAAGAGGCCATGTGGGCCATCCGCAGCTGGCTGGATACCGTACATGTGGAGTAAACTCCTCCTCGTTTTTGTGCTCCTGCTGGGGATGAATGGTCCCTTGCAGGCCCGCTTGCTCGACGATGTGGTTGAGTCCGGAGTCCTCGTCGTTGCCCTCTACACCGACTTCCCCCCCTTCTCGTACCTCAAGGACGGACAGCCTGCCGGGAGTGATGTGGCCATTGCTCGTGAGTTGGCCCGTCGGCTTGGCGTTGAGCCGCAGTGGCATTGGCACGAGGCGGGAGAGAACGTTGACGCCGACCTCCGGGCTGCTGTGGGGAAGGGCAACGCCCTCCGTAGCTGGAAGGTTGCCGATGTAATGCTCCGGGTCCCTTACGACCAGGAGTTGGGGATGCGCAACGAGCTGGTCGTACTGACCGCCCCCTACGAGGCCGAAACCTTCCTGCTGGCCCACGACACCCGGGTGATTGAAAAGTTCGAAAGCTACGCGGTCTTCATGTACGACAAGGTTGGTGTGGAGCTTGACAGCATCCCGGACTTCATCCTCTCCGGAATGTTCAACGGACGCCTCAACCGTGGAATTGTCCGCTACCCCAGACTCTCGGAAGCCTCCGAGGCGCTGCTGAATGGCGAGGTGGCTGCCGTGATGGGACTCGCCGGAGCGGTTGACAGCATGCTCTCCGGGCGATCAAACATTGCGATCCTTCAGCCTCCTCTGGCCGGCCTGTTGGCTCCACAGCGCGTGATCCGCTGCCCGGACGTGAAAAAGGACTGGACCTCCAGCGTGGAAATCGAGGCGGAGTGCACCAGCGAGCTCGCAGAACCGCGAACTTCATGGGATATTGGAATGGCGGTGCGCCAAGACTCCCGTGACCTGGGATATGCTCTGGAGGATGTGATCACGCAGATGATGGAGGACGGCAGCCTGGAGGCGATCTACCAAGAGCACGGCATGACCTATCGACTTCCGGCATTCCTGCAACCCTGACGCTTTCAATGTTCAAAACCAAGAGGGAGAGACCAAGATGAAATTTCTCAAGATGACCGCTGCTCTTTTGCTCGCCGGCAGCGCTTTGCTGACCTCGGCTGTTGCAGAGACCGTCCGAGTGGCCAGCACCAAAACCGGAACGGTCAACTGGGAGCTGCGGGCCATTGTCGAGCACGGACTGGATCGCCAGGCAGGCATTGAGCTGGAGATCTTGGAGCTGGCGGATATTGGCGCCACCCGGATGGCCGTTCAGCAAGGTGCGGCGGATGTCGCGGTTGCCGACTGGATGTGGGTCTCCCGAATGCGTGACGAAGGTCACCCCTTCAGCTTCACACCGTACTCTTCCTCAGTGGGTGGGCTGATGGTCCATCCGGACTCCGGGATTCGGACGCTCAAGGATCTTGAAGGCCGCAAACTCGGTGTGGTTGGTGGAGCCCTCTCCAAGGGCTGGCTGCTCCTGCAGGCCCTGAGCGAGCAGGAAGGCGTCAATTTGAGTTCTGTCGAGAAGGTCTTTGGCGCACCTCCTCTGCTGAGCAAGGAGCTGCAGGCCCGCCGTGTCGATGCGGTCATCACGTACTGGCACTTTGCTGCAAAGCTTGAGGCCGCCGGCATGCAGCGTCTGATGGAACTTTCCGAAGTGGCTCCCCGGTTAGGCATCGAAGAGCAGGTTCCGATGCTGGGATACATCTTCATGGAAGACTGGGCCAAGACTCGTCCGGACGCCGTCAACGGCCTGATTCAGGCCTCACGCAGCGCCAAGGAGTTTCTTGCCACTCATCCGGAGGCATGGAACTCCCTGCGTCCCAAGATGGGTGCGAAGAACGACGCCGAGTTCGAGCAGCTCAAACGCGGCTATCTGGAAGGCAGCCCCCAGCCGTTGACCGCTGCAGGCGTTCGTGAGGCAAAGACGCTGTTCCGGATCATGGGAAAAATTGGAGGCAAGAAGTTGATCGGAGACAGCACCAAGCTTGCGGAAGGCACCTTCTGGGGAGTGGCTGAAGGCGAGTCATGAGCAAGCTGTCCCGGGGGAGCTGGGCCTCGTTGCTTTTGCTGGTGGCCCTCTGGCAGGTGTTGGCGGTTTCGGAAACCGTCGCTTTTCTGCCGACTCCGGGAAAGACTCTGAGTACGCTGATTGCCGAAGCCCAGAGCGGTGAACTCTGGATGCATCTAGGCATCACGCTGCGTCGTGTAGCGATCTGCTTTGCCGTCGCCATGCTGACCGGGACCCTGATGGGGGTGGCGATGGGGCTCTCTCCAAAAGCCAACGCCGTGCTGGATCCGTGGCTGGTGGTTCTGCTGAACGTACCGGCGCTGGTGATCATCATTCTGTGCTACCTGAGCCTGGGACTGGTGGAGGCTGCCGCTTTGCTGGCGGTGATCCTCAACAAGATCCCCAATGTGGCGGTCATCCTGCGTGAAGGCTCACGCAGCTTTGACCCCAGCTACACCGCGCTGGCGGTCAGCTACCGCCTCCCTTGGGGAGATCGCCTGCGTCACATTCTGCTTCCACAGTTGGCTCCCTACCTGGCGGCCGCGGCGCGCTCCGGATTGGCCCTGATCTGGAAAATCGTGCTGGTGGTGGAGCTTTTGGGACGCAGCAACGGAGTGGGGTTTCAGCTGCACTCCTACTTTCAGCTGTTTGATGTCGCCGGAATCCTGGCCTATAGCCTCTCCTTCATCGTGGTGGTACAGGGGCTGGAGTGGAGCGTCTTGAGGCCTCTGGAACGTCACGCTACCCGCTGGAAGCCGGTGCCCGCCCTGTGATCCGCCTCGCACGAAAGGGCGGAGATGCGGATTGAGCTGACCCGCAAACGATTTCCAGGACGCCCCGGAGAGCCGGACCGCACGATCCTGGAAGACGTCACCTTGGAGCTGGGTTCCGGGGAGTTCGTGTGTCTGACCGGACCTTCCGGATGCGGTAAGACCACGGTGCTGAACCTGATCTCTGGCATCGACCGCGACTTTGAAGGGCACCTCGAGGAGCCGGAGGACTATCGGCTGGCGTACGTCTTCCAGCAACCCTGCCTGCTGCCCTGGCGTACGGTAGAGGAGAACCTGCGGCTGGTGCTCCCGAAGGCAGAGCGTCAGCACAGCGATCGTCCGCTGCACTACCTGAAGCGCATGGGGCTCGCGGACTACCGCAACGCGTACCCCGGAGACCTCTCGTTGGGGATGGCCCGCCGAGCCTCGCTGGCCCGGGCGTTCTCGATCGATCCGGACCTGCTCCTGCTGGACGAACCTTTTGTCTCGCTGGACGAAGACAACGCCCGCCTGCTCAAGCACCTGCTGCTTGAGCTTTGGTCCGAGCGGCGCTGTTCGGTGCTCTGTGTGACCCACGATCTCGAGGAGGCTCTTGAACTGGCCGACCGGATCCTGTTCATGTGTCCACAAGAACGCGGCATTCCTTACGAATACCGCCCTCCGCTCTCTCGAGAAGAGCGGACTCCGGAGCAAATCTCACGGCTTCGACAGGAACTGCCGAGGCCTTCGCAACCCAAGGAGAAACCATGAAGCTGCTTTCCTCATTGACCTCATTGCTCCTGAGCGGATTGCTCTCTACCGCCTGGGCCGAGGCTCCGGCCGACCCGCTGAACTCCGTGATGTGGGAGTACGTTCACGAAGTTCACCTGGACCAGGCCCCTGTGGTGTTTGACTCCAAGGTGGAGGTCCACCTGCCTGCATCCGCAGAGGATAGCATGCAGGTGCCCGTCTCTGCACGCTGGAACGGCTCCGAGCGCGTTGAGGAAATCCGCCTGATTGCCGACCTCAACCCGATCATCCGGGTCCTTTCCTACGAGCCGGTGAAGGCGCGCCCCTCGATTGCCGTCCGCTTCAAGGTCCAGCAGGGAACCATCGTGCGCGCGGCCATGCGAACCACGGACGGTGTCTGGCACGTGAATGGTGCTTACATCGATGCTGCCGGGGGAGGGTGCACGACCCCGAGCGCTTCGCAGATGATGGCCTCTTGGGAAGACCACTACGGGGAGCTGCACGCGCAGGTCTGGCCTGGAGAGGCGAACACCGACCGCCTGCGATTTCAGATGATGCACCCGATGGACACCGGACTCAGCGACGGCATTCCCAAGTTCATCATCGAGACGGTTGAGGTGCACGACGCCTCGACCGAGGAATTGCTGGGACGCATCACCCTGCACGAGCCGGTTGCGGAAAATCCGATGATCACCCTGGACCCGCAGCATGCTGTCGAAGGCTACCGGGTGAGCTTCCGGGACAACAACGGGCTGCACGTCTCCGGAGTCATTGAGTCGCACTCCCAGATCCCGGAGTTGCTGGCTGGTCAATTCCCGATGCAGTGAGCCGATGCCCGCCTGGACCCGCCTGATCCTCTTCGGATTCCTGCTCCCGGAGCTGCTCCTTGCCAGCCCCATCTACCACCTCCAGCCGCGGGAGGTGGCCCCGGACACCTACGTCCTGTTTGGCCTCAAGGAGGGGCTGACCCAGAAGAACCACGGAAACATCGTCAACACGGCCTTTTTGGTCACCGAGGAGGGCGTTCTGGTGCTGGACTCCGGACCCTCCAAACGCTACGGAGAGGAGCTGCGCGAGGCCATCGCGCAGGTCACCGATCAGCCAATTGCCGCGGTCTGGATCACGCACCATCATCCAGACCATGCGTTTGGAAACCAGGCCTTTGACCTCAAGCGGGTGCATGCTCTTCCGCAAACGATTGAAGGCCTGAAGGCTCAGGGGCCGGGGTTTCTGGACAACCTGTACCGCCTTGTGGGATCTGCGATGCAGGGAACCGATGTGGCCCTGCCGGGCCAGGTCCTGGAGCCCGGGGTCGTGGAGTTTGGTGGACACCGACTGCGCAAGATCGCGCTTCATGGGCACACCGGCGCAGACCTGGCGGTCTTTGACGAAACAACCGGGGTGCTCTTTGCCGGAGATCTGGTGTTCCACAACCGCGCTCTGGCGACGCCGCACGCGCAGATTGCCCCCTGGCTGGAGTCGCTGAACCGGCTGGAACAACTGCCCTTCCGTCTGCTCATTCCGGGACACGGAGAGCCGGCTCCTGACGCCGCCCCGATTCAGCAAACCCGGAGACACCTGAACTGGCTGCACGATGTGCTGGCCCGCGCCAGCCTCCAAGGCCGGCACATGAACGAGATCATGCAGACGCAGATCCCTGAAGAGTTTGAGGACATTACCCTGTTCCGGGAGGAACTCGCGCGTTCGGTGGTGCACCTGTACCCAAAGTACGAGGCGCAGACCTTGATTTTCATCGAAACCGAAGAGTGAACGTTTGGCTCTTTAGAGCTTGGGAGAAACCCGTCCGTCCCCGGAAGTCATGAGCGACGCTCTGGCTGTCCAGCACGTGTCCTACGCCTATGGCGCACGCCGGGCGCTGGAGGACGTGGGCTTTGGCGTCCCGGAGGGGGAGTTTGCGGCTCTCCTGGGACCGAATGGAGCCGGCAAGACGACGCTGTTTTGCCTGATCACGCGGCTGTTTGATCCGCAGCAGGGGGAGGTCCGGATCTTTGGAGAACACCTCTCCCGGAACTTCCGCAAGGCATTGGCGCAAATGGGGGTGGTGTTTCAGCAGCCCACGCTGGATCTGGACCTGACGGTCCGGCAGAACCTGCTCTATCACGCGGCCCTGCACGGTCTCTCCGGAAGCGCCGTCCGTCAGCGCATGGAGGAGGGGCTGGAGCGCTTCGAGATGCGCGACCGCCTGAACGACAAGGTCCGGCAGCTCAACGGAGGGCACCGGCGGCGGGTGGAGCTGATCCGGACGCTGCTGCATCGCCCGCGCCTGTTGGTGCTCGACGAGCCCACGGTTGGGCTGGACATCCCGAGCCGGCGCAGCATTCTGGAGCACGTGCGGCAGCTCGGCCAGGAGGAGCGGCTTTCGGTCCTCTGGACCACGCACCTGATCGAGGAGATCGCCCCGCAGGATCGGGTGATTCTGCTGCATCAAGGGCGCGTCAAGGCCGAGGCGACCAGTGAGGTGCTGCAGGAGCAAACCGGAGTGAACAGCCTCTCGGAGGCGTTTGAGAAGCTGACCCGGAAGGAAGTCCCGCAGGAGGTCCGATGAGCTGGTGGCGGTGCTTTCAGGGAATCCTCGGTCGTGAGTTTCTGCGGTTCCTGAATCAGCGCTCTCGCTTCTTCAGCGCGCTGGTGCGTCCGCTGGTCTGGCTGGCGGTCTTTGCGGCCGGGTTCCGTTCGGCCCTGGGGATTTCGATCATTCCTCCCTACGAGACCTACATCACCTACGAGGTGTACATTGCTCCGGGGCTGGTGGGGATGATTCAGCTGTTCAACGGGATGCAAAGCTCGCTGTCGATGGTCTACGACCGCGAGATGGGAAGCATGAAGACGCTGATGGTCAGCCCGTTCCCGCGTTGGTTCCTGCTGACCTCGAAGCTCTTGGCCGGAACGATCGTGTCGCTGTTCCAGGTGTATGTCTTCCTCGGGATCGCCTGGTTCTTTGAGGTGCAGCTGCCTCCGGAAGGCTATTTGGCGGTGTTGCCGATGCTGGTGCTTTCCGGGCTGATGCTGGGAGCGCTGGGTTTGGTGCTCTCTTCCTGGATCGAGCAGCTGGAGAATTTTGCAGGGGTGATGAACTTTGTCATCTTCCCCATGTTCTTCCTCTCCTCGGCGCTGTACCCTCTGTGGAGGATGCGTGAGTCGAGCGAGTGGCTCTACTGGGTGTGCGCCTTCAACCCGTTCACCCACGCGGTGGAGGCGATCCGGCACGTGCTGTACCTGAAGTGGAGTCCGGAGGCCTTCGCCTGGGTGTTGGGCTCGACGCTGCTGCTGCTCCTTGCAGCGATCTGGGGATACAGCCCGAAGCGTGGGCTGCTGCCGGCCAAGCGCGGGGGTGGGTAATCAGGGCAGGAGCTTGAGGAACGTTGCGGCCTCTGGATGCTGGGCGTTCTTTGCCTCGGTGAGCCAGCGCCGGGCCTCCTGAATGGTGGACTCGTCGGCAGGCTCCTCGGATCCGTAGTTGGTGGCGAGCATGACGCCCAGGTTGAACTGGGCATCGCGGTCCCCCTGTTCGGAGGCGAGACGGAAGTATTGGGCTGCAGTCCGGTTGTTTTTCTCGACCCCAAGGCCCTGCTCATAGGCCAGCCCCAGGTTGAGTTGAGCCACCGGGTCTCCCAGATCGGCAGCCTTACGGAGCCAGGAGGTGGCTTTCTCCAGGTCCCGGGGGGTGCCCAGGCCCTGCTCGTACTGGTTCGAGAGGTTGATCATCGCGGTCGTGTTTCCGGCATCGGAGAGCTTTTGCCACATGGAGAGCGACTCTTCGTAGCGACCCATCTTGAACACGGCGTAGGCCTTGAGCGCGGCCACCCCCGTGTTTTCGTTGCCCCCTTCGGCATGAAGGGAGGCGGGCAGCAGCCAGAGGGTCAAGAGCAGAAGTGAGGAAATGAGTTTCATGCGTTTCTGGAGCGTGTGTGTGATTCTGAGCCTTGGACTCGGAGTCCTTCACGCGCAGGATAGTGGAGCGGGGGGCGATTGGGAAGCCGAATTTTTTACCATCGACGGCTTCCGGATCGCTCACTATCGCTTCCCGACACCGGAGCAGGCAGAGGGCGGAGTGACGCTGAATGTCGCCCAACTCCGGGACTTGCTGGCTGAGGAGGACAAAATCTTGCTGGTGGATGTCCAGCCCGTGCTGTTTCGGCACGGACGTTTCATTCTCTCGGAGGCCCACCACGCGATCCCGGGGAGTCGGTGGCTGCCCAACGTCGGACATGGCGACCTGCTTCCGGAGTGGCAGAATTACCTGAGCGCCTTCCTCGCGGAGCACACTCGGGACCATCCGGACCGGCCGATGGTCTTCTACTGCACCGCGAACTGCTGGATGTCCTGGAACACCGTCAAGCGTGTGGCTGAAATGGGCTTCCGGAGGCTGTACTGGTTTCGCGATGGGATCGAGGCCTGGCAGGAGGCTGGCGAGCCGACGGAGGTCATTCTCCCGGAACCACGGTAGCGGTGCCGGGTTGATTCGGGCCGTAGATGTAGACGACGCTTTGGCTTCGGTTGAGGTAGCTGCCCACCGCAGCCTCGGCAAACTGCAGCTCTCCGGAGTAGGCGTGGACCACGCAATCGACGCTCCCGGAGGCCTCCATCGCCTGAACGCGGGTCGAGGCCAGCAAGCGGTGGGCCTCCTCCGGACGCTCCAGAACTTCACGACGGAACCCGACTCCTCCCTGAAGCGAGGTCAGGCAGAAGAATCCGTCGAATTTGACTTCGACCCGCTCCAGTCCCCAAGACTGCCAAGTGTCGAAAACGCGAGCAGCGTGTGCCTGCGCCGACTCGTTGTTCCCGGAGGCAAATTGGGCCCAGGCTGACCCCTGAAATCCGATGCTCAGGATCAGGCTCGTCAGCAGGCATTTCCCATGATGTTTCCAAATCTTCACGATCGCCTCCGGTGCAGGGTGTGGCACACCTTAGCCAGGGCGAGACCGGGTGTCAACATCCGGAATTCGTTTGACTTTCGGTAACCTAACATGTTACCAAGTACGCGCTTTTGTGCTTTCCGTCAAAGCGCTTAACCCTCTCTCCCCAATAAGGAGGACTTCACCATGCAAGTCACGATGACTGTGAACGGTGCGACGGTCTCTCAGGACGTCGAACCGCGAACCTTGCTCGTGCAGTTTCTGCGCGAGAACCTGAACCTCACCGGAACCCATGTGGGCTGCGATACCAGCAGCTGCGGGGCCTGCACCATTGTGGTCAACGGCGAGTCTGTCAAGTCCTGCACCCTGCTGGCTGTCCAGTGCGATGGCGCGGAAATCACTACGATTGAAGGCCTGGCCTCCAATGGAACCCTGCACCCCATTCAGGAAGGTTTCCGGGAGAAGCATGGTCTGCAGTGCGGCTTCTGCACTCCCGGAATGATCATGTCTTCGTGGCAGTTGCTGCAGCGCAACCCCAAGCCTTCGGAGCAGGAGATTCGGCACGCGTTGGAAGGGAACTTCTGCCGCTGCACCGGATACGACAACATCGTCAAAGCGGTCCAGTGGGCTGCCGAACAGTCCGCTTAAGGAGGAACTCATGGGAAAATACATTGGACAAGCGATCAAGCGCGTCGAGGACCAGCGCTTCATCACCGGGGCCGGCCAGTACACCGATGACCTCGTCCTGCCTCGCATGACGCATGCCTACATCCTGCGCAGCCCGTTTGCTCACGCAAAGATCAATGGCGTCAACACCGAGGCGGCCCAGGCGGCTCCGGGCGTGGTTGCCGTGTTCACGGGGGAGGACGTCAAGGACGTCAACGGCGTGCCCTGCGGCTGGCAGGTCAACTTCAGCAGCACCGGTGAGACCATGCGCGAGCCGAAGCACCCGCTGCTGGTTCATGACAAGGCCCGACACGTGGGAGACAGCGTCGCCGTGGTGATCGCGGAGACCCGAGAGCAGGCCCGCGATGCCGCCGAGTTGATCGAGGTCGACTATCAGGAGCTGGCTCCGGTGGTTGAGTCCCCGGATGCCCTCAAGGCGGGTGCTCCGAAGGTGCACGATGACCTTCCGGACAACATGGTCTATGACTGGGAACTCGGAGACAAGGCGGCGACAGACGCCGGAATTGCCGGCTCACAGCACGTCGTGTCGATGAAGATCCGCAACCAGCGGCTGGTGCCGAACCCGATTGAGCCACGCAGCTACATCGGACAGTACGATGCCTCTCGCGACAACTACACGCTCTACACCTCCTCCCAGAACCCACACGTCATCCGCTTGCTGATGTGTGCCTTTGTGCTGGGCATTCCGGAGCACAAGGTCCGCGTGGTCGCCAAGGACGTTGGTGGCGGTTTTGGCAGCAAGATCTATCACTACACCGAAGAGGCACTGGTCACCTGGGCGTCCAAGCAGATTGGTCGACCGATCAAGTGGACCTCCGAGCGTAGCGAGGCCTTCGTCACGGATGCGCACGGACGGGACCATTACACCACGGCTGAGATGGGCTTTGATGGAGAGGGAAAGATCACCGCGTTGCGGGTCCACACGGACGCCAACTTGGGGGCCTACCTCTCGACCTTCTCGACCGCAGTTCCGACCTACCTCTACGGGACCTTGCTGCAGGGACAGTACACGACGCCCGCAATTCATGTGAGCGTGAACGCCGTGTTCACGAACACCACTCCGGTGGATGCGTATCGAGGTGCCGGACGTCCGGAGGCGACCTACATGCTGGAGCGCCTGATGGACACCGCTGCCGCACAGCTGGGCATGGACCCGGCCGAGCTGCGGATCAAGAACTTCATTCCGCCGTTTGACGGAGTCAACCAGCCGGGCTATCAAACCCAGGTGGCGTTGCAGTACGACAGCGGAAACTACGAAGCCGCGATGCGCAAGGCGCTGCAGCTGATCGGCTACGACCAACTCCGCAGAGAGCAGGAAGAAGCGCGGCGGCAGGGGCGCTACATCGGCATCGGCTTTTCCTCCTACATCGAGGCCTGCGGGATCGCCCCTTCGGCCGTCGTTGGCTCTCTGGGAGCCCGGGCGGGTCTGTTCGAGAGCGCGAACGTCCGCGTGCAACCGACCGGAATGGTCTCCGTCTACACCGGAAGCCACTCTCACGGTCAAGGACACGACACGACCTTCGCTCAGGTGGTCGCCGAGCACCTCGGGATTCCGATGGAGAACGTCGAGATCATCCACGGAGACACGGAGCAGGTTCCGTTTGGAATGGGAACCTATGGTTCTCGAAGCCTTGCTGTTGGCGGAAGCGCCATCGTGGGAGCTTTGGAGAAGGTCAAGGAGAAGGGTGCAAAAGTGGCTGCCCACCTGCTGGAAGCTTCCGAGCAGGATCTGGAATTTGCCGATGGCAGCTGGACGGTCCGGGGAACCGACAAGTCCATCAGCTTCGGTGAAGTCGCGTTGGCGTCCTACGTTCCGCACAACTTCCCTGCAGGGATGGAGCCCGGAATCGAGTTCAACAGCTTCTACGATCCGGCCAACTTCACCTACCCCTTCGGCACCTACATCGCGGTGGTGGAGGTCGACCCGGAAACCGGAAAGACGACCGTCAAGCGCTTTGTCGCCGTGGACGACGTGGGCAACATTGTGAACCCGATGATTGTCGAGGGGCAGATCCACGGAGGTCTGGCTCAGGGCATCGGGCAGGCGTTGCTGGAAGGCGCGGTGTATGACGAAAGCGGTCAGCTGACCACCGGGACCTTCCTGGATTACGCGATGCCGCGTGCAGATGACCTGCCGTCCTTCCAAGTGGATGGCAACGTCACCCCGTGCCCGCACAATCCGCTTGGGGCCAAGGGTGCTGGAGAGGCCGGCTGCATCGGCTCGACTCCGGCGATCGTGAACGCCGTGGTGGACGCTCTGCGACCGCTCGGCGTGAACGATCTGAGCATGCCCTTGACGCCGCAAAACGTCTGGGCTGCCATCCAGAGCGCATGACCTGAAACCTGAACCCCGATCTTCCAGAGCCCCGGAGAATGGTTTCCGGACTCTGGAAACGGCAACCAAAGACTAGGAGATTTATCTTATGGTTCCTGCATCATTTGAATTTCATCGGGCGTCCAGCGTGGATGAAGCCATCGCGCTCATGCAGCAGCATGGAGAAGACGCCAAGGTTTTGGCCGGTGGACACAGCCTGGTCCCTGCCATGAAACTGCGCCTGGCCACTCCGGAGCGTCTGATTGACCTCGGAGGCATCCAGGGCCTCAAGTACATCACCGACAAGGGAGACCACATCGCCGTAGGCGCCATGGCCACCCACTGGATGCTGGAGTCCTCCAGCGTCGTCCAGCAGAAAGCCCCGGCGCTGAGTCAGGCGGCTGGAGCGATCGGTGACGTCCAGGTGCGCAACCGTGGTACCATCGGCGGGGCGCTGGCTCACTCCGATCCGGCAGCAGATTATCCTGGAGCCGTGCTGGCCCTGAACGCCAGCATGGTCATCAGAGGCTCTGGAGGGGAACGTGTGGTCCCGGCCAGCGAGTACTTCGTGGGGCTGTGGGAAACCGCAGTGCAGCCCGGAGAGCTGCTGGTGGAGATCCGCATTCCTGCAGACGCAGCGAACGCGAACTCCTGCTACCTGAAGTTCGCCCAGCCGGCTTCCCGCTATCCGTACGTGGGCTGCGCCATCGCCCTGGAGAAATCCGGAGGCGTATGTGGCAACGTCCGGGTAGGCTTCAGCGGCGTGGGACACTCGGCCTTCCGGGACTCCGGGGTGGAGAACGCCATCAAGGGGCAGCCGGTGAACGAGTCGACCGCCAAGGCAGCAGCCGACAACGCAACCAACGGACGAGACGTGCTGAGCGACTGGTCCGTGAGCGAAGAGTACCGCCGCGCCATGGCACGAGTCTATGCCAAGCGTGCGCTCCTGCAAGTGGGATGATCTCACCCGAGGAAACCTCAGCCTTCTCCTGAGAAGCAAGGTTTCCCTCGGCTGAGGCTCCTGCGCTCATCTTCATCTCCATCGGGCGGGTTTTCTCTTCAGACTTTCCGCCCTTTGGGGCATGATATCCCAACAGCTCCTAAGAGGACCCTCAGGCCTCCTCTCCAGGAAATCCCCTCTCCAAATCGACCAACCTTTCAGGCATGGACCACTCCGGGCTGCAATGGCATGCTCCATTTGGTTTAGCCTGACGAAACAGGCAGAGCGCCTCACTTGCAAAGCTTTCGCAAAAATCTGGCATGGGGCTTCAGCGGACAGGTGATCGCAAAAGCGTGCATCTTTGCCTACCACTTCACCCTGCCGCATCTGTTGGGGCGTGAAGGCTATGGGGTCTTTGCCCTGCAGTTTGCCTTGGGGGCGATGCTGCTCCAACCGCTTCTGGAACTGGGGTTTGCTCAGTTGGTCCCGAAGTGGGTGGGGCGCGGGCATGCAGAAGTATTTGGCATGGCTCTGCGCTACCAGCTGCTGTCCGGAGGCGCATGGATCCTGATCTTCTGTGGAATTGGCTGGCTGACCGAGGCTCCACTGCTCCTGAGCGCGTTGCTGAGTGTGCACTTTCTGGCAAACAGCATGCAGCAGACGGGGTTTGGTGTACTTCGGGGGTTGGAAGATCTGCGTCTGGAGTCCGTCTTGCTCCCGATCCAAAACCTTCTGGCGCTGGCGTGGGTGCTTTGGGCCTTGCAGCAAGGATGGATGGAGCCTTGGGTAGGCGCCGCAGGGTTGGCCGGAAGCCGCCTGTTGGGGCTGGGATTCCTGCTTGGTCGCCTGCGCCGCTTGGAACCGTCGGCCGAAAACTCCACCCCGTTGAGTTGGAATCGATTGCTCCGAGAGGCTGTGGCCTTGGGCGTCGTACTGCTGATGATCCAACTCTACTTCCGGATCGACACCGCCATGCTGGGGTGGCTTCGAGGAGAATCCGAGGTGGCTCTGTACTCGGCGGCTTATACGATTCTGGAGGGGACCTTCTTCATTCCGGCGCTGGTCGTGGCCTCCCTGATCGGCTCGCTCTCCAGAGAGGAAGACTTCTCCAGGTCGTTTTCCAAGGGGTTCCGGGTGCTCTCCCTCTCCGGAGTCGGGATTGGCCTCACCGTTGGAGCGCTCGCCCCGTGGGCGTTTCGAGAGTTCTATCCGGACTCCTTTGTTGAATCCGGGGCGCTCCTTCGCCTACTCTCTCCAACCATCGCCCTGGTCTTTTGGGGGTACCTGACCACGCAGGCTCTGGTTGCTCTGGATCAGCAAAGAGCCTACCTTGGAATCACAGCTCTTGCCGTCATCCTGAACGTGTCGCTCAACCTGCTCTGGATTCCGGAACATGGCTCTCACGGAGCTGCGTGGTCCACGATTCTGACCGAGCTTTGCATTCCTGTCTGTTGCTGGGTTCAGATCCAGCGTGTGCGTTCTCAGTAGCGGGCGTACAGCGCCTCTTCAAACAACTCCAAGTGCTGCTTGGCGCTCCGTTCCCAGGTGAATTTTTCCGCATGCCTCAACCCAGCTTCTCGCATGAGTTCACGACGTTCGGGCTCAGTGTGTAGCAGGTGGATCAACTCCGCCAAGGCTGAGGGATTGTCCGGAGAAAAATAAAGCGCCGCCGAACCTCCAGCTTCGGGAAGACTTGCTGCATTGGAGCTGAGCACGGGCGCTCCACAGGACATGGCCTCGAGTGTAGGCAATCCAAAACCTTCGTAGCGACTGGGAAAGACAAACGCCAAGGCCCCGGTGTACAGATCCCGCAGTTCGGCATCACTGACGTATCCCAGCCAACGGATCTGCTCCAAGACACCAGCCTCACGGGCGATCTGCTCCACCCGCGCTCGCTCATGCTCTGGCATCCGCCCACAAATCGCCAAAGGTACTGCCTGCTTCAACTCTGCCAAGGCCCGGACCACCACCTCCGGGTTCTTGTAAGGCCTGCCTTCGCCCACCATCAGCAGGTAGCCCTGCAACCCCCACCTCTTGAAGGCCGCTTCGGGATTGCCGGGAAAGAAGCGCTCCTGATTGACCCCCGGAGGAATGACCCGTAACTTGTGCTGTGGCAACT
Organism: Deltaproteobacteria bacterium; assembly: GCA_038133845.1. Classification (GTDB taxonomy): domain Bacteria; phylum SAR324; class SAR324; order SAR324; family NAC60-12; genus JAYPUA01. Next base: position 121,214 of record JAYPUA010000005.1, read on the forward strand.
TGGGGTCCAAGCGCAGTAACTCCTGGCGGGTGAACTCGGAAATGCACACCGTGGCTGTCGACTGACGGATGAGTAGAGGGAGTACGTATTGGTAATACGGAACCCAGCGCGGCATGAAGGTCTTGTCATACAGGGGGAGTGCGTCGTGTACCGTAATCACCTGAGGGCAGGGAGGAAACAAAACGCCTTCGGCAATCGGGGAAAAGTGCAGATCTCTGCGATCTTTGTACAGGTGCCAGCGCAGTCCCGTCTGCTCCCAAAGCATCCTCTTGCTGTTGGATGTGGTATTTGCAGGATTTTGAAAATTTGGGCCCACTGCACGAGCTTGATCAGGGAAGCGATTTAATAACTCCTCCAACTGAGTATAGACCAGCGCACTTTGCATTTTATTAAGCAATATGCTGAGCAGTTCTTGACTGTAGCGGCTCAGTCCTGTTGGGTTTTTGTGGAGTAAAGCTCCGTTGA
>JAYPUA010000006.1:0-15797 GCA_038133845.1 Deltaproteobacteria bacterium
TGGCAAATCAAGCGCGCTCCACCCCCTTTTCTCTTGCCTCCTCCTCTGCCCTCAAGTAAGTTGCCCCCTGCGGTTGAGGTCGCCGCCGGGCTCGCTCTCCGTGTGGGAGGGTGCGACCTCCCAAGGCGGCAGACATCCAGGACCTGAAGGAGGTGAAGCGACAATGGATTTCTTGACCTGGGCGCTCTTGATCACCGGGGGGCTGCTGCTGGTGCTGGACCTCATCATTCCCTCCGGAGGTGTCCTCTCCGGGAGCGGGGTGGCTTTGCTGGTCATCACGGGGTTGAACCACCTTGGGGTGTCGGGATGGGTTCAGGCGCTGGTCTTCTTTCCGGTGATGGTGGGGAGCACGCTGATCCTGTACAAGCTCGCTTCGGCAGGCGGAAGCTATCTGGAGCGCTGGCTGGTCCCGACACGCCTGCAATCCGGAGTCGATGCCCTCCCGGGATCAACCGGGGTCATGCTGGACGCCGCTCACGCGCAGGTCCGGGGAGACCGGTGGCTGGTGCTCTGTGACGAACCGCTTGAAACCGGAGACCCCATCAACGTCCTCTCGCTCGAGGGGGCGAGCCTGAGGGTTGAGAAAATTCAGGAAAAGGAGGAGTCATGATTTATCAGGTCCCACAAAATCACGTGATCATCATTGAGCGTCTGGGCAAGTACAGCGTCACCAAGCAGGCGGGGTTGCGCCTGCGCCTCCCCTTCATCGAGGCCCCCAAGGACATGGGACACTGGGGCGGGATCGCCACCAAGCGGAAGCGCCTCTCCGACATCCTCATCTCGCAGCAAGAGCAGGTGCTGGATACGGAACCGCAGCCCTGCATCACCCGGGACAACATCACGGTCACGGTCAACGCGATCCTGTTCTGGCAGATCATTGACCCGCCCAAGGCGGTGTACGAGGTCGAGAATCTGCCCCTGGCGATTGGGAATGTGGCGCTCACCACGCTGCGGGATGTGGTCGGACGGATGAACCTGGACGAGGTCATCTCCGAACGCAACCGCATCAACACGGCCATTCTGGATGAGCTGCAGGATGTCTCGGAGAAGTGGGGGGTGCGGACGAACCGGGTGGAGATTCAGGGGATCCTGGTTCCGGACGAGGTGCAGGATTCGATGAACAAGCAGATGAACGCGGAGCGGGAGCGGCGGGCCTCCATCCTGGCCGCCGAGGGGCACAAGCAGGCCCAGGTGCTGGAGGCCGAAGGCGCGAAGCAGGCGGCGATCCTGAGAGCAGAGGGCGATGCTCGGGCGACAGAGCTGAGGGCACAGGCAGACGCGACCTACCTCCACACGTTTGTGGAGAAGATTGGAGAGGATGGTGCCCGGCTGGCCTTGGGCGTGCGCTACTTTGACACGCTGGGAAGCATGGGAGAGACGACCAAGGTGTTTCTGCCCACCGACCTCAACAGCGCCCTCGGCGCCCTCTTGAGCCAGCAGTTCGGAGATCGAAGCGCCTGACCCCGCAGCCCGCGAAGGTCAGGTGAGCAGCTGTCGCATCAAGTCGACGGTGCTGAAGAGCGAAAACTCTTCGTCGATCTTCTCCTCCTTGACGTACAGGTGGCTGAGGCCCATCACCCGGATGCGACGTCCGGTCGGCTTCCCCAGTGGCCCCCAGCCTTCATGCGTCCCCTGCAGCGTCCAGCGGACAGAGGCCTTCTGGCGCCGCTTCAGGCGGTCCGGAACAAAGTAGAGGTCATCCACCGTGAAGACGGCATCTGGAAACTGAGCCAGCAGCGCCGTGATGCGGGCCACATAATCGCCTGTCCCATAAAGCCGACGGTTTCCCTGAACGCGCAGCCGCACGTTTGGGGCGCAGCACTCGCGCACCCGGTTGAGCAAGCGCACGTTCCAGAGGTCGTGCAGGTAGGCCCGGAGGAAGTCCTCCAGGTCGAAGTCTCCACTTCGGCGAGGCGCCACCTGTGGAGCCTGCTGTCCCTGGGAGCGTTCGAGGGAGGAGAGCCCTTCCGGCACCGCTTCCTCGGAAACCAGGCTTCGGGCGAGCTCCCACGGATCGCGTCCCAGTTGCTGAAGGATGGCCAACTCGTCTCGGATGAGCCACTCCTCGGTGATCCGGTTCTCAGAGGCGACGCAGTTGCACAGCACCCCCCAGGTCAGCTTCTTCCCGGTGGGCGGCCCCCAAGGACCGTACCCCCAGTGGTGTCCGGAGTTGGTGAACGCTGCGGAGAAGTGGTAGACCTCCGTGTCCGGCTCATGCCTCCAGATCACATCATCCGTGTAGAGCCGCCGATCCGGGAAGGTGTGTTGCACCTGCAAGGTGTTTGCGATCACGCCTTCGCGGTCTTCAACGACCCCTCCGGGAACCCAGACTGGAGCGTTGTGTCCGTACTGGTTGTAGATGCGTCCGACCCCGCGCTCTTCCCAGATCCAGTGCGTCCCCCGGAGGTGGTAGTCCACAATGTCCACGATCCGCTCATCAAAGCCCTGCATCGGCTGACGCTTCTCCGGTCCGGGGTTGAGCAGCACCGAGGCGTCTTGCCAGGGGACGTCCGTCACTGGCAAGGAGGACGGGGCGGGAGGGGGAGGATTCTGTGTCATGAGCCTCTCAGTCAATCCAAATGGGTGGGGTGGGGGCGTCCCCGGCGATCACGGAGTAGAGCTGTCCGGCCTCGGAGCCGACACACTCGAGCCTTCTGGAACATCCAGGGGGAACGGAGAACACGTCTCCCGGGCCCAGCTCAAAGGCACCGCGGAGTCCTCTGTGCTCCCACGCCACGTCCCACCGTCCCCGGTTGCAGATCAGGACCTCCTTCTCCGGGCGCTGGTAGGCACCGCGCCCCCCTCCGGGAGAGGCCAGGGAGAGCAGCAGCGTGAAGCCCTCTCCGCCGGGAATGGCGGCCTGCTGAGGGGCAATCAGCCGGTGGAGCTGAATCGGACCAAATTCGTGCTCCTGCAGCGGGTCGCCCTGCACCGGAAACAGCCGCTTGCTCCTGCAGATCCGGGCCTCCATCTCCTCGACCGTGTAGTTGTCGTAGCTGCGAGCCTGCTCCCAGCTCATGGGAGTCACCCGCACCGCGTCCTCCGGAAGCGGCGCCTTCCGGGTGTCCCAGACCCCTCGCTCCTCCAGGAGGACCAGCCCGTGGTCCTCTGCCGCCTCAAAGACCTGTGGAGCCCACTCCACCCCTCCGGTGTCGTCTCCCCCAAGCACCGCGAAGAGGAAGCCGTACTCGTCACCAATGTTCTCAAACCCCCGGAAGCAGTGGACCGGAATGGAGATCACGTCTCCCGGTTCCAGGGTTGCGTGGTGCTCGCCATGCAGCCCCCAGTACAGGTCCCAGGTCCCGGAGTGGATCATGAAGACCTCTGCGGTGAAGTGGCTGTGCAGGGAATTCTTGATCCGCGGGGGCTGCCCGGCCGCACCGATGTTGAAGCCGTGATGCTCCCGGAGGTGGACCACCTGCTCCGCGCTCTCTGTCACTCCCGGGCCGATGATGCTGAAGTTTTCCTTGAGGTGACTGCCGGGCGTGTGTGTGTCGATGAAGGCGCTCTTGCAGGGAATCATCTCCTGACGCTGAATCCAGCGCTGGCGCATCGTCTCTGGGGTGTAGTCAGCCATGAAGCACTTGAGTGATCACGAGTCGAAAGTCTGTGGAACAACGCTGCAAGCACCTCATCCTGTGGGACGCCAAGGCAATCGTCAAGGTCCGCTCCCCAGTGAGTGAAGAGCGGGTGCGCCTGCAAATGAATGCGTATGCACGCCCTAATATGACCGCCAAGCCCGACGAGGGTCAAGCAAGAAGTGGAGACTTCCTGCAAAAGGACGCGGGAAGTCATTCAATGTTTAATCAGGTCAAAGCTTTTTCCCGCCTACAGCAGAAGACGGGAAAAAGATGAGGCGTTGGGCTTGAGCTTGACTGAGCAGCCCCGTTAAAGTGCAGTGTGGTTGCATACCTATGCAAATTTTGAATGTGGAATTCACCCTCTCACTCTCAAAAACGTCATGATCCGATACTTGAAAGAAGGAATCAGTCTGGAGCAGGCCAAGGCCGATGACGCTCAGGTGCGCCAGACCGTAGAGGCCATTCTGGAAGAAATCGAAAACCGTGGAGACGAGGCGGTCCGGGAGCTGGCTCGTCGCTTTGACGGCTGGGAGCGTCCGGGGTTTCGCCTGAGCGACGAAGAGGTTCAGGCGGCCCTGCAGGAGGTCCCGGAGCCGACTCTGGACGACATCCGCTTTGCGCAGGAGCAGATCCGCAACTTTGCCCGGATCCAACGCTCCGCCCTGCAGGATGTCGAGGTCGAGACGCTTCCGGGGGTGGTGCTGGGACACAAAAACCTCCCGGTGAACAGCGTGGGGTGTTATGTTCCTGGGGGGAAGTACCCGATGGTCGCCTCCGCACACATGAGCGTGGTGACGGCCAAGGTCGCTGGAGTTCAGCGAATTCTGGCCTGTGCTCCGCCGTATCAGGGGCGGCCACATCCGGCGATTGTCGCCGCCATGCATCTGGGGGGCGCCGACGAGATCTACTGCCTCGGAGGGGTTCAGGCGGTTGGAGCAATGGCTCTGGGAACCGAGAGCATCGAGCCGGTGGACATGATCGTTGGTCCGGGAAACGCCTATGTTGCAGAAGCGAAGCGGCAGCTGTTCGGCCGGGTGGGAATCGACCTGTTCGCCGGTCCGACAGAGACGCTGGTGATTGCAGACGAGACCTGCGACGCCGAGCTTTGTGCCACCGACCTGCTGGGGCAGGCGGAGCATGGGGTCAACTCGCCTGCGGTGTTGCTGACCAACTCCGAGCAGTTGGCACGCGAGACGCTGGCAGAGGTGGAGCGGCAGCTTCAGGTCCTGCCGACCGGAGAGACCGCCGGAGCCGCTTGGAGAGACTACGGGCAGGTGATTGTCTGTGACACGGAAGAGGAGATGTTGGCCAAGGCCGATGAGATCGCCTCGGAGCATGTGCAGGTGATGACCCGGGATCCAAGCTATTTCCTGGAGAACATGACCAACTACGGGGCGCTGTTTCTGGGGCAGGAGACCAACGTCTCCTATGGAGACAAGGTGATCGGGACGAACCACACGCTCCCGACCCGGAAGGCCGCACGCTACACCGGGGGGCTCTGGGTGGGCAAGTTCCTCAAGACCTGCACTTATCAGTGGGTTCGCACTCCGGAAGCGAGTACGCTGATTGGGGAGTACTGCTCGCGGCTGTGTGCGCTGGAGAACTTTGCAGGGCACAAGGAGCAGGCGGACATCCGGGTTCGACGCTACAAGAAGTAGGCAGGAAAGACAGGGGACATGTCGGGAAAAAAACAGGGGGTCACCTCGATGCAGGTCGCACGCTTGGCCGGGGTGTCCCAGTCTGCGGTCTCCCGGACGTTCACTCCTGGAGCGAGCATTTCGGCAAAGACGCGGCGCAAGGTGCTTGAGGCCGCCCGCAAGCTGGGGTATCAGCCCAACGCCATCGCCCGGAGCCTGATCACCAAGCGCTCCAACATGGTCGGAATCGTGATCGCCAACGTGACGACCAACCCGTTCTATCCGGAGGTCCTGGATGCGCTCACCCGGGCGTTTCAGGAGCGGGGACAGCGGGTGATGCTCTTCATCGTGACCCGCGACCAGAACCTGGACGACATCCTCCCGCAGCTGCTGGAGTACCGGGTGGACGGAATCCTGATTACCGCCGCGACCTTGAGCTCGGAGATGGCCCGGGAGTGTGAGCGCCTTGGGGTTCCGGTGACGCTCTTCAACCGCTATGTCCGCGAGGCCAAGGCCAGCTGGATCTGTTGCGACAACCTGGAAGGCGGGCGGATGGTGGCCTCCTTCCTCGTGGATGCCGGACACCGCCGGCCGGCCTTCCTGGCGGGTTCCGAGGACACCTCCACCAGCGTGGACCGCGAGCGGGGGTTCTTTGAGGTGCTCGCCGAGCGAGGGTTGCCGCCTCTGCGCGACGTGGGCAACTACACCTACCGGGGCGCCTACGAGGCCACCTTGTGCCTGATGAACAGCGACGCCCCGCCAGATGCGATCTTTTGTGCCAATGACATCATGGCCATTGGGGCGCTGGATGCCATCCGTAGCGGAGCCGGACTTCGGGTCCCGGAGGACGTCTCGGTGGTCGGATTTGACGACATCCCGATGGCCGCCTGGCCCAGCTACAACCTGACCACGGTCCGGCAGCCGGTGCAGAAGATGATCGAAGACTCCGTGGAGGACCTCATCTCCCGGATCAACCACCTGGACCAGGACTGCGTCAGCCGGATGATCCCCGGAGACCTGGTGGTCCGTGGCTCCGCCCGTCTGCCTCAGGGCATCTCTTCCGGCTGGGTCATCTCCCGCGGAGAGGTGTAGCCCTCCCCGGTTGACGCCTCCTCACTCCCTTCCCCAGAGCCGCTTCGAGGCGATCCGGGCTCCTTCAGCGAGCGCACCCAGCTTGGCCCAGGTGATCTCGGAGTCCACGGTGCCAAAGCCGGCAAAGGTCGAGAATCCGCAATCGCTTCCGGCAAGCACCCGCTCGCGTCCCACCAGGTTGGCGTAACGGCAGATGCGCTCGGCCACCAGCTCCGGATGCTCGACAAAGTTGGTCGTGGAGTCCAGCACTCCGGGGATGAGGACCTTGTCTTCTGGCACGGAGGCATCGCGGAAGGCGGTCCACTCATGCGCATGCCGGGGGTTGGAGCCCTCAAAGGAGAGCGCCTGCGGCTTGGCCTTGAGGACCGTGGGCAGGATGCGCTGCATCTCGATGTCACAGTGGTGAGGCCCTTGGTAGTTTCCCCAGCAGACGTGCAGGCGTACGGATTCGGCAGGAATGTTCCGAAGTGACTGGTTGAGGGCCTCCACGTGCAACTCGGCCATCTGCAGAAACTCGGCCTCCGTCTTGTCCTTGAACATCATGTGGCGTCCGAGGGCGAGGTCGGGGCTGTCGATCTGCAGGACGAGCCCGGCCTGCACGATCGCTTCATACTCCGGGCGCATCGCCTCGGCAAGGGCGAAGAGGTAGCTGGCGTGATCCGGATAGAACTCGTTTGGCTGAAACAAAGCGATCACTCCCGGAGAGGCCGCATTCATGAAACCCTCCGTCACCCCGGCTTCCTGGAGGGCCTGTGCAAAGTTGTCAAGGTCGGTGTGCAGGGGCTGCAGGTCCTTGACCGTGACCTCACTCACGCACTTCGGACGGGAGTAGGCGGGGACGCCCCCGCTTTGGGCAATGCGCCGGGAGTAGTCCGGATATTCCTCCAAATCCCTGGGTGTGCGCCGCGGGCTGTCGCCTGCAAACCCGGTCAGGCGGTCCTTGATGTAGGTCGCGTAGCTGATCTTGCTCTGCTCGCCATCGCTGACCACATCGACTCCTGCGGCCTGCTGCTTGCGGGTCACCTCAGCCACGGCTTCCCGGATCGCAGCGGCGTACTCTGCCGGGTCGTAGGGCTCGCTGCGCTCTCGGGCAAAGACGAGTTCAAAGACCTTCTGGGAGCGAGGGAGGCTGCCGACGTGGGTGGTCAGAATGCGTTCGGTGCTGAGCTTCATGGGGGGCTCCGGAATGAGAAAGTGGTTAACAGGGCGGACAAAGCCTCACCCCTTGACCGCACCGGCGGTGAGGCCGCTGACGATCTGGCGCTGAAAGAACAGGATCAGCAAGAAGAGCGGTGCGGTGGTGGACACCACGGCCGCGACCGCAAACATCACGTTGCCCTCTTCAAAGGTGGAGCCCAGAAAGCTGGCGATCTTGGGCACCATCGTCTGGTTCTCCTGGCTGAGCAGCAAGGCCGTGACGGTGAAGTCGTTGTAGGCCAGCAGAAAAGAGAACAGCCCGGCCGTGATCACTCCGGGCCACATGACCGGAATGATGATGTGCCGGAAGGCCTGAAAGCGGTTGCAGCCATCGACCAGCGCGCTCTCATCCAACTCCCGGGGAATGTTGAGGAAGAAGGAGTGCAGCATCCAGAGCGTGAAGGGCTGGTTGATGGAGACCAAAACGATGATGGTGGTCGGCAGGTGCCCCCAAAGATTCCACTGGAAGAAGGGGAGCAGGTATCCGGAGACCAGGGTGACGTGGGGCATGGAGCGAAACACCAGCGCCGCCATCAGAATCCAGAAGGCATAGCGGTATCCGGAGCGCGCCAGGGCATAGCCTCCCAGCGTTCCGAACGTGAGCGAAATGACCACCACACAGAGGACCACCACCGCGGTGTTGAGCACCGCACGCCAGAACTGCTGCTCGATCCACGCGCCCTCGTATCCATTCCCGGTGAACGCTCCTCCGGTCTCGGCGAGGGTCCGGAATCCGTAAAGCGCGTAGGTCCAGTCCGCCTTGGAGAAGAAGTCGCCCTGCACCTTGAACGAGCCCCACAGCGTCCAGAGGAAGGGAAAGGCCGCAACGATCACCCAGAGGGCGACCAGGGAGGAGGAGACGGCGACCAACAGGGCCGGGGGACGTTTCAGGGATGACGCAGCGATGGGGACCTCCTCAAGCAACCTTGCGGTGAAAATCCCGCCAGGTCCGGATCAGGACGGGGGTCATCAAGATGGAAACTCCGAGGATGGTCAGCATTGAGGTCGCAGCCGCAGAGCCGAACAACTGCACGTCCTGCCCGCGCAGGTCGTTGAAGATGATCCAGGAAAGCGAAGTGGCGTTGGCTGAGGCGCTGAAGCCGACGATGGGCTCCAGTACCCGGAAGTTGTCCATCAGCTGCATCAAGGTGATGAAGACCACCAGAGGCATCAGGTGTGGCACCACCACATGCCTCAGGCGCTGTCCGCGGGTGGCACCGTCGATCGTTGCCGCCTCGAGAGTCTCTTCCGGAACCGTCTGCAGCCCGGCATAGAAGACGATGAAGGCAAAAGGCGCCGAGTGCCAGACACCATAGACGATCAGCATCACCCAGGTGAGGGCCGGAGAGGCCTTGAGCGAAAGCTCCGGGTCGTCAAAAAGCCGCTGCAGGAAGGCTCCGAGGATTCCTCGGGCATCAATCATCCAGAAGAGAATCAAGGAGCCGATCAGCGGCGTCACGATCATGGGCAGCAGCGAGACGAAGATGGTTGGCCCCTTGAGCCAGGAGGAGAGGGAGTTGACCCCCAGCGCGATGAAGAACCCGAGCAGAATGACCAGCGGCGTGACCAGAAAGGTATAGGTCAGTGTGAACGACAGGGCCTTGTAGAAGGGCAGGTTGAGCACCTGGACCAGGAACGCCTTCAGGCTCCCGGAGTTGCTCCAGGCCGCCGCGATCTCTTCCGTGGCCAGGTGGTTTCGGTTGAAGTAGGTTCCCAGGCCGTTGAAGCGTCCCAGCGGTTCGGCCTCACGCAGCTTGGCCGTGGCCTCCAGGTCGATGCTCGTCTCCTGCTTGCAGCCGAACGGACCGCAGGACTCGATGGTGACGACAACCTGTTCGTGCTCAATGTAGAGGGACTGGACCAGGACCGAGACAATCGGCACGGCAATCAGCAGGATCATGGACACCAGGGAGGGCAGCATGAACCAGAAGAAGGTGCGATGTGGCATGCCGTGTCCTGCTCAGTGCATCGGAGAAACCGGGGAGGGCCAGAGAAGGCCCTCCCCAAAGAGTCAGATCAAAGGAAACCCTTTTCCTTGGCTGCGGTCGTGTAGGCCGCTTCGACGTCGGCCAGCGCCTGCTGTGCAGACTCCTTGCCCTGCAAGAAATCAGAGATTTCCGCACCCAACGCCGTATGCAGCAGCCCCATGTAGGGCAGCATCGGATAGGGGGACGCTCCTCCTACGGCAGAGGCCGAAACGCCTTCCGCCGCCTTCCCGGGGACGTAGCCTTCGATCAGCCAGACGGCCTTGTCGTTGTTGGCCCGGACCATCTCCGAAGAGATGCCATGCACCAGAGCCCGGAAGGTTGCTTCGGCATCCTGATCGGAGATGTTCTTGGCAATGGTGAACCCGTCCCACCACAAGGTCGTGGCCGGGATGGAACCACCCCCCACCGTTGGAGCACCGGTGAGGACCGTGTTCCCGGTGACCTCGGCCGTGGAGCCCTCGTCATCCAGAATCGGTGCGCCACGGGAACCCCAGAGGACAGCCAGGGCCAGCTTCCCGGCTTCCCACTCGGCAGCAGTGGCGTTCGAGTCAAAGGTCAGGTAGTCCGGATTCGAATACTGAACCAGGGACTTGAGCATGTTCAGCGTGGCGACTCCCTTGGCGTTGTTCACGCTCACCTGCGCGGTTCCGGGTTTGAAGAACTCTCCTCCGTGACCGAGGTACATGTTCACAAATTCCTCTCCCAGGTTCCAGCCGGTCTTCGTGTTCAGGGCAAACGGATGCTGCATCAACCCCTTGTCCCGGATGGCCTTGGAGGCCGCGAGCACCTCTTCGTAGGTCTTGGGGACGCTCACGCCTGCCTTGGCCAGGATGTCCTTGCGGTAGAACAGGTGTTGAGCGTTGGCCATGAAAGCCACGGCCATGACCTTGCCGTCGATGGTGATCAACTGATGCTTTTGGAGCCCCTGACCGTACTTGGCCACCAGATCATCCAGCGGACGGATCAGGCCCTCGTTCATCAAGGGGACAATGGACCCATTGGCCACAACAGCCGAGGTGTACTCTGCCGGGTTTGCCTTCAGGGCTGCGACCTGCAGGTCCTTGTGTTCAGCCGTGTGATTCTTACTGAAAGTGACCCCGCCTCCGGCACACTCCTCGGCTTTGCCTACGACTGCATGCAACGCGGCAAAATCGTTGGCCAGAATTCGGACCGAACCTCCGGAGATGCCGCATCCAGCCTGTGCGGCGGTTCCCCCGAGGCAGACCATCGCTGCGGCCAGCGCAAGATTCTTCAAGTTCCTCATTTTCTTCTCCATCCTGAGATCAGGAGCAGCTCAAACTGCCCCCAAGGTTCCAGAAACCACCACCTGAATTCCTTCCACAACAGAAGCATTCGGCAGGCAAGGACTATGATCTAAGCACAATTTGCATACGCATGCAATAAACTCTTGCATACGCATGGCGTTGCTCCTAGGATGAGCGCTCTGAAAAGGAGTCATCCGCGTCCCTCACTTTTTCCAGCTACTGTCCCATGAAAGGATCCCGTCCCCCTCAGGCAATCCTGACCCGGAATACGGACCTCACCCAGACTGAAAACACCCGCACGGTGATCGAGGGCATGGTGGATGGACTCAACGATCACGAGATCGAGGGGATGACAGCGTTCTTTCATCCGGACTTTCGCTGGATGGGCAACGCCGGATGTGGTTTCAAGAACGGGTTGCGCGAGTTTCAGGAGAATTGGCAGCGGCCGTTTCAGGCGGCCTTCTCGGACAAGGTCTGCATTGACGAAGCCCGGCTGTTCATGGGAGAGTGGGCGGCGGCATTTGGGCGTCAGGAGGCGGTCCACAGCGGAGAGTTCATGGGCATCCCGCCTACCGGAAAGCGCGTGGAGATTCGGTACATGGATTTCTGGAAGGTACAGGACGGAAAAATCGTGGACAATTGGGTGATGGTCGACTTCCCTTACGTGATGCAGCAGCTGGGAGTAGACCCGTTTCAAGGGCATGGATGGGAGCAGCGGGATCCAACGCCCTGCAGGAATTCGGAGGGGTCTCAACCTCCTTCAGCGGAGTGAGCCGGTGAAGCAAGCGATTGTGGACGCCAAACGTCAGATGCAGAACTGGCATCAGTGGCAGGATGCCGCTGTTCCGGAAGCTGCTGCAGACCTGCCGTTGAGCCGGTCGTGGCAGTGGTTTGGGTTCGAGCCGCTCGGGACGCTGAACCACCGGGAAGAGTTTCTGCAGCAGTTCTGGCGCCCTCTGCGTCAGGCGCTCTCCGGCTTCAGACGCGAGACCCACATCCTCCTGGGCGGATTCTCCAGCGGCAAGGTCGATGGCTCACCGGACGGAGCGCTTTGGACCGGAGCGACCGGATGGTTTCATGGCCGGCTGGAGCACGAGTGGCTTGGAATCCGGGGTTCCGGAGAGCAGGTGCAACTGCGCTGGGCGGAGTTTCATCACCATGCACAAGGCGTCATCCAGCGAACATACCTGCTGGTGGATCTGATCGACCTGCTTGAGCAGCTGGGGTGCTCGGTGCTGCCTCGCAGCCGTGGAGCAGAGGGAGTGTATCCGCCTCCGCTGACAGGAGATGGCCGGGTTCCGGATGATCTCCTCGAGGACGAGACGCAAGCGAGCCTGCGCCTGATCCGGGAGTTCCTCTTTGAAGGCCTCAACCGATTTGACCAGAGCCAGCTGCAGAGTATGGGGGTGGCTCGCTACTTTCATCCGGCGGTCCGCTGGTATGGGCCAGGCGGAATCGGGTTCTGCAATGGACTGCAAGAGTTTGAGGATCTGCATCAGAAGCCGTGGCTGCATGCCTTTCCGGACCGCAAGATTCAGGACCTCGACTCGCTGTTTGCCGAAGGGGCGTATGTGGGCTCTTCCGGGTGGGACGGGGTGATCGCAGTGCATTCCGGAGAGTACCTGCAGACGCCTGCGAGCGGAAACCGGATCTCCTTTAATGGGATCGACTTCTGGCGCCGAGAGGGCGATCAGTTTGTGGAAAACTGGGTGTTTGTGGACATGATCCACCTGTTTCGGCAATTTGGTGTGGACCTGCTGGCGCGCGTGCAGCGGTCAGGCCGGACCTCCGGAGGGGCCTGATGGCGCTGCCTCGCTCCCCCTCGATGCGTCTGGAGGGACAGCGTGCGCTGGTCACCGGTGCCAGCTCCGGGATTGGGCTGGGAGCTGCGGTTGCGCTTGCAGAAGCCGGGGCCCATGTGGTCTGTGCTGCCCGGGGGCACGAGCGCCTCGGCGCAGTGGTGGCCGAGATGCAGGTGGCCGGGATGTCGGCGGAAACTCTGGTCCTTGACGTGGCAGAGGTGGAGGCCGTCCGTGATCAAGTTGCCGAATCCGGACCGTTTGACACGGTGGTGAATGCGGCAGGGTTTGCCATCCACAGCCCGGCGCTGGAGACGGCTCTGGAGGACTTTGATACGGTCATGGCGGTGAACCTTCGGGGGGCCTACTTCCTTTCTGCCGAAGTGGCTCGCGGGCTGATTGAGGCCGGAAGGCCCGGGTCGATCATTCACATCTCCAGCCAGATGGGACACGTGGGCGGCGTCGAGCGTGCGGTGTACTGTGCGACCAAGCATGGTCTGGAGGGGATGGTCAAGGCGATGGCCATCGAGTGGGGACCGCACCGGGTGCGGATCAACACCATCTGCCCGACCTTCATCCGGACGCCGCTGACAGAGCCGACCTTTGCCAACCCGGAGCGGGTTCGCTGGATCGAGGAGAAGATCAAGCTGGGGCGCGTCGGGGCTGTTGAGGACGTCATGGGCGCAGTGGTCTATCTGGCCTCCGAAGCCTCGGCACTGGTCACCGGGACGTCCTTGATGATTGATGGAGGCTGGACGGCCGATTGATGCGCTCCTTGCTTCCTCAAACCCTCTCCTGAGGCGCCACCTCTCATGAAATCCTATGCAGCTCCAAAGCGCGCTGTGCTGGAGTTCCAGCAGGCGCTGTCTGGGGCCACCCCGGAGACCGTTTCCTCGATCCTGGAGCAGCACCTGGCTCCGGACTACCACTGGTATGGCGTCTACCCCTTCAACGAACAGCACGGGCCTCAGGCTGTCGCTGAGGCGTTCTGGATTCCGTTCCTGAAGTCCTGGGCATCCGTGCAGCGGCGTCCGGATGTCTTGCTGGCAGGCACCAGTGAGATTGACCAGACCGACTGGGTCATCAGCATGGGACACCTGATGGGCTTGCTGGATCGAGACTGGCTGGGAATTCCGGCTACCCGGAAGATGGCCTTTTTGCGCTACGCCGAGTTTCAGTGCGTGGAGGATGGGAAACTCGTCCGCGGGGCGTTTTTCTGTGATCTGATTGGGGTGATGCAGCAGACCGGGGTGTCTCCTCTGCCTCCGCAGACCGGGGCCTCCTTCCTCTTTCCGGGACCAAGAACGCACGATGGTTTGCTGCTGGAAGAACAGGATCCCCGAGAGTCCCGGAAGACGCTGGATCTGGTCAATCGGATGATTGCCGACCTGAGCGAGCTGAACGTGAGCGGAGACGACCTCCCTCCGCCAGAGTTTCTGGCTCGGACCTGGCACGAGGACATGATCTGGTATGGCCCTGCCGGGATCGGGGCGACCTACACCATCCCGCGCTATCAGGAACAGCACCAGTATCCGTTCCGGACCGGACTGACAGGGAAGCGCTTCAATGGACACCTCTGCCGGTTTGCCGAAGGCAACTACGCCGGCTTCTTTGGCTGGCCGAACCTCACAAATACGCCATCCGGGGGATTTCTGGGGCTTCCCGGTAGCGAGATCGCTGCGGACATGCGGGTGGTCGACATCTACCGCAGAGCAGGAGAGAGGCTGGCCGAAAACTGGGTGTTCATCGACCTCCCCTGGTGGCTCAAGCAGCAAGGGCTGGACCTCCTGGAGCGAACCCGGAACATCATGAACCCCGAAGGCTGAAACCGCCTCCGCCCCGCTCTCCTCCACCCTCAAAAACGAGGCCGAACTCTGGCTGGCCAAAGCGGGCAAGAGGCATCCCGGGCTTCTGAAATCCCCGATTCTTCCGAGCACGCCGCATCGAATCTCACGGGTGCTGCAGAAAATCTTCAACTTGTCCTCTCAGCATTTTTTCGCAATAGTATCTGTTTTTTACAACTCTCCTGCTTCTGATGTCACGCCCCTGCAGACATCTCAACTCATACCGGAAGGAAGGCCATGCCTGTCGCTGATTATTCCAATTACTGCAAAATGCTGGATCACGCAAAGCTCAATCGGTTTGCCTATCCGGCGATCAACGTCTCTTCGCTGGCCACTGCCAATGCGACGCTGCAGGCCTTTGCCGAGGCCAAGAGCGACGGGATCATTCAAGTCTCCACAGGCGGGGGAGAGTTTGCCTCCGGGCAGAGCGTGAAAAGCTCGGCCATCGGAGCCATCTCGCTGGCCCAGCACATTCACCTCGTGGCCGAGCACTATCCGGTGTACATCGCCCTGCACACCGACCATTGCCAGCCCAAGAAGGTGGATTCCTTCATGCGCCCCCTGATTGCCGAGACCGCCAAGCGGCGTGCGCAGGGGCTCCCGAACCTCTTCAACTCGCACATGTTTGATGGATCGGAGCTGCCGCTGGATGAGAACATGAACATCGCCCGGGAACTGATGGTGCTCTGTGCAGAGAACGAGATCATCCTGGAGGTGGAGGCCGGAGTGGTGGGCGGAGAGGAAGATGGTGTGGATCATGGCGATCAGCCCAATGAGAAGCTCTACACCACCCCGGAGGACATGCTGGAGGTCTACGAGCAACTCAGCGGACTGGGACGCTTCATGTTCGCGGCCACCTTTGGAAACGTCCACGGCGTCTACAAGCCTGGGAACGTCAAGCTCAAGCCGACGATCCTCAAGGATGGACAGCAGGCCGTGACGGCCAAGCACGGGGCCTCGGCATTGCTGGACCTCGTCTTCCACGGAGGGTCCGGATCCACCCTGGAGGAGATCCACGAGACGCTGGATTACGGGGTGATCAAGATGAACATCGACACCGACACCCAGTACGCCTTCACTCGCCCGATTGTTGAACACATGTTCCGCAAGTACGACGAGGTCCTGAAGGTGGAAGGAGAGGTGGGCAACAAGAAGGCCTACGATCCCCGAGCCTACCTCAAGCTCGCCGAGACGGGCATGAAACAACGGATCATGCAAGCCTGCGATGACCTGCGGTCCACGGGAACCACGCTGTTTCAGAATTGAACCGGATGGCCCGTTTCGGGCAGGAAATCTTCCGGGGAGGCCCCCGGAGAACGGGATTGGTTGATCGTAGGCTGGGTTGCCAAACCCAGCTTTTGAGGCCCCCGGAGAACGGGATTGGTTGATCGTAG
>JAYPUA010000006.1:15897-27291 GCA_038133845.1 Deltaproteobacteria bacterium
GGGTTGCCAAACCCAGCTTTTGAGGCCCCCGGAGAACGGGATTGGTTGATCGTAGGCTGGGTTGCCAAACCCAGCTTTTGAGGCCCCCGGAGAACGGGATTGGTTGATCGTAGAAACCCAGCTTTTGAGGCCCCCGGAGAACGGGGGGTGGGGAGAAGTTGAGGCGCTGCCCCGGAGAGAAAATCTCGGGGCAGCAAAGTGGGGTTACTCGAGGAGCGAGAGGACGGCCCGAGGCTTCTGATTCGCCTGGGCAAGCATCGACTGGCTGGCGTTGAGCATGATCTGGTTCTTGGCCAGTTCGGCGGCTTCGACCGCCACGTCGGTGTCGCGGAACATCGACTCGGACTCGGCGTTGGCGTCGCCATTCACTGCGGCGGCCACGGAGTGCTTCTCCACCGAGTTGCGCTGGAAGGCCCCAAGTTCTGCCCGGGTCGAGGAGATGTCCTCAATCGCCTTCTCGACAATCTTGATCGCATCAGAGGCTCCCTCCGCGGAGCGCAGGTCCACATCGGCCAGGCTGAAGAACTGGCTGTCGTTTTCCACCCCCTTGCCCAGGTAGTTGGTCCGGACACTCGGAATCGAGAACTGCAGGGTCTCATCACTCTGACCTCCGTACTGGATGTCACGGGTCTGCTGTGAGATGTGCAGGTAGCCTTCAATGACCGGGTTGTCGTAGCTTCCCACAAACTCTTCATCGTTTTGCAGACGGTAGGTCACGCCGACCTGACGGCCAGCCTCATCCAGCACCGGCTCCTCCACCAGCGCGGGCTGTCCCGTGAACTCAATCACAGAACCCTGCGCCGGAGATCCCGGGCGGGCGGTCAGGAACCGTCCAACTCCCGTACCGTCACTTCCGGCGATCGTGCCCTGCACGTCTTGTCCGGGGACGCAGTTCTCTGCGACGCCGGCTTGCTTTGTGATCGCCCCGGCGACGTTGCTGGTGATGGTGAAGTAGACATCGCTGCCATACTCGTGGTGCGTGAACTTCAGCTTGCCCTCATGAGTGATGCTTGACTCGACGGGGAAGTTGGCTTTGTCGAAGAACTGGTTGAGCGAAGTGTTCAGCTGCTCCCGGACGTCCTGGTTGAGGCGCTCCACCGGGAAGCGCTCCGGGTACTTCTCCGCATTCTCGACCAACTCGGCCAGAATCTTGGAGATCTCTCCGGACTCGGTGCTGTACTGCAACGCCCGGCCACCGATGTTGAAGGTGAGCTGAAGCGGCTGACGGATGTGGTCCAGAACCAGCGGCTCCGGGGCCTCGACGTAGGCCTGCTTCGGAACCTGGATGATGTCGATCGGAAACCCTTCCGATGGAGAAGACGGGGTGTTGGACTCGGCGCGGACGAAGCGCAGATTGTCGCCCACGGTGGTCCCGGAGATGCCGAAGCTGCCGTCCAGAAGGTTACGTCCGTTGAAGAGGGTCTCGTCGATGATGGAGTCGATGGCATTGAGCATGTGCTCGAATTCCAGCTGGTCGGCCTCAAGCATGGAATCGTCGTTGACCGATTCGTTGGCGGCGTGGACGGAGAGCTGTTTCATCTCGGTCAAGATCCCGCTGATCTCTCCTAGTGACCCCTCTGCAATCTGGAGCAAGGTGATGGCGGTCTCTGCATTTTTTTGTCCTTGCAGCTGTCCGACCGCAGTGCTTTGCATGCTGTTTGCCCCCACCAGCAGGGCCGGTCCGTCCGCACCACGGTTGATGGCCTGTCCCGAGCTGAGCTTTTCAATGTTGCCGGCAACAGCTTTATTGCGGGTCTGCGCTTGCCGCAGAGAATCAAGGGCAGCAAAGTTGTTTCGAATCCTCATAACTATTTCCCAAGAAGGGGGTCGAATTGGGCGTCCAAGCCTCTTTGCCTCCTTCATCGGCATCTGCCGAGAAAACTTTAACGTAAAATGTGCTTCCGGACTTTTCCTCCCGAACCGAGGCGGGTATGCTGGGCAAACAGAACGGAACGCGAGGCGAAAATGATGCGCAACTTGAGTTTGAACACAATCCTCCTGGTCCTGCTGCTCCTGGGGCCCCCCTCGGGAGTTCAGGCGCAAGGACACACCGCCCAGGTCAGCCTGCTGCAAGGGACCGCGCGGCTGCAACACTCCGGAGTGCTGCTGAGTACGGCAGGGCAGGTGGTGCCCTGGGGAACCCACGGACGCCTGCAGACTGGACCCGTCACCCGGGCCGCCGTGAGGTATTCCGAGCTTCCGGAAGGCGTGGAGTTGGGAAGCCATGGGTGGCTTGAGCTGAGCCAGGATCCGAAGCGTTGGTATACGCTGCGTCAGGGGAGAGCCGATTTTCGGGCACGCCATGCCTCCGATGAGCAGGTGCGGGTTTCCCTGCCTCATGGAAGCCTGGCCTTCACCCGAGGGAGTGTGCGGGTGCTGGTGGACTTTGCACAATCGCTGATCTGGGTCCAGGAAGGCTCGGTGACGATCTGGGAGGAGAAGCTCACTGAGCTGGCCCGGACTTCTCAAGACCTCGGCTCTGAGACCGCCTGGGGCCTTGTGCCTGACGGACACCTGGTGGTCCTGATGCACCAGCGCGCGCCCTCAAAGCCGATCCGTGTGACCCCTGAGCTGCGTCGGGCACTGCAGGAGCGCGACGAGTTTCCGGACAAGGACATGCTCCGCTGGCTCGGACAGCCACCTCCTTATCCTCAGGGAACGCCGGCCCTGTCGCTTGACCCGTTGCAGCAGCGGCAGGAACAGGTGGTGTTTGAGGTGCTCAGGCGGCGTGAACTGCAGGAAGCCCGGGAGCGGTATGCTCCTTAGACGCATCCTGATCATTGCTGGGGCGCTGCTGCTGGTGGCCGCGGTTGAGGCTCGGGAGCGCTGCACCTTGGAGCAGCGAGCCACGCTGGCCAAGCAGGGGGTGATCCCGGAAGCCATCAACTCGCTTTGCGGGTTCCTGACCCCGGAGGAGGCCGAACAGCTCCGGCTTCAGAAGAAACCTCGGATCCCGAAGTTCCGGGAGCCGCCACCGGAGTGCCGTCAGTTTCTGGAAAATGCACTCGTGGCCCGAGGGACCGACCAGACGGCACTGGAACTGGCTTGCACCACCTACCTGGCACCTCCACAAGCTCCGGAGGCTCCGGAGCGGGCTCACCTGCTGATCCTCCCGCTCTCCTCGGACATCCACACCTTCCCGCTCTTGAGGCGCGTGCCGTCCGGAGCCCCCAACTCGCCGGAGCCTCCGGCAGATCCCTCCACAGAGGCTCAGGAAGGAGCCTACTTCTTTGAGGTCTATGTCGCGGCAATGGCCCCAATCCTCAGCGTGTCGATCAACGGGATCGACCAGCCGCTGGGAGCTCCGGGCTACGAGCTGCACCTGATGCAGGCCCTGGATGCAGCCCCTGGCCGTGGCGAGGTGGTGGTCCGGGTACGGACGACCCTGGCAGAGGAGACTCGGAGGTTCCCGGTTTTCCTGGAGCATGGAGATCAGAGACGCTTTCGGGGGCAGAGCGATCTGTTTTCCGGAGGGCTCGGCGTGGAGGCTCTCTACGATACCAACGCCTTCCTTGACCCGGACCCGGTGCGTCCCGTGGCGGGGAAGCGTCTGCGCTACTTCGGAGAGTTTCAGTGGACCCGGCACGTCAGCGCGGAAGAGCGCTGGGCAAATGCCTTCCACTGGTCCGGGGTGCGTCACGACCGCCCGGAGCTGCAGCCTTTGGATCAGACGCAGGCCGAGTGGTCCCTGGAGTGGCAGCGTGGGCTCCGGAATCGCGAAGAGTGGTCGCTGGGAGGCGGGTGGATGGTACACACCACGCTTCCGAATGAGAGACTGCTGGGCCTGAGGGCTCGACAGCGTACGCCGTTCCTGAGCCTGAGGCAGCGAAATCACGCGATGTTGGGGCGTTCGGTGCTGGAGCTCCGGGAGGAGTTCCCCGATGGAGGGGGCGACCCGGCTCTCCAGGGACAGATCCACCAGGCATCCGCTCTGCTCAGCCAGCGTGTGGGCGACCAGCGAGGGAGTGTGTTGATTCAGGCCCGCCGGTTTGATGTGGTCGACTCCACGGAGGATCGCCTGCAGGTCAAAACCTGGTTCCGCTGGAGCGGACTTGCCCGGCAGGCCGACTGGTTTGGCCGCATTGGCGTGGTGCTGGATCAGTACGACCAGCCGGCCCAGAGCGACCCCGCTCTGCAGGAAACCCAGCAGTGGGAACTGGGAGCGGGCTTCTGGCCTCAGGCGACCCTGCGCTGGGAGTTCCGACTGCTCTCCGAGAAGCGCTTTGCCGGAAGCATGCTGCTGCATGGGCGGACCCAGTTGGCGATCGGAGCCTCCTATGCGTTTTAGGAGAGGAAGCGCGCGCTTCATGATTTTGCTTTCGCTCGCTAAGCGCTACACTGATGTCTCCCCGTGCCCGAAACTCTTTGTCCAGACGGCGTTGCGCGGGGCCAAAGTGATAAACCTGTTTGCATGAGAACTGCTTGAACCCTGAACCCTCCGAGGTCCCGGAGAGCACCCGCTGTGGCTTTGTTGGCCTGATCGGACGGCCCAATGTGGGAAAGTCGACCCTGCTGAACCAACTGATTGGACAGAAGCTCTCGATCGCCACTCCCAAGCCGCAGACCACCCGCAATCGTCTGATCGGCATCCACACGCAAGGAGCCCATCAGGTGATCTATGTGGACACCCCCGGAATTCATGAAGGCAAGCGCGCCCTCAATCAGCGCATGAACCACTACGCTCTCTCCTCCCTGAAGGAGAACGACCTGAACCTCTGGCTGATTGAACCGCTGGCCTCGGGAAAACAGACCCCGTCCCGAGCCGACCTGCAGCTGCTGGAGCGCTTGCGACCATACCTGCCCAAGTCGGCGCTGGTGATCAATAAGGTCGACCGCTCCCGGCCGGAAGACATCCTCCGGACCATCGACTGCTTCAAGCAGGAGCCGTTTCTTGAGGTGCTTCCCCTGTCGGCGCTCAAAGGCGAAAACCTGGAGCCCCTGCAGCAGATGGTCTCTCGAAACCTCCCGGAGTCTCCCTTCTACTTCGAATCGGACCAGGTGACGGACGCCTCGGAGCGCTTCCTGGCTGCGGAGTTTGTTCGCGAGGCGTTGTTTCATCAACTTGAGCAGGAGCTCCCCTACTCCATTGCCGTGCAGGTGGAGCAGTTTCAGGAGACCCCGCAGCGAGTGGAGATCAGTTGCCTGATCTGTGTGGAACGTGACTCGCAAAAGGGAATCGTGATTGGACACAAGGGGGCGATGCTGAAAAAGATCGGCACGGAGGCCCGCTTGAAAATTGAGCATTTGCTGGGGGCTCCGGTGTTTTTGGCACTGCATGTGAAAGTGTTGAAGCAATGGACCAACAATGCTCACTACCTGAAAGACCTTGGCTACGAATAAGAAAACTCCGCCGAAAGCAGAGCAACCCCCGAAAAACTCTCCGGATTCCAGACAGAGCAAGGCCACCACACCACGCAAGACCGATTGGCTGAGCCGCGTCCTCTATGGAGCTTTGGCCCTGGGAGCCTGCGTGTTTGTCGTGCTTTACGATGTGCAGGCAGGAGCGTTGCTGGCAGGACTGATGCTCTCGGTCTTCGGGATGGTGATGATCCTCCGCCAGGGGGTGACCGTGGGCGCTGCTCCTCAAGCTCCGGCAGAAGCGCCGACCACTCCGGAGCCTCCGACCGAGGCTGTTGCGCTGGACAACATCTTTGAGCGCTTCCGGAGTCAGCACCAGCTTCTGGAAGAGAACAAAAAATCTTCACCCTCAGAGTCTTCTCCGGAATCGGAGCTGATGGACCCGTTTCCAGAGCCCGATACAAAGCCGGACAGCACATCGCTTGATCCCCTCAGTGAGGTGCTTCAGGATGATCCGGAAACCGCTTCGCCCAAGCCCACAACCTCTGAGAAGGTGTCGGGGCTGACAGACCCGGAAGATCCGGAAGACTCTGCGTTTGCCAGGCTGATTGACGAGGAAGAGTCCGAATCGGAGAATGAGGTCAAGGTCTCTTTGAGCGCTGACAGCAAACAGGCGGCAGCGCCCAAGACTCCGGAAGCCACAGAACCTCCGGAGGAGGAACTGGAAAGCCTGGGGACCGAAGATGCTTCGGCTCAATCCTCTGCGAAGGAGAAGCCCACCCTGGAGTCTCTGGCCTCGCTGGATGAGAGCATGGACTTTGATCCGGACTCGGTCTTTGAGACAGAATCCGAGCTGTCCTCGAAGATCTACTCTCGCCCAGTCGCCAAGTCCTCTAACGCCGTACAACAAGAGGAGGAACCTCCCAGCAGAGATTCCGCACCGGCGACGCCTGCCCCTGCAGTGGAGAAGTCTTCGGTGGTGGTCCCGGAACTGGTTGAGCTTTCCGATGAGGATTTGTTTGGTGACGAGGAGGAAGACGATCTGTTTGCCGATGCGCGCTTCACCTTGCCGGCAGAAGAGCCCGGAAAGCTTCCTGAAGGCACCAACCCGATGCCTCGAGCGCCAAGGGTCTCCGGAGCCGTTCCCAAGAAGCCTGCGCGCGAAGAGCGGGTTCAGGAGTCCGATTTGTTGCTGAACTCTGCAAAGAAAGCTTTTGCAGAAGAGCGCTGGGAGGAGGCCCGGGTGAACCTGGAGAATTACCGCACAGTCATGAAACGTCTGCAACTGGAGCCCACCCGAGAGGCGCTGGAGCTGCAGACTCAGGTCAACCTGCGTGAAGGGAACACCGAACAGGCCTCCGAGGCCTTTGAAGAGTATCGAGCCCAGACCAGCGCCTCCGGATCAGAGGAGTCGATTCGCCTGATGGAAGAACTCTCCCGTTCTCTGGAGCGCAAGAAGGCCTACTCCGAAGCGCTCCCCATCCTCCAGGAGCTGCTGGGGCTCTATCGGGAGCAGGAGGATTGGCTCCAGGTTCACTCGATCTGCGAGAGGCAGGAGGTGATCTTTGAGGCCGGAGGAGATGAGGCGCAGTTGCTGGAGGTCCTCAAGATCCACCGAGAGGCCAAGCGTGCGCTAAAGGATCGTTTTGGGGAGAGTCAACTGCTGGATCGCATCGGGACGCTTTATCATCAACGCGGCGATCTGGAGGCCTCTCGCAGGTACTATGAGGAGAATCTGAAGCTCCGGACGGAGCAGGTCGGCTAGTAGAAGCAGCCTTCCGGGGTGGACTCGCTGATGGCCACACCGTGACTGTCTGCCTCAAAGCGCAGCTCTGCCAACAGGCGGCAGCCGCGAATTCGGCGCTCCCGGACGACGTAGTATTCGTTGATGCGCGGCGACGTGTCAGTCTCCAGGCGGGCGAAGGTGGTGATCGCGGACACCGTATTCTCTTCGGCCAGACGCAGGTATCGCACCTGCCGATTCATCCGCCAGCTGTCAAAGTAGTTCAGGCTCCAGCCCAGGTAGCGGTCTCCCTCTCCAAGGCGACTGAGGAACGGTCGCGGCTCGGTCCACACGGGCGCACTGCAGCTCCCCGCAAGGCCCAAGACCCAGACAATGACTCCAATTTTCCAACGCATGCTGTGTTCCTGTTGTTTGCACTCGACAGAAAAGATTCTAGTCCTCCTATCGGCAGATGAAGGAAAAACTTGAGCCCTTGGCCCAACGTACGCTAATTATTGGGGACGTGCATGGATGCTATGAAGAGCTCTGCCGCCTCTTGGAGCTGACGGACTACACTCCGGGCAGAGACCGGCTGATCTTCGTTGGAGACTTGGTCAACAAGGGGCCGAAGGTGGTCGAGACCCTGATGCTGGTCCGCAAACTTGGGGCGGAGTCGGTGATCGGGAATCATGAACTTGCTCTCCTGAGGCAGGCTCGCAAGTCGCGCTCCCGTGTCGTGGGCAACGCGGATGCCGATGAGTGGATCGAGGCGTTGGACCGTCAGGACCCTTCCTGGCGCAGTTGGCTCGAGTCCTGGCCTCGTTTTTTGGAGATCACGGTCCCGGACGAGAGCGGCCTGAGGCCGTATCGGGTGGTGCATGCGGGGGTGGCCCCGGGCATGGCCTGTGCAGAAACTCCGGAGCGGGTTCTTACCGAAATCCGCACGTGGGACGGCTCTGGCGAGTGCCTGTATCGCCCGGAGGATCCCCCCTGGTTTGAAGTTTACGAAGGAGAAATCACCGTCCTCTTTGGACACTGGGCCCGTCGCGGACTGGTTTGGCGCTCGAATGCGATCGGAGTGGATACAGGCTGTGTGTATGGTGGAAGTCTGACGGCTCTGGTGCTTCCTGAGCGACGCCTGTTTCAAGTTGCAGCGCAGGCGATGTACCGACGTCCGGGAACCAAGACCTTTTGAATTTGGAAACAACAAGCACGTTATGAAGCAAATCTGGGCCGTTGGAGGCGGAAAAGGTGGAGTTGGAAAGAGTTTCTTCACCAGCAACCTGGGGGTCTTCCTGGCAGAGAAAGGCTATCGCGTGGTGTTGGCTGACATGGACCTGGGGGGAGCCAACCTGCACACATGGCTGGGGGTCAACAATCCGGAGCGTGGCATCTCCGAGTTTGTGGCACATCAGGTTGAACGCATCGACCAACTGCTCCTGAACACCACCATCCCTCGCCTCAAACTGATCAGCGGAGCCCGGGACGGTGTGGAGATTGCGAACCTGAAGCACACGCAAAAGCTGCGCTTCATCCGGGCCCTCAAGAAGTTGCAGGCCGACTACGTTCTGCTCGACCTGGGAGCCGGGACCGCTTACAACACCATCGACTTCTTCCTGCTTGCTGACACCCAGCTGCTGGTGGTGGTTCCCGAGCCGACTTCGATCGAGAACGCCTACCGCTTCATCAAGAACTCCTTCTATCGGCAGCTTCGCCACCAGAGCGATACGGCAGGCATGCGCGACTTGGTGAATGAGATGCTTCGGGTCGACAACCCCTACGGCATCCGGACTCCCAAGGAACTGATTGCTCACCTGCGGCAACGTGGAGGCGAATTTGCACGATTCATCGACTTCCAAGTGGAGTCGTTCTGCCCGCAGATGGTGCTCAACCAGGTCCGGAACCAGAACGACATCCGAATCGGCGCGGCCATGGAGAACGCCTGCCAGAAGTACTTTGGGCTCAAGCTCAGGTTTCTGGGGCACATCGAGCACGACGAGGTGGTGTGGCAGTCGGTGCTGCAGCGACGGCCGGTCCTGTTGGACCACCCCCAGTCTGCGGCCGCCAGCCGGCTGATGATCGTGGGAAACAAACTTCTTGGAAAATCTGCGAACCAGGAGCTTCGCTCTGAATCGATGGTCTTGCCATGACGCAGTCCCTGAAGCACGAGGGAGCCTCTCCCCTGGAGCATGAGAACTACTACAAATTGCTGGAGGTCCGTGAGGACGCCACTTCGGAGGAGATCCGGGTGGCCTATGAGCGGGCAATCCACGAAACCCGTGCCGAGTCTCTGGCGGGATACTCCCTGGTTCCTGATGAAGAGGTTGAAGCGGAGATCCAGCGGATCAGTCATGCTTACATGCAACTGGCCAATCCGGTCTCTCGCAAGGCGCATGATCGCCGGATTGCTGCCCAGCGAGAACAACAGATCATGCCTCCGCCTCCGGCCTCAGTCAAGCTGCCGCCTTCTCCCGCCTCTCCGGACAGCAAGGTCATCTACCTGCGTCCACAAGGCGCTGCCCTTGAGAGCGAACCCAAGGCTGCAGCCGTGACGCCAGAAAGCGACGCAAAGACCATGAGCCTGCAGGAGATGCAGAACTCGCTTGCTCATATCCGGCGCGGGAAGCTGTTGAGCGTACGCCAGAAAAACCTGCAGTCTGAACAGAGTGTTCAACAGTTTCTGGCGGCTCTGGGAGAGGCACGAATCTTTAACGGGAACGTGCTCTCTCAGATCCGTCGTCTGCGTGAGGTCTCTCTGGATGAGTTGGCAGAGGTGACCTTTGTCCGGGCGTCTCTGCTGCAGGCAATCGAGGAGGAAAACTTCAAGAGCTTCGTGGCAGAGGTGTACCTGAAGGGACACCTTCAAAGCTATGCGAGAGCTTTGAACTTGCCTGTGACCGAGGTCACGGAGGATTATTTAGAGCTTTACCGCCAAGGCATGCGCGAGAAAGGCTGAAGTCGAAAATAAGCCGGGTTCTGTTCCTCGGAAGACCGAGGTCACGGTCATTTATCTGGGACGACCGTTACCGGTCGCCTCTAGCATCCTACCCGATCGCCAGGCGGGCCACCTGATCGCGATCCTATTTGGACTTGCAGCAGGTGGGGTTTACACTGCCACCTCCGTCACCGGAGCTGCGGTAGGCTCTTACCCTGCCTTTTCACCCTTGCCTGTGCCCGTAGGCCATCGGCGGTATGTTTTCTGTTGCACTTTCCATCGGCTCGCGCCGTCTGGCCGTTAGCCAGCACCCTGCCCTGTGCTGCCCGGACTTTCCTCCAGCACCCCTGAGGCGTGCCAGCGACCGTGTCTTCGACTTCAGCGCAGCCAGTGTAACGACCCTCAGCGCAGTACCGCAAGCTTTCTCAACTCGTGTCTCTCGTATTTGCTCATGTTGATCCGCTCCTCTTCCCCGCTTTCCTCTCGCCGAACCCGTCGCCGTAAAGGCTTCAGCTTCATCGAGGTGATGGTCGTCATCGTCATCCTCGGGCTGCTCTCCGGCATCGTGGGAGTCACCCTGTTCAACGAACTCGCCAAGGCCAAGGTGGACTCGACGCGGACCCAGATGCGAGGGCTCCAGACCGCGCTGGACCTCTACCGCCTGCACAACGGGCGCTATCCCAGCACCGATCAGGGGCTCAAGGCGCTGGTCGGCAAGCCGGAGGTGGGAGTCATCCCGAAAAACTGGAACGGCCCCTACCTGCAGAGCCGGAACCTGCCGCAGGACGGCTGGGACAACGATTTCCGCTACCTGGGTGATGGACAAGAGTATGAGATCCTCTCCATGGGAGCCGATGGCGTGGAGGGTGGAGCCGATCTGGATGCCGACCTCAGCTCCAACGAACTCTGATCCCCACCTCCCGGAGAAGCC
The DNA here is from genome assembly GCA_038133845.1 of Deltaproteobacteria bacterium. GTDB lineage: Bacteria > SAR324 > SAR324 > SAR324 > NAC60-12 > JAYPUA01. The sequence goes on from JAYPUA010000006.1 coordinate 26,785, forward strand.
AGGGGGCTTCACGCTCTTCGAGGTGGTCGTGGCCCTGGCTGTCGCGGCGCTGCTGATCGGTGCGGTGGTCCCCGGATTCTTCTCACTTTTTGAACCTCCCTCGCGTCAACTCCACCAGAACCTCTCCCGGGCTCTGCGCATGCTTCGGAATGATGCCGTGCTTCAGGCCCAGGATTACGTCCTTCAGGTCGACCTCGTGAATCAGGCGCTGGTCATCCGTCAGGGAAGAGAAGAGGACGCTCCAGAGTTGCAGGAACGGGTTCTGGCTTCGCTGTTGCGCCTCCCGGAAGGTGTGGAGATCACGGACGCTTTTACCGCAGAGCGCGGCACCGGTGTGCGCCTGACAGAGCCTGAGAGCCTGGAGGTGTTCATCTCGGCCCAAGGGGCGATCACCCCGTTCACGCTGGTCCTGCAGGAGGCGGAAGAGGCGTCGCCGAGCTACCTGCAGAACCGGACGCTGATGGGCAAGCTGACCCTGGAGGACTCCCCGTGAGGTCCGGGTTCACC
>JAYPUA010000006.1:27391-28573 GCA_038133845.1 Deltaproteobacteria bacterium
GGACTCCCCGTGAGGTCCGGGTTCACCTTGCTGGAAGTCATGATCGCGCTGGCGATTCTCTCAGTCAGCCTCCTGGCGGTCTATCAGGCACAGTCCAACTCCCTGCTGACCCTCTCCGATTCTGACAGCCTCTGGAAAGCGACCTCGGCCATTCAGCGTGAGCTGTTGTTCTGGGAGCGCTCCAAGGAGCCGCCTTCGGTCTCCTTGAGCCAGGGGACGTTCCCGGAGAGCGAGGAACTCTCCGGATGGCGCTGGCTACGGACTGTCGAAGACACCGAGCCGCTCCCCGGAGTCGAGATCCGCAAGGTCAACTACCGCCTGGAGTGGAACCAGGGTCCTTACTCGCGCAGCTTTGACGCAGACCTTTACGTGAGGCCAAACTGAGGCATGCGGCACCGACTTTTTGGGAAACAGCGCAAGCGACCGGTCCTTCCGGGGTTTACGCTGGTCGAACTGATCCTCTCCATGGCGCTGCTGGGGCTGGTGACGGCCCTGGTCTATGCCGCATTCTTTCAAACCTCCCAATCGGCACGCACCGTCCAGGCAACGCTTTCCGGAAGGCAGGAACTGCGTCTGCTGATGAAGATGGTGCTGGATGACCTGCAGACCGTGCGCTACCTGAGGCACTGGGTCGACTCCGGAGAGGGGCGGGAAAGTGGCGTGGTGGCGGAGGTCGTGCTGGGTCCGGAGAACAAGGAGGCCAGCCGCCTCTCCTTCCATGCGGAGCAGCCGACCCAGTACTTTCAGGAGCTGGACGCGGTCCGGGAGGGCCTCGATCCGCAGCTTCACGAGGTCGGATACTTCCTTGAGTACAGCACCCGTGACGACACGTGGCAGTTCATCCGGCGGGAAGACTTCTACCTGGACGACAACCTCCGGGAGCCCCGGCTTGACGGACGTCAGCTGGTGCTTTCAGAGTCCGTGCGGTCGTTTCAGATTCAGTTTCGCTCCGAGATTGAAGGAGCCAGCGGATTTGTTGAAGAACAGTGGGAGATTGGGGAGTGGGACTCAGATGAAACGAAGTGCTGGGGGAGCAAACAAAACGAGCCTCGTTGTTTGCCTAGGGCCATTCAACTCTTGATGACTCTGGAGGGGGAAGACGGACGTCTGGTTGAAGATATCCAGCAGATCAACCTGTGTGTCCGCCCCTGCAATCCGGAGATCTTTGACTGAGAACCGTCG
>JAYPUA010000006.1:28673-61869 GCA_038133845.1 Deltaproteobacteria bacterium
CTGGAGACACACGGAGGTCAGCTTCGCAGGACGGCTGGCAGGGCGAAGGTCACGTCCTCTCGGACCAACTCCAACTCCCGGACGGTGCTCTCGGTGGCCATGGCGCTCAGGTGGGCGACGATGCCCTGCACGATGTCTTCCGGAGCCGAAGCTCCGGCCGTGATTCCGATGCGAGAAGCCCTCTCAACCCACTCGGTGCGGATATGTTCTGCCGACTCGATGCGGTAGGCCGGGACCCCTGCGGCCCTGGCAACCTCCACCAAACGGACGGTGTTTGAGCTGTTCTGCGCGCCGACCACAAGCACCAGGTCCACCGCCTTCGTCAACTCCTTGACCGCGTTTTGCCGGTTCTGAGTGGCATAGCAGATGTCGTCCTTGGCGGGGCCTTCAATGTGCGGAAAGCGTCTCCTCAGTATGGCGATGATCTCAGCCGTGTCGTCCAGAGAAAGTGTGGTCTGGGTCAGGTAGGCTACGGGCGTTCCCGGAGGAAGTTGCACCTGCTCTGCATCGTCCACGGTTCCGACCACAATCGTCCGCTCTGGAGCCTCTCCCACGGTGCCCTCGACCTCCACGTGGTCGCGGTGTCCCACCAGGATGATGGTATAGTCCCTGGAGGCGTAACGCTTGGCCTCTCCGTGCACCTTGGTCACCAGCGGACAGGTGGCATCGATCACTTGCAGGCCCCGATCAGCGGCCTTCTCCCGAACCAATGGAGAAACGCCGTGTGCGGAAAAAATGGCATGTGCTCCCTCCGGGACGTCTTCAATCTCCTCCACAAAGATCACTCCCTGATCACGCAACCGTCCAACAACGTGGGGGTTGTGGACGATCTCATGCCGAACGTAGATGGGAGGTCCAAAGCGCTCCAGCGCCTTTTCCACGATGGTGATCGCTCGGTCCACGCCGGCACAGAACCCTCGGGGGCTTGCCAGGACCAGTTCCAGATGTGCTGTCATCAGAAGCGTGAGTGAGGAGATGGATGGGAGTTTGCATGTCCAACGTCTTCAGTTTAGCCGGTTTCTGGCAGGAAGCAACCGCCCGAGCAGCTGGGGGGACTCCGGACTTCCTCTCCCGGAAATCGGAAACGCCTGGTGGAGAAGCGACGTGAGCGAAGAGCAGCAGAAAAAGAGAGCCCCGGTCAAGCGCCCCTGGGTTCGGACCAACTTTTATCCGACCTACACGGACGGAGGCCTGGATCGAGTCAACCCGGTGCAGGGGGTGGCTCGAACCAACTTCCAGCGAGTGATCCCTTATTACGATCTGTCGATGACGGGAACCCGGGATTCCGGAACAGGACCGATGTTTCTGGAGGTGGAGTACCACGTGCCATCATACCGGGAGGAGGCGCAGGCCCACAGGCCTGCCGTGGAGGAAGAGGAACTTTTTGAGTTGCCGCGCCATAAGCGCCGCAAGGTCCGGACGGACTTCTGGGGCTAGTCCTTCTCAAGGCGGAAGACGTAGGGCACCTGCTTGGAGCTGGAGATGCTCACCTTCAGGTCCTTGACCAGCCCGTTCTTGATCTGGTAGACCCACCCGTGAATGGTCAACTGCTGGCCGCGCTTCCAGGCTTGCTGGACGGTGTTGGTTGCGGCGAGGCGCTCCACCTGATTGATCACGTTGAGCTCGCACATGCGGTCCCATCTCGCCTGCTCGTCAAGAGCCTCCAGCTCTTCCTGATCGCGCTGGTAGAGGTAGCGGATGATCGAGATCCAGTTGTCGATCAGGCCGAAGGTTCGCCCTTCCATTGCTGCCTTCACCCCGCCGCAGCCGTAGTGCCCGCAGATGATGACCTCCTTGATCTCCAGCACATCCACCGCATACTGCAGCACCGACAGGCAGTTCATGTCCGTGTGAAAGACCAGGTTGGCAATGTTCCGGTGGACAAAGAGTTCTCCGGGATGCATCCCGATGATCTCGTTTGCCGGAACGCGGCTGTCGGAGCAGCCAATCCAGAGGTAGTAGGGTTTTTGCTGGACAGAGAGTCGCTCGAAGTATCCGGGATCCCGGGCCTCGTGCTGGCGGGACCAGTAGCGGTTGTTCTCCAGCAGATCCTCAATGCTGCGTATGGTCATACGATCAGGAAGTCCTCGTCTTTCATGATGTTCAGCTCGGAGCCCACCCAATGCTCGGATCCTAGAGACTCCATGATCCGGGCGCCCTCTTCACGGGCTGCCTGACTGAGCGGAACGTAGGGGAGCCGGAAGACCGGCTGAGCCATGCCGAGCATGGCCAGCAGCGTGTTGAGCGCGTTGGGGCTGGGCACATGGAAGAGCCAGGCAAAGAGCGACTGCAGACGGACGTCCAACTCGGAGTTGTCTTCGTCCATCAACTTGCGCATCAACCCAGGCACCACGTTCCCTGCGACCGAGATCACTCCGTGAGAGCGGTACCGGTGGGTCCCCTCAAAGCACTGGTCGTCATTTCCGGACCAGCAGGCAATTCCCTGATTCTCATACGCGCCCATACGCTCATTCCCGGCACACTCCTTGACGCCCAGCAGGTTCGGATGCTGGGCCAGGTCCTGAATCAGGTGCGGCGGGAGGTCCTGCCCGGTGCGTGAAGGGACATTGTAGATGATGGCCGGTCCGAGATCCAGCACGCGCTGAAAATGCGCCCGCAGTCCGGGCTCGGAGGTTTTCCCGTAGTAAGGGTTGATCTGCAGCGAGGCGTGCATGCCCACGGAGAATCCGTAGCGTGTGGCCTTCTCTGCTTCCCGGGTGTTGTTGCTCCCGGTGTTGCCGACGACCACGGCCCGATCGCCAAAGCGGTCTACGGTGTGAGCAATCAGCATCAACTCCTCCTCCCAGTCCATCAGGTGCCCCTCTCCGGTGGTTCCGGCGACGATAAAGCCCTCCACACCGGCCTGCAACTGCGCCTCCGCGAGGCGGTCGTAGGCGTCGAGATCGATCTCGCCATTGGGCTGATAGGGGGTCTTGATCGCCGTCATCAGGCGGGTAGAGTGGATGCGTTCGTGAGACATGCGGAGGCGCTGGAAAGGGTTCGGTCAGGGGGCTTTACGCAGGTTGACTTCGTAGTAGCGGGTGTAGAGTCCACCTCGGTCCGGAAAGCGGATGCCGTAGACGTTGCTCCTCAGTTCGGGGCGGAAGAATCGGTTCTCGACGACGCCTACCCACTGGTCGGTCAGATGCTGAGGGAGCATGACCTGAACGCGGTCTCCTTCCTCGTAGGCCGGGTTGACCGCCTGGGGCATGGGGCAGACCTTTTGGTAGCTGGAGGTGTCTCCATAGCAGATCCAGGAGGCCCGGATGATCACTCCGGTCCGATCCGGCCCTCCGTGCGTGGCGATGTAATCTGCTGGAGAGAAGGTGGTTACGATCACCGAGGACTCATTGGTGGTGCGATCGAAAATCTCCAACTCATAGGCCCGGTATTCCGCGTGTACTCCGAAAGCCAGACCCCCGCACAGCAGTGTGAGCCCTGCCTTTCTCCAGTTCATCGCACCGCCCCTTCCAGGTTGGCGTCGTCCCACTTGGCATTTTTTTCGACAGCCCCAACCATGGCCGCGCCGTCAAACTCACTTCCGGAGAAGTCTCCTTCCACAAGGATGGAGTTCTTCAGGTTCGAGTCCTTGAAGTTGGCCTTGAGCGCACGGACGAAGGCGAGGGTGGCCGAGCTGAAGTTGGTCAGCTCCATCCAGCCGTTGTTCAAGGTAGCCCCGAGCAAGTTGGCATTGCTCAGGTTCGCCTCCTTCAAAGAAGCGACGGTGAAGTCGCAGAAGTCGAGACGAGTCTCGGACATCTCGGCCTTGTTCAACTTGGCTCCCACGAACATGGAACCCCGGAGGTCGGCCTCATGCGCTTTGGCCTCAAGCGCATCGCAGGCGGTGAAGTCACAGGCGTGGAGAACGGCAGAGGCGAAGTCGGCTCGATTGAGCAGGGCGCTGGCAAAGTTGCACAGAAACCCCTTGGTCTCGACCAGGATCGCCTGCTCCATGCGGCAACCGCTGAAGTTGGTCTGCTCCAGCGTGCACTGATGCAGGCTGATCTCGTTCATCACGCTGTCCTGAAAATCGGCCTTGCTCAGGTCGCAGCCGTAGATCGCCACTTCCCGCATGCTGGCGTTGCGAAACTGGCACCCGCTCAGGTTGCATCCCTCAAAACGGGCGAAGTCCAGGAACGCCCCGGAAAAGTCGCTCTCTCCCAGTTTGCACTTGCGGAAATCGCCTCCTTCCAGAAGCAGCCCCTTGAGGTTGAGACCGCTCAGGTCCGTATCCTTGAGGGACTCTCGACGCTTGACGCGACGTTGCAGTTCTTCTCGAGTAATGTCGGCCATGGGATTTCAGGCAGGCAGATTGACGAAGCGGTGGCGGTGCTTGAGCAGGTGGTCTTTTCCAGGATTGGCCTGAATGCCCGTCTGGACGAACTGATAGCACATGTTTTGTGCCGGACTCATGACATTGAAGCGCATCCGGCGGATGTTGATGATGGTTCCGGGTTCGACGCGGCCAGTGACAAACAAGATTCCACCGGAGAGTTCATCGTTGTGCTGATTGATCTCTTCCTGAGCGCTGATCTTTCGCATGTCGTTGAAGATCAGCCGGCAGGCTTTCCGAGAGGCGGCAACCAACTCATCGGAGCCTTCTGCAGGCGTCTCAAAGCGGTCCGGAAAACCGTCCAGCTTCTCCTCCAGCGCCTTGAGTTTGTCCTGGAAGTCATAAAAGTTGTTCTTCAGGCTCTCTCCCAAGGCCTTGTAGGCCTTGCGGCTGTTGATGGAAATTCCGACCTCAATCACGGTCTTGGGCTTTTCCGGACCATCGTCAGGCACCGCAAGCGCGGGGGCTCCTTCTGCAGGCTCGGCTTCTTCCTCAGGGGGGGGAGGCGGCTCCTCGCCGATGTGGTTCAGGCGCATCAGGTTCCCGGCCTGCAAGGCCCCCCCGATGACCATGGCCTCCTTGTCTCTCACCTGCAAAGAGATGCCTGCGAGGATCTTGCAACTGGTGATGTGGGAGCGTACCAGGACATGCTCCCCTGCGCTGATTTGGCACTCCTCCAGTGAGTCCGCAATCACGGATCCTCCCGCCTGGATGATGCTCCCGGTGGCCGTCTGGGCGAGGCGAATGTCCCCGGCAGCGCGCAGCTTGGCTTTGCCCACCATTCCCCCCACATCAATCCGCACGGCCTCTACGCTGTAGCGGTCTGCAACGTTGCCTCGGACCTTGAGGACGCCATCAAAGCGAATGTGTCCGGACTTGGCATCGACCTTATCGACCACCTGCACCGCCTCCACGGAAATGGAGTTCCCAGACTGACAGACCACGCCATCCTTGATGGCGATGATGTGCTCACGCTCTGCATCGTAGCTGGTGTTTCGTCCGGGACGGATGTGGTAGGCGTTCCCGGAGGACGCGGCCGTGAGCCTTCCTGTGATGGTATAGCCGTCCTTCCCCTCTGTGGGAGGGTGAAGGCGCACCAGCGTTTGCCCAGCAGTGACCTCCTGAAGCATGGGGATTTCCCGCAGGTCCGGACGCGGTGAGAGCTTGGCCTGATTTTCCTCCGAGAGGAACAGAAACTCCGCCCGGGCATCGTCGCCGTTCACCGGCGGGGTCCCGTGAGCGACCTTGGTGGGGTCGTAGTAGATCTCATTGTCGATCATCTGCTGGACACGCTCCTTGTCCACCCCCTGGACAATCCCCTTCTCCTTGAGCGCGGCGAGGATGCGGTCCACCGTCAGCGGTTCCTGCGGACTTTGCGGAGGGATGATGTTCACGTACGCTTCCTGTTCATCATTCGTCATGTCGACCTGAATGATGAAGTCGCGGGTGACCTGCTCGCAGAGGAACTCGAACGCTCCGGAAGAGCGCTGATAGATCTCCAGCAATTTCTCAGGCAGGTAGTCCGCATCCATGAGATGCAACTCCGCCTGGATTTCGTCCATGTCTGCAGTCTGGGCTCCAACCAACTGAGGGGGAACCCGGAGCATGATCTTTCCCTCGACCAAGGAGATTTTGTAAAGTTCAGCCATCGGATTTCAAGCAGGTCAAGCGTGTTCCGGAAGTTCTTGGGCAGGGTTCAGCAAGGCCTGCTGCTCTTCAGCCGTAAGCAGACGGGACTCTCCCGGACGCATCTCCCCCAGATTCAAGGAGCCGATCCGGAAGCGTTTGATCTTCAGTACGGGAAAGGAGATCTGCTGAAACATCTTCTTGATTTGGTGGTTGGTGCCTTCGCGTAGCGAGACCTCCAGCCAGGTCTTGTCGTTGCGGTGGTGCAGGATCCGGATGCGTGTAGGTTGATGGGCACGCCCCTGGAGAGTTGGCCCCTGACGCAGGGGCATGAGCGCGCTCTCCGGGACCACTCCCCGAACCTTCACGAAGTAGCCCTTCCAGACCTTGTGTCTGGGGTGCATCAGGCGCTGCGACCAATCTCCGTTGTTGGTGAGCAAGATCAGCCCTTCGGCATCATAGTCCAGCCGCCCCACCGGGAAGAGGCGAACGGAGGTCTTTGGAAAAAACTGCCGAATCGTGACCCGCCCCTGTGGATCCTTGAGGGTCGTGATGCAATTCTTGGGCTTGTAGAGCGCATAGAGTACAGAACGGGCCGGGCCTTCCAGGCGGACACGAGTGTTGTCTACCCGTAGCTCGTCCACTCCTGGAGTCATCGTGTGTCCCAATTCGACCACTTCTCCGTTGACCGTGACCAGGCCTTCGCGAATCCAGGCTTCGGCTTCACGACGTGAGGCCAGCCCGGCTTGGGCAATGACCTTCTGCACACGTACTGCTTTTGCGGGGTCAGGACTCATGACTTGCTCGACTGAAGCACTTCCGGATATTCTCTCAGATATTCCAAGGCTTTGCGGGCTGCAGCCTGGCCTGCAAGCTTTTTGCTGGGACCACTTCCGCGTCCCAACTCGCACTCGTCGATCATCACCGACATCACAAACTCTTTTTGGTGGTCCGGGCCTGTCTCTTCCAGAAGAAAGTAGGTTGCAGGCTTGTTCAGCGACTGCTGGGTTTTTTCCTGAAGCTCGGATTTGAAATCACGGGAAACAAAATCGTCTGGAGTTTCAGGGAGCTGATGCTCCATCAGTTTCCGGATGACCTGCCGAATCGCCTGTAGCCCTTCACTGCTGCGACTGTCGAGATAGATGCCGGCAAACACGGCCTCCATTGCATCCGAGAGGAGCGAGGGCTTGTCCCGGCCTCCGGTCAGGTCTTCTCCCTTGCCCAAAATCAGGAACTCTCCCAGCCCGACTTTCAAAGCCATGCGGTTCAGACCAGCCTCGTTGACCAGGCTTGCCCGGATCTTGGAGAGCCCGCCTTCATCAAGGTCCGGGAAGCGCTCCATCAGCAACTCGCTGACGACCAGGCCCAGGACGCTGTCTCCGAGAAACTCCAGGCGCTCGTTGCTGGGAAGGGGGCGCCCGTCGTCATCGAACGGACAGGACTTGTGGGTCAGGGCCTCCCGCAGCAAGGTGGGGTCTTGAAAGTGGTACCCGAGGCGAGAGCAAAGTTCTTCAACCTTTATCGCCATACCTTAACGTTCACGGCGACGGCACCAGACTCGCACGGTCTGACGGTTGACCAACCCCAAGGTCGCCACCTGGAGGATCGCATCTCCACGCTCTTGCTGAACCTCCAGTTTGGAGACTCCGCTGGGACAAGCCTGCCGGAGTTCCACCGGATCTTCAAGAGGCACAAGCCCCCAGGCCATCGATGTGGCCGGAATTCGACGGTCCGGCTCGGGACGCAGGGAGTCCATGTCATGGTAGAAGCGCACGGAGTGGCAGCCGCTCAAGACCAGCGCCAGGAGTCCGCATCCCCAGCAAAGTCTCCATCCTGCTTTCCGAGGTCTTGAGAAATTCAGATTGAACATTCGGAAGAGATTTGGTTTTCTGCGTGGACGGTTTCTCATGAGCCTGTTGCGATGCTCGATCGTGAAAAAACCCGCGAAATTTTCGGGTCAAACGTAGCAGTAATATCCCACCTTTTTCCGTCATGACAAGTTTTATTGACACACACTGCCACCTCGATCGCCTGAGCCTTCCTCCTGCAGAGGCTGTGCAACAGGCACGAGATGCTGGAGTGGACACGCTCATGACGATCTCTGTGGATTCGCAAACGCTGGAGCAGGTCGACCTCCTGGTTCAAGAGCATCCGGAGGTCTACGGGAGCCTGGGAATCCACCCTCATGACGCTTCCTGCTACGAAACCCAGGTCGAAGAGAAAATCCGCAAGGGATGCCGGGAGAACCCGAAGATCCTGGCGATTGGAGAGACCGGCCTGGACTACCACTATCTGTACTCTTCCAAAGCGCAGCAACAGGAGGCGTTCCGGCGCCAGCTGGAGCTGGCCATAGACCTGGAATTGCCCGTGGTGCTGCACACCCGGGAGGCTGAGGAGGACACTCTGGCCATCCTGAGAGAGATCCCAGTTCCACAGAGAGGCGTGGCCCACAGTTTCACAGGCTCCGAGTCCATGGCCCGGGAATTGGTGGAGATGGGGTGGAAGATCGGCATCAACGGGATCGTCACCTTCAAGAACGCGGCCGACCTGCGCGAGGTCGTCCAGGGCTTGCCAGAGGACTCGATCTTGCTGGAGACCGATGCCCCCTTCCTGGCGCCAGTTCCCCATCGCGGCAAACCGAACGACCCGTCCAAGGTGCCCGTGATTGCCAAATTTCTTGCACCACTCCTCGGGATGTCTCTGGAACAACTGGCTGAAACGACCAACCACAACGCCCAAAGCCTCTTCGGGTTTCCGCCGAGCTCCGGCTTTCCCCAAGAGAACGGCGGGGTCTCTCCATGATTTCGCCAAAATGTCATAGATTTTGCTTTGCTTTGTGAAAGTTTGTGCTCTTTTGATGTGCATTCACCCATAACCCTGACTTCGCTTTATGGAACAAGGAACTCTTGTCGGAACCATCCTTGCCTGGTTTCTGCTGTTGCTGGCCATGGCATTCGACTTCAGCACCTTCGCGGTGAAGATTGGAAACGTCGCCTACTTTGTCGACATCCCCTCGCTGCTGATCGTGTTCGGAGGGACGTTGGCCTCTTGCATGATCGCTAAACCCCTTGGTGAAGCAAAGCAGCTGTTCGGATATGTAGGCAAGACCTGGAAGCCCAACGCCGTTCAGTTGGTGGAGACGCTGACCTTGATCGTGGACGTGGCCAAGATTGCCCGCAAGAACATCCTGGCCATCGAGGATGCCCTGCCCAGCATTGAGAACACGTTCCTGCGCGGAGGCCTCCGGCTGGTGGTCGACCGGGTAGAGCGGGAGAGTATTGAGCACATGATGCAGCACGAAATGAAGTACACCCTTGCCGCACGCGATGCTGCGCCTGCGGTGGTGGGTGCTGCGGCGTCGCTTTGTCCTGCCTGGGGCATGCTGGGAACGCTGGTGGGGCTCGTGCTGCTGCTGCAGAACCTGGACGATCCCTCGGCGATCGGACCGGCCATGGCCGTGGCCCTGATTACGACGTTTTATGGATCCCTGTTCGCAAACACCATCTTCTCTCCGGCCAAAACCAAGCTGGAAGATCAGATTGCCGAAGAAAAGGTGCTGTTTGAAATGATCCGGGACGGGGTGCTCTACATCGAGGCCGGGCAGCGCCCGGACTTTATTGAAAACGACCTGATGAACTACCTGCCTCCGGACAAGAAAGCCATGTACGAAGCCCTCAAGTTTGAAGGCGGCGGCGGCGGCGAAGGCGGTTGATCACTCGCGATAGATAGCAAGGAGGACTCATGGGTCAGATGATCAATGAGGACGATTGCGAAGTCTGCGTACCCTTCGACCAGGAATGGATCTTCACCTACGGAGACCTGGTCACGCTGCTCATGTGCTTCTTCGTTCTCCTGTTTTCCATGTGCAAGATGGACGTGGAGAAGATCGACCAGATTTCCGACAGCCTCAAGACGATGCCTCCGGGAAGCCCCTTCGTCTTCAGCGGCCGAAGCTCCAACCTGGAGAAGGCGGCTCAGGAGCTGGAACAGCTGGACATGCCGGACGATGTCAACGTGAACGCCGGCAAGGACGGCGTGGAGGTGACCTTCAGCAAGATCGTTGCCTTCGATCTGGGCTCCACGGAGTTGAAGAAGGAAGCCCGGGAGGCCATTGACCTGGCCTTGCCCGTGATCGGGAGCCTGCCCAACGACATCATGATCTCCGGACATACCGACGAAACAGATGCGAACCCGAAGTTTCCCTCGAACTGGGAACTCTCCATCGCTCGTGCCGGAGTGATCGCCACGTATCTCCAGTCCAAGCAAATTCCCAAGTCCCGGATTCAGGTGGCCGGATTTGGAGACTCCCGACCTCGCTTCTTCCCGGACACTCCCTACAAACGCGGGCTGAACCGCCGTGTGGAGATCGTCCTGCTTCCGGAAGACCAGGAGCGCTAACCTCATTGTGGAGTTGAAGTCGCCATGGCGATGATCGACGAGGAAGATTGCGAAGTTTGTGTGCCCTTCGACCAGGAGTGGATCTTCACCTATGGAGACCTGGTCACGCTGCTCATGTGCTTCTTCGTGCTGCTGTTCTCCATGTGCAAGTACGAGACGAAGAAGTTCAAGAGCGTCGCCGAGAGCTTCAAGCCTCTTCCGGCCGGAACGCCCTACATGAACGAAGGCAACGACGCTGTGGTGGAGCAGATCTCCAAGCAGGTCGAGCAGGACGAGATTGGGGACAACACCAAGGTCACTGTGGAAGACCGGGGCGTGGTGGTCTCCTTCTCCGCCCAGGCGCTCTTTGAGGAAGAGTCCACAGAGCTGACTCCGCAGGCCACTCAGGAACTCACCCGCTTCTCTCGGCTGGTCTTCTTGCTTCCGAACAAGCTTCAGGTGGAGGGACACACCGACAACAAGCCGCTGACCCGCTGGGAGTCCGATTGGGTCCTCTCCGGAGCCCGAGCCTCCCGGGTCGCCCGGTTCTTCGTGGAAAATGGCATGGACCCTTCCAAGATCACCCCCAAAGGCTTCGGGAGCACGCGTCCCAAGTTCAACAACAGCTCACCCACCCAACAAAAGCTCAACAACCGCGTTGAGGTGATTGTCGTTCCCTAAGTCCTCCCCTCGTGCACCCTCCGCCTCCAAGGCTCACGGACGAGCAACGGGCGATTCTTCATCATCGGCTTCAGCCTGAGGAAACCGTCAAGGTGCTGGCCTTCGCAGGGACTGGCAAAACGACCACGCTCTTGCACTTCGCGCGGTCTCGTCCGGGAATGCGCTTTCTGTATGTGGCCTTCAACCGCTCCGTCCAGCAGCAGGCGGAGCGCGTGTTTCCGGAGAATGTCACCTGCCGTACCGTCCACAGCCTCGCCTGGAACGCCTGTGGGCGTCCGTTTCAGAGCCAGCTTGCCCCCCGGCTGCACGTCAGTCAGGTCATGCGTACCTTGAGGGTCAAGGACCCAATCACCGCGCGGCTGGCGATCGAGACCTTGCAGAATTTCCTGGTTTCCGGAGAAGGGCGGGTGCATGGGGGACACCTGCCGGGCGCAGCCCACGCGATCTACCGGGGAAAGACGCTTCCGGACTTTGTGCAGATGGCGCGGGAGCTGTGGATCCGGATGAGCGACACGCAGAGTGAGGAGATCCCGATGCTGCATGATGGCTACCTCAAGCTGTTCCAGCTCTCCGAGCCTAGGCTGCCCTTCGACTGTATCCTGCTGGATGAAGCCCAGGACACCAACCCGGTGACTGCGGCGCTGCTCCTGCGGCAGCCGGCCACCTGCGTGATGGTGGGAGATCCGCATCAGGCGATCTACCAGTTCCGCGGAGCGGTGGACCTGATGACACAGATCGCGACCTCCCGGACCTTCCACCTCACCGGATCCTTCCGCTTTGGCAGTGCCGTGGCCCAGGTCGCGTCGGACCTGCTCTGGCAATTCAAGGGAGAGCGCTTTCGCATCAAGGGGTTGCGTGAGGGCGATCGGCTGGGCGCGGTCACAGGCGTTCACACAGTGGTTGCTCGCACCAATGCGGGGCTCTTTGACCAGGCGGTGGAGCTGCCGGTCTCCCAACCGCTTGGGTTTGTCGGAGGCATCTCCGGATACCAGTTTGAGCTGCTGCACGGGACTTGGCACCTGTGGAAGGGCAACTCTCGGGAACTGAGGGACCCGCTGCTCAAGTCGTTCCCCTCGTTTGAGGAACTCCGCAGCTATGCCGAGCATGTGGAAGACCACGAGTGGCTCAGCCGCTGCCGGATTGTTGAGAAGTACCGCGCCGAGCTTCCCGGGTTGCTGGAAGACCTGAAGGCCCGGTCAGAGGCCTCGGAGGAGGCTCAGGTGCAACTCACCACGGCCCACAAGGCCAAGGGGCTGGAGTTTGCTCAGGTGCGTCTCGCCGATGACTTCACCCCGCTGATCAAGGGACGCAAGCCGCTCGGACACGATGACCTGGCCGACGAAGAGGTCAACCTCTGCTATGTGGCGGTCACGCGGGCCTCCGAGCGCTTGGAGCCGAATGCCCGCCTGAACGCCTTCCTCCGGTGGCGTAAGCAACGCCTCTCCGGAATGGACTGATCCCGGAAGCAGGTTGCGTTTTGCTCCATTTTCGCCAAGCTGAATTTGAAGGCGCGATGTCTCTGAAGTCTGTCTCTTTCTCGAAAATGCCATGCCTCTTCCTCTGAAAGCTGCCGTCTTTGATGCCTACGGAACCCTGTTCGATGTCCACTCTGCGGTAGGGCGACACCAGCCTGGTCTGGGAGAGAAGGCTGGGGCGATCTCGCAGCTGTGGCGTACCAAACAGCTCGAATACACCTGGCTCCGGAGCCTGATGCAGCGCTACGTGGATTTCGAGCAGGTGACTGGAGATGCCCTGGACTACGCGCTGGAGACGCATGGTGTGGTGGACCCCGAACTGCGCAAGGCGCTGATGCAGGCCTATCACGAACTGTCCTGCTACCCCGAGGTCCCGGAGGCGCTGGGGCGTCTGCGTGATCAAGGACTCCAAACGGCGATTCTCTCCAACGGCTCTCCCGGAATGCTTGGCTCTGGTGTCCGGCACAGCGACCTGGGTGAGCTTCTGGATGCGGTCCTCTCTGTGGACGAGTTACAGGTCTACAAGCCTGCCCCTCGGGTTTATGCGCTGGCTACCGAGACGTTCTCCTGCGAACCCTGGGAAATCCTGTTCTTCTCTTCAAATGCCTGGGATGTTGCCGGTGCGTCGACTTTCGGATTCCGTGTGGCCTGGGTGAACCGCTTTGGCCAGAGCCGAGAGCGCCTGCCGGATGGCCCTGAGTGGGAGATCCGGACTCTGGACGAAATCCTGCCGCAACTTCAGGGCTGATGCTCCGGCGCTGGTACTCTCAACGCCTGTTCCCGTGCCTGTGCGATTGGGCGCTCTCCACCCGAACGCTCCATCCGTACCGTCAGTCATGCCTCTCTGATGTCTCAGGGAAGGTCCTGGAGATCGGTTTCGGAACCGGACTCAATCTGGAATTCTACCCGTCTTCAGTGACGGAGTTGCATGTGGTAGACGTCAATCCGGGCATGCACAAGAGGGCTGTGGATCGCATCGCTCGGACGCCGTTCCCGGTGCACAGCCACCTCCTGTCCGGAGAGTTCCTGCCCTTTCCCGATCAGCAGTTTGATGCGGTGGTCAGCACTTTCACCCTCTGCAGCATTCCGGACGTGGCTCAGGCTTTGAGCGAGGTGACCCGCGTCCTTCGTCCCTCCGGGAGGTTCTGCTTCCTGGAGCATGGGCTCTCGCCGGAACTCTCGGTGGCCAACTGGCAGCACCGTCTCAACAGCTTGCAGAACCTCCTGGGCGATGGCTGCCACCTCAACCGGGCGATTCCGGTGCTGGTGCGAGAGGCCTTGCTGAAGCTGGAGCCCGTGCCCCATGAATACCTGCCGCATGCTCCCAAATTCATCGGATGCCTGTTTCGTGGCACCGCTTTCAAACCGAGTTGACTGATGCTCAAACTGTTTCTTGCCTTCACCCTGATTCCGGCCCTCGAACTGTACCTGCTGGTCCAACTGGGCTCCCGGATTGGGGTCTTGACGACGATCTTCATGGTGATCGTCACCGGAATCCTGGGAGCCGGTCTCGCACGTCTTCAAGGTTGGGAGACCCTGCAGCGCATCACTCAGGCGCTCCGGGAACAGCGCTTTCCGGCCGAAGAAATGGTGGACGGGGTGCTGATTTTTGCTGCCGGGTTGGTGCTGATCACTCCCGGATTCCTGACCGACCTTGCGGGGTTGCTTCTGCTCTTTCCTCCAACGCGCTATCCGGTGCGCAAGTGGCTGGTCCGGAAGTTTGCGGAATCGGAAATCCGCCGGCACTCTGCCCAGACGGGCTCCAGACCTCAAGATGATGACGACCTGATCATTCAGCAATGACGACCCTGCTTTCCCGCACTTGGCAGAACGTCTGCCTCCTTTCGGCCCTGCTGCTGCTGGGGACGCTCTTTCCCGGAACATCGCAGGCCAACCCGCTTTCAGCATCCGAACTTTGGGAGGCCCTGCGTGCAGGCGGAAAGGTGATCATGATTCGGCACTCTCGGACGATCTCCGGATTTGGAGACCCTCCCGGATATGACCTGGAGCATTGTGAGACCCAGCGTTACCTCTCCGAGGACGGCAAGGCGCAGTCGCGGCGGATGGGAGTGCGCTTCCGTGAAGAGGGGGTCCCGATCGAGAGCGTGCTCTCCAGCCAGTGGTGTCGCTGCTACGAGACCGCCGAATTGGCCTTTGGGACCTATGAACTCTGGCCGGCGCTGAATTCGTTTTTTGACGACTACTCCACCCGAGACTCGCAGACCCGGGAGATCCTGCAGCGTGCCTCCCGCTTTCAGGGAGCAGGCAACCTGATCCTGGTGACCCATCAGGTCAACATCACCGCTGCAACCGGACGTTCGGTGTCCTCCGGAGAGGCGGTGATCCTGCAGCCTGAAGGCGACTCCAGAATGAAGGAGCTGGGGCGCATCCGCTTTGACTGACGCCCAAGGACGCGGCGCTTTTTTCACCCCTTTGAGGACATTCAATGGATACGATCATTCGTAACGCGACGCTTCCGGATGGACGGCAGGGCGTGGACCTGGGAATCCGGGACGGGCGGATTGTAGAGGTCGCCCCGCACCTTGAGGCGACAGCGGCTCAGGAATTGGATGCCGCAGGGATGCTGGTCTCGCCTCCGTTTGTGGACGCACATTTCCACATGGATGCCACTCTCTCTCTGGGGCTGCCGCGTCTGAACCGGTCCGGGACCCTGCTCGAAGGGATCGCGCTCTGGGGCGAACTCAAGCCGCACCTGACCGTCGAGGCGATTCAGGAACGTGCCCGACGCTACTGCGAGTTGGCAATCGCCCGGGGCTTGCTGATGATCCGGACCCATGTGGACATCTGCGACCCACGCCTTCTGGCGGTCGATGCCCTGCTGGAGGTCCGGCGCGAGATGGCGCCGTTTCTGGACCTGCAGTTGGTGGCCTTTCCTCAGGACGGCTACCTGCGTGATCCCAACGCCGTGGCGCTGCTCAAGGAAGCCCTGGATCGTGGTGTGGATGTGGTTGGAGGGATCCCGCACTTTGAGCGGACCATGTCCGAGGGCGCCGAGTCCGTGCAGCAACTGGTCCGGATTGCCGCAGAGCGCGGGCTGCGGGTGGACATGCACTGCGACGAGAGCGATGATCCGATGTCTCGACACGTGGAGACGCTGGCTCGGGAGACCGCTCGCCTTGGCATGCAGGGCCGGGTCGCGGGATCGCATCTGACCTCCATGCACTCAATGGACAATTACTACGTGAGCAAGCTGCTCCCGCTGATGGCCGAGGCGGAGCTGCATGTGATCGCCAATCCGCTGATCAACATCACCCTGCAAGGGCGTCACGACACCTACCCGAAACGTCGTGGGATGACTCGGGTTCCGGAGCAGATGAGCCACGGGCTGAATGTGTCCTTTGGGCACGACTGCGTGATGGACCCTTGGTACCCGCTTGGCTCGGCGGACATGCTGGAGGTTGCGCACATGGGGCTTCATGTCGCACAGATGACCGGGGTGGAGGCGATGCGCTCCTGCTTTGATGCGGTCACGGAGCATCCGGCAAAAGCGCTGGGGCTGGAAGGTTACGGTCTGGCTCCGGGATGTCATGCCGACCTGGTGATCCTTCAGGCCCAGGATCCGATCGAGGCCATCCGGCTCAAGGCCCACCGGGTGCTTGTGATGCGCCGTGGTCGGATCATCGCCTCCTCCACTCCAATCTGCACGGAGGTTCACGGGCCTTCAGGAACACGGACGGTGGACTTTCTTCATCGTGTGGAAGCTTGAAACTCCGTGAGATTTGGCGATACTGAGGCCTGCAACTGTTTCAACTGCAGGTCGCTGGACACCCGCCTATTTCCCAAGGAGCCCCAATGCGCTACGCGTGGATGATCATCTTTGTCGCCTTTCTCTTCTTTGCTGCAGACTTTGCCATGAAGAACGCCACTCCGGTGGAGGTCCGCTACCACTTGGAGTGGTTGGGAGTCCGGTGGAGTAGCGAAGGGCCCTTGTTTGTCCCAATTTTCCTGACACTGGGCTGGGGCATCCTTTTCAGCGTAGGCTACTTCTTCTCCTACCACCTGCACCTGCGGAACCAGGCTGGCCGGCAGTCGCAGGAGGTCAAGCGCCTCAAGCGCCTCGTCCTGGTGGAGCGGGAGAAGGTCAAAAGCCTCGAGCAGCGCAACACGGAGCTTCAGCAAATTGCGGAGCGGGTTCAGCTCCAACTGGAAGGCAACCCGGCCTTGCCTGCGGCTCCAGAGCCCAGCCCGGAAGCTGCTTGAGCTTGGCCTGACGCCCGACCCGGCCTCCTCCTTCCTCGTCCATGCCCCCTCCCGACCCCGCTCCGGAGGAGCATCTCGTCTCGGACCTGCGGCAAATCGTCCTGCAGACCGTCGCAGAGCAACGCAAGCAGCAAGAGCTTGCCCCAATCCTTAAGCGCTCCCAAAAGCATCTGGAGTCGATGTTCCGCAGCTGCCGAGGCAAGGCGGAGCGGATGGTTCTACGACGCTGCCTGCAGCCCATTGAGGTCGGCGGCGTCTCCATGGTGGTGCCGCGACGTGCGGTGGATCTCAATGCCGAGGAGGTGCTGATGCTGATGGAGCGCGGATTCCGCTTGGGCAAGGTCGACCCGCACTTTGAGGTCCGGGTTATCCAGCAGCAGCGTGTTCCCTACTGGAAGGGAGAGCCGCTCCCGCATTCGCGCTGGAAGGATCGCTTCGCCTGCCTGCTCAAGCATGAGGGGTGCACCGGTCTGGTCCGGGCATATCGGGCCGCCCAGCAGGCTGTGGAGGAGGCGAACACTGCAGGGGCGTCTCCCACTTCTGCGCGTTCCAAGCTCCTGCGGGAGGCTCTGGAAGAGGAGATGTTCCGCTTCCGGGTGCCCACGCGTTTTGATCTGGAGTCTCCTCCGAAGCTGATGCTGGAGCGCTCCGTGCTGCTTGAGGAGCAGGGGCAGACGCTGGAGAGTCAGCTCCCGGAGCGGGCTCGACAGACGCTGAAATTGCAACAGCAGCAGCGCATTCCCTCTCTGCTCCGTCCCGGAAACCTCCGTCCCTTGCGCCGTGCGAACCCGTCGGTGATCATCCTGCTGGACATCAGTTCCTCAACCTTTGAACGCGACCTTTTCAAGATGGCCAACCTGGCCTGCGCCTCGCTGATGGAGACCCTCCGTGCGCTGGTTCCGAAGATCTCGCTGCGAGTGATCCCCTACAGCGACTCGGCCCTGAAGTCCTTTGAGAAGTTTGACGGATTCGTCCCTCCCGGAGGGACCACCGCGTACGAGGCGGCCTTTGCGGCGGCCTTGGGGTTTTTGGAAAAGTGGTCCGGAGACCGCACGGTGATTCACCTCACCGACGGTCTCCCCAACAGCCTCGAACTGGCCCGGGAGAGCGCCGGGCGTTTGCAGGAGTCCGGAGTGGAGTACGGGCAGGTGATCTTCGGACACACCAAGCGGGTGGGAGACTTGGCGGACTACCTTCAGCGAGATACCCGGTCAGAGCCCGGACGCTACGAGCGCTACGTGGAGTGCTTCACCTCGGTTGCCGAGGCCTGTGGCGGCTCTCAGGTAGTCCTGTGGGTGATGGAACGTCTCCCGGAGGTCGTCCTCTCTCTGACGGACCTGGTCCTTGGGTGTCATTTTTTGGAGCGGCTGGCGTCGTCGACCTCGGAGGCGTCAGCGTGCGGCGTGAGTCTCGAAGAACGGAATTCTGAGGAACGAGGCGAGCACGCCGAATAGGACCACGGCCCCTCCGAGCAGTTCCAGCCAGGAGGGAACGCGCTCGAACACCAGCGCGTCGATGAGCAACGTCAGTACCGGAGCACAGGTCCCGATCGTCATGGCGCGTGCAATGGTCAGGTCTCGCAGAGCGTAGGTGTAGGAGACCCGGCCGATGAACGGCCCAAAGAAGGCTGCGAGCCCGAGGAGCATCCAGGCATGTCCGGACATTTCGCGGACCTCGGAAAGCATTCCGGGAAACACCGACATGAGCCCCAGCGCTATGATCAGCCGGATGACGTTCAGGGCCAGCGGGTCGACCTGATGGATGATGCGCTTGGAGAGGACTTGAATGGAGGCGAAGCTGAAGGCAGCGGTCAGGGCCCAGAACACCATGGCCCAACTGGCGATGGAGTCGCTGAGGCTCTCGTAGCGCATCAGCAGGATCCCGAAGAGGATCACACCCACGGCGCTCCAGACCTGTTTGGAGACCAACTCCTTGAGGATGCCCCAGCCGAGGACCATGGCGATCACGATCTCGGAGCGTGTGATGACCATCACCAGTGTGGGAGCGCTCCCTTCCAGGGCTGCACAGACCGCATAGTTCCCCAGTACCCCAAGCAGCGCGATGACCACGGCGTGTCCCCCGGTGAACCAGTTCAGTCGGGTCTCTCGTCCCGTCTTCAAGGCTCCCGGAAGGGAGAAGGCGAGGGCCCAAACGAACACTCCGTAGACCGAGGCGAGCAGGCTGGCCTCCTGAATGGCCTGCTGGTAGGGAAAGGAAAACAGACCCGCTCCGATCATGGCGAGCAGCGCGAACGAGAGGCCTCGGTGAGTCCTGGCATTCCAGCGGGCCAGCAGGCTCAATATCCCTCCGATGCCCGCATGCGACGCTCCAGCCAGCGCACCCCCTGAGAGACCAGCAGAATCAGCACAAAGTACTCGAACACCAGAAACGTGTAGATCTCCAGCGGCCGATACTGGCTGACCACCAACTCGTTGGCCCGGCGGGTCAACTCGGTCATCCCGATGACCGAGACCAGCGATGACATCTTGATCATGTACACGAACTGATTCCCGATCGCCGGAAGCACGCGCTTGATCGCTTGCGGGAGGATGACCCAACGCATTCGTTGCCAGTAGTTCAGGCCCAGCGAGTTGGCAGCGTCGTGCTGTCCGCGCTCAATGGACTGGATGCCGGCCCGGAAGATCTCGGCCTCAAAGGCGCTGTCGCAGATGGCCAGCGCGAGCATGCCTGCCGTGAAAGATTCCAGCGAGAGTCCGATCATCACCGGGAGGCCGTAGTAGACCCAGAGGATCATCACCAGCACCGGGACGGAGCGGAAAATCTCCACGTAGGCCTGGTTGAACGCACGGGCCTGAGGATTTCGGGAGAGCCCAGGGAGTGCAACCAGCAGCCCTATCAGGATGGAGAGGAGGTTGGCGGTCACGGCCAGAAGCAGGGTGTCCTGGAGTCCCGCCAAGAGAAACTGGAGGTTGGTTTGACCCTGCGGATGGGTCGGAGACACCACATACCAGGCCCAGGTGTAATTCCCGCTGCATCCGGAGAGCGCGAGCGGGAGTACTCCAAGACCAAGGAGAAATCGATTCACGAGGAGACGGGACGGATCAAGGTTTGACGTTACGAGGGATTGACTCTAGACTGAATTTTATTGCCGGTTGCAAGCATTATCCTTCTTCTACCCGCTTCCACAAGTTTCGTCTGAAACCTGCAGGAAGATTCTGGCGGGGAGCGCCCTTCTTTGCGGGAACTCTCACCGACACACCATTCAGGAAATTCGTCATGATGCGCATGATTGGAAAACTCTTCTTGGCCCTGACCGCAACGGTCTGTCTCGCGCTGCCACTTTCGGCGGAGACGCGTCTGGACACGATTGCACGTGATGGGGTCCTGCGCGTAGGCACCCCCGGGAACTGGAAGCCCATGAGCTACCGGGACCCTTCCACCAACGAGTACGTCGGCTTTGACGTGGACCTGGTCACCATGCTGGCCAAGGACATGGGAGTGAAGGTGGAGTTTGTGCCGACTGACTGGAAGTCCGTGGCCATTGCCGTGGGCAGCAAATATGACCTCTCCACCAGCGCCTCGATCAGCCCGCAGCGGGCGATGGTTGCCGGATACACGCATCCGTACTTTGCCGTGGCCGATGTGCCGGTGGTACTGGAAGCGAACGCCGAGCGGTTTCAGGATTGGGAGGATTTGGATCAGTCAGACGTCACGATTGCCGTGACCTTGGGAACCGTCCAGGAAAAGCGGGCCGCACTGATCTTCCCGAACGCAAAGATCCGCAAGGTGGAAGAGCCGGCGCGTGACTGGCAGGAGGTCCTCTCCGGACGTGCTGATGCGTCCATGACGAGCAACACGGAGGCGGTAAACCTGACCACTCAGCATCCACAGCTAGTGGTGGTCCCGGTCTCCGAGATGAAGTCTCCGACACCGATCGCCATGCTGACCCCCCGTGGGGATCAGGAATGGATCAACTTTGTCAACCACTGGCTGCTGCTTCAGATGGAGCGAGGCTCGATTGATCAACTCAAGGAGAAGTGGGGCCTGGTCGACTGAGCCTCTGGAGCCTTCCTCCCCTTGGCCGGAGAGTCCTGTGACGGACTCTCCGGCATCTTCGCCCCCGAAACCTCCAAGGATTCCCGGGGACTCACGATTCAGTTGAGTGACTTCAGCGGGGCTCCGGCTTCGCGGAGTTGCGCCTCTTTTGCATCATCCACCCACCAATTGAAGAACCCGAGGCTGTACTTCGGGGTGACCTTCGGTCGCGAAAACTTGTTCCAGTATCCCAAGCGGAAGTAGTTGATGTGCCAGTGCGGGACCACGTAGTGATTCCAGAGCAAGGCACGGTCCAGCGCTCGGGTCCGGTGAATCAGCGTCTGTCGGTCCGGTGCGGCCACAACCAACTTCACCAACTCGTCGATCGCCGGGTTGCAGATCCCAATGAAGTTCCGGCTCCCCTCGGTCTGTGCGGCCTCGCAGCTCCAGAAGTCGTTCTGCTCGTTCCCGGGAGAGAGGGACTGTCCAATGACCGTCACCATCATGTCGAAGTCGAACTTGCGCACCCGCTCAATGTACTGTGAGGTGTCAACGGTCCGGACGTTCGCCTTGATTCCCAGACGCTCCAGGTTCTTGGCAAAGGGCAGCACGATGCGCTCAAAGGCCGGGGAGACCAGGAGGATCTCGAAGCTCAGCTCCTGGCCCTGGGCGTTGAAGCGTTTCCCGTCCTTGACCGTCCACCCGGCATCGTTCAGCAGGCGTGAGGCGGCCCGAAGCTGGGAGCGCAGGTTCCCGGAACCGTCGGTTTGGGGGACAGTGAACTCCTGGGTGAAGACCTCTTCGGGGAGGTCCTTGCGGAAGGGCTCCAGCACTGCCAGCTCTTCCGGAGTCGGGAGCCCTGACGAGGCCAGATCCGAGTTCATGAAGTAGCTGTTGGTGCGGCGGTATTGACCATAGAACAGGTTGTCATTGCTCCACTCGAAGTCAAAGGCGTAGCCGATGGCTTCCCGGACCCGGCGGTCCTCAAAGATCTCCCGGCGCAGGTTGAAGGCGAAGCCCTGCATGCCGCGCGGCAGCTCGTGAGAGATCTCCTGCTTCTGGATCTGGCCGTTGTCAAAGCGCTCGCCCACGTACATCGTGCCCCAAAACTTGGAGGTGTTCTCCTCCCGGAAGTCGTATTCTCCGGCCTTGAAGGCCTCCAGAGCAACTGTGCTGTCCCGGAAGTACTCGTAGCGCACCTCATCAAAGTTGCCGCTTCCCTTGCGGGTTGGCAGGTCCTGTGCCCAGTAGTCCTTGACTCGCTCGTAGGCTACGAACTTCCCGGCCTCGAAGTCCTTGATGCGGTAGGGGCCGCTTCCCAGAGGAGGCTCCAGCGTGGACTTGCTGAAGTCCCGGCCTTCCCACCAGTGCTTGGGAAGCACCGGAAGCTGTCCCAGAATCAAGGGCAACTCCCGGTTCACCACGCCTTCCTGGAAGTGAAACTTCACCTTGCCTTCTCCGAGGTCTTCCACCTGAGCGACCTCGCCGTAGTACGACTTGTAGAACGGAGCCGCTTTCTCAATCAGGGTGTTGAAGGTGAAAATCACGTCCTCTGCAGTGATTGGGTGCCCGTCCTGGAAGCGCGCCTTGGGGTTGAGGTGAAAGATCACCCAGCTCCGATCTTCCGGAGTCTCGATCTTCTCGGCGACCAGACCGTATTCGGTGAAGGCCTCGTCATCGGAGCTGGTCATCAGGGTGTCGTAGATCAGCCCCAGCCCATCTGCAGACTCGCCCTTGGCAATGAAGCTGTTGAAGCTGTCGAACCCGCCAATCGAGTGCAGCCGGACCTTTCCGCCTTTGGGGGCCTCCGGATTGACGTAGTCGAAGTGGGGGAAGCCTTCCTGGTACTTTGGCGCGCCGTTCATGGCGATCCCGTGCTGAGGCTGCGTCTGCGCCCAGAGCGCAGAGGCGGGGAGGAGCAAGGCTGCGAGTGTCCAGCAAGCAAACCGTTTTCTCATAAACATCTCCTGAGTCGTGAGCCTGCCTCCCAAGCGGAAGCAGGAAGTGAAATGACAGAGCGTTTGCTCTGACGGATGGATTGTTTGTTCCAAAACCTATAGCATTTCAGCCTGAAACCGCTCCACAAGCAAAATCGTTTTGTCCCCGGAGGGGCACAACGAACTGTGGGCTCCTTGAAGAAGGCTCTGGAGGGGGAGCCCTCATCACTCTGAACCCAAGGTTTTCATGAAGATTTCTCTTGTATCGCTGAGTGCCTTGCTCGTCTTGGCTGCCTCGTGCAGCCGTCCGGTCAATCTGGAATACTTCGAGAAGGACGACCGGACCCGCTTCATGCCTCAACTGTTGACGCTCAAGAGTCCGGACATCGACAAGCAGGTCCAACTGGAAACTTATCAGGATTGCCCCGGAAAAACCATCTGCCAGGAAGACATCCAGTTCCGGGTGCGCTCGGTGAATCGCTTCGTCTTCCTCAAGGGCAAGCGGCTGACGGTGTCGCTGGATGAGCGAACCCTGGACTTCCAGGACCGTGAATATGAGGACGACTTCGATGCCACGGCCACCAATCCGGACGGTACGGACGGATCCTGGGCGGAGGCACTGTATGTGCCGATCAACCACCGTGACTTTGCCAAGCTGGCCAATGCACAGGAGGTGGTGATCCACCTGGGGCCCTACGCCTACGCGGCCCCTTATGAATCCCGGAAGAACTGGCGGATTCTGGTAGATCGTCAACTGCTCTTGGGCACCATGGATGTGGAGGAGAAGCCCGTTTACGATGAAGGCGTGATCCGGGAGGACCTGGAAGTTTCGCGGGCCCGGGAGAAGGCCTTGCGGGAAAAAGCCAGCGCGGCTGAGGAGCAGACTTGGGATCTGGTCAAGGACTCCAGGAATCCGGAAGACCTGAGGTTCTTCCTGGAACAATACCCTGACAGCCCGTTTGTCGTCCCGGCCCGCTTGCGCCTGCAGCAGCTCGAGCGCTCCCAGTCTGGTCAGTAGTCGCGGACGTGTCTGTGGAACACACGGATCACCTGCGCGGAGTGGCCATCACGGGAGCGGGGGTGCTGATCCTCTCTCCGGACAGTTTGCTGATCCGCACGATCGAAGGCGGTCCGCTGCTGGTGAATTTCTGGCGCGGACTGATGATCGGGGTCGTGCTCTTGGGGTTCTTCACGATACGCGAGCGCGGGAATCTGCTCTCGGTGCTCCGGGTCATGGGGTGGTCCGGGGCAGGCGTGGCGCTGTCGTTTGCCTTCGGGACCACGATGTTTGTGACGGCGATCAAGCACACCGTGGTGGCCAACGCCTTGATCATCCTCAGCGCAATCCCGCTGCTCTCCGCCTTGTTGAGCATGCTGGTGCTCAAGGAGCGCATCGCTGTGAGGACCTGGGGGGCCATCGCCCTGGCCATGATCGGCATGCTGATCATCTTCTCCGAGGGCATCGAGTCCGGAACCTGGGTGGGCGACCTCGCAGCATTGGGGTGTGCGGTGGCCGGAGCGATCGAGTTTGTCCTGATCCGCCGGGCGAAGGCCGTGAATCTGGTACCGGCGATTGGACTGGGAGGGCTGCTGACCGCATTCGGGATGCTGTGGCTTGTGGATCCGCTTTCCATCCTCCCGGAAGACTACGTCAACCTGGCGCTCATGGGGCTTGTGGTACAGCCGCTCTCTTTCGCCCTGATCGCCTTGGGACCTCGCTACCTTCCAGCTCCGGAGGTCGGGTTGATCATGCTGCTGGAGACGCTGCTTGGTCCAATCTGGGTCTGGTGGTTTCAGGCAGAGCTTCCCCCGGCCAACACGTTCCTCGGTGGCGCGGTGGTGCTGACAGCATTGATCGGAAACGCGCTCTTGGGCCTGAGGAACTCAAAGCGCTGAAGCCGGCGTTTTGCGCAACATGCGCAGCAGCGAGGCCTCCCGGGAGAAATCTTCCAGATTCTCCAGCGGAACCCAGCACAGGTCGTGCGACTCCTCACTGACCCGAAATTCCGGGGTCTCTGCCTGAAACAGGAACCGGGCGTCGTAGTGCCAGTGCTCGGGCTCCAAGGGACGCTCCGGAATCCGATGGATGTCGAGGTCGAAGATGTCCTCGGACAGCACACGGATTTGAGCAATGCCAGACTCCTCCCGGGCTTCGCGAAGGGCTTCCTGCAGCACCTCGGGGTTGCCATCCACATGCCCTCCCAACTGTACCCAGATCCCGAGTTTGCGGTGGTGAGTCAGCAGCACTCGAGTGCCTCCTGGATCCAGAAGCCACGCTGATCCGGTCACGTGTCCGGAACGCTGACTTCGGGAGAAACAGTCCGGATGCTGCTCCACGAAGGCTCGGTAGCGCTGAACCGCCTCCTCCTCGTCCGGATGCCGCTCGGCGTAGCGCCCGAGCCGGTCCAGAAAATTCTGCCGGTGCATCAGAAGGGCAGGTCGTCTCCAGGCGGAGGGGGTTCCGGAAGCGGCATGCCGTCCGGAGTGGAAGGCGGCTCCGGGCTGGAGGACCCTTCTGCGGAGAGCCTGGTCAACTGCCAGGCCTGCAGCGAGTTGAAGTACTTCACCTGCCCCTGTCGGTCCGTCCACTTGCGTCCCTTGAGGTCAAACTTCACCTGAACCGTCTCCTCCGGAGCGAACCCGTCCAACTGCTCACAGCGGTCCTGGACCATCTCGAACTTCAGGAACTCCGGATACTCCGGGTTGGTCGCATACTCCAACACGAACTCGCGCTTGCGGAAGCGGTCACTGACCTGTTGGGTGTCAAAAATCTCGATCAGTTTGCCCTGTATCTCCAAAACAACTCCTTATTCTTGAAAAACGTGCTGAACGATCATTTGGTCTTCAGCCTCTCTTAAACGGCAAGGGCCTCTCAGGCCTGCGCTCGACTTCCCGGATGTCCCGGCTGCTCAGGACGTCTGCTGACGCCAGTGCTCGGCTTGTGCCAAGGCCCCGCGCCGCAGCACGGCGATGTCCACGTCAACCGCAGTGAACAGACTCCCGGCGGCAATGATCTCGCCAAGAAACTCCTGATCCAGCGTCAGGAATCCTGCAGGCTTGCCTGCGGCACGGATGCGGCGAACGGCATCCAGACAGGCCTCCTTGACCACGGGATGGCTCGGCTCTCCCGGGTAGCCCAGGCTGGCTCCAAGATCTGACGGACCGATGAACACGGCATCCACTCCCGGAACAGCCAGGATGTTGTCGAGGTCATCCAATGCAGAGCGAGTCTCGACCTGCACGATCAGGCAGATCTGCTCCCGGGCGCGCTGATGGTACTGCGGCACCGCGCCGTAGCGACTGGCCCGAGTCATCCCGGCCACCCCCCGGATACCTCCCGGAGGATAGGCCACCGCATCTGCAGCGAGGCGGGCCTCCTCGGCATTCTGGACATAAGGCACCAGCAGCGTCTGGGCTCCCAGGTCGAGCAGCTTTTTGATCTCTGCCGGGTTGAGCGAGGTGGGGCGCACAATGGGGTGCACCGGATAAGGCGCAACCGCCTGCAGCAATGGGAGAACTGTCAACGGATCCAACGCTGAGTGCTCGGTGTCGAACATCAGCCAGTCAAATCCACAGTTGGCCAGCATCTCGGCGATGGAGGTGTCGTTGATGGTGCACCAGAGCCCCAGTTGCTGCTTTCCCTGCAGCAATGCGCTCTTGAAGGGGTTTGAGGGAAGTTCCATAAGAGATCCTGAGAAGCAAGAAAAAACCCCATGAGCAAAGCAGATTTCTGCAGGAATACTCAAGGATTTTACGGGAAACCCCTCCTGCTTCTTGGAAAAGGCATGGTTCGACTTGTGGTGGTGAGCCGACCTGTGGAGAATAACCGTTTTTCTCTTTCATGATGAATCGTGTATGTCCTCACAAAAGACCGTCCTCTTGCTCAATGGTCCCAACCTGAACCTGTTGGGAACGCGTGAACCCCACATCTACGGCTCCACCACCTTGGCGGATGTTGAACAGCAGGTGATGGCCGACCTACAGGCCAAGGGGGTGAGTTGCGAATGCTTCCAGTCCAACTCGGAGGGAGCGCTCATCGACTGGCTGCACGCCCATCGGGGAGCACACTTCCTGATCCTCAACCCCGGAGGATACACCCACACCAGCGTCGCGCTGCGGGATGCGATTGGCGGAATCGCGGTGCCCTTTTTGGAGGTCCACGTCTCCAACATTCACAAGCGTGAACCCTTCCGGCACCACTCCTACTTCTCGGATGCGGCGGTGGGCTGCCTGATCGGTCTGGGAGTTCAAGGCTACCGCCTGGCGGCCCAATTTGCTGCCGATTGGCTGGAGCGTCAGGAAGGCTGAGCAGAGGACGATGAGACTCGACTCCGGTTGGCTGCTGAGCCTGGGAAATGTGCTGCTGGGAGCCTCCTTTTCTGCCATGGCCGGAATGGTCGGCTCGGAGTGGGTCCGGCAGCAGGTCCTCAGCCTCCCGGAACCTCCCCCGACGTCGCGACCTGCGGTGGCTGCAGGGGCTCCGGAAGACTCCGGACGAACGCAGGAGAGCTTTGCGGAAATCCTGGAGGCCAACATCTTCCGGGCCAAGAAGAAATCCGAGCCGCTTCCCCCTCCGTCCCCACCTCCACCTGTTGAACAGCCCTCTCCTTCTGCAGAAGAGGCCATCCCCCAGACCCGGTTGAACCTTTCGCTTGCCGGGACGATGCTTTTCAGCGAGAACAACGGATTCGCCTTCATCAGTCCCAAGGGACAGCTGGGCAACTACCGGATCTTTGAGCTGGGAGAGTGCTTTGATCCAAACACCGTACAGACGGCAGATTGCGGTCCCAACAGCGTGAAGGTTCTGGAGATTGCAGACCGGGAGGTGCTGCTGGTCTTTCGGGATCTGAAGCAGCGGCTGCTGATGGAAGAGGACCTCAACGCCGCAGCCGCCTCGGTTCCTCCTCCACCCAAAACCTCCGCGCTGGTCGTGCCTCCCACGTCTTCCAAGAAGCAGGAAAAGGCCTCGGAGCCCAAGGCCTCCCAGAGCTCCGAGCCGGCTCCTCCACCTGCAGCAGAAGGACAGACCACGTTCAACTTCACTCGCGTGTGGGTCGATGAACAGTTGGCCAACTTCAACCAGATCCTGATGGATGCCCGGGTGGTGGCGACCGAGACCGACCCTCCTCGGTTCATGTTCAAGTACATCAAGAAGGGCAGCCTGTACGAACAGTTGGGGCTGAAGACCAACGACGTCATTCTCGAGGTCAACGGCTTTGTGATCGACTCGCTCCCCAAGGCGCTCAAGCTGATGGAAACCCTGCAGGCGGAGCGTGAGATCGCCCTCAAGGTGGAGCGCAACGAGCAGCCTGTGCTCTTCAACTACTACATCGACTGAACCCCTCTCCGACACCTCTGTTGCTGAATTCCCGTGTTGCGGCCTGGCTGATCTTCGGCCTGCACTTTGCGATCTTCCTGGCCATCAACCAGCTCCTGAATCCTCATCCGGACATGGTGGACCACTGGATCTGGGGGCAGGATCTGAGGCTCTCGTATTACGAGCACCCCCCGATGGTCGCCGTGGTCTTCCGGATTCTGACCATGCTGCTGGGAGACTCCGAGACCGCCATGGAGGCTGGGGCCCAACTCGTCAACCTGCTGGTCCTGGCCGGACTCTGGGCGGTGGCCCGGAGAACCTTCGGGCCCCAGGCAGCGCTGGCAACCTTGCTGGTGCTTTGCGGGATGCCCTACTTCACGATCGGCAGCATCTTCCTCCACATCACACAGCCCTTCATGCTCTCCTGGGTTGCGGCGCTTTACTGCTGGATCCGCTGGCAGGAGACCCGGAATGATCGCTGGCTTTGGGGAATTGGAGTGGCTGCAGGCTTTGGCGCTCTCTCCAAGTACATCATGGTCTTGTTCTACGTGGGCATGATGCTGCATTTCACCCTTTACCGAGAGCAGCGCCGCGAGTGGCTGAACTGGAGAGTCTATGCGGCCGGAGCACTCTCACTGCTCCTCTTCACCCCGGTGCTCTGGTGGAACGCCGAGAATGACTGGATCTCCTTCCGCTGGCAGCTGGGACGGGGAACCTCCGGAGCGGATTTTGGAGAGAATACGATCTTCTTTACCATCGGGCACCTGCTGCTCTTTTCCCCGGTCTGGTTTCTGGCCGGAGCTTGGACGCTGGTGCGGTTGCGTGAATTTCTGAAAGACGGGAGAACTCCGGAGGCGGCAATCGCTCTGGTTTCCGTGTTGCCGATCGGGTTCTTCACGGCAATGAGCCTCAAGGGGTCGATTGCCGATCCACACTGGGCCAACCTGACCTACATGGGCATGGCGCTCCTGCTGGGCCGTGAGCTGACCTCCGGAAGCCTTCAGCGCTGGAAGGGGCCGTGTTTGGCCGCGGGGTTGGCGCTGAATGCCCTCAGCGTGGGGCTGCTGCTGTGGCATTCGCTGAATCCGCTGTTCGACTGGCTTCCCTACGAGTTGAAGAACTACCAGTACCTGCAGGCGCAGGGCGTCCCGGAGCCGGTGCTGGACAAGCTGCGCCAGCATGATCATCGCTACTACAGTACCCCGGTGTATCGCGAGGAGTTGCGCAAGGTCCTTGGTGAAGAGGAGGTCTCACGCTGGGGCACTTTGCTGGAGCGCGTGGCCCAGGATGTGTCCGGAGACCGGTTCACTCGCTTTCAGGGGTGGGAAGAGACATCCCGACAGCTGGAGCAGCTTCTCCGGGAACACCAGCTGCCGGAGATTCGCTTCATCATCTCCCGAGAGTACCAGCTCAGCAGCGCGCTGGCCTACTGGACCCCTCAAAGTCCACGCCCGTGGCCCCACAGCATTGAGAAGCCGGAGCGGAATCAATGGAGCCCGGTGGAAGAGGTCCGCAAGGGACCCAGCCTGTTTGTCTGCGAGCTGTGGGAGTGCGAGCAAAATCAACAACTCTTCCGGACCTCCTTGGGGCTGGAACTGGAGTTGTTGGGGGAGATTGAGGTGCGACGCAACCAACGCCTGCTCCGAGACCTGCTGGTTTTTCGGATACTGCCTGAGGCCCCCTGAAGGTTTCAAGGACATCCGTTACGCTTGAAATTTAGAGGAATTGCCTGCATTCCTTAACCCGTCATCCATAGTGGACCCCCATGCTTACTCTTTCCTTTGCAAGCCCATGACAATCGGTTCCAAACTCATCCTGATCTACGTGCTTCTGGTGCTCGCCCTGGCTGCCGGAGCCGGGGTACTGCTTGACGAAGTTGACGAATTCTCAACTCAGCTCAAGCAAACCGAGGCGCGTTTTCAGCAACGGCAACAGGCACTCTTCAAGGTGCAGCAGGCACTTTTTGGAGCCAACCCTGCGGCCAACCTGCGCCTGTATCTGCTTGAAGGACGATCGGAGGACCTGCGGTCTTTCCGTAACGCTCTGCAGGAAGCCAAGCAGGGGATTGAGGCTCCATTGAGAAGCCCGGTGCTGACCCTCCGAGAGCGCGAACTGCTGGAACAAACTGCCAGAGTATTGCTGGCCTACGAGCGGGCTCTGCAAGAAGCCGAGGCTCTCTGGCAGGCCCAGGCTCCTGCAAATCGGATTCAGTCGATCTCGATGCCGCAGCAGAACCTTCAGCAAGTCCTGGCTCCACTGGAGCAGGCGTGGCAGGCTCTGGAACAGGAGCGCTCCACACAGAGCTCCGGAGGGCAGGACAGCCACTTCCTGACCCTGATGGTGACGTTTTTTGGGGTCATCGTGATCTTCTCGCTGCTCTTCTGGAGGCTGTACCGCTTGATCTATGGGCTCCTGCGCGGGGTTTCGGTGCGCCTGAGGCTTTTGGGAGAGACCTTGCAAGATTCCGCAGACCAGTTCTCCGACAGTTCCCGGCAACTTGCAGAAAGCTCCACACAGCAGGCTGCAAGCCTTGAGGAGATTACCAGCCGTGTGCAACTCCTGGCCGATCAGGCAAAACGGAACTCACAGCTGGCAGTGGATTCTGTGAGCACCATGGGGCTGGTGGCCACGACCACCAAGCAGACCACGCAGAATGCAGAGACCTCAACCCACATTGCCCGAGACTCTCAGGCCGCAGCCAACCGAGGTACCCGGGTGACGGAGTCCCTGATGCAGGCCATGCGAGAGTTGATTCAGAGCAGCGAAAAGATCTCCGGGATCCTGGAGCTGATCAACGAGATCAGCAGCCAAACGAAGATGCTCTCCACCAACGCCGCGATTGAGGCAGCGCGTGCCGGAGAGTATGGAAAAGGCTTCGCCGTGGTTGCCGATGAGGTTTCCAAACTGGCCGAATCCGCACGTCAGGCCGCCCGGGAGATCGACAGCCTGGTGAAAGAGAACGTGGAACGGGCGAACGTCGCCAGTGAGCTTTCCAAGCAGGGGAGCCTGGTGCTTCGGGAGTTTCTCAACAAGGCAGGGACCAGCTCCAAGCTCGCGGATGTCATCATGGAGTCGTCTCTCAAGCAGAGTCAGTCCGTTCATGAAATTGAGACTTTGGTTGGAGAGATCAACCGGGCCTCTGGAGAGCAGGCAGAAGGAACGGTTCAGGCCAGCCGGGCCCTGTACGAGCTGGATCAGGTGACTCAGAGCAACGCCGCCAATGCGGAGGAGATCGCCGGAACGGCCTCCCTGCTCGGGGAGCAGACGCTGTCTCTGCAAGAGCTGATTGAGGAACTGGACTCCTACGTCGGCGGCGCGGAGTTGACCACTGCTCCGCCAATATCCTCCATCTCGGACAAAAATCGGCTGTTGCCGGAATCTTTCTGAATCTTCGGGAATTTCATGAGAAGCGAAACCATTTACGAAAACGGGCCCCGTCGCTGGATCGCCATGGGACGCGATCCCAACAAACCCGACTCGATCATCGACACGAACGAGTTCCTCATCCTCGATGGAGACTCCGGAATTCTGCTGGATCCTGGAGGAGTGAAGATCTTTCCCAAGGTGCTGGCGGAGCTGACCCGCTACGTCGCTCCGGAGTCCATTTGCACGATTGCTCTGAGCCACCAGGATCCGGACATCGGCTCCTCCCTCGCGCTCTGGCTCGATCTGTGCCCCAATACCGAGGTCTACTGCTCGTGGCTCTGGTCGGGCTTCATCACTCACTTTGGCATGGGCAAGGAGATCGAACTCCAAGCGATCCCGGATGAAGGAATGGTGATCCCCTTTGGTCGAAGCTCCATTCAGGCGATTCCGGCTCACTACTGTCACGCATCGGGGAACTTCTCCTTCTACGATGCCGAGGCGAAGATCCTCTTCTCCGGAGATATCGGCTCCGCGCTGCTTCCAGATGCACAGGCCGGGCTCGTGGTGAAGGATTTTCAGCAGCACATCCGCTTCATGGAGGGGTTTCACAAGCGCTGGATGCCCTCCACCTCAGCGCTGAGGGACTGGGTGCAGCGTGCCCGTGCGTTGCGTCCGGACATGATCTGTCCACAGCACGGGGCAATTTTTCAAGGAGAGGATGTGACGCGGTTCCTGGACTGGCTGGAGTCGCTGGAAGTCGGCGTCTGGGGAAAATAGGCCTCGAGGAGGCGAGGCCTTCAGAGGTTCAATTGCCTGCCAGGATGCGGTCGGAGAAGCGCAGATCCATCCACTGGGCTTCCGGATGTTCGGTCAACACCTGCTGGTAAGTGACGGAGAAACGCTCCAGCCGATCGGAAAAAGCTCCGGTCCCAAAGCGAGCCGAGGTCATCTTGCCTGCGTCGTTGCGGACCCAGAACTGGACGTTGGTCGGGTCCGACAGGTCGGTGGCGACGGCGCGGTCTTTCAACTCCGGGAACTGTTCCAGCGATTTCAGAAACTGCAGCCCGTGCTCAAGCTTCAGGTCCGGGACGATGTCTCCGGGCTGCAGCTTGCCAATGCTCACCCCCGTCAGCACGGGGAGTCCGAACCCACCCTTCACCTGCCTCAGTAAGCGTCGCTCCTGGTCAATGAGGAACTGCCGGCCTTCCGTATCAAGCACCGCAACCGGCTGATGCTCCCGGACGCGGATGTGGAGTCGGTTGGGAAACTCTCGCCGCACCTCTGCAAACTCGACCTCCGGCAGCTTTTGAATCCGTTCGGCCAGTGAAACCGGGTCGATTTCCTGCAGCTCGAACTCCGGGCGCAGGCCTGACCAGGCCAGGATCTCCTCCTTCTGTAGCAGCTGGTTTTCAGAGATGTAGAGCACCTCTGGAGGGCGATGGAAGAAGGAGAGGACCTGTGGCCCCAGGTGATAGGCGGTCCAGAGGCAGAAGACCCCCAGGATCACGTTCATCCCGTTCAGAAGCAGGTGGTTGAGGTTGCTCCTCAATTCTCGGGGGTTGTCTGTGGAGAAGAGGTTCCAGAGCAGAGGCCAGCGGAAGGTTGCCCGGGATCCAACAGCGCGAAAAAAGCGTGAGGGCTGAGCCACCCAACTCTTTCCTACCTGATCCATCCTGCGGACGGAGCGCTTCTTGGTTTTCTGGGCGGGACGGCGAAAGGATTGGCGTTTAAAGTCCTGCATGCTGACGGTCCAAGCTCAAGAAGTGTTTTTGGAAACTGAAGCGAGACCCCTACGGCAGGGCTTCCTGGAAAGCTGGGTTTGTCTACCCAGCCTACAGCGTTGCCTTCGTGCCAGAAGAAAGAAAAG
>JAYPUA010000006.1:61969-78883 GCA_038133845.1 Deltaproteobacteria bacterium
TCTTCTCCTGAGCGTGCATGGGAGGAGAGGTCAGACCCACTTGGGCGACATCGTCTCTGGCTCATCCAGCAAAGGAAGTGTCTCGGAAGGTAAGGGTTGCAACCACTGGACCTCGGGTTCCAGAGAAACCCCATGCTGCTCAAAAACCCGGCGTTGCACCTCGCGGATCACGGCTTCAAGGTCGGCGGAACGGGCGCTCCCGAGGTTGACGATGAAGTTGGCATGCTTGAGGCTGACCTGGGCGTCTCCCACGCAAAATCCTTTCAGACCGCTGTGCTCGATCAGGCGGGCGGCGTGATCCCCGGGAGGGTTCTTGAACACGGAGCCGCAGCTTGGCTGGCGGGGCTGCTTGTCTTCACGAAACCTGAGGCACTGGCTCAGCCTCTCTCGGACCTGAGCTGGTTCGGATTCTCGCAGCTCAAAGGTGGCCGAGGTCACCACGACGCCGTTGCGTCCGTTGAGGTGCGAGTGTCGGTAGCGAAATCCGGCCTGCTCCGAGGAGGCGACGTGCTCCTGACCGCGCATGTCGAACCACCGGGCCTGGGACAGGAAGTCCGAGACCTCACCTCCGTGTGCGCCGGCGTTCATGGCCACTGCGCCTCCGATGGTCCCAGGGACTCCGACCAGAAACTCCATCCCTCCCCAGCCCAGCTCTACACAGCGCTGAGAGAACGTGACATCAGCCAGCGCCGCACCGGCCTGCACGGTTCTGGCCTCCACAGAAGGAACCCAGTGCTTGAAGGAGCCGGAGAGATGAATCACGATTCCGGGCCAGGTCTCGTCCGGAATCAAGAGGTTGGAACCCTTGCCCAGCAGCGTCCAGGGGACCTGGTACTCTGCGATGAAGGGGAGCAGCTTGGCCAGATCTTCCGGCTCGGCAACATCCACCAGACAGCGCGCCTGGCCTCCGATGCGCCAAGTGTTCAGGCGCTGTAGAGAGGCATTCCACTGCACCCGGGAGCGCAGAGAAAGTTCTGCAAAGGCGGCTTTCCAGGAAGGGTCTGGAAGCCCGGAGGCGAGCTTGGGAGAGTCAGGCGCCGGCTCGTTCATGCCTCATCGTCCCAGCGCTCGGCAGGACACTCCTGATGCAACTCTTCCAGGTTGTAGTATTTGCGAATCTCCGGATGGAAGACGTGCAGCACTGCCTCCGCATAGTCCATGAGGATCCAGTTGCCATCGCGGGCCCCTTCCTTTCCCAGAGGATAGACCTCACCCGACTGCTTGAGGTGCATCTCCACGCGCTCTGCGATGCCCCGGCAGTGTGCCTGAGAGCGGCCTTCACAGATGATCACGTAGTCGCTCAGAGAAGACCTCCCCCGGACATCAAAGCGAACGATCTGCCGCCCCTTGGCCTCCTGAACCGCTTCCAGAATGGCCTCGTGAACCTGAAGGGTGGTGTCCTCTGCAGCTTGATTGGATTCCAAGATGTTGACTCTGTCGAAGGTTGTTTCAATAAAGTGCCCGGTCAGTCCACCGGGCCCAGCGGTTCAAGGACAAAGAGCAGATCGCCCTGGTTGACCGTCTGGCGGTCCTCGGCAATCACGCGGTTCAGCCGATAGCGCTGCACGGGATAGAGGGGTGCTCCGTCCGGGCGCTGGAAGGACGACAGGCTCAGCTCCGTGAAGACCTTCATCGACTCCATCAGGCACAGTGGGCGGTGCACATCAATCACCTGCCCCTCCTGCACCAGCGGCTCGGCCTCCGGAGTGCTCGCCCGATAGAACCCTCCCATCTGTGGAGAGAGCACCTTCAACTCGCCGCGATCCAACTGCAAGGCCTCCAGGTCCAGTTCCATCCCGGCATCTCCTGCGGCATCCTTGGTCTCCTGAATCAGCAGGTCCTGGTCGATGCGCTTCAGGAACCCGTCCAGGAACTTGGTGTCGAAGTCGCCTTTGCGGAACAGCTCGTCCTCAAGAATCCTGCGGCTCAAGGTCAGGTTGGTGGGCACGCCGTGAATCTGTACGCGTCCGAGGTAGGCCACGAGGCGCTCAATGGCCTCCTGCCGGTTCTTGCCCCAGCTGATGATCTGGGCGATCAGGCTGTCGTAGTACGGAGTGACCGTGGACCCGGCGTTGACCGCAGCCAAGACTCGGATGTGGTCTTCATCCGGGAGGCGCATCTCGGAGATCACTCCGGGAGACGGAACAAACCGCAGCTGTCTGCGATCCCCGATCTCGATGCGCTCGGCGTTGATCCGCAGCTCGATGGCGTGTCCGTCATCACGAGGCTTGAGGTCCTTCAGGCTTGCTCCCTCGGCCACGGCGAACTGCTGCATCACCAAGTCTACCCCGCTGGTCATCTCGGTCACTGGATGCTCAACCTGCAAGCGGGTGTTCATTTCCATGAAGTAGATCGTCTGCTCGTTCAGGTCAAAGATGAACTCGACGGTTCCAGCGCCGACATAGTCCATGTCCTGGACCAGCTTGCTCGAGTGCT
The DNA here is from genome assembly GCA_038133845.1 of Deltaproteobacteria bacterium. Lineage (GTDB taxonomy): Bacteria > SAR324 > SAR324 > SAR324 > NAC60-12 > JAYPUA01. The sequence goes on from JAYPUA010000006.1 coordinate 64,406, forward strand.
GCACCAGCTCCTGACGGATCTTCTCCGGGAGGTCGAAGGCCGACTCCTCCACCAGCTTCTGATAGTTGCGCTGGACGGAGCAGTCCCGGATGCCGAGCAGGTGAGCGTTTCCATGAAGATCCCGGAGCACCTGAACCTCCAGATGCCTCATGGAGCCTATGAATTTTTCCAGGTACAGATCCCCGCTCCCGAAGGCGCTGCGTGCTTCCTGAGACATTCGGGTAAACGCCGAGACGAACGGTGCCGATTCCTCCACCACGCTGATGCCCTTGCCGCCGCCGCCGTGGGTGGCCTTGATGAGCACTGGGAAACCAATCTCCTCCGCAACGGCCAAGGCCATGACGGGATCGGTCAGCGCCCCTTCACTTCCGGGAACCACGGGGATGTTCAGGCTTTTGGCGGTGGCGATGGCGTTCGACTTGTTGCCCATCAGGTCCATGTTGGACGCACGTGGACCGATAAAGTTGAAGCCGTGCTCCCGGCAGATGCGGGCATAGCGGGGGGACTCCGAGAGAAAGCCGATTCCGGGATGAACCGCGTCGGCTTCTTCCTGTTCGGCAACTCGGATCACGCTCATGGCGTTCAGGTAGCTCTCCTGCGGAGTGTTCCCTCCAATGCAGACGAGTCGGTCGTTGGGGCCAAGCATCTGAGCCGGATGGCTCTCCATGTCCGGGTCGGAAGCGACCAGCACCACCTGGCGTCCGCTCTCCTGTGCCCCCTTGATCAGCCGGGCTGCAGTGCAGCCTCGGGCGTGGATCAGCACGCGCTGAATCTTCTCCGTGTTCAGCGCCTCAAGCGTCAGGTTCTCTTCCGGGAGGTCCTCGTGCTCCCCAATCCGTAGCTGGTACTCTCCGGAGAGCACCCGAGAGAGGACCTCCTCGACGGTCGCTTGAGGCACTGGAATGTCCGGATCGATGGCACGCAGCTTCTGGTCAATCTCCGCATCGAACGGGTTCACCACCAACCCGTCCATGGCCTCTTCATTGCGGGAGAGGTAGTTCGACAGCGTCGCTTGAGCAGGCAGGTGGCTCTCCACCACCAACTGTCCGGCAAACGGAATCTGAGCCCCGGAGAGGTAATAGGTCCGGGCCAGCAGGTGAGTGACAAAGCTGGCCTGAGCACCTCCCGTGCAGTCCCGGAAGCCAAAACAGATCACCGGGAGGTCGAAGTCCTTGACAAACCGGGTGATGCGGTCGTTGACAATCGCCATGGAGAACAACGATCCGGCTCCCTCCTTGGTCTGCATTCCGGCAGAGGAGACAAAGAGGATCAAGGGCAAGTGCAGGCGGGCACACTCGTCGAGCAGGCGGCAGACCTTCTCGCAACTGGCCATGTCAAAGGCACCGGCCTGAAACTCCGTATTGCTGACGACCAACCCGACCTTGAACCGCTTTCCGGAGTCGTCCTGAAGTCTCGCCTGAAACTGAGCGATTCCGGTGATCACTCCACAGGGCTGGATGTGGTTGTCCAACGCTTTTTCAATGGCATCCCGAAATCCCGGAAACTGAAGCGGATTGGCGGTGATTCTGTCGCTGTCCAACTCTTGGAAGTCGTTGAAGAATCGATCTACCACCTCCTTGGCCGAGATCGTGTGACGCTTGTATTCCCGGAGTTGATTCTGGATCAGCAGGTCCTTGTAGGCCTGGTCCAGGCGATTCCAGAAGTCCTTGATCCCGATGTTCCGCGGGGTGATCTTCCCATTGAATTTCCCGGTTCCGCGCTGGGCCTCGTAAAGCGAGGGGAGCAGTCCGGAGAAGTAATAGCGCACCAACCCGAACAGGGGGGGACTCATGCGGGGGAAGACGATGCGCTTCCAGGCGCTGATGGTGGCCATGACATCATCCACGTTCTTTTGGGCGATGAAGCGGGCCAGCCACTGGAAAAATCGCTCTCGGGCCTGCTCGCTGTCCACTCTCAAATCCCGGGCCTGAACTTCCTTCATCGCGCCTTCAAACGCTTCCTCGAAGAGACGCTCCACCGACTCCTGCGAGATCAGGTTCGACCCCTTGAGCTCTCCGGCAATGCTGGGAAGGCCTTCAATGAGGCGGTCATAGAGCAGGTCGAAGAGAATGATGCTCGGGATGTTGGCCAGCAGGTGCTGACACACCTCCGGCTCCAGAATGACCTGAAGCAGGTCCGGGTTCTCCGGAGCATCGCGCCACTCCTGACCCTGCAGGTGGTCCCGAAGCGCAGTCAGGTTCTCGATGCTGCTGTCCTTCCAGAGGTTGTACAGGTGCAGCAGCACTTCGCTGGTGAGCTCCTCAAGAGCCTTCTGGAAGTTCTCTTTCGGGTCGCCCATGAAGAAGGCGACAAAACGCCCGCGCTCCTTGTTCCGGTCTTCTCGGGCACTCCGGTAGGCCTGAAAACGCTTTTGCAGCAACTCGTCGTAGCGGATCTCCAGAGGAGCCTCCAGCCAGCGCTGAAACTTCTCCATCCGCTCCTGTTTGAGGCGCTCTTGGAGACGTCCGACCGGAGTTTGCCGGTGACTCAACCGAGAGTACTGATGCACGGAGCGGCTGGTGATCCGGCGCCGCAGCTTCAGGGTCCGCATGAACCGGTAGACGTCTCCGAACACGTTGAGGGTTCCGGTCGGAGAACGGTCCGTCTTGCGGTTGGCCTCAATCAGCAACTCTGAAGGGTTGAGGTAGTGGTTGATGCTCTCGCGGTAGTGCTCGAAGAAGAAGTCGTGTTCCCGGAGGAAGGCGCGGGCCTGCCACTCGGTCTCCTCAATGGCGCTGATGATTGCGCTCTTGAGATTGACGATCTGGTGCGAGGCCTCGAAGGAGAAGTCGACGATTCCGTCAAAGTAGCCCTGCTCCAGCAGTTCGTAGGAAGAGACCCCGATGTACTTTGCCGACTCCTGCCACGAGAGGTTGTACTTGCGAGCAATATTGGCCAGACCTTTGGGGTGGATGGTGTTGAAGACGCCCTCTCGCGTGGAGAGCAGCACGTTGGCCGTGGCCAGGGGGATCGCCCCGCCGCTGTAGCCACATCCGTAGACGATGCCGACCACCGGGACCTGGATGTTGGCCATTTCAGAGATGAAGAACGAAATGCGGTGGGCCTGATTGTTCAGGTTGGCTTCCGCATCTGCCGCGGCTCCTGGAGTGTCCATGAAGGTCACCAACGGCATCCCATGCGAGGCAAAGAACCGTGCGGTTTCTGCCGCTCGGTGGTGATGCTGAGGCTGCCAGACGCCATTCTGGGATTTGTGATTTTGGGCGATGAAGCCCAGCCGGCGCTTCTGTCCGGAGAATTCGAACTCCAGTTCTGCAGAGTAGAAGGGGCCATCGTTTTCTTCAGAGACCAGCTTGCCACCCAATTGACGGATGACTTCCGGGGCGCTGGGGCGTTTCTGGTTTTCTGAGGGCCCGACCACTCGCTGAATGTACGTGTCCACATCCAGTTTGCGAAGCTCCTTGATCTTCTGGCGGACCTCTCCAGGCTGCAACAGCCCCTCAATTCCGGACTCTTCAACCCCGGAGGCTTGCCCCTTGAGGGCCTGGTCGTGGGAAATTGCCTCTGCGATCCGGAAGGCGGATTGCGGCTTCTTGCTTTTACGTTTGCTGGAGGTGGTCATGAAAGTAGTTGCCTCAACGCGATGATGTCAACAGCTGGATGATTCTGGAGATGAGCCGAGTCAAAGCTCAGCCGGAAGGATTGAGTGGATCCCAACTCGTGTCCAGAGCAGGGAGCACGACAGGGAACAGGGCCGCATCTTCCAGCAGATAGCTCGGAGCCGCTACCAGCGGATCCGATGCTTCATGATAGCGCTTTAGCGCCTGTTGAGCGAGCTTCTGTTCTCCGAGACGCAGGTAGGTGGTGACCAGACGGTCGAGCAGCACCAGCTTCAGCGAGCCCTGGGGAGCCTGCCGGGCAAACTCGATCTCCAGCAAGCTGCGCAACTCGGGCCAGCTTTGTGTTGCGGCCAGCGAGGCGCTCAAGGCCTCAAGCAGGTGAAGGTTCCCGGAGAAGCGGTCCAGCCCGGAGCGCAGGACGTTCTGGGCCTCGGCCTCCTGTCCCTCGTAGCGAAGCAGATCGCCAAGCAGTCGGTGCCCGTAGCCCAGAGACTCCGGTTTTTCCAGAAACGGCTGCACCCGGCCTTTCGCCTCGTCGGTGCGTCCCAGGCGGGCAAGGATCAGGGCATGAAGGTACATCACCTCCCAGCTCTCGGGATGCTCGGCCTGAAGCCTCTCTGCGATCGGGAGAGCGAGCAGCGGTTTGCCCTGCAGGTGATATACGCGGGCCAACTCAAACCTCAGCAGTTCCGAGTCGCTTCCCTGAAGAGCTTGGAGGAGCAGGTCCCGGGCCTGGTCATACTCGCGCTGAGCCTCATGCCAGAGAGCCTTGAGGTGCAGGATCTCGACTTGAAGCGGCTTCTCGGCGTGCAGGGTCTGCAGCTCGTTGCCGACTTCCCGGATCTGCCCTTGAGCGAGCAGACGCTGCAGGCGCATGGTCTGGGCTGGGAGGTAGGTGGGATCAAGCTTCAGCGCCTGTTGGAGCGTCAGGTCGCCCTGCAGGGAATCTCCCAAGCGGAACAGCAACACAGCCTTGAGGAAGTGAGCCCGGACGATTCCGGAGTCCACCTCCAGAGTCCGTCGGAGCCACTCCAGCGATTCCTGCAGATCTCCCAGACGCAGCGCGAGCACCGCATGAGCCATCAGGACATCGACATTCGCCGGGTGCGTCTCCAGCATTCGAGACAGGAGCGGCTCGGCGGCTTGGTACTGCTTGAGTTGCAGCAGGACGAGCACCTGAATGACCTGCTCCTGCGGGGCCAAGGCGCGCTGCTGCTCCAATTGGTCGAGCAGGGTGAGCGCATCGGTCCAGCGTTGCTGCAGGAACTGCAGGTGGAGCAGCGCTTGAGTGATCTCAATGCGCCACGGGTGCTTGTTCCGCAGCTCTTGAGCCAAGGTCTGGGCGTAGTAGTAGCTCCCCTCTCCAATGTAGATTTGGACCCGCAGGAGCTGGGCCTCGTAATGGTTGGGCTCGAGTACCAGCAGCGAAGCGATGGCGCGCTTGGCACTCTCAAAGTCACGTCTTTTGAGGTGCAGACGCGAGAGCTGGAACAGCGCCTCCGTGTAGCGAGGTTCCCGCTGGATTGCCTCTTCCAACGAAGCGATCCCGAGGCTGTACTCCCGGGTCTGCTCATACGTTGCGGCGAGCTTCAGATAAACTGAAATCCGCTCCGGATCAAGGCGTTGGGCGCTGCCCAGCTCTCGGAGGGCCTCCGGATATCGTCGCTGACGGTAGGCGATGGCTCCACGCAACTCCGCAACGTCTGCACTGAGCGGATCCAGTCGAGAGGCTTCCCGGATCGAAACTTCCGCCGCGTCATAATCCTGCTTGCGGAAGTAGGCCCGCGCCAGGTTGAAGGGCGGGTCCGGGGCGCTGGGAGCCTCGTCGCGCAAGGCCTGTTGCTCAGAGATGAACTGCTCCAGCTGATCTTCAGAATCGGGCAGTTCCACAAGTTGAGTGGTGGAGGTCTGACACCCTCCCAGGATCAGGAGGAGGAGGCCAAGCAGCAGATGGAAATTCACCCCCATCTTTGGGAGACAGCAGCGTGTCAAGGCTAGGGAACAGAAGGAAACAGGTTAAGCGCCCGCAACCAGGAACTGGGTGGGGAGACTGGAACGGAGACACGGGTGGGCAAGGAAGGTCGACTCTCATTGCCAAACCGATCTACCAAGACATGTGCAAATTCGTAAGTATTATTGCGATTTTGTAGCAGATCAATATAAAACGACACGCTTCGAGGAAGGGCCTCGGGGTGAGTATCTGCCTGATGCGACTCCGGAAGCTCTGCATTGGGCTGCCGCGGGAGCCGCAAAATCCAGTATCGCGATGAAAGCGGCTTCGGATTGAGCGGACGGTGTGGCAACTCGCCTTCAGAGTTCAGTTGATACAGATTGATCCGGTAGTTTTGTCGAGTGGCCCACAACACCCCTTGCGCATCCAACTCAGTCCCTTCAAACTCGGGGACCGGCGGCCAACTCAGCCGGACCACATCGACCCGGCGGACCAGAGTACTGGGGAGCGGACGCTCCGGAACGCCCGACTCCGAGACCAGCTCTTTCAGCGCGAGCACGAGCAGAACGTCCCCTTGAGGCAGCAGGCGCTCTTCCTCGACACCAAGGACCGTAGCCTTGAGGTCACCGGGTTCCGGAAACAGCGGGCGGTGCGCCCAGAGAACCTGGATGGTTGGCATCGGGGACTTGTCTGCTCCAAATGCGCTCAGCTCCGCATAGACGGTCTGAAGCGTGGGGAGCGGCTGTTTGAGAGTCCACTCATTCTCACCGATCTGCAGTTCATCGTGCAAGAGTGATTCCTGCAGCAACTCGGGCTCGCAGGACGAGAGACAGGAGAGGCCCTTGCCCCAGAACCGGACCTGAAGTGCAGACGGGCGCGCCTTGGCACGCCAACGGAGGCTCAGCCGCTCCCCTTGCTGCAGCACCAACTGCGGGCTTTGCACAAACGGCTGCTCCTCAGGCGCAGGCATTGGGCGAGGCAGCGTCCTCAGACCACAACCCACAAGGGCGCTCCCCAGCATCAGCACTCCACAGAAGCGATACAGCTCGAACAGAGGCCGTCTCCAGCAACGCATCAGTAACCTCGCGCCCGGTCAATCAGGTTCAGAAGCGGTTCGCCTGCCAGCGCGCGACGGTAGTTTTCAATGATCTGAGGCACTACGGAATCCGGTGGGGTGACGCTGGAAATGTGCGGGGTGACCATTACCCGAGGATGTGCCAGAAAAGGATGCTCCGGAGGAAGCGGCTCGGTCTGAAAGACGTCCAGACACGCCCCGTTGAGGAGTCCGGAATCCAAGGCGTCGAGGAGGTCTTGCTCCACGACGGTTTGTCCTCGCCCGGTGTTGATCAGATAAGCCCCAGGCTTGGCCTGACGGAGCAGCTTGTGGTCGAGCAGGTTCTGGGTTTCCGGAGTCAGCGGAAGGAGGCTGACGAGGTAGTCTGCATGCGGCAGAGCCTCCTGCAGCCCTGTCCTGCCGTGATGAAGGCGGACCTCCGGCAGCGGGCTCTCCCGAGGCGTGCGGACCCATCCGGAGACCTGAAACCCCAGAGGCTGCAGGGCTTGAGCGACCGAGGTTCCGAGGTGTCCGAGCCCCAGGATCAGCACCTGATTTCCCGGACGTGCCAGGCTGACGCCCCATCCGGCACCTGCAGGGTCGCGCACATGCTCCAGCCACCCGCGCCTGTGTGAGAGAACCGCCAGCACAACGTATTCGGCCATCATCCGGGCCATCTGGCCATCCACCAGCCGGGCGATGGGCAGATTCGGGGGGATGTCCTGGTCCCGGAGGAGGCTGTCCACTCCAGCTCCCAGCGACGTGATCCCTCGCAGGTTGGGGAACTGATGCCAGAAGCCATCCGGAGGGTTCCAGCCTGCAGCAAATACGATGTCCTCCGGAGCCCCGGCCTCGTTGCGCATGCGCACCGCGATGTCCGGAGCCTGCTTGGCAATCAGCTCGCGATAGAGCTCCGGGCGGAAGCTGGGTGGAGCGTGAATGAGGAGCGTCATGTTCCGGATTGCAGAGGGAGAGAGTAGACGGTATCGGAGGTGTGGGTGAACCCAAAGCGCTCATAGACCTGACGGGCCGGGCTGCTCACGTGGACGTGCAGATCGATTCGCCAGCACTCCAGCTCAAGCGCGCGTTGCCGGACCTGCCTCAGCAGCAGCTGTGCCAGGCCCAGGCCGCGAAACTCGGGCTCCACGTAGAGGTTGTCCAGGTGCAGGCAAGCTCTGGACTTGAAGGTGGAGTAGGTGGGGAAAAAACTCGCAAATCCAGCGGGAACCGCCGCCACTTCAACCACCCACGACTCATAGCGGGCCTGGGGCCCAAACCCATCGCGTCGGATGTCCTCCGGTTCTGCGAGAAATTCTGTCTCGGGCCCATGATTTCCGGCCAGCGATTTCAGCATCCGGTGCAGGGGCTCGACATCTTCTTCAGTTGCCAGGCGGATGACCGGTTGGCGGGTTTCAGGAAGGCCGGGCACCTCATGCGGCATGAGCATACCTTCTCCCGGAAGCCGAGCCATTCTTTGTGCGTGGAGGGTAGCGAAACCAGATCTGACGGGAGGGCAGCAGCTCCTCCAACTCCAATGTCAGGGCCGGCGCAAAGCGCAGGTTCTCCTCAACGCTGACCGTGACCTCCACGCCATCTTCGGCATGAACCAGAAAGTCCAGCGGCTTCTCTCCGGGGTACTTCTTGAGGATGTTCCTCAGCAGTCGCAGCTGTTCATCACTCAGTGAGTCCGGATAAAGTTCGAGGGTCAGGCGCTCGGCCTCGTTCATCCGGACATCGCTCAGGCGCTGGATACGGTCCGGAATCAGGGTCACCTCGTCGTCGCGCTGCACGACCCGTCCGTGAATCAGCAGCGGCTCATCGCTCTCCAGCAACTCGGCGCAGTCGCCGTAGGTACGCGCATAGACCGGGAATTCCAGGGTCCCCCGGAGGTCTTCAACGCGGACGATGGCAAACTTTTCGGAGTCCTTGTTGAGCCGGACGGTCTTGTCCACGACAATACCCACTAGCGAAGCGTGTTCGTCGCTGAAGGTCCCATCGAGCAACTCCGCGGTCGTGGTGGCCAGCTGCCGGGCCTCGGCCAGGTAGCGGTCAAGCGGGTGTCCGGAGACGTAGAACCCGAGGGCCTCTTTCTCCTGCTTGAGCCGCTCTTCGGTAGACCAGTCCCGCAGCTCCGGAAACTCAAGCCGGGTTTCCGTCGCCCGGGCATCGGACTCGTCCATCAGTTCAAAGAGCGAAACCTGGTTCTCATCCTGATCGCGCTGAAACTCCTGGGCCAGGTGCATCGCCATGTCCAGCACGGCAAAAAGCTGGGCGCGGTTGGTGTGGAGCGAATCGAAAGCGCCACACTTGACCAGCGTCTCCAGCATGCGCTTGTTCAGACGACCCAGGTCCACGGTCTTCAAGAACTCCATGAAGTCTGTTAGCGCCCCCTTCTCCCGGACCTCCAGGATGGCATCCACGGCGTGTCCTCCCACGTTCTTGACAGCGTTCAGCCCGAAGCGCACCGCGAGCACCCTGGCCTCGCGTCCCAACCACTCGGTCAGTCCGTCCGGAAGCGTCTCCGAGCCCTGACGCCGGAGCTCCCGGAAAAACTCGTCTGCCTGCTCGAACTCGCGCTCTCGGAGGATCTGCAAGGCCCGTTTCCAGGTCTCCCGGACGGCATCCTCAAGGCCGGACCAGTCCCGGTCAAAGTGAGTCAGCGTCCGTCGGGTGACCTTGTACCCGAGGGGGGAGACGGTGAAGGCCTTGCCGCTGTGGTTCACATCGGGAGGCAGCACGGGGATGCTCATCTCCTTGCACTCGCCGATGAAGTTGACCACCTTCTCCGGTGAGCCCATCGCGCCATTGAGCAAGGCGGCCATGAACTCCACCGGGTAGTGGGCCTTGAGGTAGGCGGTCTGGTAGGAGATCAGCCCGTAGGCAACCGTGTGAGATTTGTTGAAGCCGTACCCGGAGAAGTAGTCGATCAGGTCGAAGATTTCATTGGCCTTCTCCTGCGGGGTGGTGTTGGCGGGACACTTCTCCACAAACTCCGGGTTGGCCAGGCAACCGTCCACAAACTTGGCACGCTGCTCGGCAAGGACCTCCACGATCTTCTTGCCGATCGCCCGTCGGAGCAGGTCGGCCTGTCCGAGAGTGAACCCGGCGAGCACCTGCACGCCCTGCATGATCTGCTCTTGGTACACCATCACTCCGTAGGTCTCCTTGAGGATCGGCTCCATCAGGGGGTGGGGGTAGACGACCTTCTTGCGCCCGTGCTTGCACTGGACAAAGTCGTCGACCATCCCGGAACCGAGCGGTCCGGGGCGATAGAGCGCGAGGATGGCGACAATGTCCTCGAAGCAACTTGGACGCATGTCGGCGAGCAGACGCTTCATCCCGGAAGACTCGACCTGAAACACTCCGGTTGTGTCGGCCTTGCAAAGCAGCTCGAAGGCCAGCGGGTCGTCCATGGAGATCCGGTCCAGGTCCAGCCGCTGCGACTCCGGACGCTCCGCATTGAGGAGGTCCAGGGTCTGGTCGATGTTGGAGAGGTTGAGCAGCCCGAGGAAGTCGAACTTCACGGCCCCCTGGTCTTCGGCCCACTTCATGGTGTACTGCGACTGCAACTCCCCTTCGCGTCCGGTACACACGGGCATGACTTCCCGGATGTCCTGATCCATGATGATCACCCCGGCCGCGTGAGTCCCAAGGTGTGTGTTCAGATTCTCCAGCTTGAGGCTCAGGCCGATCAGCCGCTGTTCGTTTTCCGTCCCCTCCCGGGCCATCCGGGCCAACTCGGGCTCCTTCTTGAGCGCATCGTCGAGGGCAATGTTCAACTCATTCGGAACCAGCTTGGCGATCTTGTCTGCCTCGGAGTAGGGAAAGTCCAACACCCGCGCGACGCCCCGGACCACGGCCTTGGCCTTGAGGGAGCCGAAGGTGGCGATCTGGCAGACGTTCTGCTCGCCATAGTGCTGCCGGACGTACTCGATCACGCTGTCGCGCCCCTCAACATCAAAGTCGATGTCGAAATCCGGCATCGAGATGCGGTCCGGGTTGAGGAAGCGCTCAAAGAGCAACCCGTAGCGCAAGGGGTCCACATCCGTGATGCGGAGTGAGTAGGCCACCAGCGATCCGGCTCCGGAACCGCGTCCCGGACCGACCGACACGCCGTGATTCTTGGCCCAGTTGATGAAGTCCGCAACGATCAGAAAGTAGCCCGGAAACTTCATCGAGATGATGATCTCCAGCTCGAACTTCAGCCGCGCATCGTAGGGCTGCCGGAACTCCTCAAACGAGTCCGTCGGGTGATAGAGCTCATAGAGCAGTGAGAGCCGCTTCTCCAAGCCCTCCTGGGCCTCCTTCTCTAGCCACGAGTCAAGCGTATACTGCTGGGGGATCTCGAAATTCGGCAGGAAGTACTGTTTGTTGAACAGGTCGACCTCGCAGCGCTCGGCAATGGCCTGAGTGTTGGTGAGCGCCTCCTCCGGAAGTCCGGCAAGCGCCTCGCGCATCTGCTCCTCGGTCCGGAGAAACCGCTCCGGCGGAAACTGTGGGGGGACGTCGGAATCCGTCACGCGCCGCTGCTGCCCCATCAGCCAGAGGATGTACTGGGCCTCGGCCTCGTCCGGGTCGAGGTAGAAACAGTCGTTGGTTCCAAGGAGCGGAATGCCCAGCTCCTGCGCCAACGCCACGACTTGAGCATTCAGAGACGGCTGCTCTGGACGCCCGGTGTTCTGCACCTCCAGGAAGAAGCCCCCTGCATACAGCTCCTGATACCACTTTGCGAGGCAGCGAGCCTCCTCCTGCCGTCCGTTCAGGAGGCGTTGACCGATTTCGCTCTCGATGCTCCCGCTGAAGGCGATCAGGCCTTGGGCGTGCTGTTCCAGTAGGCTGTGGTCGAGGTGAGGCACTCCCTTGAGCTTACCTTGGGTGAACCCGAGGCTGGAGAGGTAGGTCAGGCTCTGGTAGCCCTCACGGTTTTCACAAAGCAGGTTCAGCGCACAGCTCTGCACCTTGGGAGAGTCCTGGTGCTCGTCCAGACGGCCTTCCACCACCCAGGCGCCCAGGCCCAGAATCGGCTTCAGTCCGGCTCCGCGCAGAGCGTGGTGAAACTCGACCGCACCGTACATGTTCCCGTGATCCGTGATCGCACAGGACTCGAATCCGCGCTCCTGAAGGACCTTGACCAACTTCTTGACGCGGATTGCGCCTTCGAGCAAGGAGTACTGCGTGTGCAGGTGGAGGTGGCTGAACATAGGCTCTGAACGTCGGTTGCTTACTCGGGAACAGGATGGTTGCGGCAGCGTTCACGAGCCGTGGAGATGCGCTGCTTCTGTACGGAGGCGCCTTCCTGGAAGCCTTGAAGCTGCTGCCGCATGGCCTGCGCTTGTGCACGGACCTGCTCTGGTGCCGGACTCCCCAGGTGTTGCCGTTCCGCCAGCAGGCGTACCGGGTCTTGCAGGCGCTCGAAGTCGGCCTGCGGGACAAGCTCCGGACGTCCAGACTCCTGCAACGCCTGCTGCAGGGCAGAGTAGGTGATGCGTGTCTCCGGTTCCGAGAGCCGCACCGCTTTGGCGAGCACGTTGTAGCACTCTCGGAAGGGCAGCCCGAGTTCACGGGCCAGCCAGTCAGCGAGATCCACGGCGTTCATGAAGCCCACCTCGCACTGTGCCCGCATCTGCTCCGGTTGCACCTGCAGGGTCTGAAAGACTCCGGTGAGCAGCTCCGGAGCCTCTTCGCATTCACGGATCAGGTCCAGAATCAGGTACTTGGTGGCCTGTGTATCGCGGTTGTAGCCGCTCAGTCCGCCCTTCTGGATGCCGAGCAGGCTCATCAGGTAGCCGTGAGCCAGCGAGGCCTTGGACTTGATCACCTCAGCAAAGTCCGGGTTCTTCTTCTGCGGCATGATGGAAGAGCCGGTGACAAAGGCGTCGTCAATGCGCACCATCCCGGAGTAGGGCAGGCTGAGGACGATCAGGTCCTGCGCGACAACGCTCAGCCGGTTCATGAGCATCGCCAGGCTCTGAGCCAACTGGGCCTCGTTCTCCCAGCGTGCGGTAATGCAGTCCAGAGTGTTCAGCTCAACCTGCTCAAAAGCGAGCAGCTCCGTGGTGAACTGCCGATCCAACGGCCAGGAGGTCCCGAACGATGCGGCAGCCCCCAGCGGGTTCCGGTTGACCAGCGACACCGCAAGCTGTAGGCGCTCCAGATCTCGGAGCAGCCCTTGGGCGTAGGAGCACAGCCAGTGCCCCCAGGTGGTGATCATGGCCGGCTGATAATGCGTGAACCCGGGCATCACCGTGTGGACGTGCGCTTCGGCGAGCGTGAGGAGCGTCTCGACGAGCTGACTCACGGAGGTCTTCATCTGGAGCCCAACATCGCGCAGATACATCCGGATGTCACAGGCGGTCTGGTCGTTGCGGCTCCGTCCGATGTGCATCCGACCTCCGGCCTCTGCCCCCTGAGTCTCTGTGACAAAAGCCTCGACGTTGATGTGAACGTCCTCCTTGGCCGGGTCAAGGCGAAAGGCTCCGGCCGCATGCAATTGCTCCAGCTCCCGGAGTCCCGCCAGAATTCCGCGCAGGGCCTCCGAGGGAATCAGCCCCTGCCGATGGAGCATGATGGAGTGCGCCCGGTTCGTCCACAGGTCGTAGGGGATGAGGACCTCGTCGGCCATCGGCAGCGGCTGGACGTCGCGTCCGGCACAGAAGAGGACGTTCGTTTCGGCAGGGGGTCGGCTGAGGTGACTTCCCCAGACCTGAGACTTGGGTTGGGACATGCGGTGTTTGCTCAAAAGTTCGGCCCAGAGTCGTTCTGGAGGCATGCAGGTGATGCGAGCCAGCATGCGCAATTGCTGGAAAAGTTGCAAACGGATGAGCGACTGGGGCCGGAAGCAGGAGGCCTGACCTGCTGGAGTCCGATGTTCAGAACAGGTCCATCTGCCGGGGTTCCTGCTCGCCCGGGAAGGCGGGAAGCTCTGGAAGTGTCGGGAGGTGGCGGCAGAGGTCTTGGTGGAAGGTCCGGGCCAGGGCGGGGGCGGTGACGTCTCCGGGAGTGTGAATGAAGCACCACGGGGTGAGGCCCTCGCTGAGCCAGCGCGCCACCCGCTGGGCCCAGCGTTCCAGCGCCTCATGGTTTCGCGCGTCCTCAAGATGCCCCACGAAGCGAACCAGCGCGAAGTCTGTGGTGACGGAGTCCCGGAAAGGGACCCCCGGCTTCTTGCGCTGTGCCTCCTGCGTCACCGCATCGGTGGCCTCGCTGGCAAAAAGCTCTGTTGTGTCGAAGACTGCACGGGCGACCTGGTGCTTGTGCAGCACCTCCTCCAGGCGCTGCTCGGCCTCTCCTTGGCGGAAGAACTCCGGATGCCGGACTTCCACGGCATAGCGGAAGCCTCCCGGGAGCCCCCGAAGGAACCGCTCCAGCACCCCGAGCGCGTCCGGACCGAACGCGGCAGAGAGTTGTAGAAAGAGCGGCCCAAGGCGCTCCTCAAGAGGTGCGAAGGTCCGGAAGAACAGCGCCTGCTCTTCTTCCACGTGCCGGAGCCTCAGTTCGTGCGAGATGCGCTTGGGAAACTTGAGGCAGAAGCGAAAACCTTCGGGAGTCTCCTCGTGCCAGCGCTGGACAAGTTCTGGACGAGGCAGGGCATAGAAGGTGGTGTTTCCTTCAACCGTGTTGAAGACGGAAGCGTAGTGCCCCAGGAATTCGGCAGAGGATGCTCTTTGCGGAAAGAGGCTCCCACGCCAGTCGGTATTGGCCCACTCCGGACAACCGAGGAAGACTTTGGGAGTTGATGAGCCCTCCTCGTCCAGATCTGCAAAAAGGGAGAGTTGCTCTGGAGGCATGGCACATCCAGAAGTGAAAGACAGGCGAGATTCCGGAGAAACCGGTTAGTGCTTGCTGGAGAATTTCAGGGAGAAGCCGATGTTGTAGTTCTTGGTTGGGAACTCGTA
>JAYPUA010000006.1:78983-100346 GCA_038133845.1 Deltaproteobacteria bacterium
GAAAAGGAAGAGAACGAAGGCCCTTTTGCTCATGGGACAATCTCGATGGAGAATGAAGCAAATACCCCAATTGTTGTGAGGTGCTTGTCTCCCTTTTCGGCAAAACTAGCGAAAACTTTAGAATTTCCAGATTCTTGGCATCATCAAGAGCAAAAAACACAGGCCTGATGGGTTCAGGCTACCTGCTGTCCAGCGCGTCGGTTGAGGAAGAACACGAGCGCGATGGCAGCGACTCCTGCGGCTTCAACCGGGATCTGTGGCCAGAACACAGCGACCACCCCGGGAACAAGTAGCAGGCGCTGCCAGTGCGGGAGTGGAGCCCAGAGAAAGCCTTCCAGCACGGCAGCAAAGGCGACCAGCGCGAGGATGGCGATGAAGCCGTTCCAGAGGACCAACAGCAACGGACCTCCGAGGATGATGACCTCGTTGTAGACCATGAACAGCGGGATGAGGTAGAGCCCCTTGGCAAACTTCCACGCCTGAACGCTGGTCTCCATGGGGCTGGAGCCCGCAATCGCTGCCCCGGCAAATCCGGCGAGGGCAACCGGCGGGGTCACGTTGGAGTCCTGGGAGTACCAGAAGACGACCAGGTGAGCGATCAGCAAGGGGACGCCGAATTCGGTCGTCAAAGCCGGACCGACCAGGATGATCAGGACGATGTAGGCTGCGGTCACCGGCAGGCCCATGCCTAGAACCAGGCTGGCGATGATCACGAGAAAGAGGGCAATGAACAGGTTGCCTCCCGAGAGCGCCATCATCATTGCAGAGAATTTGAGGCCAAGTCCGGTTAGCCCGACCACACCCACAATGATCCCTGCAACAGCGCAGGCCATGGAGACGGCGATAGCGTTTCGGGCTCCGAGCTCCAGCGCCTGGAGAGTCAAGGCGGTGCCGCGTCGTGTCAGCCTCCAGAACTCCAGGAGGCTTGGGGCTCCGGAGAAGAAGTGCCAGAGCGCCCGACCTGCAGCCGCGACCATGATGGAGAGGATTGTATAGAACCCGACACGCATCGGAGAGTATCCACCAACCAGCAGCCAGGTGAGCAGCCCAAGTGGCAGGAGGAAGTGCCAGCCCTCCAGCATCACGGTGCGCAGGCGTGGTAGTTCCTCCTCCGAGAGCCCCTGCATCCCCTGCTTCACTGCGGCAATGTGAACCAGCAGGTAGACTGCGCCAAAGTAGAGAAAGGCCGGGAAGATGGAGACCAGGACGATGTGAATGTAGGGCGTCTGGGTGAATTCGCTCATCAGGAACGCTCCGGCACCCATCAGTGGCGGCATGATCTGTCCTCCGGTAGACGCGGCAGCCTCAATGCCTCCGGCCTGGGCCGGGCGGTAGCCCAGACGCTTCATCAGCGGAATGGTGAAGGCTCCGGTGGTGACAACGTTCGCGATTGCAGATCCGGAGATGGAGCCCATTCCGGCCGAGGCGATGATCGCCGCCTTGGCCGGGCCTCCCCGCTGACGTCCGGTCGTGGCGTAGGCCAGGTCGATGAAGAACTTCCCGGCGCCTGTAACCTCCAGAAATGCTCCGAAGAGGACAAAGACGAAGATGAAGGTCGAGGCCACGCCCAGGGGAATCCCGAAGATCCCTTCGGCTCCGAGCGTGAGTTGATTGGCCAGGCGATCGAGGGAGTAGCCCCGGTGGTTGAGAATTCCGGGGAGCCACTCGGCCAGCCATGGGAACTCGCCTTTGCGTCCGGCAAACCCGTAGGCGATGAAGACCGCCGCGATCAATGTCATGCCCAGCCCCACGGCACGTCTTGCGGCCTCAAGCACCAGGAGGGTGGTGATGATCCCCACGATGACGTCGATCTGTCTGGGGAAGATCGCGTTGGCGATGGTGTCGATGTTCAGCGGCAGCCAGAGCCCGACCAGGATGCCTCCGGCGGCCAGAACTCCGTCCAGCAGCCACTCCAGCACGCTCCGGGGACGATCCGGACCGGACACAGGGTAGACCAGAAAGCAGAGGACGAGGACGAACCCCAGGTGAATCGGGCGCTGGAAGAAGAGCCCCAGCGGCTGCACCCCGGCAGCGTAGAGTTGAAACAGGGAGAGGGCAACACCGACCGAGGCGATCAGCCGGGCAACAAGAACAGGCTGTGAGGGGGAGCGTTCGCTTGAATCAGGCATTCAATCCTCTTCCGGCTCAAGGGCGATCTTGACTCTCGCACGTTCCGCCAGAGCGGACAGGGACATTTCGCGGTCCGGAGTCCGGAGTCGGTGGTTGACTTTTGGGCCTCCCGGGCGGAGGACATAGGCGTTTCCCGGGACGGGCTCGTCCAGCGCCTCAATCCAGTAACCTCCATTCCCGTCGGAGACCTGACGTCCGCGACCCGGGATGTGATCCAGCCCGGCGGCGAAGTCCGGCAGGTGCGAGCGGACCAAGACCATTCTCCCGGAACGGTTCTCGTAGCAGTCTTCGACCTCGAAGCCCTGTACCGAGTGGTTCCAGAGGATGGACCAGCCCTGCCCTTCAGCGATGGAGAACCGGGCCAGCAATTGGCCGGTCTCCATCAGCCGCACACTCAGCAGTGCTGCATGAGTCAAATGGGTTGAAGACAAAAGGAGCAGAGCCAGCAGCCCTCCCCCTTTCAGGAAAGTCACGGGCGCAGGCGTGCCGGGACAGAGGCTCCCACTTCTTCGTAGTAGCGAATCGCCCCCGGGTGCAGAGGCACCGGAGTGGCGTCCAGCGTGAACTCGATTGTGGTCTGGTTGGCTGCCGGGTGTACGGCCTTGAGTTCATCAATGTGCTCGAACATGGCCTTGGTGATCGTGTAGGCCAACTCATCCGACATCTCCGAAGAGACGGTCAGGACATTGGGAACTCCAAGCACCGGGACTCCCTGGTCGACCCCTTCATAGATGCCTCCGGCGAGGGTGGTGCGGGCAAAGATGGGGTTCGCGTTGCGGGCGGCCTGGATCTCGGCGCTGCTCAGTGGGATCATCCGGATCGACTTGTTGGTGGCCAGGTTCATGATCGAGGAGGTCGGGGCGCCAACACTCCAGAATCCGGCGTCGATGTCTCCGTTGGCCAGCGCGTCTGCGGTCTCGTTGAAGTTCAGCCGCTGTGCATCGAGGTCATCATAGGTGATGCCGTTCGCGTTGAGGATTGTGCTGGCGTTGACCTCGGTTCCGGAACCGGGCGCACCTACAGAAACCCGCTTGCCCTTGAGGTCCGAGAGGCTCTGGATGCCGCTGTTGGACAAGGTGACGATCTGCACCATGTTCGCATACATGGAAGCCAGTCCGCGAATCATGGGCAGCTGCTTGCCTTCAAAGCGTCCGGTACCGGTCTGGGCTTGCTGAACGGTGTCCGCCAGACCCAGTGCCAGATCGGCGTCGCCTGTGGCAATGAGCCCCATGTTGGCCACGGAGGCTCCGGTCACCTCTGCGGTGGCCTGGTAGCCCGGCACGTGTCGATTGATGACCTCTGCGAGCCCTCCTCCCATCGGATAATACACACCTCCGGTTCCTCCGGTGGCAATGGAGAGCTGCTCTTGAGCCATGAGTGAGCCTGCCGATAGCACGGCTGCGGCCACGACAGCAAGGTAGCGTAGGCTGATCTTTTTCATCTCGATTCTCTCTTCAGGTGTTTGATCTGAGGCGACCACCTCCTCCCTGCGAGGAGCGATCGTGCTTCATGCTTCCGGGATTTCACCAACAGGGATCACGTCCTCCCTGCGAGGGGCAACCCCCCTTGGGGTCCAGGGCTCTGCGGAGTCCTCTGGATGAGGCGGAGTTTGTACTGAATTGAGGTGCGAACAGAGGGGGGACGCAGACCTCACAGTTTCCAATTGTCTCAAGATTGAGATCTTTGGCAACAAAAATTTTCTGATGTTTACGGAGGTTCAGACCGGAACTTGCTGTGAAGAAGACCAACGGAGTGGGGTGCGCAGGGTCTGGCGCTGTTGCGCCTGATACTGCTTTGGCGTGAGGCCGCGAATGCTCTTGAAGAGGTTGATGAAATAGCTCACCGAGGTAAATCCCATCATGAAGCACACATCCGTAACCGAGTGCTCCGGATGCTGCAGCAACTGGCAGGCTCGCTCGACCCGCAGTTGGTTGATGTACTGCACCGGAGTAAGGCCGAACTCGTTCTTGAAGTAGCGGAAGAGGTTGGTTTTGCTCATGCATGCGTGGCGGGACAACTCCTCGATCGAGATGCCTCGATGCAGGTTGGCCTTGATGAACTCCGCGGCTTTGGAAAGCCCGTTGCTGGTGGTGTAGTGCTGGCTCTGATGCAGCCAGCGTCCGGAGGCTTCGTGCTGCATCATCCGGATGACCAATTCCATCACCTTGACGTCAATCAACTGATCCCGCAACGGATTGTTCTCCGTAAAGACGTTTACCAATTCGGAGACCACGCGCTCCAGATGTTGTGGGTTGCGGAAGTGGTACTGGTTCTGAGGGTCGTAGCTCCACTCTCCGGAGTCTTCAGAGCGGGGCATACGCTCGTTCATGCGCCCCAGGATTTCGTAAAGTCTCCGGGTCTCAATTTCAACGGTGAGGCACTTGGTGGGATCTTCAAACGCGGCTTCCGGGAAGTCGATGTAGATCTCTTCATCCGGAGGAACCACCAGCGACTCCCCGGGGAGAAAGTCGAACAGGGGATAACTGTCGAAATGGATCACTTTTCGACCGGTGACCATTCCACAGTAGAGAGGGTTGGAGGCGCTGAGTGCGACGCGCTCCGCACGTTGGTAGGTGTCGTAGACCGAAAACTCGGTGTCTTCACCTCCAAAAACGGTGCGGTTTTCAATCAACTTCAGTGGCTTGTGGGCCTGCTGGATGCGCTGAAGCTGCTGCTGCATGTATCCTCCGTGATGCCCCCTACAGGGAAGAGTGCGGCTTGTTACGAGACAAGACAGGCTGAATTAAGGAAAAAGAGGCCCAAAAAGTCAAGGTCAAACGAGGGTTCTCGTGTGGAGGGCTATCCGCTGCAATCGCCTCAAATACGTTGTCAAATCAGTCTCTGCCTGCTAAAGTGCACGGGCTGTATCCAGCACTCCGCCGCAACGGAGAATCCAGGCCTGCGGGCCCACCCAACCGAAATCCTTCAAGGAGTATTTAATGAAGAAATTCAATGCCATTAGCCTCGCCCTCATTGCGGGACTTTTCCTGGTCAGCAGCGCTCAGGCCGCTGGAGATGCCGCCAAGGGCAAGGGGCTCTACGCCGTCTGTTCTTCATGTCACGGTGCGAATGGAGAGGGAAATGCTGCGCTGAACGCCCCCCAGATTGCTGGGCAGCAGGAGTGGTATGTGGCCCGCCAACTGAACAACTACAAGGCTGGAATTCGGGGAACGCATCCGGAGGACGTCTACGGAGCGCAGATGCGTCCGATGTCCATGACGCTGGCCAACGAGCAGGCAGTCAATGACGTGTCCGCATACATCGCCTCCCTCAAGCCGAAGCCTGTTGCTCAAACGGTGAAAGGCGACGCTGCCAAGGGCAAGGCCGCTTTTGCCGTTTGTGCCTCCTGCCACGGAGCCAACGGAGAGGGGAACCAGGCCTTGAATGCTCCGCGCATTTCCACGCAGTACGACTGGTACACGGTCCGTCAGATCAACCACTTCAAGAAAGGCATCCGGGGAGCAAATCCCAAAGATGTTTACGGAGCGCAGATGCGTCCGATGTCCATGACGTTGGCGACCGATCAGGCGGTCAACGACGTAGCGGCGTTCCTGGCCTCGCTCAAGTAGTTGGGGACTCTCCCTTCCGGACGGAGCCTCCGGTTCCGTCCAGATCCCCCTCCAAGCCTCTCAGGCTATCCCGCCCACAGTCCCAGGTTCTCCAGCTGAAAGGCAACCAGCCGCGCGATCTCGTCCGGAGTGTGCCGAGCGTTGTTCAGGATCATGTGGTAATGCTCCGGGTCTGACGCCGAGGCATGCGTGAAGTGTCGGAAGTACTCCTCACGCTGACTTTGCCGCGTTGCCACCAGCTTCCGGGCGGCCTCCTCCTCAAGGTCCTGGGTCTGGGCGATGTTCCGGACCCGGAACTCCAGAGGCGCGATCAGGCGCACATGGAGACAATGGGGAAGGCTCTGAGTGATGATGGTTCCGCCTCTGCCCACGATGATGCAGTTCCCCCGAGTTGCGGCCTCCCGGATCACCTGCCGGGTGTACTCGAAGATTTCCAGGGAGCTGGCCTGACCGGCGGAAGTGAACAGGGAGATCATGGAGCGAAAGACCGGATCTGCCTGAGAAACGGAGTCGATCCGTGTGATCGGAAACCCGGAACGCGCAGCAACTTCTTCCAGGATCGTCTTGTCCAGAATCGACCACGGGCGTTCCGGAGTCTCCAGCAACCGCTTCAGCGCCTCGGCCACCGGATACCCCTGGCAGCCGAACTCCCGGGAGAGCGTGATGCAGGGCTGTACGGAGGTCTCTGGCCCCCGCCCCTTGATCTTGTCGAACCAAGCCTTGAGCTGGTTCTCCATGTTGATGGTGATGGGCAATTTGATCGAAGACATGTGCCCTCCGCGACATGTGAGGAACGTGGCGGGTCCTAATGTCCAGTTAACGCCCGGAAGGTCCGAAGTGCAATCCGCAATTTCCCTGAGAATTGCAGGGGAATTACAGTGCCGCTACCGACTTCCGGAGAGCACCTTGCACCACGAAGCGAAAGTCTTTAAAATAGCGAAATTTCTCCCAAGCCTCTGCCCGGACTCCATGGACCAACAACTTGATCTGCCTGCCTCCTCCACGGAGGACTCCGCTCTCTCCGGAACCGACTCCCCGGCCAGCCTCCCGGACTTCAGTGCTGCCGAATTGCTGGAGGCTCCTTCATCGGTGAGGCTCGACACGCTCCTTCCCGCAGAGCCGCTGTTGCTGATGGGAGCCGGACCCGTGCCGATTTCTCATGCGGTGTCTCGTGCGAACGGAGTGGTGATCAATCATCTTGGGGAAACGATGGATACGGTGGTCAAACACCTCAAGCGGATGACCCGGTATGCGTTTCAGACGGAGTCGGACAAGATCTTCGGGGTCTCCGGTCCGGCCTCGGCCTCGCTGGAGATGGCAGTCACCAATTTGCTCTGGCCCGGACGTCGCGCGCTGGTGCTCAAGGTGGGAACCTTCAGCGGTCGTTTGGGAGAGATGGCCGAAGGAGTGGGAGCCGAGGTGGACGTCATCGAGGCCGAAGCGATCCGGCCAATCTGGGCCGAAGAGGTGGAGGCGGCTCTGCGGAAGAAGTCTTACGACGTGCTGACCGTGGTTCAGGGCGAAACTTCTTGCGGGGTCCACACCACAGAGTTGGAAGAGATCGTTCGGCTGGCGAAGAACCACGGAGCGCTGGTGGTCACGGATGCGGTGGTGACTCTGACGACCATGCCGCTGCTGATGGATCAGTGGGGCATTGACGCAGCGATTGCCGGAGGACAGAAGGGGCTGGCCTCGATTCCGGGAGTCTCGATGCTGGCCTTCTCGGAGGAGGCGTGGAGCGTCATTGAGCAGCGGACTGCTCGGCAAACGCACTGGTGCTTTGACGCGCTCCGGGCCCAGAAGTTCTGGGGGCATCAGCAGTATCACTACACCGCGCCGGTTCCGGGGGTCCTCGCCATGCACGAGGCGATGCGCCAGATCTGTGAGGAGACCCTGCCCGTGCGCTTCCGGAGGCATTATGTCTGCTCTCGCGCTCTGCAGGCCGGCGTTGAGGCCATGGGGCTGGAACTGTTTGTCCCGGAAAACTATCGACTGAACTCCGTGGTGGCCATCAAGCTCCCTGAAGGCGTGAACAGCGCGGCAGTGCGGAAGACCATGTCTTCGCGCTTCAACGTGGAGATCTCCGGAGCCTTCGGTCTCGACATCGTTCGGATTGGCCAGATGGGAGAGCAATGCCGCTCCCATAACCTCTTCAAGGTGCTCTACGCGCTTGGGATGAGCTGTCAGATGCAGGGCATCCCGCTGGACGTCAGCCACGGCATGGCTGAGCTGGAGCGGCATCTGGACGTCGGACCGGGAACCCACGTGGTCTGATGTCCGAAACGGGGCTGACCTTCCGCTTTGACCGCGGGACGCTGCTTCTGGACTGGAACGGCAGCTCCCGAATTCCAGAGACGGTGACCCCGTTGCTCGAAGGCGTCACTTGGGATGAACGAGTCCAGGGATGGCGCGCGCCGGCCTGGAAGTACCGCGAGTTGGTCCTCTCCATCCATCGTGCAGGCCTGCCGTACCAGGACCAGGCCCGGGAGTTCCAGCCGATCGACCTTCCGCTTCGACAAGACCTCCAACCACGCCCCTACCAGCAAGAGGCTGCTCATGCCTGGCTGGAGCAGCAGCGCGGCGTGGTGGTCCTGCCCACCGGCGCGGGCAAGACGATTCTGGCCGTGATGCTGATCTCCCGCACGGCACGCCCCACCTTGATTCACGTCCCCACACTTGATCTGATGCGCCAGTGGCACACCGTGCTACAGGAACACTTTGCCTGTCCCATTGGACTCCTTGGCGGGGGGGTTCAGGACCTTCAGCCCATCACGGTGGCCACCTACGACTCCGCGCTGATTCATGTTCCGCAGATTGGGAATCGCTTCGGGTTGCTGGTGTTTGATGAATGCCACCACCTTCCCGGAGATCAGGTGCAGTTCACGGCGCTTGGATCGATCGCCCCCTTTCGACTGGGGCTGACAGCTACTCCGGAGCGTAGCGATGGACGCGAGGAAGTGCTTTACGAGCTGTGTGGGCCGCTCTGCTACGAAGCGCACATCGATGAACTGCAGGGACGAACGCTGGCTCCGTACGACGTCCAGACCGTCCAAGTGCAGATGCTTCCCGAAGAGGAAGAGGCGTACTGGACACAGCGAGAGAAGTACACGCAGTTCCTCCGGCAGGAGCGCATCGACATGCGGGGAAGCGGAGGCTGGAAGAATTTTCTCTGGAAGAGCAGCCGCAGTGTGCGAGGGCGCGAAGCGTTCCAGGCCTACTTGGCTCAGAAGCGACTCAGTCAGGCCTCTGCCGCGAAGGAGGAGGCCGTCTGGAACATACTTCGCCGCCACGCCCAGGACCGGATCATCATCTTCACACAGGACAATGAAACCGCCTACCGGCTGGGACGGAACTTCTTTCTGCCGGTGCTCACCCACCACACCAAGCTCCCGGAGCGTCAGGCTTTTTTGCAGGCCTTTCGTGAGGGCGAGTATCCGGTGCTGGTCACCTCAAAGGTGCTCAACGAGGGGGTGGACGTTCCAGAGGCAAACGTGGGGGTCGTGGTTTCCGGAAGCGGAAGCATTCGGGAGCACGTTCAGCGCCTGGGACGCATCCTCCGCGGACGTCCGGGCAAGCGGGCGTTGCTGTATGAGCTGGTGTCTCGGAACACTGGGGAACAGTTTGTCAACAAGCGCCGCCGCCAGCATCGGGCCTACGAGCGCTCCGGATCGCTACCAGGCACCTGAGCAGCTTCCGGGGCATCAGGTTGCCGCTCCGCGCCAACGGTTCCAGGCGGTTTTGACCAGCCATGGAAACACGGCCAGCAGCACAAACGCCCCGATCAGCGTCGGAGAGGCCACATCGGCAAGAGATTCGATCTTGCCTAGCTCCGATCCTGCGTTGACGTAGACCAAGGTTCCCGGGAGCATCCCGGTTTGGCTGATCAGGTAGAACTTGAGGGCGGGCATGCGCGTCAACCCCATCCCCAGATTCACCAGAAAGAACGGAACTGCCGGGACCAGGCGCAGGGCAAACAGCGAGTAGGCGCCTTCTCGCTCGACCCCGCTATGAAGCGGCTCCAGCCTCTGTCCGAATTTTTGCTGCACCCAGTCCTTGAGCAGAAAGCGGGCGATCAGCATCGCCAGCGTCGCCCCCAGACTGCTGGCAAAAGAGACCACCAGCAGCCCGGTTCCCACCCCAAACAAGGCTCCTCCGGCCAGCGTGAGCACGGCGGCTCCCGGGAGGGAAAGGGCCGTGGTGAGGACATAGAGCAGGAAGTACGAGGCCAACGTCTGAAAGGGGGCTGCAGCATAAAACGTGGCCAATTGATGTTGAGAGGCCTTGAGAAATTCCAGACTCAGGTAGGTCCCGAGGTCAAACGCCAGGAACGCTGCGATTGCCGCACACAGCAGCAGAAAGGCACCCCACCTCCAAATGGTCCGAGATGGCATGTTACCTCCTCTGCCAGCGATGAAACAGCCCCAGCGCCTTCAGCAGCCCGGATGGGACACGCTGTTTGCGCCAGACCCCGGCCGCGAGTTTGCTCGATTCGGCAAACGTGGGGTAGGCATGAATGGTCCGGAGGATCGCGTTTAGCCCCAAGCCGTGCTTCATGGCCAGAACATACTCTGCCAGCAACTCGCCCGCGTGAGGCCCACAGATCGAGACCCCGAGCAGACGATCTTTTCCGGGAACCGTGAGGATCTTCAGCATTCCGGAGGCCTCGCCGTCGGTGATCGCACGGTCCAGGTGTTCAAACCCCCAAGAGGTCACCTCGTACGGAACTCCCTGAAGCCGCGCTTCCTGCTCGTTGAGACCAACTCGGGCGACCTCCGGGTCGGTGTATGTGCACCAGGGAACCACCGAGTAGTCGGCGGCAAACCGCTTCCACGGCGAAAAGAGCGCGTTGACCGCAGCATACCAGGCCTGATGTCCAGCCATGTGGGTGAACTGATACGGTCCTGCAACGTCTCCGCAGGCGTACAGGTGTGGTACGGAGGTCTGCAGGAAATCATCCACACGAATGGTTCCCTCCGGATTCAGCTCGACGCCCAACTCCTCCAGCCCGAATCCTTCCGTGTTGGCCTGCCGTCCTGCGGCGATCAGGAGGTGATCGACCTCGACCTGCTGTGTGGAGCCTTCGTCTCCAGAGCTCAAATGAATGCGAGTTCCTCCAGAGTGCCGTTCCACGCGCTCAATGCGAACTCCGGAATGCACCGTGATGCCTTCTGTCTGGAAGCGCTCACGGATGGCCTCGGTGACGTCTTCATCCTCACGGGGAAGCAGGTGGTGGGCATCGTGGATGATCTGAACCTGTGAGCCCAGCCGTGAAAAGGCCTGGGCCAGTTCGCAGCCGATCGGTCCACCTCCAATCACCGCGAGCCGCTGTGGCAGTTCTTTCCACTCCCACAGGTTCTCCGAGTGGGAAAAGGAGACCTCCGAAAGCCCTGGGATCGGAGGGACTTGGGGACGAGCTCCGGTGGCGATCACGACCTTGCGTGTGGTGAGTCGACGCCCGTGGACTTCCACCTCCTGTGGCGAACACACTCGAGCCTCTCCAGTGAAGCATTCCACCCCAAGCGAGGTGAAGCGCTCCACGCTGTCGTTGGGGGCAATCTGCTCAATCGCCTGCCGTACGTGCCGCGTGACTGCAGCGAAGTCTACCTTTCCTGAGGTCTGGAGGCCCAAAGCCGTGGCTCCGTGCAGTTGATGGACACGCTTGGCACAGGCAATCAGGGCTTTGCTGGGGACACATCCGGTGTTCAGGCAGTCGCCGCCCATGCGGTCTTTCTCAATCAGGGCGACGCGTGCCCGGATCGTTGAGCCGACCAACGAGGTGACCAGACCGGCAGCACCTCCTCCGATCGCTACGAGGTTGTAGTCAAAACGGGGCATTTCCTCCACAGGGACAGGGGGTTCCAAAGTCTCCAACACCCTATCGGGTTCCTTCGAGCCGTCAAAGGAAAACAGGACGACTTCCCGCAGGTTCCGGTAGATTTGCTGATTTTGCAGAGAGGCAGTTGTGGAAAAATAGAGGCTGGGGAGCAAGAACAGTCAATGGCCGGAAGGAGAACAGAGCGCTGCCAAGCCCCCTGTATCTCCCCAACTCAAATGTGAGGAGGAGTGATGAAAAGTGCTGCAATCTCTCTGGCGGTTCTGATGACCCTCGCGCTGATCAGCTTCCTGGTGGTCGCTCCTGGCGGAGGACAGTTTTCCGTCCCTGAACAGCGGATGCAAAGCAACACCTGTGGCAACTGCTACGGGCTGTGGGATGGCAACGGGAGCATCCTGAGCGTGATCTGGGAAAGCTATCCCTGAACCGACCCGGGCCCGGAGGATCTCGGGGCTCCGAGGCTTGTTTGCTGAAAGGAGGCCAGGAAGCGGCTGAGGGACTCGTCCGCTTCGACCAAAGGCGTTTACCCTCCCACAATCCAGCTCCTGGAGCGCTCAATGGCCCGTGCCCAGTCCTTCATGCGTGACGCGGCCTCATCCCGAGAAAACTGCGGTTGGAACTGCCGGTCCTCTTGCCACATGGACTGAATCTCCTCCGGACTCTTCCAGACTCCTGCTCCCAACCCTGCCAGAAACGCAGCGCCCATGGCGGTAGTCTCAATCACCTTGGGCCGGGTGACGTTCAAGCCAAGCAAGTCGGCCTGAAACTGACAGAGGAAGTTGTTGGCAGAGGCCCCTCCGTCAATGCGCAACTCGCTCAGGGAGAGTCCGGTATCGGCAGCCATGCCCTGCAGGATCTCGGCAGATTGAAAGGCGATGGCCTCCAGGGCGGCACGGACCAGATGACGGCGGTTGGTGTCACGGGTCAGGCCGACGATCGTTCCTCGTGCGTAAGGGTCCCAGTGCGGAGCACCCAGCCCCACAAAAGCCGGGACCACGAACACGCCCCCGGAGTCCTCGACCGAGAGCGCCATGGCCTCGGTCTCTGCCGCATCCTGAAACAACTCCAGCCCGTCTCGCAGCCACTGAATCAGCGCACCTGCGATGAACACCGAGCCTTCGAGCGCATAGGTCACCTCATCGCCGATCTGCCAGCCAATGGTCGTCAGGAGCCCTTGCTGCGAGGCCACCGGATCGTTGCCCGTGTTGAGCATCATGAAGCACCCGGTGCCATACGTGTTCTTGGCCATGCCTGGACTGAAGCAAGCCTGCCCGAAGAGCGCGGACTGTTGATCCCCGGCGATGCCTGAGATGGGCACGCTGGCTCCGAAAGTCGCGGAGTCCGTCTCTGCGATGGCACCGCTGGAGGGCTGGACTTCCGGAAGCGTCTCGCGAGGAATACCGAAGCGCTGCAGGATTTCGTCATCCCAGTCGCGCCGGTGGATGTCGTAGACCAGTGTCCGGGAGGCGTTGCTGATGTCGCAGACGTGCCGACGTCCTCCGGTGAGTTTCCAGATCAGCCACGAGTCCACAGTCCCGAAGCAGAGCTTGCCTGCTTGGGCGAGGGCCTGTGCCTTGGGAACGTTCTGAAGGATCCAGCGCATCTTGGTTCCGGAGAAGTAGGCGTCGGTGACCAGGCCGGTCTTGTTCCGGAGGACGGCATCGAACCCCTCGCGCTTGAGCTCGTCACAAAATCCGGCGGTGCGGCGACATTGCCAGTTGATGGCCGTTCCGAGCGGCTCCCCGGTGTCCCGGTTCCAGGCGATGGTGCTCTCGCGCTGATTGGTGATCCCGATCGCAGCGACGTCGCTCAGCGAGACCCTGGCCTGGGCCAGCGCCTGGTCGATGGTTTGCTGCTGGCTGCTCCAGATCTCCTCCGGATCCTGCTCTACCCAGCCTGACTGAGGGTAGTGACACGCCAGAGGTGCACCGGCAACAGCGACGATTTCTCCGGTGTCGCGAAAGAGAATGGTTCGAGAACTGGTGGTGCCCTGGTCCAGGGCCATGATCAACTGAGACATTGTTCCTCCTTCAAAACGGTGGCGAGAAGCAAAAATCGACTCTGAGGGGTCAGTAGACTCCGGATCTGAGAATGGGATAGATCTGGACGATTCCGAGAGGACGGGACTGCGGGTCTGCGACAACCAGGCAGGTGATCGAGTGAGTCTCCATCACGTGCAGGGCGCGTGCGGCCAACTCCTCCGGAGCAATCGTCTTCGGGTTGCGGGACATGTACTCGGAGAGCGGGGCCTCCAGGAACGGAAGCTGCCTCTCCACGAGGCGCATCAGGTCCCCTGTGGTAAAGACCCCGGAGGTCTGTCCGTGCTCATTCAGGCCGACCACGATGCCGAGGTTGCGTTGCGAGAGAATTTGCATGGCCTCGCGCATGGGCAGGGTCTCCGGGACCAGAGGGAGGTGCTCTCCGGACGTCATCACGTCCTGCACTCGGACGGTCAGCTTGCGTCCCAGGCTGCCTCCCGGATGAAAGAGCGCGAAGTCCTCCGGACGGAAGCTCCGCTTCTCCAGCAGGCACATGGCAAGAGCGTCACCAAGCGCCAGGGTGGCGGTACTGCTGGCCGTGGGAGCAAGGTTGAGCGGGCAGGCCTCGCGCTGCACCGACACGTTCAGGTGCACTGTTGCTCCCCGTGCCAAGGTGGACTCCGGGTTGCCGGTGATGGCAATCAGGGGAACACCAAATGCGTTGATATGCCCGACCATCTGAACGACTTCGGAGGTCTCACCGCTGTAGGAGAAGGCGATCACGGCATCCTGACGCCCGATGATCCCGAGGTCACCATGGGCGCTGTCGGCGGCGTGCAGGAAGAGCGCCGGGGTTCCGGTGCTGCTCAGTGTCGCCGCGATCTTCTGCGCCACGAGCCCGCTCTTGCCCAAGCCTGTCAGCACGACCTTCCCGGAGCAGGTGTAGAGCAACTCCACCGCCTGCTCCAGTTCCGGGCCGAGCCGGTTCATCACCTCCTGCAGTCCCTCGATCTCGATCCGCAGGGTCTCGCGGGCACGTTCGAGCATCGGCTTATCCGTAGAGAATGCCTTGCTTTCTGAAGTGACGCAGGGTCGCAGAATCCCGGAGGTCTCCGGCCTTGAGGATGATGGCGTCGGTGTGGTGGTTCCCTCGCTTGCTGGGGAGCGAGCCGCCCACGGCGAGTCGATACGGAGGAATGACGGGAACCAGGAAGGTCTCGTCTCCGACCACACACTCCAGAGGCTGCACCAGCTCTCCCGTGTCCTCGTCGTAGATGCGTTTCCCGGAAGCCATCACGACTCCGCTGGCGACGATGGACCCTTCTCCGATGATGCCGCAGACCTCGCACATGGCGCCGATCTTGGCGTGGTCCTCAATGATGGAGGCCAGGCGGCCTGCCGGCTCGAGGATTCCCTCGATCCCGGAGCCGGCTCCGAACTTCACCCCTTTGCCCACCTGGGCACAGGACGCCACCCGGGTTCCGCCGTCAATCATGCAGCCCGACCCGGCAATGTACGCCCCGATGTTGACGAAGGCCTGGTTCATGACCACGGTCTGCGGGCCGATGTAGGCACCGGTCCGCACGATCGCCCCCGGAGCATAGCGCACCCCGCCCTGCTCAAACATCTCTGCGGTGTAGTTTGCGGTCTTCAGCGGGATTTTGTCGTAATAGCCTCCCTCCAGCATCTCGTTCGGGTGTGTCCCGAAGTAGTTGAGGACGCCGTCGATGGTGTAGGTCTGCGGCTCCCAGGTCCCGCCGATTTTCTCTGCCGCACGGACCTTGCCCTCGTTGAGCAGTTCAATGAAGCTGTCGCACTCCTCCCGGGAGGCCTTGCGCTGAGAAATCGACTCCAGCAGGTTGGCATGCGGGCTCTCCACTGCTTCGACCCGGAGCACGTCCGTTGACCTCATGGAGAGCAGCAGCTCAATCTTTTGATGCTTCCCAGGACGACTTCGGGCGCTCTCCACGAACTCGCCAAACAGCCGCAGGGCCTCCTTGGCCGCTTCAAAGTCGAGCTGCCCCTGATCATTGGTCAGGTGACGGAAGACCCGCAGGGGGCCGCACCGACCGGGCAGGTTGGGCATCAGGGCGACCAGTTCGTCTTTGGCGTTGTAGACGCGCAGCAGAACCACGTGCTCTGCTTGCGGGACCGTCTTGAGGTTCTCTTCGAACGTGCTCATGGTCTCACAGGGTTGAGGTTGAAAAGGGATTCACGGCTCTTCCGGAACCGGAACCGAGGGCACCGTTGAACGCGCCCTGAAAATCAAACGTGCTTCATCGGTGGCTTCCCAAGCGGGAAGACGTTGAAGCCCATCTCAAAAAGCCGGGCATGGTCCAGGTGGTTCCGGCCGTCAAAGAGGAACGCCGGCGGGATCATGCCTTCCAGAATTCGGGCAAAGTCCAACTCCCGGTATTCACGCCACTGCGTCACCAGTGCCAGCGCCGCGGCCCCTTGGCAGGCTTCGTAGATGTCATCGCAGAAGGCAACGTCGCCTTCCATCTCCGCGAGGTCTTCCTGAGCATGCTCCTTTGCCTTGGGGTCGTGGATCCGGACAATCGCCCGTTCCTTCAGGAGCTTGTGGCAGAGTGGAATGGCTGGAGAGTCCCGGGTATCTCCGGTGTCGGGCTTGAAGGCGAAGCCAAGGAGCGTGATCTTCTTCCCGGCAAGCGTGTTGAACTGCTCGTGCAGGATCTTGCGGAAGAACCGATCGGTCTGCCACTCGTTGATGCGCACCACGCTGGCCCAGTAGTCGGCGACTTCCGGAAGTCCGTAGTATTCGCACAGGTAGGACAGGTGCAAGATGTCCTTGCGGAAGCATGACCCGCCAAAGCCGACGCTGGCTTCGAGAAACTTGGCGCCAATCCGGGAGTCGGCACCGATTGCGCGGGAAATCTCCGAGATGTTGGCCTCCGTCTTTTCACACAGCGCGGAGATCGAGTTGATGGAGGAGATGCGCTGCGCCAGCATGGCGTTGGCCACGAGCTTGGACAACTCGCTGCTCCAGACGTTGGTCAGCAGGATGCGCTCACGTGGAACCCAGTGGGCATAAAGGTCGGCTATCTGCTGGGCGGCATTGCGTCCGGACTCCGTCTCGGTGCCTCCGATGAGGACGCGGTCCGGGTTGGCGAGGTCGGCCATCGCCGTGCCTTCGGCGAGGAACTCCGGGTTGGAGACAACGTCGAACCGGGTGCTGGAGCTTCCGGAGTCAAGAATGCGCGCCATCGCCTCTGCGGTGCGAACCGGCAGGGTGCTCTTCTCCACAACGACGACCTCCGGCTTGCGGGCGTACTGCAGGATGTCCCGGGCGGTCTTCTCCCAATACTGCAGGTCGGCTGCCTTGCCAGCGCCTTCTCCAAACATCTTGGTCGGAGTGTTGACGGAGACGAACAGGATGTCCGCCTCCGCGATGGCCTGCGGGATGTCGGTGCTGAAGAAGAGGTTGCGCCCGCGGGCTTCCTGGACCACCTCCAGCAGTCCGGGTTCATAAATGGGGAGGTCGTCACTGTCCCAGCGCGCGATGCGCTCGGAGTTGATGTCCACAACGGTGACTTGGTGTTCCGGGCAGTGCTTGGCAATGGCGGCCATGGTCGGCCCGCCGACGTAGCCTGCGCCAATACAGGTGATGTTTGCCATGTCTATGGGGGTGTTGAGGGAACGCGGCATCCGGCGTTCAGCATTGATTGGATCAAGGGCCTTCTTCTCAGAGAACAAGCGCTTTGACGTCCTCCGGAACTTCCGGGGGCGCAGCGTCGACTCCTCCCCAGAGCCGACACGGGTTGCGAAAAAACTCTCAAGACGAGAGCGGGCAGCCCTGCCTGTGCGTCACCGCACGCAGACAGGCGTTAAAGATCAAACAGCGGCGGCGCGATGTCCTCCGGAATGCGCTGTCCGAGCAGCACGAATTCGGTCGCAGCCACATGGCTGAGGTTGTTGTTGTGCTCCGGACCGTAGGGCTTGAGCGTCCAGGATCCGTCGTATTGAGGGTCGAAGATGACCAGCGGCACGGGGTTCAGAGAGTGCTTGGTGCTCGGCTCCCACTCTCCCTTCTTGTTCTTGACCTTCATCTCGTCGGCGTTGCCGTGATCTGCCGTGATCAGCATCAAACCGTTGAGCTGTCGCACCGTCTCCACCAGCGTCCCGAGGCATTCGTCGACCACCTCCACCGCTTGGGTGGCGGCCTCCAAATCTCCGGAGTGGCCTACCATATCCGGATTGGCAAAATTGATCAGGCCGAATGGATACCTCCCGGATTCCAGCAGCGCCTTCCCCTGCGCCGTGATCTCCCGGGCCTTCATCGCCGGCTTCTCGGAAAAGGAGCGGACCTTGTCCGAGGCGATCAGGTGGTACTCTTCCAACTCCGGGTCCAGCGGCTCTCGACGTCCGCCGTTGTAGAAGAAGGTCACATGGGCAAACTTCTGGGTCTCGGTCAGGCGGAACTGCCGCAGCCCAAGTTCCAGAATCCGCCGCCCGAAGGGGTTCTCGACAGAAGCGGTTCCCACAAGGTACTCCTTGGGAAACTCGTTGTCCTGGTCATACTGGCACATCCCGGCAAAGGCCACCCGGGGTCGATCTCCTCGATCAAATCCGGCGAAGTCCTCCTGAAGCAAGGCTTCCGTGAACTCGATCGCCCGATCGGCCCGGAAGTTGGTGAAGATCACGGAGTGTCCCTCCCCAATCGGTCCGATTGGCTGGCCGTTGCGTGTCAGAACGAACTCCGGGATGTCCTGATCCACCAGACCGGGGGTGAGCTTGCGGAAATGCTCGATCGCCGCGTTGATGCTGGTGAACTGGTTTTCAGAGATGCCCTGCACATGAACGCGCCACCCGGCTTCGACCTTGGACCAGTTCTGGTCCCGGTCCATCGTGATCACCTCCCGGCCTCCTCCGCTGGCGAAGGCATAGTCGATCTCGGAATTCTGTGACCTGAGGTGATGGAACAACTGCTCCAACGGGTCGGTGTAGTCGGTTGCAGACTGAACCGGAACATCCCGTCCGTCCAGCAGGGCGTGCACGTAGCAGCGCCGCACTCCGGAGCGGAAGGCGTGCTCAATCAGGGCGATGGTGTGGTCGAGGTGGCTGTGGATGTTGCCGTCGGAGAGCAAGCCCAGCAGGTGGAGCGGGACATCATTTTCCACACAGTTTTGGATCAGGCGTCCCAGGATCTCGTTCTCAAAGAAGGCTCCGGAGCGGATCAGGTTCTGAATCAGGGTGGGGCCCTGGTCTTTCACCGCCCCCGCTCCCATGGTCATGTGTCCCACCTCGGAGCCGCCCAGATCCTTGTCTCCCGGGAGTCCAACGTAGCGCCCGTGGGTCCAGAGCTGTGTGTAGGGGGTGTGGTCTCGGAGCCAACTCCAGTGCGGCAGGGTCGCTCGGTGGATGGCGTTGAAGTCGTCTTCGCGGCCAACGCCCCAGCCGTCCAGAACGACATGAAGCAGCGGGCCGCGTCCCTGGAAGTGTTCTGCCAGTTTTGTGAGATTCATGGAGAGTCCAAACTATTCGGTTCGGAGGATGGAGGATTCGGGGAGGCGTTTGGTGAGAAAGGCCATGGCCTCCCGGAGTTCATTGGGGTCGCGCGATTCCAGCGTGAGCTTGAGCGAGTAGTCCTTGTTCCACAGCGCCGGATAGGAGCCAAGCATCAGCCCCGAAAACTCGGAGATCGTGGCATCGAGTGTTGCCGCAACTTGCCCTTCCTCTACGTTGAGGAAGAACTGCCCAAGGTGGATCGGCTCGGTCCGGAAGCGCTCCTTGAGGGCGGAAAATCGCTGGCGCAGCAATTCCGGAACGCCGGGGAACACGAAAATGTTGTGAAAGAGCAGCTGCGGAGACTTCAGCGGAGGAGTGTCCAGCAGCTCGGAACCTTCCGGAATCCGGGCCATTCTCAGGTGTGCCTCGTTCGTCTGTGCGCCGTAGTAGCTCCGGATCAGCTCCTCCATCCGGGTCGAGAACACAATCACGGCCCCGTGCGAAGCGGCTACGCCGTCGATCGTGACGTCATCATGCGTCGGACCGACTCCCCCGCTGGTAAACACCCAAGTGCACAGCTCCGAGAGCTTCCGGGCCTGTTCGGCGATCACGTCGATCTCGTCAGGTACAGTCACGATCCGCAGGACCTCGACTCCCAGGAACCGCAGCTCCTTGCAGAGGTAGGGTGAGTTGAGATCCTCAACCTTCCCGGAGAGGAT
Organism: Deltaproteobacteria bacterium; assembly: GCA_038133845.1. Classification (GTDB taxonomy): domain Bacteria; phylum SAR324; class SAR324; order SAR324; family NAC60-12; genus JAYPUA01. The sequence continues at coordinate 98,680 of JAYPUA010000006.1, forward strand.
CTCATTGCCGATGATCAGGATTCCTGCAGTGACCGGAGGGGACATGCGAAGCCAGGGCAAGTCGGGCGGGATTATTCAACACGCTGAATGACGTGAAAACCGAACGGAGTCTCCACGACACCGCTCACCTCTCCGGGCTTGAGCTGGAAGGCCGCGGCCTCGAACTCCGGGACCATCTGCCCGCGCGGGAACCGCCCCAGCATTCCGCCTTGAGGAGCCGAAGGCCCATCGGAATTGCTTCGAGCCAACTCCTCAAAATCCTCTCCGGACTGAGCACGCTTGACCAGCTCGTCCGCAAGCGTCTGTGCTTCGGCACGAGAGCGGGTCTGGGTCGCCCGGGCGGCTCCTTGGAACTGAATGAGGATGTGCCGTGCCGTGATCATTTCCAGCGGGATTCTGTGGAAGACGATGAAGCCGAACGGAGTGTCTACCGGATCGCTGATCTGACCTTCCTGCAGGGCAAACACCGGCCGAAAGAAGTCCGGAAGGTTCGGGTCACTGGAGGCGAGCATGGGGATCTTGGGCTGCTGCGGGAGGTCCGTGAGCTCCTGAGCCAGTTCGGAAAAGACAACCCCCTGACGTCGGGCAAGGTCTGCCACCTGCGTAGCCACCTCCTGCGCCTCGGCTTGGGTGTAGTAGAGGTCGGGCTTGGGAGAGCGGACGCCCTGATAAGCGATCACCAACAACTCAAGAGAAACCTCTTGGGCTTCCGGTTGTCCGGGCTGAGGCACCTTTGCCGGGTCGATCTCGGTGGTTGCTTCCGGGAGGACCTTGCGGTTCTTCTCCGCGAGTTTGCGCATTTCTGCGGCCGCGTCGGCCTCTACCTGCTGCGGATCGAAGGCCTTGGCCGAGGAGCCAATCGCCTCAATCGAGACCTTCTTGATCAGGTCTCCCTGGGCGATCGAATCGACCACGGGTTGCCCCTCCACGACCTCTCCGAAGACCGAGTGCTTCCCATCGAGCCAGGGCGTCGCCTTGTGCGTGATGAAGAACTGGCTGCCGTTGGTGTTTGGTCCGGCGTTGGCCATCGAGAGCATGCCGGGTTTGTCGTGCTTGAGTTCCGGGTGGATCTCATCGGCAAATTGATACCCAGGACCCCCGGTTCCGGTTCCCAGCGGATCTCCTCCCTGAACCATGAAATCCGCCACGACTCGGTGGAAGGTCAATCCATCGTAGAAGTGGGTGTTGCGCTTCTCCTTCGTGATCGGATCCAGCCAGGTCTTCTCTCCGGAGGCCAGCCCCACGAAGTTGGCCACGGTGACCGGGACCTTGTCGTAGAAGAGTTGGAGGACAATCACGCCCTTGCTGGTCTCCATCCGGGCATAGAGCCCTTCTGGAAGTGCGGCAGAGAGCGGCAGAAGAGTTCCGCTGAGCAGCAGCAGAAAGAAAGGAAGGAGCAGTCGGCGCATCAAAGACATGAGAAAACCCGGGGGTTGGGAGGGTTGAAGAAAGATTGGGAAGCCTTTACCAACGCTGCGTGCCGATTCGGTTACAGAGAGTGGTCCGAAGCTCTGGCAGGAGTGGAAGCAAGACTCAGCGAGGTGAAGGTCGACAAGAACGTTTGAGGGCATCCGTAACCCGGCAAACGGGGGAACTTAAGCAAGCATCCAACATAAAACCGGAAGCGGCATGTCACAAGCCTTTTGTCCGGGCCCTCGAGAGACAGG
>JAYPUA010000006.1:100446-109432 GCA_038133845.1 Deltaproteobacteria bacterium
CTTGGCGTGCCGGGCTTGGGGGTCAAGGGCTTTGCCCGTGCGGGGTTATTCCGGAATCCGCTCCCGTTCGCGACGGGCATACCACTCAAGCAGGTGGGTGTGAACACAGGAACTCGCGGGGACCTCTTCCGGAGTCAGCCTGCGGTAGCTGCCATCACGCTGCAGGATGAACGTGCATTCAGTGTCTTCCAGACAGGCTTTCAGCACAACCTCCCGCAGGTGGTCTCGCAGGGATGGCGCGAGCACGGGCGTAAGGACTTCCACCCGGCGGTCCAGGTTGCGCTCCATCAGATCAGCGCTGCCGATGTACACCTCCGGGGAGCCAGCGTTCTCAAAGGAGTAGATCCGGGAGTGCTCCAGAAAGCGCCCCACAATGGAGTGGACTCGGATGTTTTCGCTGATCTCAGGAACTCCGGGGCGCAGGCAGCACACTCCACGGACGATCAGGTCGATTTGAACTCCGGCCTGAGACGCCTCGTAGAGCACACGGATGATTCGGGGGTCGGCGATCGAGTTGACCTTGAAGGTCAGGCGTGCGGGCTTCCCGGACCGGGCGTGCTCGGCCTCGCGCTGGATGAGGCTCTCCAACCCGGAGCGCAGGTTGACCGGGGCAACGAGCAGATGATTGAACTCGCGCTTGTTGGAGTAGCCGGTCAGGTAGTTGAAGACGTGCGAGACATCCTGGGCGATCTCCTCGTTGGCGGTGAAGAGGCCCAAATCGGTGTAGATCCGGGCGGTTGAGGGGTTGTAGTTTCCAGTCCCGATGTGCATGTAGCGCCTTACGCCATCGTGCTCCTGACGTACGGCCAGGCACAGCTTGCAATGAGTCTTCAGGTTGAGCACCCCGTAGACCACGTGCACCCCCACTGCCTCCAACCGTCGAGCCCAAGCGATGTTGTTCCGCTCATCAAAACGTGCCTTGAGCTCCACCAGCACTGCGACTTGCTTCCCGGCTTCGGCGGCCTCAATCAGACGCTCGACCAGCGGGGAGTTGGCTCCCACCCGGTAAAGCGTCATCTTGATCGCAACCACGTTGGGGTCTCGCGAAGCTGCGTAGATAAAAGCTTCTACCGGAACAAACGACTCGTATGGCTGGTGAGTCAGCAGATCCTGAAACCGGATGCGCTCAAAGAGGGTGTCCAACTGCTGAGCATCAAAGAGAACGGGAGCGGCAAAGGGCGGATCCTTGAGCGCCGGCAGCGGGAGCCGGAGCAACTCCATCCAGTCGCTAAAGTTCAGGCGGTTCTCGGTGCGGACAATCAGCGGGTCGTGGACTTCGAAGTTCTCGGCCAGCACATCCAGAATTTTGGGAGGCATCTTGGCTTCCACGTGCAGGCGCGAGACGTTTCCGTAGCGGATCTGCTTGAGCCCCTGGTCCACCGTCTCCAAAAGGTCATCTGCCTCGTCCTCCTGAATCACCAGGTCCGTATCCCGGGTGACGTGAAAGACGAAGGCCTCCTCAATCTGGGTTCCGGGAAACAGCTCCTGCAGGTTCGACTCGATCACGTCCTCCAGGAAGGCAAACGTCATCCCGGGGCGCCCGGACATCTCCTCTGGGATCTGGAAGAAGCGAGGCAGGGTGTCAGGAATCTTCACCCGGGCAAAACGCGACTGCCCGTTGAAGTTGACAACCACCGCGAAGTTGAAGCTGAGGTTGGAGATGTGCGGGAAGGGATGTCCGGGGTCAAAGGCCAGCGGCGTCAGGACCGGGAGGATGTCCTTGAGAAAGATCTGCCGTAGGCGGCCTTGGATCTCCGGAGTGAACTCCTCCAACTCCATAAAGCTCACCTCCTGCGAGGCTAGCTCCAGCCGTAGGGTATCCCAGGTGGAGCAGAAGTCCTGCATCATGCGCACAACCCGCGACTGAATGGCATCGTACTGAGCCTGCGGGCTCAGGCCGTCCGGGGTGGGGGTGGCGTTGTTCCCCTTGATCTTCCGGAGGATGGTAGCCACCCGGACCATGTGAAACTCGTCCAGGTTGGTTGCCGCGATGGCGAGGAACTTGACGCGCTCGAGCAAAGGGTGCCGCGGATCGTGTGCCTGCTCCAGGACACGCTGGTTGAACTCCAGCCAGCTCAGCTCCCGGTTGATGTAGAACTGCGGCTCCTCCAGCGGACCAGCCGGGCTCTGAGGGGGAGTGGCCGGCGGAGAGGCTTTTCTCGGAGCGCGCGCGCGTCGGGAGGCGTTCTTGGTGGTCATCAAGGTCTTTCTTTGGGAACAGCCAGAGGTCGGGCAGGGAATGCTCAGCGTCCCGAATTCCCCAGCAAGAATCAAGCAACTTCAAGGAGTTCAGAAAAAAACTGCTCTGATCCTAAAGTTTTTCCGTTAGGTTCCGATAAGGGAGACAAGCAAGCTCGCACAAGACGTGCGATTTTTACAACATTGAGGTTGAGCTTATGAAAATCCGCAACAACATTGCCTCCCTGAATTCTCTGCGCAATACCAGTGCCTCCTTCAAGGCCGTGCAGGAATCCTTGGAAAAGCTCAGCTCCGGTCAGAAAATCAACCGGGGAGCAGATGGCCCAGCCTCATTGATCGCCTCCGAGGGACTCCGAAGCCGAGTTGCCGGCCTTCAGCAATCTCACCAAAACAACCAGATCGCCGTTTCCCTGATTCAGACTGCCGAAGGTGCGCTGAATGAAGTGAGCGACATCCTGATTCAGCTCAAGCAGTTGGCGGTACACGCCGTCAACGAAGCGGTCAACGACCCGATGATGATGGAGGCCGACCAGCAAGAGGCGGAGTACCTGCTGGCCGCGCTGGACCGCATCACGCAGAACACCAGCTTTGCCGGGAAGAAACTGCTTGACGGCAGCATGGGCGTCAGCGGAGTGACCGTTGGCAACAACCTGCGTTTTGTCAAGGCCGAGGTCAACACGAACCCCTCTCCGGAAAAAGGCTTCTCGATTGACATCTCCCAAGTGGCGACCCGGGCGAACTTCAAGGGCACCGAACCGATGACCGTGGACAACATTGGGGAGGGAATGTTCATCCTCGTCAATGAGGGGGGACGCAATGCCTCACTGGACACGCGCTCCGGGAAGATCAAGGTCGAGATTGACGAGATCCTGAACAACCACCGCTCGGACCCGGAGCGCTTCCCCGCAGAGACTTCTTCCGAAGGAATCCGCTCGATCGTGATTCACCACCTGCAGGAGGCCATGGACAAGGCCGGAGTCAACGTAGAGGTGTTCCAGGGGCCGGACCAGACATTCATCCTCAGGCATCGCGAGTATGGCGACGACCCCTCCTTCTCCGTGACAACGAGTACTCCGGGGATCCTGACGGCAGTCCCGAACGAGGCGGAAAAGTCCACACCGGGAACCGATGTCGCCGGGACCATTGATGGTGAGGTGGCTCAGGGAGAGGGGCGGCTTTTGACTGCCCTGGAAGGAACCGCCGCTCAAGGTGTGACGGTGGAGTACACCCGCGATATCGAACTCAAGGAGGTCCCGATCCTCAACGACCAGGGGATTCAGGTGGGCTCGGAGTTTGTGGAGGAGACTCATGAAGAGGTGGTGGGCTCGGCAAGCGATCCAAAGATCGAAGGCTACCTGCACGTCTCTCAGCAGTCCAAGATGTTCAACCTGGGGCCGGACAACAACTTTGCCTCGGTTTCCATTGGTGAAGTCCGGGCGAGCAAGCTGGGAAGCGGGATCGAAAACAAGAGCGAGATCCTGAACCTTGGGGACATCGACCTGACTGAGATCCAAAGTGCCAAGGACTCGATCCGGGTGATCGACAAGGCGATCAGCGATATCTCAAACTACCGGGCCAAGCTTGGGGCGTTCCAGAAGAACACACTGGAGCGAAACCTGGCGAACCTGCAGGTGGGCGCAGAGAACAACGTCGCTGGAGAGTCGGTGATCCGGGATACGGATGTGGCCGAGGAGATGTCGCGGCTGACCAGCAATCAGATTTTGCTCTCGGCCGGACAGTCGATGCTGGCCCAGGCCAACCAGATGCCTCGGAACGTTTTACGACTCCTGGAAAGCGGTGGTGGCGGTGGCGGCTGATCTCATGCTCTCTCCGCGAGAGCGCCACCTTTCATGGTCCTCTCCCTCTCTTCCCCTTTGAGTGACCTGTCGGCCGTTCTTCCATCGGCTCCTCTCTTCTTCTGAGAAAATCCTGCGATTCCGGAAACGACCTTGCGAAGTTTTCCGGAAACTGGTTTCTTGAGTGCAGCAAAAACCCGATGCGCTCTCCGTCATGTCTCCCATTCTCGAAGAAATTCTCCAGGCCCTGAAGCAAAGAGGTCAGGCCCGCTACGGTGAAGAGGTCACCGTGCTTCAGCACTCGCTGCAGTCGGCGTGGTTTGCCGAGCAGGACTCTGCGCCTCCGGAGCTGGTGGTGGCCGCTCTGCTTCACGACTACGGGCACCTGCTGCACGAGTCAGGAGAGGACGCTGCCGATCAGGGAGTGGACACTCGGCATGAAGAGCTGGGCGCCAACTTCCTCAGCCAGCACTTTCCCAACGCAGTCACGGGGCCTATCCGTTTCCATGTTGCAGCGAAGCGCTACCTGTGTGCGACCGAGACGGAGTACCTGCAGCAACTCTCCGTCGCCTCTCTGCAGAGCCTGATGCTGCAAGGAGGTCCCTTCACCGGAGTGGAGGCCAAGCGCTTTCGGATGAACCCCTACTTTGAGTCCAGCTTGCGCCTGCGACACTATGACGAGCAGGCCAAGGATCCGGAGCTGAGCGTCCCGGATCTGGAGCACTACCTGCCTTTGATGGAGCAATGTCTCGTTGGTTGAGCCTGCTGCTCTGCGGAAGCGTGCTTGCCTTGGGGGCGTGCTCCTCGGAAACCTCAGCCGATCTCGACCAGGCGTTTGAGCAGGAAAGTGTCGCCTCAACCTCGGAAGAGCTGGGGAGTCGCGACGTGCAGAGTGGTCTGCAGACGCTGCAGCCCAACGCCCAGGGGGCGGTCTTTCTGAACTTCCCTGCCGACACGCTCTCCTTTTCCGTCTTTGCCACCGGCTCCTCCTCCACCCGAATCACCTCAATGGTTCAGCCGAACGGCTCGGATCTGTTTCAACAACTGACACCGAATCAGACCGACCGCTACGGAGTCTTTGCGATCAACTGGGGTGGGGTCGCTCCCTATGTCCTCCCAATGACCTCCAGCTCCAACCCGTCCGGAGGAACCTGGTCGATCAAGTTTGAAAACCAGCAGCAGGCCTACCTGTTGACCCGGACTGGGGCTCTGTCCGCAAATCCGACCCTCAAGGTCTATCCCTTTCTCACAGGGACAACTTATTCCTCCTCCGCCCTGAGCAGCGCCCTGAGCGTGTTTGAGAGCATCTACGCGAGCAACGGTGTCACGGTCAACCGTCAGTCTGTGCAAACGATTTATGGCGCAAGCTATACGACGGTCTCCGCAAGCTTCACGAACAGCACCACCTCTGCGATGGTGGGAACCAGCAGCAAAGCCGATGGCGTCAACCTCTTCTTTGTTGAAGATTTTTCCAGTGCTTCCTACCTGGGGGTCGCTGCGGGAATCCCCGGGGTGATGGGCGTCCGAAGTTCCCATAACGGAGTCCTGATTTCGCTGAACGCCCACAAGGTCTCCGGCTCCTTGGACTCTCAGCTGTTGGGGGAAACGATTGCCCATGAGGCTGGACACTTTCTTGGGCTGTTCCACACCACCGAGTCCAATGGCTATGAGCACGATCCGCTCTCCGACACCCCGGAGTGCAGTAGCGGGGATCTGGGTGCAGAAGACTGCATAGGGCAAGGCGCGGAGAATCTGATGTTCTGGTCTTCCTGGAGCTCAAGCAGTCGAGCGGGCGGAAAAACGCAGGAGGTGCTTTCCTTGCAACAACAGCATGTGCTGAAGGCTTCACCGCTGGCCTACTGAACACCGGAAGATTCTTCCGCAAGCGTTGCCACATCGCTTGGCACTTCTTGAAGAGTGTGGTACTTTCCCAACGTTTTCAGAACTTCAGACTGCACCAAAATGCCTGCTGCCGAACCTGTTCGCCCCACCCACTTCATCCGGAACATCGTTCAGGAAGACCTCCAGTCCGGAAAGCATCAGAAGGTCGTGACGCGGTTTCCTCCGGAACCCAACGGCTACCTGCACATCGGGCATGCCAAGTCCATCTGCCTGAACTTCGGGCTGGCGGAAGAATTTTCCGGGGGGTGCTTCATGCGCTTTGACGACACCAACCCGGTGAAGGAGGATGAGGAGTACGTCCAGGCGATTCTGGAGGATGTGCGCTGGCTCGGGTTTGATTGGGGAGGCCGGTTGACCCATGCTTCGGATTACTTTCAGCAGCTTTACGAATATGCAGAGGGCCTGATTCATCAGGGCAAGGCCTATGTGGACAGCCAGAGCCAGGAGGCCATCCGGGAGCAGCGGGGCACCCTGACGGAGCCGGGAACGGAGAGCCCCTACCGAAATCGCAGCGCGGCGGAGAATCTGGACCTGTTCCGGAGGATGAAGGCCGGTGAGTTTGAAGACGGAGCTCACGTCCTGCGGGCCAAGATCGACATGGCCTCTCCCAACATGAACTTGCGGGATCCGGTGATCTACCGCATCCGGAAGGTGGAGCATCAGCGCACCGGAGACGCCTGGTGCCTGTACCCGATGTATGACTACACGCACTGTCTCTCGGACGCGCTGGAAGGGATCACGCACTCGCTGTGTACGCTGGAGTTCGAGGATCATCGTCCGCTCTACGACTGGGTGCTCGACCAACTCGACGTCCCCTGTCACCCCCGTCAGATCGAGTTCAGCCGCCTGAATTTGCAGTACACGGTGCTCAGCAAACGGCGCCTGATTCAACTGGTCGAGGAGCAGCACGTAGGCGGCTGGGACGATCCGCGCATGCCCACCATCTCCGGACTGCGACGCCGTGGATACACCCCGGAGAGCCTGCGCCTGTTTGCCGAGCGCATCGGCATCTCCAAGGCGGAAAACAACATCGACATGACCGTGCTTGAGGACTGTGTCCGGGAGGATCTGGACTCCAAAGCTCCACGCGCGATGGCGGTTCTGCGACCGCTGAAGGTGGTGCTGACGAATTGGCCGGAGGACCAGGTGGAAGAACTGGATGCGCCGGTGCATCAGAAATTTCCGGAGCGAGGACGTCGGAGGGTTCCGCTCAGCGGCGTTGTTTACATTGAGCAGGAAGACTTTGAGGAACACCCTCCAGAGGGATTCCAGCGCCTGGTTCCTGGAGGCGAGGTGCGGCTGCGGAATGCGTATGTGATCCGGTGCGACGAGGTGGTCAAGGACTCGTTCGGGAAGATCATCGAACTGCACTGCACGTATGATCCGGAGACGGCAAAGGGGCGCAAACCAGCGGGCCGGAAGGTCAAGGGAATCATCCATTGGGTCTCTGCCCAGCACGCGGTTCCTGCGGAGGTGCGCCTGTATGACCGCCTGTTCACGGAGCCCAGCCCGGGAAGTCAGCATCCGGACAAGGACTTTCTGCGAGACCTGAACCCGAACTCTGTGGAGGTGCTCTCCCGCGCTTGGCTGGAGCCGAGCCTAAGGCAGGCCGAGCCCGGGCGATCCTATCAGTTCGAGCGTCTGGGATACTTCTGCCTCGACTCCAAGGATTCGGGGGCGATTCCTGTGTTCAACCGCGTGGTCACTCTGCGCGACTCCTGGGGAGGAAAATGAGCGGAGTGCTTCCACAACTGCAGCCCCAATTTGCGACGCTCAAGGAGTCTCCAACACTCCGGATCAACCAGACGGCAAAACGTCTGCGTGAGGAAGGGCAGGACATTGTACACCTGGGGTTCGGAGAGTCTCCCTTCCCGGTTCCGGAACTGCTTGTGGAGGCGCTCAAGGAGAACGCGCACCACAAGTCCTACTTGCCAGGGCTCGGGCTTCCGGAGTTGAGGGAGGCGGTCGCCGGATTCTTCCGCAAGGAGTTTGGCTACGAGGCTCACACGGACCGGGTGGTGGTGGGGCCAGGGAGCAAGGAGTTGATCTACAACCTGCTGCACCTGCTTCAAGGCCCTGTGCTGGTTCCGATCCCCAGTTGGGTGAGCTATGGCCCCCAAGCGCACCTGCTCAACAAGCCCTTTCACGGCATCCCGACTCAGAGGTCGCTTGGCTATCGTCTGCAAGCAGAAGAACTGGACGCCTTCTGCCAGAGCCTGGGCTCCGGCCAGAAACTCCTGATCCTCAACAACCCAAGCAATCCCACCGGAAGCATTCACCGTGCAGAGGAGCTGGCCGCCTTGGCGGAAGTGTGTCGCCGTCACCAGGTGCTGGTCATTTCAGACGAGATCTACGCGCTGGTGAATTACAGTGGCAGGCCGTTCGTGGGACTCTCCACGTTCTATCCGGAAGGCACCTTCGTCACCAGCGGCCTCTCCAAGGCCTTTTCGGCCGGAGGCTGGAGGCTGGGAGTGGTGCTGGTTCCGGAGGCCATGCAACCGCTGATGAGCCCTTGGAATGCGTTGATCAGTGAGACCTTCAGCTGTGTCAGCAGCCCCATTCAGTACGCCTCAGTGATCGCCTTTCGAGACTTCGAGCAGATCCGGGCGTATGTGCAGCAGTGCACCGATCTGCACCAGCAAGCCTGCGAAGGGATGCACCAAACCTTCCTGGACCTCGGACTCAACTGCCCTCCTCCAGAAGGCGGGTTTTACCTCTATCCGGACTTTCAGCCCTTCCGGGAACAACTCCAAGAAAAAGACATTCACACGAGCCAGCAACTTTGCGAAACCCTCCTCACAGCAGCTGGCATTGCGCTGCTTCCCGGTGAAGCCTTCTACATGGACGGCCAACACCTAGGCGTTCGTGTTGCTGCTGTGGATTATGATGGGACTCAAGCCTTGCAAGCACAACATCCGACTATAGCAAAGATCAAGTCACTGAATGAGTTCCTTAAATTAGGCTAACTCCCCCTCCTCCCTCTAGCATGAAGCAACTGTCTGTTATACTCCCTACCTATAACGAAGCCGAAAACCTTCCGATCATCATTGAAAAACTGACATCAATCCTCTCTGAAATAGACTACGAAA
>JAYPUA010000007.1:0-106985 GCA_038133845.1 Deltaproteobacteria bacterium
AGCGCATCGCTGGCAGCGATGAGGTCAGGGGTTCGATCCCCCTCGTCTCCACCATGACCCCCTTCATTTCTACCTTTCTGATTGAAATTCAAGGACCTTTTGGATTCCCAGACTTCCTCAGATGTGGTCTGAACCCTCCAAAATCCTCGGAATTTCGGGAATTGGTTACAGTTTTGGTGACCTTCCATCGCAGGAGTCTGGAAAATGCGGGGAGGGGAAGGTCCCTGCTTTTTCGCTCCAGGGCTTGTCTTCCTGGGAGGGGGTGTGTTAGAAATGAAGAGGGAGCAGGAAGTTTCACAGAAGGGGGAGACATGGTTGAGGCAGTGTTTGGGGCATTCTGGAGTTCAGTCATCATCGGAGCAGGTACCTTGGTGACGCTATGGATGGTGCTGGGAGGGAAGCCTCGCCACACCTCGGAAGACCAATACACCCCGCTCTGGGAGCCGCCCTTTCTGTAGACGCCCCTCCTTGCAAGATCCGATGAGCTCGCTTTCCGTGACGCTTCCGGACGATCGTGGCCGCGATTGTCGCATCCGGAACATCCTCACTTTCCACAGGCACCTCCAGGAATTTCACGCTACAGGGGTCTCCATCCACGACGAGGATGGGCACTACTTCACCGTGGATGAGGCCTTCAGGAACAAGATCCAGCAGCTGGCTCAGCAGGCGCAGGGCTGAAGATCCAGGCTCCGGAGGGGTCTCTTGGTCAGAAAACGGCCGAGAGCTGGAAGGAGAGTTGGCGGAGCGGGGAGAGCTGCCCCAGGGAGGTATCTTCCCGGTGCACCTGAAAAGACTGAGTGGCCATCCGGACTTGGACAACATCGCTCCAGTCGTACTGTAGCTCGCCTTGAAGCATCCACTCTCCTCGGCTGGGCTGATGGAGCAGGGCCACCTGTGGAGCCAGCGTCTCGTGCAGAAAGCGGCGAGTCCAGCTGGCAAAGACCAGTTCCTGCTGCTCCTGGGTGTCTGTAAGCGAGGCATCCCAGTCTTCAATCCACTGACTGGAGGCCTCCAGCGACCACTGGTCTCCAGCGGCCTTGCTGTAGTCCATCCCCAGCGCGAGCACTCGGACCGTGCGCTCGGTGGTTCCATCTCCGGAAGCTGCGGAGCTGACAAAGTCCTTCTCCAGCCACAAGGCCCCCTCTCCCTTCCAGAGGAAGTCCCCGGAGCCGACCTGAGCTCCTCCGCCCAGCAGACGAAACCGGCGGTACTGCGGCTCAAGGACCGGCACCGGAGTCGGCACCCCACCCACCATCTGCAGCTCCAGGCGCTTCCGGACGTAGACCGGGTCGTTGTCCATCAGCTCCGCCCAGCAGGCGCTGAAGTCCACCGCTTCCCGGGTGGAGGCCCAGCGCAGGCCAAACTCCGGCTCCTTGCCAAACACAGGAAGCTGTTCCGGAAGCACCACGAAGCCGGCGTCTGCGGCTGAAAGCGCGTATTCATGCCCAGCAGGTGCGTAGCGGTTGACCTGAGGGTCCGGATTGAGGAACAGGGTGAGCTGTTGATTTGCTCCGGGATAGTAATCCAGCGTGAGAAGCCGCTGACCGATCCGGGACTCGTCCACCGGCGTGGAGAACAGCTCCGTCTGGTCCCTGGGGCTGATCAGGTCCGTCACCACGGAGGCGTCAGCTTTTCCCCAGACGAGGACCTGCTGTCCGATCTTCAGGGAGAGCGCTCCAAAACGCCCCTGGACAAAGCCTTCACGCCAGCTGGTCCACCAGCGAAACTCCTCGCGGACGGCCTCTGGATAATCTCGCTCCGGATAGAGGGCCTCGTTGTAGATCAGGTTCCAGGCGCTCTTGCCGTCAAAACGCCAGAACCACCGCTCTCCCCAAAGCTGCTCCAGCTCCAGCCGGAGCGAGAGGCGGTTGCTGACCAGCCGCTCCGTACGGAAGCGGTAGGCCGTCCAAGCGTCCAGCGTCCAGCGAGGAAGCAGCCCAAACGCTGGAGGTGCTTCCGGGGCCGCTTCGACTTCCGGAAGCTCCAGAACCAGATCCTCTTCAAAGCCAAACTCGTGGGTCTCCGCAAGCTCCGGCTCCTGAGCGCCTGACGTGGTGCTCCAGATCCCAAGGAGCAGGCAGAGCAAGGCCAGGCTGCGGCTCATCGCAGCTGCCGGGTGAGTTGCTGAAGCGTGCCTTCGCGAAAGGCGGCATCCGTCAGGGCGCGTTGCGTAAGAAACTCATCCGCGACCTCCACATTGAGCGCCAACGCCTCAATCACCATGCTCGTTTGCCTGCGGGTCTGGACGTTGAAGACGTGTAGCTGCCGGGTCACCCAGATGCCTTCCTGCTGCTCCACCTGGGTCGCCAGAATCTGCTTGAGCGGCTGGCCTTGACGATCATAGAGCAGGGTCTTCAGGTTCAGCAGGCGCTCCTGGTCCACCCACTGGATCGAACGGCTGTAGTTGCTGCGGGAAGAGCGCTCCGGGACCGGACGGCTCTCGATGATCCAGCACGGGCGCTGCTGCCAGGTCTCCTCCTTGACGATGCGGTAGACATAGTCGTCAAGGTGCCGGTTCTCCAGGTCCTCGTAGCCGATCTCGGAGCCAAAGAAGCTCCCGGTCTTCGGCTCATCCGGATTTCCGGCAACGATGCGCTTCACCTTGTTCAGTGCTGCCAGGTACATCCACTGGTCCGAATCCTGACCTTGCTCCGAGTGGTCATACTGCAGAAAGCCAATTCCGCGCTCATCGGCTGGCTCGCGGATGATCATCACCGAGCGGGAGTCCTGCTCATCGGTGCCGTAGTCCTTGCGGACGCTCTCAAAGAGCTTGATGCGTGGCTCCTCGGCACAGACCAGCCGCCCGTCACGCTTGATGGTCCGGCAGGTGACCAGCTTCATGCGCGACACCTCGGTGCGTCCGTCTTCGCGGTCCCGGACCTGCTGCATGATCTCCCGCGCGTCCTGAGCCATCAGCGGCACAGCACCAGCCCAGAACATTCCAAACAGCAGCCCTGAAATCCCCAGTCGTGAAATCCAGCTCATGTTTCCTTCCTGAGAGGTTGGAGTGAAGAGAAGCGAAGGTCTGCCAGCAGGCACAGCGAGGGCAGCAGAAAGAGGTCTGCCAGCAACGCCGCGATGAACGCCACCGCGCTCATGACCCCAAAGTTGCTCAGCCCCTGATGCAGCGAGAAGACAAAGATCAGGAAACCGAGGGAGAGGATGATCGAGGTGAAGCTGATGGCCTGCCCGGTCTCCCGGAAGGCATGGATGATCGCTTCCTGAGGGTTTTGGCGCTGCTGCACCTCGGCCCGGTAGTGGGTCAGGAAGTGGATGGTGTCATCCACGGCGATGCCGATGGTGATCGGGGCAATCAGCAAGGTGTCGGCGTCAAGGGGGATGTCGAGCCAGCCCATCAGGCCGAAGATGGCCAGGATCGGGAAGAGGTTGGGGAAGAGGGCAACCAGCCCGGCCCGCAGGGAACCAAAGGCCAGCAACAGCAGTAATGAGATCACGACCAAGGCCAGACCAAAGCTCTTGATCTGTGACCAGCTGATGTAGTCCGTGAGCAGCATGGTCAAGGCCATCGTCCCCGTTGCGCTCACCGTCAACCCGGGATGCCGGCTGGTCAGGGGAGCAAATCGCTGGGCTGCCCAGGCCTCCACCTCGTCAATCAGCGCCCGGTACTCGTGCGACCCGGCATTCCGGAGGTTGATGGAGACGCGACCCATCGCGTAATCATCTGTGACCACACGCCGGCGCTCTTTCGGGTCCGCGTTGTTGAACAGAAACAGCGTGTTGGCCAAAACCGCCGGATCGCTTGGAAGCTGATACCGCTCCGGACGCCCTTCGTTGAGGACCTTGTAGGAATCCTTGACCACATTGACCAGCGAGGAGGTTCGCGTGACCAGGTGTGGATATCGCTCGCTCAGGTGTTGCTGCAAGTCTTCCATGGCCTGAAGCACCTCCGGATCCTTGAGGACGCCAGGCCGAGTACCGCTGACGAGGATTTCCAGGTTGTTGGTCCCGCTCATCTGCTGGTCCACCAGCTCGTAGGTTTCCCGCAGCGAAACGCCCTCCTTGATGATGTTGACCATGTTCGAGTCCACATGTACCCGAAACGCTCCCATGAGCAGGAACAGGCCTGTTGCGGAAAACAGCAGGGTCACGATCCAGGGATGCCGGTAGCTCAGTGGTTCCACCTTGCGCAGCAGGCGCTGGACCAGGTGCATCCGGGACGCCTCCTCCGACTCCAGGGCAGAGGCCGGGGCCCAGAGGTCCAGCATCAGCGGAAGCCAGAACAAGGTGAACAGCAGCGCCAGCCCCACTCCCAGCGCAGAAAAGATGCCGAAGGTGCTGATTGGAACAATCGGCACAAACAGCAGCGCCAGCAACCCGATGGACGTGGTCACGCTGGTCAGGACACAGGCCACCCCGCTCTTGCGAAAGGTCGAACGCAGCGCCTGCTGGTGCTCTTGTCCGTGATGGCGAAAGTACAGGTAGCCGGAGAGGATGTGCACCGCGTCTGCAACCCCGACCGCCAGGATCAGGTAGACAATGATGGTGACCATCGAACTCATCGGCTCTCCGCTCCACCCGACGAGTCCCATGACCCAGATCAGCGTGGCAACAATGATCACCAAAGGCCAGACCATCGCGCTCCAGGAGCGAAAGAGCAGCGCCAGCACTCCCAGAATCAGGACGATGGATCCGGCGGAGATCATGCCCATCTCCAGCATCACCATCTCGATGAAGAAGTGGTACAGCTCTGCCATTCCGACCGGGTGATACTCCAGATGCTCGGCATACTCCGGACGGTTCAGGATCGCGTACACCGCCCTGGAGAACTCCACGTATTCGTCCATCTCGGTGGCTTCGTACTCCGGAAGTCCTTCCGTGCGGCTGACCTGAGCGACCTCCACGGAATCTCCGGACAGATCCAGCAACGGCTCCGCTTCAAAGCCAAACTCGTCCACAGTCTCCAGGACCGCAGCGGCTTCGGCCTCCGGAGCCTTGATGCGGGTGCCAAAGTCGGTACGCAGCACGATCCCGCCGTAACGGGAGTCCCGGGAAAAGTAGAAGAGCGGAAAGTCCGGGTGTTCCAAGGCGGTGCGACGGAGCATCTCCCGCTCGGACTCGTTGGCTGGCAGGCGCTCTCCGATGAAGCGCCGGGAGATCAGGGCCTCCTCCGTGGCCTCCAGGTAGGAGGCGTTCAGCAGCGTCCGGACCTCGGTCAGGTGATCCAGCGGATGAGAAGCCTCCGGGCCTAAGTCGTGTCGATAGCGCTGCAGGTCCCCCTGAATGCCCTTCACCGCCTGCAGGGATGCGGTGGAGAAGACGTCCCCATCCCTGGCTCGGTAGATGATGTAGCTCGACTCGTCACTCCCGAAGATCAGACGGAAGCGATCCAGGTCCTGCTTCATGGGGTCGTCCTTCTGGAAGTACGACTCCAGCGTCATGTCCAGCTTCAGGTCCGAGATCCCTGCTCCCAGCAATGCCGTCAGGAGGATGAAGAGGATCCATACCCCCTTCCGGTGGGGACGAAGACGATCCGGGAGGACTTCAAACCACTGGGAGAGGCGATTGAGGAGCGCATTCAACATTCAGCACCGGATGCTGCAGGAGATCGGATGGACGAGTGGACGGGAATTCAGATGCTCTCTCAAGGGTAAGGATCTGCTTCTAGAAATCAAGCTCATTACCTCATACAATTGGGGGACGATTTCCTCCATTTTTCAGCCTCTCCTGGGCGACTTTTTGCCAAGAGGCATTCGGACCACTCTTTGATTCTTGCAGGTTTTCATGAGCCATTCACCCTCTGCTCCCCCGACCCTTCAACACCGCGCCTCCGGAGTGCTGCTGCACCCCACGTCCTTGCCCGGACCTCACGGGGTCGGAGATCTGGGTCCGCAAGCGCACCGGTTTGTTGAACAGTTGGCTGAGTGGGGCCAGACGCTGTGGCAGGTGCTGCCGCTGAACCCCGTAGGCTTCGGATACTCTCCCTACCAGAGCCCCTCCGCCTTTGCCATCAACCCGATGCTGATCAGCCCGGAGGCGCTGGTGAAGGAAGGCTGGCTGGAGGCCGAAGTCCTCGAGGCCCTCCCCGCTCTGCCGGAGGGAACTGCAGCCCTGGAGGCTGCCGAGGCCCGGAAGGCCGATCTGCTCCGCCAGGCCTCGGAGGTCTTTCGAGAGCACGCCTCGCAGGAGGCCCGGAGCACGTATCAGCGCTGGTGCCAGGAGAACGAATTCTGGCTTGAGGACTACATCGCCTTTGCCGTCCTCAAGGAGCTTCACGCCGGAGCACACTGGACCTCCTGGCCGGAGGGCTCCCGACATCGACGAATCAGCGCGATGCGAGCGTTTCGCCAGGACCACGAGGCTTCTCTGGAAGAACAACGCTTCATCCAGTGGCAAGCGGCTCATCAGTGGGAAACGCTGCGGGCACATGCCCGGAAGCACGGTGTTCGCCTCATTGGAGACCTGCCCATCTTCGTCTCGGACGACAGCGCCGACGTCTGGGCGCATCCGGACCTCTTCGAGCTGGATGAGGCCGGGCATCCACAAGTGGTCGCCGGGGTCCCGCCAGACTACTTCAGCGAGACCGGGCAGCGCTGGGGCAACCCGCTGTACCGCTGGTCCAGGATGGCTCGCGACGGCTACCGCTGGTGGCGCGAGCGGCTCTCCCTGCTGCTCACCCAGTTTGACATCGTCCGCATCGATCACTTCCGGGGGTTTGAAGCCTATTGGGAAATTCCGGCGAGCGAGCCAACGGCCATTCAGGGCCTCTGGAAGCCCGGACCCGGGAGCGCCTTCTTCAAGCGCATCCGCAAGGAGCTGGGCGCCCTGCCGATCATTGCCGAGGATCTGGGGCTGATCACTCCGGAGGTCCACGCGCTGAGGACCGCGTGCGGATTTCCAGGGATGAAGGTGCTGCAGTTCGCCTTCTCCGATCCGCAGAACGCCTACCTGCCCCACAACTACGAAGGTCCGGACGCCGTGGTCTATCCCGGAACCCACGACAACGACACCACCCTGGGCTGGTTCCGCAAGCTCGATCCGGAGCAGCGCGAGTTCCTGAACCACTACTTCAGCCGAGACCTGCAGGAGCAGAGCATCTGCTACGAGATGATCCGGATGGCGTGGGCGTCCAACGCCTGTCTGGCGATCGCGCCGCTGCAGGACCTCCTCGGGTGCGACTCGGAGGCCCGGATGAACACTCCGGGAACCGTCGGGGGGAGCAACTGGAGATGGCGCTTGCGGGAAGGGGAAGTTGCGGGGGTCCAGGGCGACTGGCTGAAGCACATCACCCGAATCTACGGTCGGGCCGAAGTTCCGGAGCAGCTTCCGGAAACCATCGAGTGAGCAGCCTCACTCGGGAGGGTCGAAGACGGGAATCAGGACCTCGAAGCCGTTGACGTGATCCTCTGCGCCTACGAAGCGAATCACGCCTTCGTGAGCGTCAATGGTCTGCCGGGCCAGCAGAAACTCCAGCCCCAGAGTCTCAGACTGCTGGAGCGCGTTCTCCAGCATCTCGGCCAAAGGCTCTTCGCTGGAGATTGGCCACGGAGCGTCGCTGGCCAGGAGGATCTGCATGCGCTGAGGAAACTCCTCCGTCCCGGCGATCACCTTGAGCGTGATCTTCACCGCCGACTCCGGAACCATGCGCTGAAACTCGCGCAACAGCGAGAGCAGCGCCTCTCGCAAGAGCGCTTCGTCAAACCAGATCACCTGCGGCAGCTTGGGAGAGGCGAACAGCCGCACGGTCTGTCCCATCCAGTTTTGCTGCCGGGCCAGCTCCTTGAAAAACCCGAGCGTCTCCACCTCATCCACCTGAGGGCTCGGGGCGTTCTCCAGATCTGCTGCACAGGAAAGCACCCGACGGATCTGCTGCACCGTCTGCTCCGAGTCATGACGGCAGCTGTGCAGCACCCCAAGAACCTCCGGATGTGCCTCCTTCAGGGTTGCCCGGGTGATCTGGTCATTCAGCCGGATCATCGGGGCATCGAGCTTGGCAAGCAGGCGGGTCAGCACTCGGCGCGGGTGGTAGGCAAGGATCTGCTGGATCTCGTCGTTGGACCGGGAACGGTGATAGTCCAGCTGCTGCTCCAGCGAGCGGATGCGCTTGTTCCGGGTGATCACTTCATCGGAAAAGCGCTGCTGGTGGCTCCGGAGGCGGTCCTCAATCGACTCTCGCTCCTCCTTGAGCGCCCGACGGTGCTCTTCACGCTCTTCTTCAAGCCGATAGCGCGACTCTCGCTTCAGGGCCTGCAGCTCTTCCTGGAGCCTTGCGTTCTCTCGACGCAACTTTTCCACCAAGAGGTCGGTTTCGTCCAGAAGAATGTGCTCAGTTGCTTCCACTTGTCTTCAAAAGTGAAGGTTTGTTATAGTGCTTTTCATGCATTCCTCCTGATTCCCCAACACACGCTTGAGCCTGGATGAACCTCCTGACCTATTCTCATTCTGCAGGAACTCTGCTCCGAACAGCATTTCGGCTGTATCAGCACCACTTCATTCCGATGATGGCGCTGGCCCTGGTGCTGCTGATTCCTTCTCTGCTGATCATGACCCTCCGGGGGCTTCAGGGCAACGACTCGCTGTTTCAGACCGAGCAGCTGGTGATCACCCTGATGATGGGGGTCCTGGAGTCGGCCATGGCGCTAGGGATCCTCTCGCTCGCTGCCGGTTCGATCTTCCCGACCTCCGGGCTGATCCGCATCCTGCGCTCACGCATGATCCTGGGCGCAATCCACATCGCAATTTTGCTCTACCTGATGCGCTTCCTGGGGCTGACCGGCATCATGCTGCCGTTTCCCATGAACTTCCTGCTGGTCGCCTTCTGGATTCTCAGCCACTTCTTCTTTGCCCTCGCTCAACCCGTGTATGCGATCGAGGGAGAGCGTGGGATGCGCGCCCTGATCCGGAGCTTCCGGCTAGTCCGGCAGAACCTCCCCCGCGTCTTCGGGATCACGGTCTTCAGCTACTCGCTGCAGATTGGGGTGCTGTTTCTGCTACTCCAGCTCTTCCTCCCGGACTTTGACTCGTCCATGGATGAGCTCTCCACTCTGGAGCAACTCTTCAACGCTCCGGAGCTGACAAACTCCATCAGCTTGGCCCAGCATCTGACCGCGCTGATCTTCTATCCGTTCGCAGCGCTTCTGTCGGTACTCCTGTACTTCGACATTGCACATCGAGAGTCCGGATTTCAGACCGCTCCTCTCGAGCACATGGCCCTCAGCCTCTTTGGCATCACTCCGAAGCAACCGGCCGCTCCTCAAACGGAAGAGTTCTCTCAGCCGGAAGACGAGCCTGTTGAGGTTTCGGAAGAGCCCGAGAGGATCAGCCCCATGGCTCAGGATGAACCAAGGCCGGAAGGGGATTTCCTCGCGGAAGAGCCCAAGCCTGTTGCCGAAAAGCCTGACGAACCGGAGGGCATCCACCTCACGCCCCGGAGCGAGCCGAAGCCCGAGGAGTCGCCTGAGCCGAAGCCCGAGGAGAGCCCTCGTCCGGAAGATTCGGAAGAGGCTTCCAGGAAGCCTGACCCGGAGAAGCCGTGAAGGTCACCTCGGCCTCCTTGGTGTTGAGCGCAGCGTCGGTCCGGCAGTTTCCTCCAGAGGACCTCCCGGAGGTGGCTTTTGCCGGAAAGTCGAACGTGGGCAAGTCGACCATGATCAACTCCCTGCTCAATCGCAAGGGCCTGGTGAAGACCAGTTCCACCCCCGGAAAAACCCAGTTGATCAATTTTTTTCTCATCAATCAACGTTTTCATTGCGTGGATCTTCCAGGGTATGGATACGCCAAGGTCCCTGCTGCAGTGAAAGCGGGATGGCGAGCCTTGATCGAGTCCTACCTCTCTGAGCGGAATCAGCTTCAGGGAGTAGTGCTGATTGTGGACAGCCGGCACGGACCGACGCGTGACGACCTCCAGCTCAAGGACTGGCTGGACTACCATCAACGCCCCGTATTGGTCGTGGCCAACAAGGTAGACAAGCTAAAGAGGAACGAGGTCAACAAGCAGCTCCGGAGCATCCAGCAAGCTCTCAACCTCCCAGAACTGCCCCTCCAGCACTCCTCTTTGGCCAAAATCGGACGTCCGGAGATCTGGAAAGCCCTGGGGTTCTGGCTCCGCGAGCCGGCGGGAGGGTGAGCAGCTCCGTGCCAGCCAGCATCAGGCCCGCCGGCACGAAAGGTCCTCAGCTTCCCGAGTTCACCAGTTCGGTTTTTGAAAAGAAGTAGGCAATTTCAATTGCCGCGTTCTCCAGGCTGTCCGAGCCGTGAACCGTATTCTCTCCAATGCTCTGGGCAAAGTCCTTGCGGATCGTGCCTTCAGCGGCATCTGCAGGGTTGGTGGCTCCCATCACCTCTCGGTGCTTGGCCACTGCGTTCTCTCCCTCCAGCACCGTCACCACCACCGGACTCCGGGTCATGAACTCGGTCAACTCGCCGAAGAACGGACGTCCGCGGTGGACCTCGTAGAAACCTTCCGCCTCCTTCAGAGACAGGTGCTTCATCTTCGTGGACACAATGCGCAGCCCATTTTGCTCAAAGCGCTGCAGGATGCTCCCGATGAGGTTGCGCTCAACGCCGTCGGGCTTGATGATGGAGAGGGTTTGCTCGATTGCCATGGTTCGGTTTTCAGGATGGTTCGAGGTTGACAAAAAGCTGACTCAGGTCAGCGTACA
Source organism: Deltaproteobacteria bacterium (assembly GCA_038133845.1). Lineage (GTDB taxonomy): Bacteria > SAR324 > SAR324 > SAR324 > NAC60-12 > JAYPUA01. The sequence continues at coordinate 10,620 of JAYPUA010000007.1, forward strand.
GAAGTTCTTCAGGACCTGAAGGCCTGCATTCTGGCTCTTCTCCGGGTGAAACTGAACGCCCCAGACGTTGTCTTGACGCACAACCGAGGCGAACGGGTAGCCATACTCCGTCTGTGCCAGCACCTGCTGCGGGTCCTTCGGCTGCAGGTGGAAGGAGTGCACGAAGTAGAAGTAGCTGCCTTGGGGAATTTCGGCAAACAGCAGGTCCTCCCGGAGCGGGTGCACGGAGTTCCAGCCAATCTGCGGGATCTTGAGGTCGTGCCGGAAGCGCTGAACCCCCCCGGGAATCCAGCCCAGCCCAGGGTGAGGACCGTCCTCTTCTCCTTCCTCAAGGAGCAACTGTGCACCTACACAGATGCCCAGCAGCGGGGTCCCCTGCGACCGTCGGGTCTCAATGGCCTCCAGCATTCCGGAGGCCTGCAGGTGCTGCATGGCGGGGCCAAATGCACCGACTCCAGGCAGCAAGATGCGGTCGGCCTCAAGCACCTGATCCGGCGTCCGGACCACCTCTCCCGGAATCTCCAGAAAGTCCAAGGCATTCTTCAGGTTTGCGAGGTTGCCGACGTTGTAGTCAATGATGACGTTCCGGGAGGTCACAGGACGCCCTTGGTCGAGGTGACCTCACCTCTTCGGGGATCCGGTTCCACAGCCGATCGCAACGCCCGGGCCAGCGCCTTGAACAGCCCCTCGCACTTGTGGTGATCGTTCTCTCCGTCCAGGATTGCGAGGTGCAGGGTACTCCGGGAAGCAATCGCAAAGGACTTGAAGAAGTGCGGGATCAACTGCGTGTCCAGTTGCCCGATCATCGGCTGGGTGAAACCGCCACGCATCACAAAATCGGGACGCCCGGAGAGGTCGATCACGCATCGCAGCAAGGCCTCGTCCATCGGGATGTAGGCGTGTCCGTAACGCTGGATGCCCTGCTTGTCTCCCAGGGCCTCCAACACGGCACCTCCCAAAGCCAGCGCGATGTCCTCGGTCGTGTGGTGTCCGTCAATGTGCAGGTCCCCATCACACTGAACCTCCAGGTCCAGCAGTCCGTGAAAGGCCAGCTGCTGAAGCATGTGGTCCAGAAATCCGAGCCCGGTCTGGACCTTGTGGGTTCCTGAGCCATCCAAGTTGACCCGGATCCGAACTCGGGTCTCCTTGGTCACACGTTCCAGTTCCGCAATTCTCTGAGGCATCGGGGCTTCCTTCAGAAGGAGTAGGTCAGGCGTCCGGCGACATGAGTCAGCAGCTCTCCGTTCGTCCCCAGACCCGGAGCAGCATCGGAGTAGCTGAAGGCAGGTCCGACCTGGAAGAGGTTGATGTCCAGGTCCGCCTGAAGGTGTCGGACCAGCGGGAAGGAGAAGGTGTTGTCCCACTCGAGTCCAATGTCCTTGACGTGCCTGCCATCCTGGTCGATCACCGACTGGAGGTGCTTGAGCTGGTAGAGGCCAAAGCGGTAGGTCAGGTCGCTCTCCGGGACGTTGTAGAGCAGCCGCAGCCCAAGCAACTGAGTGTTGTTGATCGAACGCCCAAGCCCAGTGCCGCTGTTCAGGTTCAGGCTTCCGCCGTTGAAGTAGAACTGAGTGCCTTGATAGGTTCCCGGGACGATCTCGTAGTAGCCCTCCAGACCCCGCTGGTAGTTGGCTGTGGCGTTGTCCAGCTGTTCGTCTCCCCGGGCGTTCATCCAGAGCAGTCCAAACTCTCCGGTCTGGGTCTTGTAAACCAACTCTCCCTCCGTGGCCACCCCGCTGAGCTTGTACAGTTCCTGAGCGTGGCGATCGGAGGCTACAAAGTAGCGGCGATTCCCTTGGTTGGACACCACGTCCGCATAGACACGCAGCTTCGACGTCTCCCAGAGAAAGCGCAGCCCAAAGTACTCCTGCTCGTGTGCGTTGTAGTACAAAGGCTGTCCGGCAGCATTGGTCAGGAGTCCGGTCGTGCTTGTGTTGTCTGCAGGACGGATGGCAGGATGCAGCCGGCTTCCCAAAGGAATGTCGTGCTCGCTGTACTTGATACGGAAGATCTCTGCCCGGATCACGTTCACCGGGTTCTCCGAAGCGTCCAGTTCGTAGACAAACGGGTAGTCCAGAGAGAGCGCATAGAGCCAGTCGCCATCAACGGTGGAGAGCTTGTAGGCTCCGAATTCATAGCACCACGTTCCAGTGCGGCACTCCGGCTGCGCGAAGCCGGTCAGGAGTCCATTGAAGACCTTCCCCCGTCGATCCCCCAAGTTGACTTCCTGCTTTCCAACGCGGAGGGTGTTCCTCGGGTTGAAGTTCAGGTCCAGGTACGACTGCCGGGCAACGACCCCGATGTTCTGGGAGTCCGCCTCGCCCACCTGCCGGGTTGAGCCGTCCCGCAGATCGGAGCGGTAGTAGGGCTCTTGTGCGGTGGAGAGCTCCAGAACCAATGAGGCCATTGGATGGACCACGGACTTCATCTTCAGGCGCAACTCCTGATCCAGCGCGAACTCTTCCGGAGAGTTGGTCCCGGGACGTGACTCCGGAAGATTGCTTGCGCTCAAGAGGCTGGTGCGGAAGCGAAAGTCTCCGGAGAGTTGAACTCCCGGAGAAAACATCAGGCGCTCTTCCCGTTCCCGCATATCCCCACGCTCCAGCGGGATGAAATTGGACTGCGACCAAACCGGAGCAGGAAGCGCTGCCAATCCGATGATGCTGAAGAGAAAGAAACGAAGGGGGCTTCGAAGAAGCAAGATGACTCTTTGACAGATGGGAACGTTCCGAAGACCGGAACACTTGCGAAACACTGGAAATAAACATAAAAAGTTATGAAGTTCAGGAAAGAGCTTCAAGTTTTTTCCAAAGTTTCTCCGGGAGATCAAGGGATTCCAGACCCCGGAAGCGCTTGATCAGTCAGGATCCCCAACCCTCGCTCCTTCGCCTCCTCTGATGCTTTACCTCAGCCACTGCCTCGCTGCAGACACACCACGCTACGGAAACTCCGGAGCGCTGGAGTTGAAACAGACCAAGTGCCTCCAGTGCGGAGACACCTCCAACAACACCGATCTGCTCTTTGGAGCCCACACCGGAACTCATATCGACGCGCCCCTGCATTTTGACCCGGAGGGAGCTCCGCTGGAGTCCTTTCCTCCCGAGTTCTGGATCTGCGAACACCCTTGGCTGATCGAGCAGGAAGCGACCCCCGGAGAGATCATCGGGCTGGAGCGCTGGCTCTCGGCGCTGGAGCGCGTTCCTGAAGATACCGACCTGCTCCTGGTCAAGACCGGGTTTGAGCAGCATCGCGCTGAACCCGGAGCCTCCTCCACCTACATCTTCCAAAACCCTGGGTTCGCTCCGGAGGTTGGGCTGTGGCTGCGGGCGCACCGGAAGCTCCGGATGATCGGGTTCGACTTCATCTCGCTAACCAGCTACACCGATCGTCCGCTGGGACGCATCGCGCACCGAGCCTTCCTGGCTCAGAACCCGGAAGGCGCCTCCGGTCCCCTGGCCGATCCGATCCTGATCGTTGAGGACATGCACCTCGCAGACTTGACTGCAGTCCCGAAGCGGGTGATCGTCGCTCCCTTGCGCTACACCTCTGCAGACGGTGCCCCGGTTACCGTGCTGGCAGAGCTTCCCTGAACCCCTCCGGAGGTCCTTGATGTTTCCCCAATCTGTCCGAATTGTTGAAGTGGGTCCTCGAGACGGACTTCAGAACGAGACCGCCTGGGTTCCAACCGAGACCAAGGTGGAGCTGATCCGAAAGCTCGCTCAGGCGGGGTTGACCTCGATTGAAGCCACCAGCTTCGTCAGCCCCAAGTGGGTTCCTCAGATGCGAGATGCGCCGCTGGTCCTCGAGCGGCTTCATGATCTGGTCGGAGTCCGCCTCTCGGTTCTCACTCCCAACCTGCAGGGGTTTGAGCGGGCCATGGCCGCAGGAGCTGAGGAGGTCGCGGTCTTTGCCGCAGCATCCGAGACCTTCTCGCAAAAGAACATCAACTGCTCGATTGCAGAATCTCTGGAGCGTTTTCAGCCGATCCTCGAAGGCGCGCGCGCCTTGGAAATTCCGGTGCGCGGCTATTTGTCCTGCGTGCTGGGGTGTCCGTACGAAGGAGAGGTCGAACCTCAAGCAGTGGTCGACCTGGCCAAAGAGTTGATCCGTCAGGGATGCTACGAAGTCTCTCTGGGAGACACCATCGGACGCGGCACACCGCTCAAGGCAAGACGCCTGGTCGAGCAGGTCGCGCAGGAAATCTCCTTGGAGCAGGTGGCCCTGCACTTTCACGACACACGGGGGCAGGCTCTGGCGAACCTGTATGCCTGTTTGGATCTGGGAGTTTCGGTGGTGGATGCCTCGGTGTCCGGACTCGGAGGGTGTCCGTATGCTCGTGGAGCCTCCGGGAACGTCGCGACGGAGGATGTTGTCTACATGCTCAACGGGATGGGGATCCGGACCGGAGTGCAGTTGGAGTCGCTGATTGAGACCGGGAGATTCATCAGCCGGGCGCTGGATCGCACCCCGCAGAGCCGCGTCAGCCAAGCATCCCCGGAAGTTCAGTAGTAGCGCGATGCCTGAAAGAGTGGGAGGTAGACAGAGAGCAGCACCCCCAACACGCCCAGGGCCACGAGCAGCAGCACCAGAGGTCCGAGCAGGATGTTGATCCGGTTGAGACGCCCCTGGACTCGCTCTCGAAGCTGCACCCCGAACTGCCGGAAACCTTCCGTGAGTGCTCCGCTCTCCTCTGCCAAATGGAGCATCCGGACCAAGGTGGGCTCGCTCCAAGGCACCTGCTGGAACGCCTCGGAGGTTCTCTTTCCGGAATGAATCGCCTGCTCCACCTCCTTCAGAGGCTGGCTCAACGCTGGAGGGAGAATCCGGGCAACCAGAGGCAACGCCTCCTGAAGCTGCACCCCGGAACGCAGGAGCAACTCCATGCCTGTGCAGTAGAACATGATCCGGCTCTCCCTCAGCAGCGTGCCTCCTCCCGGAAGCAGGCTCCATAAGGCCTCCCAGCGCCAGCGATGCCAAACCCCTGCGGCCCCGGTGAGCACGCCTCCTAGCGCCAGCAGCGCCGAGACCGGATGCTCCCGGAGCAGTTCGCTGAGCTTGAGCAGGCCCCAGGTTCCCCAGAACAGGTCCTCTCCAAAACGCAGGTACAGGCGCTCGAACATCGGGATGATCAGCACCACAAGCCCCAGAGTGACTCCCAGAAAAAGCGCCAGCACCAGCAGCGGATAGCTAAGGACCTTTTGCTGTTCCCGGGCCATTTCGTGCTGAAAGCGATAGAACCCGGTCAGGTCGTCCACTACCTGAGGCAGGCGATCTGCCGCTTCGGCAACCCGGATGAGTTGTACCACAAAAGGAGGCATTCCCCCAAACCGGGCGAGGGTTTCGCTGAAGCGTGTCCCCTGGTGCAGACTCTCTCTCATGCGTCGGAGGCGGTAGCGCACAGCCAAGGCCGGATATGCCTCGGCCATCAAGCCCAACGCATCTGCCAACCGCAAGTGAGAGGCGAGGAGTTGCCCCAAATGAACAAGCCACTCCAGCACCTGCCGCTCTGACAATGAGCCGAAGACGTCGGCATCCGGGATGTTCCAGGATTGCACCTGGAACACACCCTGTTGGTTAAGATGCTGCTCCAGCTCTTCTGCCGACTCCCTCTCTTCAGCGCCTTCCAGGCTGGTTCCTTCCAGACTGGTTCCCTGCCAAAGAAAGTGAGCCATCGTTCACTTCCTGGGCTTGGTGTGGGACTTGCGCTTGCGCCAGATGATCTTCAGCGGAGAGCCATTGAAGCCGAAGTGATGCCGGAATTGATTGACGATATAGCGATCGTAGGCGAAGTTGGTCTTCTCCGGATGGTTCGTCATCAGCACGAATGTGGGAGGAGCGACCGCTACCTGGCTTGCGAAGTAGACCTTGGTCTGGCGGCCGTACATGGAGGGAGGGGGATGCTTGCTGACCGCCAGCCCCAGCACGGTGTTCAGGTCTGCGGTCTGAATACGTCGATGGAACTGCTCGTGGACCTGGAGGATGGCCTCGAACACCTTGGGCACTCGCTGGTGAGTCAGAGCACTTGTGAAAACGATCGGAGCAAAATCGAGGAACGCCAGCCGATCCCGGATCTCCTGCTCCTGGAGCTTCATCGTCTTGCTGTCCTTTTCCACCAGATCCCACTTGTTGACTACCAGGATCAAAGCCCGGTCTCGCTCCAGCGCGTAGCCCGCGATGTGAGCGACCTGGTCGGTCACTCCTTCGGTCGCGTCGATCACCAGCACAGCGACCTCAGCCCGCTCCATGGCCTTGAGCGCAGAGACGACACTGAAGCTCTCGACGCGCTGGCTGATGCGTCCCTTGCGCCGGATGCCTGCGGTGTCCACCAGCAGAAAGTCCTTCCCGTGAAAGCGGCACAGGGAGTCCACGGAGTCCCGAGTGGTGCCTGCAACAGAGTCTACCACCATGCGCTCCTCGCGCAGCATCGCATTGATCAGGGAGGACTTTCCGGCGTTAGGCTTGCCGATCACCGACACCCGAATCTGCTCGTCCTCCTCCGGAGCCTTGCGTGTTCGCAACGGCACCCAGAAGTCGATCTCCTTGAGCATCTCGGAAATTCCGGTGTTGTGCTGTGCGGAGATCGCAAAGAACCGCTCCACACCAAGGGAGTAGAACTCCACACTTTGCTCTTCCAGGCGGGAGCTGTCCGCCTTGTTGGCAGCAACAATCAATGGCTTCTTCGATTGGCTCAGAATCCGGTAAGTCTCTTCGTCTGCTGGAGTGAGGCCTTCTCGGGCGTCAACCAACTGGATGATGGCATCCGCTTCCTCCACCGCGAGCAAGGCCTGCTCGCGCATCTGACGCAGAATGTTGCTCTCAGAGATCGGTTCGAACCCTCCGGTGTCGATCGCGAGGAAGCGGTAGGAGTCATACTTGGCCATCCCGTAGTTGCGATCCCGGGTGACTCCGGGGAAGTCCTCGACAATCGCCGCGCGACGCCCAACCAACCGGTTGAAGAGTGTGGACTTGCCCACATTCGGTCGCCCCACGATGGCGACGACCGCAGGTCCTTTTGCCATCAGACGTCCAGGTTTCGAACCCTCAGCGCGTTCTCTTCGATGAAGCGTCGGCGAGGCTCCACGTGATCTCCCATCAGAACGCTGAAAGTGCCGTCGCAGCTCTCGAAGTCTTCAATCGCCACCTGCTTCAAGGTCCGCTGTTCCGGATTGAGCGTGGTCTCCCAGAGCTGTTCCGGGTTCATCTCTCCCAACCCCTTGTAACGCTGAATGTAGATGCCCTTCTTCCCATACTCCACGATGAAGCTCAGGACTTCATGCCAGTTAGCACACACGTGGGCCTCCTCACTGCTCAGCTCTTCCACTACCAGATCTCCGGACCCCAGAGACTGCCGAAGAGCCTGATAGAACTCACTCAGACGCGTGTAGTCGATGGTGCTGAAGTTCTCCAGCAGTCCCAGAGACAACTCCAGAGTACGCCCTTCCCAGCTGAGGTTGACGATCCGACGCTCTTCAAGGAGTTCGGAAGAAAAGTCTGGCTGAGCCTCTTTGAGGAGGTCCAGGCGAATCAGAAACTCCTGGGGGCCCTCCACTCCGCTCAGGGAGAGTTGGTGCTCCAGCATCAGGTCGAGCAGGAGCGAGATCTCCAGGTTGATGCTGATCCGCCGATGCAGTTCATCGTATTTCTGCAGCTGAGTGGCAACCTGAAGCAGATCTTCTCCGGTGTAGCTTTGCTCATTCCGGGAAATGAGCCGAAGCTTGTCACTGGAGAGCCCCATCAGACGACGGCCCATCTCCTTCTCATCACGAACGTAGAACTCCTCGCGCCCGCGCTTGACCTTGTAGAGGGGCGGTTGTGCGATGTAGAGGTGTCCACGCTTGATGATCTCCGGCATCTGCCGGTAGAAGAAGGTGAGGATCAGAGTCAGGATGTGGCTTCCGTCGACATCGGCATCAGTCATGATGACGATCTTGTGGTACCGGAGCTTGTTGATGTCGAAGTCTTCATTTCCAATCCCGGTTCCCAGGGCGGTGATCATCGTCTTGATCTCCTCGCTGCTGAGCATCTTGTCAAAACGAGCCTTCTCGACGTTAAGGATCTTCCCCTTGAGCGGCAAGATTGCCTGATTGCGCCGATCCCGTCCCTGCTTGGCAGAACCTCCGGCAGAGTCGCCCTCCACCAGGAAAAGCTCGGCTTGCACCGGATCACTCTCCTGACAGTCGGCCAGTTTTCCAGGTAAACCACTGAATTCCAAAACATTTTTTCGTCTGGTCAATTCGCGGGCTTTCTTCGCTGCGATACGGGCCCGCTGGGCGTCAATCGCCTTGGCGATGATCTTCCGGGCGACCTGCGGATTCTCCTCAAGGAAAATTCCCAGATGCTCTGAAACCAGCGTATCAACCCGCCCCTTGACCTCGACGTTGGTGAGTTTGATCTTCTTCTGCGACTCGAACTGGGGATTGCCCAGACGCACGCTGACGATCGAGATCAGCCCCTCTCGGACGTCATCTCCGGAGAGGTTCTCCTTGAGGTCGTTGGCGATCTTGTTTGCGCTCATGTAGCTGTTGAGCGTCCGGGTCAAGGCGCTCTTGAAGCCGGCCAAGTGGGTTCCACCTTCAGCGGTGTTGATGTTGTTGACGAAGGTCTGGATCTTGTCGTAGTAGGTATCGTTGTACTGGAAAGCGACCTCGACCTCGACCCCTTCGGACACCCCGTTGATGTAGATCGGCTCCTCATGAAGCACCGTCTTGCTGCTGTTGAGGTATTTCACGAAGGACTGAATCCCGCCTTCAAAGAAGAAGTCATGATGCTTGCCGCTCCGCTCGTCGCGCACGATGATCCGGATCCCCTTGTTGAGGAAGGCCAGTTCACGCAGGCGCTCCATCAGGATGTCGTAATTGAAGAGGATCTCATCAAAGATCGTCGGATCCGGCCAAAAGATGGTGGTGGTTCCGGTCTCGGTGCTCGGCTCCAGTTGCTCCAAAGGAGCCTGACTCTTTCCTTGGCGGTACTCCTGGCGCCACTTGAAGCCATCGCGACAGACGGTCACCTGAAGCTGTGACGACAACGCATTCACCACAGAGGCTCCCACTCCATTCAACCCTCCGGAGACCTTGTAGTTGCTGTTGTCGAACTTTCCTCCGGCATGGAGGCGAGTCATGATCAACTCCAGGGCCGAGACGTTCTCCTTCGGGTGCATCCCTACGGGAATGCCTCGTCCGTTGTCACTGACGGTCACGCTACTGTCAGCATTGACCGTCACCCGAACCTCAGAGCAATATCCGGCCAGGGCTTCGTCCACGCTGTTGTCAACGATCTCAAAAACCAGATGGTGCAAGGCAGCCTGGTCGACTCCACCAACATACATCCCGGGACGTTTGCGGACAGCTTCCAGCCCCTCGAGCACAGTGATGTCTGAAGCTCCATAGTCCTTCTTGCTTTGGGGGGCTCCAGAATTCAGGGCTGGGTTGGTTTCAGGGCTGGGAGGTGTTGTGTTTTCCATTCTACTCCTTGTGATGCCGTCATTCCTCAGAAATGAACTTTACCACTGTCAATGCGAAGGGTATGAACCGGGAAGGTTTGAGACAAAGGGTCGACGGTAGAGGTAATGAACACCTGATTGTTCAAGCGTCCAAGGTAGGTCAGGACCCCTTCACAGATCATCGGATCGAGTTCTGAGAAGAGGTCATCCAGGACCAACACGGGCTGGAACCTATATCTTTCTGATAATACCGAATTTATGGCCATCTTTAAAGCCAAATTTGTCAGTCGGAATTCCCCCTGTGAAAAGAACTCGCGATCCAGTTGATGATCCAGGCTCAACCGGAAGTCATCCCGGTGTGGACCAATCATCGAGTGCCCGTAGTGCAAGTCCCGGGACAGCGAATCCCGAAGCTGCACCAGCGCCCTCTCCGGGTCGTTTTCCAGAGTGGGCCGATACTCAAGCCGAAGCGTCTCCGAGCGTCCGGACATCTGCTGAAAGGACTCGCTCAGGAGCGGATTGAGGTTCTCGACAAAACGCCTCCGGTGTTCAGAAAGTTCGACACCAAAGCGAACCAGCAGCTCGTTCCAGACCGAGACCCCTTCGGAACTTCTCCGCTTGAGAAGCACGTTCTTGTTGGCCAGAGCCTGGGCATACTGCTGCAGCACCTCCAGGTGTCCGGGCTCCATGAAGGAGAGGACCCGGTTGAAGAACCGACGACGTTCTCCGGGTTGGCTGCGAAAGAGGTTCACGTCTTCCGGAGTGAAGACCAGCGACATGAACGAGAGCAAGTACTCGGAAGTACGCTTGAGCGGCTGACGGTCCAGAAACACCTGTCGCCCCTGACGGTTGATTACCACCCGGATCCTCCGGAGCACCTGCCTGGACTCCACCACGCCAGAGATCACAGCGGCATCTACTCCAGTCTTCAGAAGCTGCGAGGCCTTCCGTGTCCGAAAAGACTCCAGGTTGCACAGGTAAAAGAGCGCTTCGGCCAGGTTTGTCTTTCCCTGACCGTTTCTTCCAGAGATCCAGTTGACTCCGGGGGTGAAGCTTACGTGTTGTTGGGGGTAGTTGCGAAAGGAGGCAAGTTCCAGCTCGCGGATTACCATTCAATTCGCAAAGGCATGATCACCGAGAGGAAGTCGTCCTTCTCCACATCCCGGATCACCGTGGGGCTCATGGGGTTCTTGAACTCCAGCTTCACACTCTCCTCCTCCATGACCGAGAGGACGTCCATCAGGTAGCGCGAGTTGAAGCCGATCTGAAAGTCTTCAGCAGCGTACTCGACCTGCAGCTCGTCGCTGACCTCTCCATAATCGGTCTTCTCGCTCTCCAGAAGCATCTTCCCGGAGCTGAGCGTGAGCTTGACCGGACGCAGCTTCTCAGCACTGATGGACGAGACGATCCGCAGGGAGTTCATCAGCCGTTCACGGTCCAGGCTGCAGATCAGGGCGTTGTCCTTGGGAATGATCGGGTCGCAGTTTGGGAACTTGCCCTCGATCAGCCGGGTCTTGTAGACAATGTTCTCTCCAGAGAACTGCATTACCCGCTCGTCGAACGAGACATCAACCCGCTCTCCGAAAAGCTCCAGGGAGCGTCGGACTTCTCCCAAGGCCTTCCTGGGGATGATCACGTCTTCCACGTCCCCCATCTCCAGCGAATCGACTGAGATCAGGATCTGAGCCAGCCGGTGTCCATCCGTAGCCAGCCAGCGCGTTGCACCGGATTTTGCGGACAGGTTCACGCCCATCAGGTTCCGGCGAGACTCATTCGTCTGGGCCGCAAACAGCGTCATGTCTATGGCTCGCTTCAGGTCGTTTGTCGAAATGCTGACCTTCCCCGAGAGGTCCTCAACCAGCGTTTGCGGATAGAGACCGACATCCACGGAAGGAAGCCGTAGCTGAGACTTCCCACAGCTGACGTGAATCCAAAGCTGCTCCGTAGACTGAATCCGGACCTCCTCCTCCACAAACTCCTTGCTGATGTCGTACATCTTCCGGGCGTTGACACACATGCTTCCTTCGGCACGGACTTCGGCCGGGAAGCGCTCAATCAGGGAGAGCTCATGGTCTGTTGCCAGAAACTCAACCATGTTCTGATCCGGGATTGTGCGCATCAGAAAGTTGGAGAGGATCGGCTTGGCAGAGCTTTTGTCAATAACAGGGATCAGGTTCTGCAAGGCTCCCTTGAGTACTTCCTGTTTAATTAGAATTTCCATGGTTCCTTGTTTTCTAGTTTTAGTAGGGGCTGTCGATGGTGTTGAAAAGTCTGCAAATCATTGAAATGTAATTCAGTTTTAGAATACTTGGCTTTTGAAGCTTTGTTGATTTCAACAGGTGAGGTCTCACAAGATACCAAATCGACTACAAAAACCCAATACCTGCTCCCGGGGGTGTCGATAAATTTTCGAAAGCCTGTCGAAAAAACTGCAGATTTGTTGAAAACCAATTCAACAGTTTGATCTTATTGAGAAATCCAGGTTCCAGTGACCACCAGGTCCGAAAGCAGCATCCAACGCCCCTGGCCAGAAAACCCTTGCGGGTAGACTCCGGAGAGATCCCGAAGGAGGGTGAAGTGAAAGGTGCGCTCCTGAAACATCACTTCGGCATCCTGGAAGCCAATCGTTTGAAGCACCTGAGGAAAGAGGCACTTGTAGATCGACTCCTTGGCCGAGAAGATCAGTTTGAGCCGGAGGTCTCGTGCGGTTTCAGGGAGGTGTTCCAAAAGCACTTCTTCTGCCGGAGTGCAGACGTGTCGGGAGATTCCGGGAGCGATGAGACGACTCTGTGACTCCAGATCCAGACCAACTCCCCGGAAACTCCGGGAAGGCGCCAGCACCGCAGCGGCCACTTTCGAGGTGTGAGTGATGCTCCCCACCACCTCCGTGGGCCAGAGAGGAGCACCGGTTTCCGGATCCCGGGAAAGCGGCCCTAACTCCAGTCCTAGCTGAAGAGCCGCCTGGCGCGCGCAGTAGCGACCTGTCAGGAACTCCTGCCTGCGTGAAGCGGAGGTTGCAGCCGAGATCGCTTGCAGTTCAAAGGGGTGGGGGGGGGCAGAAGAAGGGATCCCGGACCAGCACAAGCCGGTCCCGGGAGGAAAAAGGTTGGGGACCACTCAGAAAGCGAACTGGAGGCCAACCGTGGTCATGCCGCCGGTGTAGTTGCGCTCCTCGATGTTGTACTGGGTGGCGACGTTGCTGGCGTATCCGGAGCCCTTGAGCAGGTCAACCTTGGCCATCGAGAACGCATGATAGCCCAAGTGAAACTCGATGAAGCTCCAAAGCGGCAGCCCGATCCGGATGAACCCTTCACTCAAGGGCACACTCTGAACTCCCTCTCCGGTGAGGTTCGTTCCCCCGTACTCGTTGGTGATCGAAGCAGATCCCAGACCAAAGCCCAGCGCCATGGAGACCACGGGGAACGGAACATGGTAGAACAGATGATAGCTCTGAATCGCCATGGTCGTAGTGATCGTCGCCCGGTTGTTCGAGCTGTCGTAGTAGCTGGCCTCATCATCCTTGAAACGCAAGGTGCTGTAGCCCAGGTTGGGAACAAAGGGGACCGGGTGAGTGATGCCAACGCTCCCACCGCTCACCGTGCTTTGCGACATCGTGTAGCCGATGGCGCTGTCCACGCTGAAGCCAATGAATTGAGCATGGCTACTCGCAGCGCCCCCAAGAATCAGGGCTCCCAGCAGCAAGGCTTTCCTGAGAATGTTCATCCGCTTTCCTCAGAATCCGATGCTGATGCCTACTCCGGCGACGTTTCCGCTGATATCATACTCATCCGATCCAGACTTGGTTTTGATCTTCGAGTTGACCGACCGGTAGCTCACGTGAAAGTCCATGACCACGAACAGGGGGAGCCCCAAGCTGGCATAAACCTGAGTTGCGGTTCCTGAATCATAAACTTGGGAACACGTTGCACAATCGAATTCGGTTGTTCCGGCGCCAACACCAATCGTCAGGTTGATGATCGGAATCGGCAACAGGTAGAACAGGTCGTACATGGTCGTGTTAAGTTTGAGATCTCCATCACTCTTGATCGGAGTGTTGTAGTTCTCATAGCCGAGCCCCACCAGAATCGGGAGCTTTGCTGCAGCAAAGACACCGGAAGGCATCCCGTCAGATTCAACAACATCAGGATCTGAGAAGCTATGGCTGACGGGGACTCCGAGGCTGACTGAGAAGAACTCCGCTGAAGCGCTTGAGGCAATGAACAGACTTCCCAACACAACAGTGAGGGCTGTGGCCAGTTTTTTCATGGTGATTCCTATTCTTATTGGGATTCTTCCCGCCAGTCGTCAAAGCGACCCAATGGACGGGTGAAGGTGAATTCAAAGGGCTCTACCACCAAGGCGTCCCAAGCGTCTCCGGTGCTCCCGGAGGTCAGCGCAAACGGAAGCGCGACAACAAACACAGCTGAGGTCACCAGCGAAATTCCGAGGCTCAGAACCCTGAGAGGGAGGTCCGCCACCATTGACATGGCTCCGGGACGTTCCCGTGGGGCCGCTTCGCTGGGACGGGTGAATGCAAGAAATGAGCAACATGCCAAGAAGATGACCAGAACTTTCCGGAATCGGTTCATGCGGTGGTCTCCAACTCGAAGGTGCACATGACGGGAGCGTGGTCCGAGGGTTTGGGCTGGGCCCGGTTGTCGAAATCGATCCAGCTGGATTTCAGACGGTTTGCCATCTCCAAGTTGCCGAAAACGTAGTCGATCCTCAAGCCTTCTCCGCGCTCGAAGCCTCGAGTTCGGAAATCCCACCAGCTGAACTGTCCTTGAGAGGGCTCTTTTCGTCGGAACAGATCTTCCAGCCCAAGTGCTTGAAGCATGGACATGCGGCTCAATTCATCTGGATGAAAGCTGACCTCTCCTCGCATGGCTTCCACGGAGTAGACATCTCGCTCTTCCAGGGCAACGTTGAAGTCTCCCATCACCAGCACGTTGGTGTAGCTTTGCAATTCCTGCTGCAGCACCTGTTTCAGGTGTTCAAGAAACTCGAGCTTGTAGTGAAACTTTTCAGAACCCACCCGGCTTCCCTGAGGAACATAGACATTGATCATCCGGACTCCGGAGATCGTGGCCCGAATCAGTCGGGCGTTCTCAGAATCCCAACCTTCCGGGAAGCCCCGGACCTCTTCAGAGATTGGATGTCGCGAGAGCAGGGCCACCCCGTTGTAGGTCTTCTGGCCAAGGTGAACGCTGTGATAACCAAGCGCCTGCAGTTCGGCAACAGGAAAGCGGTCTTCGGTGGTTTTGGTTTCTTGAAGCCCCACCACCTCCGGCTTCTCGCTTTCAAGCCACTGCAGCATCAGGTTCCAGCGGGAGCGGATCGAGTTGACGTTCCAGGTTGCGACCTTGAAGGAAGATCCCTGCATGGAGGCCCCGAGTCGAAGCTGGTCTCCTGGAAGCAGGCACGCTTCAGCGCTGAAGGGAACAGGTTCCGGTTCTTCAGTCCAGCGACGCAGAACCTGAAGAGAGCCAGCGCGCCAAGTTTGGTACAGTTCCGGAATGAGGAGTGAGGAAGGGAACTGCTTCAGCAGGGCTTCTGCGGAGACTCCCTGGTGAAGCTGTTCCCTCAGTGAGGACAGAGCCGCGTCAGCGGGCTCAGGCATCTGCTTGAGCAGACTCTTGCGAAAGCTGCTTGAGCAGGCTCAGGTTCTCCTGAACTTGCCGCTCACGCTGGAGCAGATTACGCTTGTTGGGAGTGTCTTTCTTCTTGCGACGGAGTTCCGTGCGTTGCTTGGGAGACATGCTTGCCTTTGTCAAGAGGATTGTAAATTGACCCAATGTACCAAACCTCTTTGAACTTGGCCACTTTTTTCTGAGATTTGAGTAATGAGTGAACCGCAGAAGGATCCGTCTCTGGCTTCGCAGTTGGGGCGGTTGATGGACATGCCGATGACCGCGCGCCTGGTGCTGGGGAAGGCGGAGATGGAGATCGGGAAGATTCTTCACCTGGGGCAAGGCTCCGTGATTCAGCTGGAGTCCACAGAGCGCTCTCCACTGGAGTTGTTCGTGGAGGATCGGAAGGTGGCCAGCGCGGAGGTGGTCACCCGGGAGAACGGGCTGCTTGCGGCTCGGATCATTGAGATCAACTCGGTAGAGAGCCGCTTCATGGGGTTGGCCCGCAAGGAGGGCTAACCGCCTTCTCTAAGCCCAGAGGGCTCCGTCCACATTGGGCTCATCAAGCCGGAACATCTTGATCAGTTCATTCCGATGATCCGGGCTCAACTGCTCTTCAACCAGCGCGAGTTGCTCTTCAATCAGCTCGTTGTCATAAGGAATCCTTCCACGCTTGATCACCTCATAGCCGATCAAGCGGATCGCGTTGTTCAGAATTGGAGCGTTCATTGACCCTGTCTGTGCAGAAAATGGTTTTCAAAACTGGGAAAATCGTTTCACGGAATCTGAAAAATCTCAACCGGCAAAGCGGAGAAGTTCCGTGATCAAGCTCCTACTTCCAATCCTCCTGGTCCTGGGGCTCCGCTGGTTCTGGCGCAAGCGAGGCTGGAAGGAACGTTTTTCCCGATCCATCGACCTGATCTTGATGTTCTTGGGGGCCGTGTACGGTTCGGCCTTGGCCCTCTGGGGGCTGGGATTCGACCGGGAAGAGATCCCGTTCCTGGCCGTCATCTCCGGAATTGGGCTGCTGTTCGGGTTGGAGGTCCTCCTCCGGGGGATCGTCTATCTGCGGGAGAAAAGGGGGTAATTTGGGACTGCTGCTGGTTGCAATGGCCTTTGGGGCAATGGTGGCTCTCGGCCTCTGGGAGCGACGACGCTCTCAGAAAAAATTCAGGGAAGCGTTACAAAAGTTGAGGGAAGTCGATGCGGTGACGGAGCCTCCTAATTCCGGCGCAGCTCCATCTTCAGAGACTTGAGTTCCTCAAGCATTTTGGCTCGCTTGGGAGGGACCGGTTGCTCTTGGGCCTGAGCCTGCCTCAACAGGGCTGCCACTGCCTTGGGTCGCGACAGGTTGTGCTGTCGCGCAAAGTCATCCAGTTGCTCCAGGACTGATTGAGGCAACCCCAGCAGGATCTTCTTGACGGGCTCCTGATACTCCTTTTTTCGTCCTGCTCCTTCTCTGTAGCCACCTCGAGGCATGGATTCCGTACTAAAGAAATTCGGCAAGGTGCCGATAAGCAATACAAGAGGCACCCGGGGTCGTGGGGACCCTAGTGTCAGCAGATTCACCTTCTTCTGGAGCCCTCCATGAAAAAGACCACTGCAAGCTTCTTGCCGAATCGGCGCCTGGTTCACAGAATTCGCTGCTTCCACCGACTCTCTCCGGAAGAGGTCATGGTCCGCAAAGGGTTCTGAAGCATTGGGTTATAGACAACTGAATAAGTATTGTCAATAATCATTCTTCGATCCAAATCTGGGAGGCTCAGCATTGAAGAGACCTCCCAGGGGATCCCCCGATTGTTTTACGCTTGAGTAAATCGAAACCGGCCCTAGACTGCGTTTGCATGAATGACGCTTCTAGAATTTGGCTATGGAATCGAACCCCCACTTTGATGATCGCTACGATCGCCTCATCTCGATGAGCGAACGCCTCATCTCCATCAGTGAGCACCTCGTCCAGCAACATTCACGCGACCAGGAAGAGCGCCAGGAAATGCTGGAGTTGGTCCGGAATCTGGAGCATCTCCACTCACCAAAACCTTCGGCTTCTCCCGGGCTCGAAAGAGAGCCGGCACTGGAGGACTCTCTGCCCAGCGGAGCGGAATTTCTTCGAGAAAGTCCTCGCCCCAGACTCTCCCGTCTCTTTCTTCAGGGCGGCTGAAGCCTTGTTCCTCAGGGTTTCTCTTCAGATTCAAACTTTATTCTCCCCCTGTTGTGTGGGATATTCAGAGTTTCTCCTAAACTCCCCCTTCACGAACTGTCTATGTACAAGGTACTGATCACAGGAGCGATCCACGAGTGTGGCTTGGAGCTCTTGAGGCAGGAGCCGGATCTGGAAATTCACTACCTCCCAGACCGTCCCCATGAAGAGTTGCTCGGGTTGGTAGAACCCTTTCACTGCATCCTCTCCCGCTCAGAGACGGCAATCACCCGAGAGTTGATCGACCGGGCCCCAAATCTCAAGGTCATCGCACGGGCTGCGGTAGGCATCGGCAACATCGATGTGGCCTATGCTACCGAGAAGGGGGTCCTGGTGTTCAACACTCCCGCGAAGAACACCAACTCTGCAGCCGAGTTGACCATGGGGCTGCTGCTCAGTGCTGTCCGGAAGATGGTCCCGGCCCACAAGCATATGGAAGATCTACGCTGGGAACGCCACACCTTCACCGGGACCGAACTGTTGGGCAAGACCCTCGGAATCATCGGCCTGGGAAACGTCGGACACCGGGTAGCCCGATTTGCCCGAGCCTTTGACATGGAGGTCCATGCTTTCGATCCGTACTTGGCGGATGAGGTGTTTGAGCGGCATCAGGCCCGGAAGGCCTCCTGGGAGGAGCTTCTGAGAGAGTCGGACGTGATCAGCCTGCATGTGCCGAAGACGCGGGAGACCTCCGGAATGATTGGAGCGGCCGAGATTGAGCAAATGAAGCCCGGCGTGATCCTGATCAATGCAGCCCGAGGCGGAGTGATTGACGAGGTCGCCCTGCTTGCAGGGTTGAAGTCCGGGAAGGTCTCTGCGGCAGGAGTGGACACCTGGGAGATTGAGCCTCCGCAGGAGAACCCCTTCCGGGAGCTGCCACAGGTCGTCATGACCCCGCACATCGGCGCCTCAACCGTGGAAGCCCAGGTCCGGATTGCGGAATCCGTGGCCAACCAGGTGCCTCGTGCGCTGCGCGGAGAGGTTGTGGACTCGCCGGTCAACATGCCCAACGTTCAGGTGATGAACAACCCGCAGGTCCGGGCCTATGCGGCTCTGGCTGAGCGGTTGGGGCGCTTTGCCTCCCAGTTTGTCAACTTTGTGCCCCATCAGGTGGAACTCAAGTTCCGGGGGTCTCTGGCTCGGAATGAAGGGTCCTTGCTGCGCCTGAGCTTCCTCAAAGGCTTCTTGTTGGAGAAGCATGAAAACGTCAGCTACGTCAACGCGGACCAGTGTGCCGAGGCGGCGGGATTGCGAGTAGAAGAAGTAGGGGACCCGGGCTTCACCGACTACGAGAGCGCGCTCAAGTGCACGCTCAGTGGTCCGGAGGGGCGCTTTCAGATCGGAGGGGTTGTCTTCAGTGGAGAGCACCCGCGCATTACGCTGGTCAATGAGTTCGTCTGTGAGATCGAACCTGCCGGCACGATTCTGGTGACCACCAACCGGGATCAGCCGGGCATGGTGGGCGTCATTGGAACCCTGCTTGGAGAGCACCGGGTGAACATCGATCAGTTCGAACTGGCCCGGAATACCCGGGGAGGCGAGGCCATGGCCCTGATCCGGGTGGATGATGGAATTTCCGAGGAGGTCGTGGAGGAGCTGCGTTGTCGCCCGGGGATTACCTCTGCTCGAAAAATTCAGCTCTGAGGTCGGACGTGCAGTCTCTTCAACCCTTGATGGATCAGAACTTTCTGGAGTACGCCTCCTACGTGATCAAGGATCGTGCGATTCCAGACATTGGAGATGGCCTCAAGCCTGTGCAACGGCGCATCCTTCACACCATGTGGAAGATGGACGACGGCAAGTTCAACAAGGTCGCCAACGTGGTGGGAGAGACGATGAAGCTCCACCCGCACGGAGACGCCTCAATCGGCTCGGCGCTGGTCGTGATGGCCAACAAGGAGTACTTCATTGAGAAGCAGGGGAACTTCGGGAACCTCTTTACCGGAGACCCGGCTTCAGCCGCTCGCTACATCGAAGCCCGCCTGACTCCTCTGGCCAAGGAGATCCTCTTCAACCCGGACCTCACGGAGTTCATCGAAAGCTACGACGGCCGGAACCAGGAGCCGGTGCTCCTGCCCTGCAAGATCCCCGCGACGTTGCTGCTTGGCGCGGAAGGGATCGCGGTGGGAATGTCTACCCGGATCCTGCCTCACAACTTCAACGAGGTGCTTGAAGCGCAGATTGCCTGCCTCAATGGCGAGGAGCTGCCTGTGCTATGTCCGGACTTCCTGACCGGAGGAATCCTGGATGCCGAGCAGTATCAGGATGGAAACGGGAAGATCCGGGTCCGGGCCCGTGTCGAGGTTCAGGATGAGAAGACGCTGGTCAT
The DNA here is from genome assembly GCA_038133845.1 of Deltaproteobacteria bacterium. Lineage (GTDB taxonomy): Bacteria > SAR324 > SAR324 > SAR324 > NAC60-12 > JAYPUA01. The sequence continues at coordinate 30,218 of JAYPUA010000007.1, forward strand.
CCGCGATGTCCCCTACGGGGTCACGACCGAGAGCCTGATTCAGTCGATTCAGGATGCGGCAAACAAGGGCAAGCTCAAGCTGGCCTCCATCAACGACTACACCACCGAAGAGGTGGCTGTGGAACTGCGCGCGATGCGAGGCGTGAAGGCGGAGTCTCTGCTCAAGCCGCTCTATGCCTTCACCCAGTGCGAGGTCTCGGTCTCGATCAACCTGCTGGTCATCCGGGACAACCAGCCGGTGCTGATGACCGTGACCGAGGTGGTGGAGCACTCTACCAAGCGGCTGCTCACCTTGCTGGAGCTGGAACTCAAGCTGGAGCTGGAGCAACTGCGACACAAATGGCATCGTGGGCAACTGGAGGTCTACTTTCTTCAGGAGCGACTCTACCAGCTTCTGGAGCAGTGTGACAGCTACGAGGAGGTGCTTGAGCGCGTCGAAGCCGCCCTGCAGCCCTTGCAGCCAAAGCTTGATCTCCCCATCACGAAAGAAGACTTGGAGGCGCTGCTCTCCATTCCCATCAAGCGCATCTCGCGGTTTGATCAAAAGCAAGCGGAGGCGAACCTCAAGAAGCTGCAAAAGAGCATCCGGGAGGTCCGCAAGCACCTGCGCGAGCTGAGGCCTTATGCCGTGAGCTACCTCCAGGGGCTCAAGGAACGCTACGGTGAGCTGTACCCCCGGCGCACCGAAGTGGAGTCCTTCGAGGAGGTCCGCAAGCGTGATGTCGCCGAAGCCGTTGAGGTCGGCTGGGACAAGCAGTCCGGCTTCATTGGAACCTCGGTGAAGTCCAACCACACCATTTCCTGCTCCAGCGTCGACAAACTCGTGCTGTTCCGCAAGGATGGGCGCTATCAGGTGATCAAGGTTCCGGAGAAGCTGTTTGTGGGCAAGGATGTGATGCGCATGGAGTTGCTGGACACCAAGGCGACCTACAATCTGATTTACGCTGAAGGGGAGAGCCAGGTCTGCTTTGCCAAGCGCTTCCGGGTGGAAAAATTCATCCTGGAAAAGGAGTACCGACTCTTTACCAAGGCAAGGGGTGCAAAGATCCTGCACTTGAGTGCAGGCCCGGGAGTGATGCTGGAGGCGCTGTTTGTTCCGACTCCACGGCTCCGGAAGACGCGGGAGCTGGTGCTGTTCGACAGCCTGCTGGTCAAGGGCGCGCAGGCCCGGGGAAACCGAGTCTCGGACAAACCCATTGACAAGATCCGACAACTGGCTGCTCAAAACCTCGAATCCCCACAGCTCGGGTTTCCGGACTCTCAGAGCTGACCTTCCTCCGTTGTCGTCTCGAATCCTCTTCCGTGCTACGTTCAGGCTCTTCCTTCCAACTGCTTCCGGTCCTTGAAACAGAGGCTCCTCTGATCTCCGACTCGGACCTGACCTTCAGCCTGCAGGCGCTTGGGGTTCCGGAAGGGTCCCCGCTTTGCCTGGCCAACCAGGAGTTTCCGGATCTGGTCAAGCAGGCCCACCGGATCCAGAAGCGCTCTGGAGCACAGCTCTTCCGCGCCAACACCGCCGGAGCGTCGCTTTCCGAGCTGGAGCCTTTGGGGTGGGAAGATCGGTGCGAGGCTCTGAACAACTCAGGACGTGCGCTCCTCAAGGAGGCCCTGGACAACCAGGGCATCCAGGCTGGGGTAATCCGGGCGATCGCTTCAGAAACTCAGGCCAACCTGCGCGAAGCCGCCTATGGCAACCAGGCCGTGTACCTCTCCGACACGCGTGCAGACCTGATCTGGCTCCGCGATTTTCCCTCTGTGGCCGAGCTTCGGCTGGCACTGCGTGTCTTGAAGAGAGTGTCTCAGACAGAGATCATCGCGTCCTTGAAGCCACAGACGTTCTCCGAGGAGGTTCTCCAGGAACTTCCAGAGTTGCTTCGGGTTGGTGCAAACTACCTCGGTCTCCAAGGAGCAGCAGACCATCCGGAACTGACTTCCAGCTTGAAGGCCCTGGTCGACACAATCGGTGTGGTTGGGATTGAACTGGATGAGAGATCGTCACAACCGGCCCCCTCTGCGGAGTTTGAGCAGGTGCTGGCCGCCGTCCTGGATCTTGGGGTAGCCTGGGTGGCCCTAGGCGCTCACACGACTCCGGATCACGTCCGATTGGCTCGGAAGCTTCGGGATCTCTGATTTCCGCTATTTCCTTCCAAAACGCCGGATTTCCGGAGAAAACCGGCTTCCAGTTTTTCAGAAAATTTGATATTATTTTTGCTTTTATCTCTTATTCCAGCAAAAAGTAAAAATAATGAACCGCACCAAGATCATCTGCACGATTGGGCCGGCCACAGAGTCCTATGACATGTTGCAGAAGATGGCAGGCGCCGGAATGAATGTGGCACGCCTGAACATGTCTCATGGAGATCACGAGTGGCATGCTCAGGTCATTCAGCGCATCAAGAGCCTGAACAAGAAGATCCGGACTCCGATTGCCATCCTGCTCGATACGCAGGGGCCAGAGATCCGGACCGGCAACCTGGCAGAGGATCTCGACCTGCACGAAGGCTCGGTGATCACGATCAACGTGCGTGGAGAGAGCGACGTGGAGGAGACCTCGATCCACGTGGACTACGACGACCTGATCCGCACCGTGAGCCCCGGAGACAAGATCACCGTGGACAACGGCCTGATCAACCTTGAGGTGCTGGAGAAGCACGACCGGGAGATGCGCTGCCGGGTTTTGGACGGAGGTGTGCTCAAGAGCAAACGGCACGTCAACCTCCCGGGAGTCCGGGTCAACCTTCCAGCGATCACCATGAAGGACCGCCGGGATATCCTGTTTGGGCTGGAGTACGATGTGGACTTTATCGCCCTTTCGTTTGTCCGGGAGGCAAACGACGTGTTGCAGCTCAAGGAGCTGCTTGGAGACAAGTTTGGCAAGGTGAAAGTGATCGCCAAGATCGAGGATCAGGAGGGCGTGAGCAACCTGGACGAGATCATTCAGGAGGTCCACGGAGTCATGGTGGCCCGAGGAGACCTGGGCGTCGAGATCCCGAACCACACGGTTCCCACGGTGCAGCGGGAGATCGTTCGCAAGTGTGCAGAGGCCGGACGTCGGGTGATCGTGGCCACTCACCTGCTGGAGTCGATGATCGAGAACCCGATCCCAACCCGGGCAGAGGTGACAGATGTGGCAAACGCGATCTACGAGGAGGTGGATGCCGTGATGCTTTCCGGCGAGACGACGGTGGGCAAGTACCCTCTGCGGTGCATCGATCAACTGGTCAACATCGCCCAGACTGTGGAGGTCAATCCGGGGTTGCGCTTCGTCAACAACCTCCGACCCGGCTCCGACAAGCAGCAGCTCTCCACCTCCGCGGTCCAATTGGCCGAGTCTCTGGGCGTGCGTGGGATCGTGGTCATCACCCGTCGGGGCGTGATGGCCGACTACGTCAGCAACTGCCGGCCGGCCAAGAGCTTCATCTACGCCTTCACCAACGTCAGCCAGGCACGCCGGACGCTGATGCTCAACCGAGCGCTCCGCTCCTTTAGGATCAACTTCAGCGATGAGCCGGAGAAGACTCTGCAGACCGCTTTTTCGGTGCTCCGACAGCGCGAAGGGTTCCAGTCCGGAGAGAAGGTCGTCGTGATCTCCGATGTGCTGGCGGGGTCTGGAAGGATCGACGCTCTCCAGATCCGTCACCTGCCCTGAGTTTCTTTCAACACCACACGATCATTGACTTTTCAGGGGGGCAATGGCACTGTGATGGTTCTCCGAAGAGGGCTTCGCTCGCATGAAGCCCGGCACGCTTTCCCCTGAAGCCTGCTCCTGTTCATCCCCTTTTCACGACCTCGTCTTGGCTCACGACCTCCCCTCGGCATCTTCAGTCCCTTCCAAAGACGCTCCAACTGAGGCTTCCCAACGTCCGTTCATTCAGGAACTGACACGTCTGGAGCTCAGGCTCTGGATGGAGTCGCAGGGATTTCCGGCCTATCGTGCGGATCAGGTCTTCGGCTGGGTCTACCAAAAGCGTGTCTCCGGATTTGGAGAGATGGGCAACTTGGGAAAGAAGGTCCAGCAGGCGCTGGAGCAGAACTTCCGGATGGGCGTTCTGGAAACGGGAGAGGAGCATCGCTCTGAGGACGGCTCCATCAAGTATCGCTTTGTTCTGGAGGATGGTCGGAGCATCGAGTCGGTGCTGATGCCCCACACGGATCACTTCACAGTGTGCATCTCCTCTCAGGTCGGGTGCGCCATGGGTTGCGACTTCTGCATGACCGGAACCATGGGGCTGATCCGGCACCTCAGCGTGGCCGAGATCGTCATGCAGGTCCTTGCTGCAGGGCAGGGACTTCCGGAAGGCGAGACGATCCGCAACATCGTCTTCATGGGCATGGGCGAGCCGTTTCACAATTATGAGAACGTGATGCGGGCGCTGGAGGTCTTTACCGACGAGCACGGGCTGAACCTGTCCCAGCGCCGGATCACGGTCTCGACCTCCGGGCTGCTGCCTGCCATCCGGCGCTTTGGAAGGGAGCGCGTCAAGGCGAACCTGGCGGTTTCACTCAACGGGGTCACCGACGCCGTCCGCTCGCAGCTGATGCCGGTCAACCGGGCCTACAACCTGGAGAAGCTGGTTCAGGCCTGCAAGGAGTATCCGCTGGAGTCTCGCAAGCGCATTACCTTCGAGTACATCCTGATGAAGGGCGTCACCGACTCGCTGGAAGATGCGAAGGCCCTGATCAAGCTCTTGCACGGGCTCAAGTTCAAGGTCAACCTGATCCCGTTCAACGAGTCTCCCAAGAGCAAGTACCGCAAGCCGGAATGGGAGCAGGTCCGTGCCTTTCAGCAGTACCTGCTGGACCGGGGCGTGGTCGCTACGGTGCGCATTTCCAAGGGGCAGGACATCCAGGGAGCCTGCGGTCAACTGGTCGCTCGGAAGCCACAGCCGGAAGCCCTTCCAGCCTGAATTCTCTCTACCTCGAAACCAACATCGACCTCATGCGAAAACCTGTCAAGATTGGGATCGGAGGACCGGTCGGCTCGGGCAAAACGGCCCTGCTGGACCGGCTCTGCAAGGCCATGCGGGATCAGTATCAGCTGGCCGTGGTGACGAACGACATCTTCACCCGCGAAGACATGGAGTTCCTGATCCGCAGCCAGGCCCTCCCGGAAGAGCGGATTCGAGGGGTGGAGACCGGAGGGTGCCCGCACACGGCGATCCGCGAGGACGCCTCCTTGAACTTCGAGGCGATCGAGAACCTGGTTGCAGATTTTCCCCAGCTGGACCTGGTGTTTGTGGAAAGCGGTGGCGACAACCTGGCCGCAAGCTTCAGCCCGGAATTGGTAGACGCCTCGATCTATGTCATTGACGTCTCGGGAGGAGACAAGGTCCCGCGCAAGGGCGGTCCGGGAGTGACCCGCTCCGACCTGCTGGTGATCAACAAGATCGACCTCGCTCCGCAGGTCGGAGCCAGTCTTGAGGTGATGGACCGAGACGCCCGCAAGATGCGAGGAGAGCGCCCGTTCATCTTCAGCAATCTCAAGTCCGGAGAGGGGCTTGAAGTCATCATCCGCTGGATTCAGACTCAGCTCCTCTTTGAAGAGGCTCCCGCCGGGTGAGCGCGTTTTCTCCGGAGACGGTGGGGCGACAGGCTCGTTTGGAGCTGGTCTTCAAGCGCCAGGGGTCCCGGACTATCCTGGAGCGAGCCCACGTGGAGTCTCCTCTGAAGGTCACCCGCCCTTACTGGCCGGATGAGTCTGGACAAGCCCACCTGATCTTGATGAGCCCTGCCCCTGGAATTTTCGGAGGGGATGAGTGGGACCTGCAGGTTTCCGTGAAATCCGGGGCCTCGGCTCACATCACACCGCAAGGGGCGCTTCGCGTCCACCCCGACGTTCAGGCACAGACCGCACGGCAGAGGGTACACCTCAGGGTTGAGTCCGGGGGCACGCTCTTTTGGGAAATGGAGCCGGTGATCCCGTTTCGTGGCTCAAGCCTCCAACAGACCATTCATCTTGAACTGCAGGACGGGGCTCGGCTGTTTTTTTGGGACGGGTTCTGTGCCGGGCGGGTGCAATCCGGTGAGCGCTGGGAGTTTGCCCGACTGGAGCAGGATCTGCGGCTGGAGCGTGACGGCCAGCTGCTGCTGCTCGACCGCTTCCTCCTCGAGCCCCAGTCCCGTGAGGTGCCGCTTCATGACATGAACGAGTGCTTCACGGCGCTCTTGCATCCAGCCTCTTCCCTGAGCCAGCTGGATCCGGAAGGCCTCAGTCCCCGGCTTCAGTCTGCCGCATCCCGGTGGGGACTTGATGAACCAGCTCCGGGGCTGTTCCTGCTTCGAGGGCTGGTGCAGGAGGGCGTGACCCGTCGCCGAGACCAGGCGCAGTGGCGTGAGTTTCTCATTGACCAATGGGCCAACCCTCTGTCGACCCCAACTGCTTCAGGGGCCTCACAGAATTGATCCGGATTTGAACTGGATTGTTTTCGTGTAAGAAATTATACCTGAGGGTCAAGCATCTTAGAGGTCCTGAATGCCCGACATACTCCACTCCTTTGAAGACTACCTCCGGCAACCGCTGGAAGACCGAATCCCGAACTACAACCGAGAGGGGCGGCTCTACCACGTGATGGTCGCCCAGCAGTTCAGCGAGCAGCTGCTGGAGGAGCTTTTTGATGCTGCGGATCTGGTCAAGAGCCTGACTCGACGTCCCAACGGGATCGACTACCTGAAATCCCTGCTACGGCACCGTCGGGCGATGCTGTATTTCACTCAGCCCTCGACCCGGACCTTCCTCTCGTTTTTGACAGCGTGCCAGATGATCGGCGTGGATACGGGAGAGGTGCGGGATGCTGCACTGTCCTCGGAATACAAGGGGGAGAGCCAGGAGGACGGGGTCCGAGTCTTCAGCAGCTACTTTGACGCGATCGTGATGCGCGACCCGAAGCCCGGGTTTTGTGAGTACATGGCCTACTTGTTGGACCGGACGGGGCGGAGCGTTCCCATTCTCAACGGAGGGAGCGGGAAAGATCAGCATCCAACCCAAGCGCTGCTGGATCTGTACACCATGCACCGCTCCTTCCAAGAGCGTGGAGGGATTCGGGGAAAGCGGTATGCGTTTGTTGGGGACCTCCTCCGGGGAAGAGCCGTGCGCTCGGCCGTGTACCTGCTCAGTCAGTTTCAGAACATCGAACTCTTCTTTGTGGCTCCCGAAGCATTCCAGATTGCTCCGGATCTGGAACAGCACCTCCGTGAGCGGAGTATCCCGGTTCACAAGTGCGACCAGATCCATCAGGTGCTCCCGGAGGTGGATTGTGTGTACATGACCCGCGTTCAGGATGAGTACGACCTCTCGGGAGAGTCTCAACTGATCGACCCTCGAAGCTACAGCCTGAACCGAGAGAACATCCGGATGATGCGTCCGGATGCGATCATTCTCCATCCGCTTCCACGCCGTGACGAGATTCATCCGGAGGTGGACTCCGACCCGCGTGCGATGTATTGGCGCCAGTTGCGAAACGGTGTCTACATTCGTGCTGCCTTGATGCTGTACGTCTTCGGACGTTCGCACAAGCTGGCAGAATACTGAACTCCAAGGCCTGAGCCCGGAATCGGATTGCCATGAAGCCCCCTCTTTCCACTCCTGCTGCCCTCGTTCTCGTCTACGGACGTCCTCCCTTGGTCTTTGCTGGGATGTTGCTGGCCCTCTCTGTGATGATTCGCCCCAGCCCAGGAGTCTACACTGCAGGGGTGATGTGCTTGTTCATCTCCATGAGCTTTGATCTGGTCGATGGTTGGTTCTCTGCACGATTTCGTCCCCAGGCCAAGTTGGCACATCTTGCAGACCGGATCATGGACAAGGCGGTGTACTCGATTGTCTTTCCTCTGGTAGCCGTGGGGATGATGTGGCGCTATCAGCACCTCCCGGAAGGATCCAACGAGCGTCTGGAACTGCTGCATGTCCTGCTGGTTCTGGTGCTGGCCATCACCGTGCTGATGCGGGACAACCTGGCGCACTTCCTGAGAAACTTTGCGCTTCGCAAAGGGGAGGAGGAGGAGATGAAGGAGGTGACTCGGCTGCGTACTGTGGTGGCTGCTCCGGTGGGAGCGATTCTCTACGCCTACGCCTTCTACTTCCCCAGCTTTCCGGAAGACTCCACATACCAGTGGCTCGAGTCGTTGGGGCAGATGCCCACGAATCAGCTCATCTACCTGGAGGTGCTGTTCCTGATCATCAACTTTGGCTCCATTGCCGGATACATGCGCAAGTACGGAACCGCATGCTTGGATGATCTCTGCCTGGGAGACGTGGTGCTGCGCCGTCGGATTCTGGCGATCTTCCCCAACGCGCTGACCGTGATGAACGCGATGATGGGGCTGCTGGCGGTCTTCTTTGCCAGCCAGTCCCGGATGCACGAAGCCTTTCTCCTGCTCATTGGTGCGGCGTTCTTTGACAAGCTGGACGGCGCTCTGGCCCGCAAGCTCGGGCTGACAACCCCCCTTCCTTCTGCAAAGCCCAAGAAGCATCACGTGACCTTTGGAGGGATTCTGGACGACATCTCTGACGGAGTGAGCTTCTGCATTGCTCCGGCGCTGATGTTCTACATGCTCCTTGACCAGATTTCGGATCCTGAGGTGCAGGCCTTGCCTTACGGCTGGGTGGCGCTGGCCTATGCAGTTCTGGGAATTGTTCGTTTGATCTACTTCACGCTCGACCGAGCCAGCATCCCTGGCTTCTTCAAGGGGTTTCCCACCCCGGCGGCCGCGCTGCTGGTTGCCGGACCGTTCATCATGCTCGGGCAGGCGGCTGCAGAGCAGTCGGACCTGACGCTCTTCTGGGCCCAGTTCTGCCTCTGGAACATGGTGCTCACAGCAATTCTGATGAATCTTTACCCGGTTCGCTATCTGCACGTCGGTCGCCTGATGAGCCGCAACAAGTGGGTCGGTCGGGTCACCTTGCTGATTGTGCTGACCTTTGTCTTCACTCCCTACTTTGGCTATGCCGGGTTTGGCTACCTGATGCTCTATGCGCTCTCCCCCCTTTACACCTGGCGCATCAGCCCGGAAGTGGCGGCCCGGGAGGAAAGCAACGCTCGATCTTCGGAAAGGCTGAGCGCATGAGCGAAGCATACGAAGATTCCGAGGAGCGTCTGGTCACCCCGGAGGAGCAGCCGGAGGAGCAGTATGACCTCTCACTGCGCCCGGAGCGTCTGCGGGACTACATCGGCCAGTCCGAGGTCAAGGACAACCTCAAGGTCTTCATTGAGGCAGCCAAAAAGCGTCGGCAGCCGCTGGACCATGTTCTGCTGAGCGGACCTCCCGGGTTGGGAAAAACCACTCTGGCGAACATCTTCGCCCGGGAGATGGAGGCTCAGATTCGCTCCACTTCCGGGCCGGTGATCGAGCGTCAGGGGGACCTGGCAGCGATTCTGACCAACCTGGAAGCCGGAACCATCCTGTTTATCGATGAGATCCACCGCATGAACCGTGTGGTGGAAGAGGTCCTCTACAGCGCCATGGAGGATTTTACCCTGGACATCATCATCGGTCAGGGGCCAGCCGCCCGAACGGTCAAGCTCGACATCCCGCACTTCACCCTGGTAGGAGCCACGACCCGGGCCGGATTGCTCTCTTCTCCGCTCCGAGATCGCTTCGGAATTCAGTGCCGTTTGAATTACTATACTCCGGAAGAGCTTCAGGTGATCATCCTCCGCTCGGCCGCCATTCTGGAGATCGAAATTGTGGAAGAGGCCGCCATGGAGCTGGCCCGGCGTTCCCGGGGAACTCCCCGAATTGCAAACCGGATGCTCCGGCGATGCCGTGACTTTGCCGACCTGGAGACCTCTGGGGTCATCACGCAATCGCTGGTGAACAGCAGCCTGGCTCGGCTGGGTGTGGACCTGGAGGGGCTGGACAACATGGATCGACACATCCTGATGACCATCATTGAAAAATTCAGCGGAGGCCCGGTGGGTTTGGGAACCCTGGCCGCGGCCGTCTCGGAGGAGAAAGACACGCTGGAGGATGTCTATGAGCCCTACCTGATGCTGCAGGGCTTCCTGCAACGTACCCCACGCGGACGCACCGTCACTCAGCGAGCCTATACCCACTTGGGCCTGTCGGAACAGGGGACTCCGCAGATTCCGCTGTTCTGATCTTCTGAAAAACTTCCCCCTTCGAGGTCCATGCGACTTTCCCTGCTGATGGAGTCTCAGCCTGATGACGTGACCTGTGGGCCGACTAGCCTGCATGCCGTCTACCGCTTCCTGGGAGACCCCATTTCCTTGCCCTCTCTGATTCAGCGCATCAATCAGCTTGAAGACGGAGGGACCTTGGCGGTGCTTCTGGGGATCGATGCGCTGCGGCAAGGGTATCAGGCGACTTTGCACTCCTTCAACCTCCAGCTCTTTGATCCAAGCTGGTCGATCCTCTCTGCCAGTGAACTGGCTGAGAAGCTCAAGCTGCAGCTGCACTTCAAGAAAGGCAAGAAGTTTACCTTGGCCACGGAGGCGTACCGGGAGTTTGTCCTCAGTGGAGGACAGCTTCGGCTGGAGCCCTTGAGCCGAGGACTTCTCCAGAAGTACCTCTCCCGGAAGCTCCCGATCCTGACGGGGCTCAGTGCGACCTATCTCTACCAGTCAAAACGCGAGTACACCAACGCCCGGGATCAGTCTGTGTTCGACGACTTGAGAGGGGAGCCGATGGGGCATTTTGTGGTGATCCACGGAATGGAGCAAAACACGGTCTTTGTGGCAGACCCCTACCACGCGAACCCCCTCTCTCAGGACAACTACTACGAGGTCGATGTGGAGCAACTGATGCAGGCCATCATGCTTGGTGTCATGACCTACGATGGCAACCTCTTGATTCTTTCCTCTTCCCCGGAGACCTGATGCGCAAACTGTTGGTCGTGGATCAACCCGACCATTTCAAACTTCCCATCGAAGGAGTGGGCGTGGTTTCGGCCAAGGCCTACCTGACCCAGCCCGAGTTCAGTCAGCTCCCCAACCTGCGAGTGTTCAACCTGTGCAACGACTACCGCTACCAGTCCAAGGGATACTACGTGTCGCTGCTGGCAGAGGCAAGGGGACACAACCCGATTCCCAGCGTGAAGAATCTGCAAGACCTGCAGGCTCCCACGCTGTTTCGTAGCGTTAGCGACGACCTCGACACGCTGGTGCAAAAGTCCTTGCGCAAGCTCAAATCGGAAGAGTTTACGCTGAGCATCTACTTCGGACGAAACCTCGCCAAGCAGTATGAGCGGCTCTGTATGGAGCTGCACCGCCTGTTCCCGATGCCCTTCCTCCGGGTTCGGTTCATCAAGCAGAAGAAGCGCCTGCACACGGACTCTGAAACCTGGACCTTGCAGCAGGTCAAGGCCATCGCGTTCCGGGACATCCCGGAGTCTCACCTGGACCTGGTCATGGAGGCGGCCCAACGCTACTTCGGGCGCAAGCGCTACCAGGCGGCCAAGCCCACTCAGTATGAGTACGATCTGGCAATTCTGGTGAATCGAGAAGAAAAGGCGGCCCCTTCGGATGCGGAGGCGCTGGAGAAGTTTGCAGAGGCGGCCACACGCCTCAAAGCCAGCGTGACCTTCGTTGACCGAGACGACTTGCACCGGATTGCCGAGTTCGACGCCTTGCTGATTCGTGAAACCACCAACGTCAACCACCACACCTACCGCTTCGCCCGCCGTGCTCAGGCAGAGGGACTTGCGGTGATTGACGACCCGGACTCCATCCTCCGTTGCACCAACAAGGTCTACCTGGCCGAGTTGCTCCAGCAGGGAAAGGTTCCGATTCCCAAGGGGATGGTGGTCCATTCGGAAAATCGTCAGACCGTCGGGGCCATTCTTGGATTTCCCTGTGTCCTCAAGCTCCCGGACTCTTCCTTCTCGCAAGGTGTGATCAAGGTTCGCGACGAGGCCGAACTGAAGGTTCACCTGCAGAAGATGTTCGCTCAGTCGGAGCTGGTTCTGGCGCAGGAGTACATGCCCACGGATTTCGATTGGCGGATCGGGGTGCTTGATGGGAAGCCGCTGTTTGCCTGCAAGTACTTCATGGCTCGCGGGCATTGGCAGATCTACAACTGGGGGAGCCAGGATTCTGATGGACAGAGCGGGGAGTTCGAGACCATTGCTGTGGAGGATGCTCCAGACTATGTGGTCCGGACCGCGCTCAAGGCTGCTCGCCTGATTGGAAATGGGCTCTATGGCGTGGACCTGAAGGAGGTCCGAGGCAAGGCCTATGTCGTGGAAGTGAACGACAACCCGAACATCGACCACCGCGTGGAGGATCTGATACTTGGAGACGAGATCTACCGCCGGGTTCTGAGCCACCTGTTTCAACAGATTGAGCAAAAATCATGAGTGAGTATTCGCTGTTCGAGGTCTTTGGCGTGGAGATGGAGTTCATGGTGGTGGACCGGAACTCACTGAACGTCCGCCCGGTGGTGGATCGCCTGATTGAAGCCAAGCTCGGGGCTCCGGAATCGGATGTGGAGAACGGGGTGATCGACTGGTCGAACGAGCTGGTCAATCACGTGGTTGAACTGAAGTACCACGAACCCTACGCCTCCCTCGCCTTGGGAGCTGATTTTCATCAAAACGTTCAGGAGATCAATCAGCGTCTGGAGAGCCTGGACGCGATGCTCCTGCCTACCGGAGCCCATCCGTGGATGGATCCAAACACAGAGACCCAGTTGTGGCCCCACGAACACAGCCAGATCTATCGCCTTTACAACCGCATCTTCGACTGCCGCGGGCACGGCTGGTCCAACCTCCAGTCGACTCACCTGAACCTGCCGTTCTCCGGAGACGAGGAGTTTGGCAAGCTGCACGCGGCGATTCGGGTCATCCTGCCGCTCCTGCCGGCGCTTTCCGCATCCACGCCCTTTCTAGATGGACGCGCCACCGGAGTTCTGGACAGTCGATTGGATGTATACCGAACCAACCAAAAGCGCTTTCCGGTAATCACCGGGCTGGTGGTTCCAGAGCCGGTCTTTACCAAGGCTGACTATCATCGTCAGATCTTTGACCCGATCCGGGAGGTGATTGCCCCATACGATGAGGAGCGCATCCTTGATCAGCACTTCCTCAACTCCCGAGGAGCGATTGCCCGTTTTGACCGGGGAGCGATCGAGATCCGGGTGCTGGACCTGCAGGAGTGCCCACAGGTAGACCTCGCGATCCTGGAAGCAACGGTCCGGGTTCTACGGAAGCTGGTGGCTCAGGACGACCTGATGGAGCGTATCCGGGCCTTCCCTACGGCACGGCTGGCGGACCTGCTCCTACGCGTGATCGAGTCCGGGCGTCAGGCGAGTGTGGAGTGGCCAGAGCTGAACGAGGTGCTTGGCGTCGAAGCCTCCGCGACCACTGTCGGGGCGCTTTGGGAGGGAGCCCTGCGCGACGAGCCCTTTTCTCCGGAGGTGAGCTCCTGCCTGAGTCGGCTACAGGAACACGGATCGCTCTCAGAGCGAATTCTGCGCAGGCTTCCTCCAGATCCGCCGCGTGAGGCCCTGGTTGAGGTCTACCGCGAACTCGCAGCCTGCTTGCAACGAAACGAGATGCTGTCATGAACCCAATCCTCCTGGCAACGGAGAACTACCCCTTTCTCGCGGAATTTCGCCTGCTGGAAGATGCAGAAGACCGGGAGCAGCACCTTGATCGAATGCGCGTCTTGCTCCGGGAAAATCAGTCTCAGGAGGACGTGAGGGATGTGATTGAACACCTGGCTTTGAGAGAGCAGGTGTTTGCCCGGGTGGTTGCCGAGTACCACCGGGAGGAGCGTGAGGCTGCGATTCAGGCCAATCTCTCGGTGAAGAACTCCTTCCACATCCTGGCCCGCAACACGCACCTGCTCGATGCCATCCTGGCCATGGCGTTTGAGTACAGCCTGGAAGACCTTCCGGCCATCCGGGAAAACCTGGTGGAGCAGCTCCGCAAGGAGATCGACTACAAGCACCGGATGCTTCCGGAGAAGCGTGAGAAGTGCGAGATCCTGAAGCAGGAACTAGGGCAGTACAGCAAGCCCAGCACCACAGAGATGCGGCAACTGCAGAAGTACTACCAGCGCATCTACGACGATCAGATGAAGGAGGTGAGCGTCCTGGAGGCTCGCCTTGAGGAGCTGCGGGAATCCTTGCCGCAGCTGGAAAAATGTGAGCTGAGCCGAGACTTTCTGTTGGGGCATATGGTGGTCTTTGCACGAGGAGGGTACGGACGCGCCGAGCTGAGCTTCGCTTCGGATCGTGACCTCGGGTACTGTGTAGACACACAGTCGCTCAACGCGGGTGAAACGGAAACCTGTCGCCAGCTGATCATGCGTATGGAGTACCTGCTCCGGGAAGCTGGAGTTCAGACTGCACATCAGTACTTTGAGATTGATGAAGACCTCTCCCGCTTCAGCGAACCCAACTCCGTCCACACCATCCCCTCGATTCTGGAGAGCCGGGTGCTTCTGGGAAGTCAGTCGCTATCGGAGGCCCTCAAGCGCCGCTTCTTCCACATCCTGCCTTACGAACCCTATGTCCTGAACAAGCTGGAGGAGTATCAGAACAGCCACCAGCCCACGCTCAACGAGATGGACATCAAGGAGGACTTTGGCGGGTTGCGCACGCTGCAGGTCCCCCTGTGGATTGCGGCGGCGACCTATGGCGTCTTTCCTAGTCAGACCGCCGACCTGCTGGCCTTGATGATCCAGAAGCGCATCCTGTCTCCCCGGCAAGGCTACAAGCTCTGCCAAGCGCTGGAGTTTCTCTACGACCTGCGCAACTTCAGCGGCGCGGCACACCACTACTACGACGAGGAAGCCAAGGCCAGCGGGTGCGTGGACCGCAACCTGGAATCGAATGTGATCAACGACAGCCTGGAGCGCCTGTACCTGCTCAAGCGTCGGCGCTTCCGGAACGTGGACGAGTTCGATCGCTACCGCCTGCAAATGGTGGACAGCATCCGTGCGCTCTCCAGGATGATGCTCCGCAAGTTGATGGACCGAACCGTGGTCCGGACGTTCTCCGAGTTTCAGCTAGTGGTGCACCTGCGCAAGCGTCGCATTGTGGAGATTCACGCGCTCGAGGGGCTGCCTCAGGTTCCCTTGGCGCTGATTTTCAGCAACCCGATCGTGCTGTTGGAGCTGTTCATCTACATCGGCCAGTCCGGATACGACCTCTCGGTGGAACTCAAGGACGAGCTGGCCGAGTTGATCCCGACCCTCACTCAGGAGCGCATTCAGGTCTGCCGAGGGGTGCTCTATCAGAAGTTCACGGAGCTGATGCTGACTCCGAACACGGCCAGCGCCCTGCGCGTCATGTTCGAGATCAGTGACCCAATCAGCGAATCCAATCTGCCGGACACGCTGATCGGACGCTACATCCCGGAGTGCAATCAGATGCGCTTTCTGTTGCGCAACCTGTCCTACCACCAGCACCCGGTCTGCATTCACTCCCTGAACGCGGTGGAGCGCTGCCAGGAAGAGCTGAAGCTTTTGCGTCAGAACTATCCGGAGCTGCACCACTACCTGAAGCCACAGCATGTCCTGGCGCTCAAGTGGGGCATGCTGTTCCATGACGTGGGCAAGATCGACCCCACCTCCCGACATCAGATCTCCGGAACCCTGATTGCCGTTCAGGCACTGGAGCGTCTGGGATACCAGGACCCGGAACTCTTCCGGCTGGTCTCGTTGCTGATCGCGCACCACATGACCGTGGTTCAGCTGAGCAAGACCTCGGCCTACTTCGACCAGGCTCTGCAGAACTTCTTCGAAGTCGCCGACCGCAGCCTGGTGAACGTGATTCTGCTTTTCCTGGTCAACATCTCGGACTACAGCGCAGTGAGCGAGTCGAACGCCAGAGACACGCGGCACCTGCGCAACTTCTTTGAAGAGACGTACCGGGTGTTCTCGGAGATGCGCTCCAGCGGAGAGGACTCCTTGGACTTCATCCACAGCTACCTGGACAACAAGAAGAGCGACCTGGAGTTCGACACCCGCATCGACCTCTTGATCAAACGCAGTCTGCACAACGACTTGGACGAGGAATTGTTCGGACCCTTGGCGGAAACCAGCTCGAAGGAACGGGACCGATTGCGTCACTCCGAAGAGGAACTCCGGAGGCTGTGGCGGGTGCTCAAGGTGGGCTCTCTCGACTCCAAGGGCATTGATCAGCACACCGACCAGATGATCCGGATGATCCGGCAGACCCTGAACAACAGCTCGATCATGGCCCTCACGGAGTCCTTCAACTTCATGATCAACTGGTTCTTCACGGCCTTCCCCAACCGGTTCCTGCTTAGTGCACCTCCGGATGTTCTGGCACAGAACCTCTCCATCTTTCAGCACATTGATCGCCCAGTGCTGGCCAACGTGCTGACGAATGCTCGGGGATGGGTGACGGGGCTGCTGATTTATGTCCGTGGGCAGGAGGGCATCCACAGCCGGGTGGCCTATGTGTTGAACAAGCTCAACCTGAACGTGGACTCCGCAAAGATGAACCGCATCTGCTTCCACGAAGGCAACGAGGGCTACTGCTACTTCTTTGAGGTCTCCCGCCAAGGCAACGGGGAGATGATCTTTCCCCGAGACATTGAATCCGCGATTTTACGCGACTCCCCCCCTCCTCTGCGGATTCAGCCCAGCGAGTTCCGCTACAACACCCGTGTGCTGGTGGAGTATCTGGATGATGATGAAAAAGGATATCTTGTTTCAGAGCAAGAGCCAAAGACGGAGGGGGCTCCCGGACACTTCTCTCGGCGGCCCGCTCACTACCTGCGGGTCAAGATCACGGTGGAGGACGCTCCGATGGTGTACTTCAAGATGGCCCACGCCTTTGAGGCGGTCAACGTGCCGATCCAGCAGTCGCTGATTACCACCACCGGACATCAGGTGATGGACATGTTCTACATCAACCCGGAAGATCTGGAGCGCCTGCAGCAGTCGGATTTTGAGGAGATCCTGCGCAACACCCTCTCAGTCAGCGGTTGAGTTGAAGGTGCATCCAAAAATTGACTCGTCATTTCGTCCGGTTTCTGACTGAATGAAAAGTTGTTTTTTCAACTTTCAAGGCCAGCCAGCACCAGAGGAGGGAGGCGGCCTCGAAGGGGCCTCTCAAGAGTCACAAAAGTCATGATTGAAGACCTGACCAAGCCTCATCCGCTGATTGATGATGTCCGGATCAAGAACCTCAGACCACTGATTCCCCCGGCAATTTTGCTGGAGGAGATGCCGGCTACGGATGAGATTGCCAACACGGTCAGCAGGCATCGCCAAGAGATTCAGGGAATTCTCCGTGGGCAGGATCCTCGCCTGCTGGCAGTGGTCGGGCCGTGCTCGGTTCATGACGTTGAGGCGGCCAAGGAGTATGCCAATCGCCTGAAGGGGGTCGCCGATGAGCTGCAAGACCGCCTGAAGGTCGTGATGCGGGTCTACTTTGAGAAGCCAAGAACCACGGTTGGCTGGAAGGGACTGATCAACGACCCAAACCTGGATGGGAGCTTCAAGATCAACCAGGGCTTGCACGTGGCGCGTGGACTGCTCATTGAGATTGCCAAGTCAGGGTTGCCTGCAGGCTGCGAGTTTCTGGACACCATTACCCCGCAGTTCATTGCGGATCTGGTCAGCTGGGGGGCGATTGGAGCCCGGACCACGGAGAGTCAGGTGCACCGCGAACTGGCGAGCGGGCTCTCCTGCTCCGTGGGTTTCAAGAATGGAACCGACGGCCGGGTGAACATCGCCATCGACGCGATCCGGGCCGCCTCCAACGGACACCACTTCCTCTCTGTGACCAAGCAGGGCTTGGTCGCCATTGTGGAGACCGCCGGAAATCCGGACTGCCACGTGATCCTGCGAGGAGCAGATTCGGGCCCAAACTACGATCCGGAATCGGTCACTCAGGTCGTGGATGTGCTCCGGAAGGCGGGGTTGCCGGAAAAGCTGATGGTCGACTGCTCCCACGGCAACAGCCGCAAGGACTACCGAAAGCAGCGGGAGGTTGTCGCCAGCATCGCCGAACAGCGCGCTTTAGGCAACAGCCCGATCTTTGGAGTGATGATCGAGAGCCACCTCGTCGAAGGGCAGCAGAAGTGTACCAACCCGGAAGACCTGCTCTATGGCCAATCCATCACGGATGCCTGCGTTGGCTGGGAAGAAACCGTCGAACTCCTCCACACGCTGGCCTCTGTGGAAAAAAAGTAACCCCCCAAAGAGAACTCCCCAAGGTACCCCGCACCAAATGAATTGAACCCGATGCGCATTCCCCCGGAATGAGACTCTTTGTGGACTCAAACTAGTATACTACCATTATTCAAAGGCACCGTTTGCAGATGAACAGAACGAACTCAGGAGTGCTGACCTTGTTGCTGCTGGCTTTGCTGAGTCTCCTCGGAGGCTCGCTGCAGGCTCAGGATCAGGGAGACATGCAGCAGAGGGTGGACGAACTGTCAGAGACGCCGACTCGGGAAATCCTCAAGGCCGCTCAGGAGCGCGAAGGAGACTTTCAGGCCCGTCTGGAGTCTTCCGGGCCTGAGGAGATTCTGGTGTACACCACCGCTCCGCCGGTCACCAGACAGTCTACGGGGAGGCTGGTCCTGAACATCAGCTCGTTTGCGTCGCTCTCCCGGGTCCGGGTCAACCAGGAGTTGGTCCTTCTGGATGCCGGGACGTTCGACACGGCCCTGGAGTTTGCGTACACCCTGGCTCCGGGAGAGAACCTGTTCAACACCCGGGTCGAGTCTGAATCCGGCGTGCTGGAAAAGACCTTCAAGATCTTTTTGGAGACCGATGAGGTGAAGTATCAGGATCCGGCCAAGGCGCGCAAGTCGAGCTTCTCCTTCATCACGATTGCCGGGGTCGCCCGGGATGACAACATCAACAGTGCCTCAAGCGATCCCAAGGCGGCGACCAAGAGCAGCCTGACTCTGGTGGCTGTGAAGCAAATTGCCACTGGCTACACCTCTGCTGTGGTCCTGACCGGGATTGTCAATGCCGATGACCAGTGGAATTCGGAGTATAGCTCTCGGGAGATCCTGTTCCGGCAGTTCAGCGCAGACTGGAACGACTCCGCGCTTGCCTGGGGAGACCTGACGGTGGGGCTGGGCTACAACGAGGTGGGACTGAGTGACCTCTCCCGGGCTTCCGGCCTCAGAGACTCCTGGAATGGGAGCTACAAGCAGGGAGGCAGCGAGACCTTCGCCGGGTTGCAGTTGAAGGTTCCTTTTGAAGGGGAGTTGCAGTGGACCTCTTCCCTGCGCCTGGGAATCAAAACCAACCCGGGAGTTGCCGAGAAGGATCGGACCAACAAGCTGGGGCAGAAGCTGGACTTTCAGTACCTGGGGCAGAAATGGAACTGGGCCGGAGAGTACTCGACCACAGACACTCCGCTGGACAGCACTGACTCCCGGACATTCAGCACGACCCTGAAGGCAAGCCTGCCGATCAAGCCGCTGAAGTTCGGATTCCAGCTGGGATATTCGGATACTCAGAACAAGGCAGAGGATGCGACGGGGATACGCAAGAAAAGCTCGAAAGCCTCCGGAACATTTTCTGTGAGCTATCCCTTGAAGCCCACCGTGATTTTGGACTTTTCGCACAAGTACGAGGTCCAGCAGACCAACGTTTCCGGGTCTGACTACCGCAAGAACCTGGATACCCTGAACCTGACTCTGGTGTTTTGAACATGCGATACCTGCTCTCTGTCCTGCTCCTGCTGACGATCGGCTCTTCCGTGTTTGCCCAGGAGTCTTTTGTCCGGTTGCTCTCCGGGCGCCTCAAGCTTCAGTTGGGTCCCCAAGCCCGCTTCCTGACGCATCAGGATGCGCAAAATCCGCTTGAGGTCAAGCTGCTGGTGGGAGAGCGGATCCAAACGGGCAAGGACACCCAGGCCGAAGTCTCCTTGAGAGGCGGCGAAGAGGTGATTCAGCTTCGCTCCGGATCCCTGTTCACCGTCAACGACCTGAGCGAGAAACAGACGAAGCTCTCGATGCCGATTGGGAAGGCCAAGTTCAAGGTGGACCCTAAGCGAAAGCTCAAGCGAGGGTTTCAGGTCCGGACGACCACGGCCATCATTGGAGTTCGAGGGACGGAGTTTGTCATGGGCGCCGGGGAGGGGCAGACCAGCATGCTGACCCTCTCGGGTGCCGTCGAGATGGCCTCTGTGGAGGCTCCGGCGGTCAAGGTCCGGGTCAACATCGGGCAGGCCAGTAAGCTGGTGGTCGGCAAGGCTCCAACTCCTCCGGTTTCCGTTCCTCCGGAGCTGCGGACTTCCATCGCAGAGGGCGACTCCACCGAGTCCTTCGAGGTCGTCTCCTTCCCTCCGGCTCAAGATATTGAGGAGGCCGCTGCAGAACAAGAGCAGGCCCAGGACGCCGAAGAAGAACCGAAACAAGACGCCGAAGAAGAGGACAACCCGGAGGAAGAACCCACTGATGAGGCTCCAGCGGAAGACGACGCGCTTCCCGCAGAAGAGGAGCCTGCCATGGAGACCCCAGAGCTGGAGGCCCCGGAGGAAATCGAGATCGACCTTGGAGAGCTGGACGTCCTGAATGACCTGCTTGAAGAGGTAAACGATACGGTGAATGATGCGGTCGAAGAGGCTGCTGAAGAAGCTGCCGAGACGGAGCGCACCATAAAAATCAACATCAACGAGTAACCACGATGTCTCGAAACTACCTGCTCTTGCTGATGTTCCTTGCCGGATCGCTGGGGATTTTGAACTCCTGCGGCGACATCCCGGATGAATCTCCAAATTCGGTCAAGGTCTCGCTGGGAGTGAGCGACCATGCCCACCGGTCCAGAAACCTGGGGCGTTGGCCCTTCCGCTCAAACGCAGCCCTAGAGCTTTCATCGACTGACCAAGGGGTGGCCTACCTGTTTCAGACCTCTGCCTTTGACCTCACTCAGGAAAACGTCTCAGACCCAAGAGAGCTTGCCTACTCTTACGGAGACTACACCAGAACAAGCGGTCTCTCCGGAAGTGCTGAATTGACAGCTCCCATAGGCGAGGAGGTCTTTGTTGCAGTGGGCTTCTCCGATGCTCAGGGTCAAGGGATTGGCCACTTCTTCACTCAGCCCTTTACCGTCTCCAGCAGCCAAACATCGATTACAACCCAGATCGATCAGGTATTTTTGGACAACACCACGTCAGGAGGAGACAACTCCACAACGGACAACACGACTTCCAATCCTCCACCAAGTGGGAGCCCTCCGGCCGGTGTTTTCTATACGTACGACGATGGAATTAGCCTGAACGTTGCGACCTGGGACAACCAGAGCGCGAACTCCATCAATTTGTACTCACCGGAAGCCCTGGATAACTCCAGCGTCGCCGTTGGAGCGTCGTGTAGTGCAAGTGATTCGATTGTGCTCCATGACAACGCGACAAATCAGTGCATCTCGTTGTCGCTGGCGTCTTCCGGGTACCCCATGGACAACGCAAGCAACGGGATGTACTTCAACTACTCCACAGCCACTGCTCTTCAGGCTGGGCAGGATTATGCGCTCCAGCTCTCCAGCAGTATCCTGTATGACAACGGGAGCGCAGCCTTCCCCAGCGGCAAGGAGATCGCCTTCCGCCTTGTCTTCAAACCTTATGCGCCTTGGCCTCCGACAGAAAGCATCTCCATTTCAGGATCACCGCCTTCAATGGTCAGTTTGGGAGGGAACAGCTGGGATAGCTACTCTCTGACAGAACTGTACCCGAGTATCCAGGCTCAGAGCATCAACCCATCCACAGTGAACACCTCAGAGAGCACAACGTGCTCAGGCTCGCTTCAACTGTACGACAACGCGAGCAACGCATGCATCGGGCTGACGCTGACAGGCACACACTATCCTGACGATTCTGGGTCATATTTGAACATCGATGCCTTCGCCAAGCAGTCACTGGTTCGAGGGAACGATTACGCCTTGATCTTCACGGATGCAATTCAGTATGACAACGGAAGCAGCGTCTTTCCTTCCGGAGCGACGGTGAACTTTCAGGCTGTGGAGTTTGTGGAGTATTGAACTCAACAGGAGCGAGAGGGAAGGGCTTGAGGAGGGTTACCTCGGTTTTTCCGGGTAGATGGTCTTCATTCTGGTTTTGATGGGAGGGGGGAACTTGCGGCGCTCTTCCACGTGCTTTTGCATCTTGTCGTAGTCCAAGACATCCGGCTCGGTGCTGAAGAAAGAGGACTTGCTGCTGTTGTCCATGGTCGCGAGGGCTTTTTTCAGGCGTCCGTAGGCTGGGTCGGCCTCAACGCGTTGGCGGAGTCGGTCGTAGTTGAGCGGAGGGTTGACGGTGCCAAAGGCCGGAGGCACCTGAGCGCTGGGGGAGGGTGCTCCGGCAAGCAGCAGGATTCCACTCAGAGTCAGACAGAGGATAAAACGAGCGCGCATGGTGTTTCTTCAGACTCAATCTCTGTACCGAGCGGGGGCCCGGCATTCGTCAAACTTTTGGGGCGTGTAGCTGTAGGCGGTGCCACGGGTCTGGCGATCCTCTTCCAGAGCAGGAAGGCAGGCCTCATAGTTTTGGGAATCGTAGGATCGCAGGGTTCCGCACCCTCCAAGCAGCAGCAATGCAGGAATCCATCCCCACTTCAGGAGCGACATTGTTTTTTCCTGTACAGGCGGTGTACGTGATGCTCCAGCCGATTGCTGAGACGTTCGACCTCGGAGGTGGTGGTGTTCCACCCCAGGCTGACTCTTAGGCTGGCCTTGGCTTGCTCCCGGGAGCGTCCCTGAGCGAGCAGCACCGGGCTGGCTTCCAGAGCACCGGAAGAGCAGGCGGATCCAGTCGAAATCGAAACCCCCTCCAGATCTAGGGCAATCACCAGAGTCTCGGCACTGAGCCCTTCAAATCCGAAATTCAGCACATGCGGGAGGCCGCTTTTTTCCGGAGGGCTGTTCCGAAAGAACCCCGGGAGCCTTCCCAGCCGGGACCACAGCTCTCGAGAGAGTTCCTGGTGTTTCCGGGCCAGGGCCTCCTGGTGCGTGGTGTACCACTCCACAGCCTGGGCAAAGCCACAGGCCAGCAAGACGCTCTCTGTTCCTGCGCGCCGTACGCGTTCCTGCTTGCCTCCGAAGAGCAAGGGATGCAGCGGCGTACCTTGGCGGATGTAAAGCAGCCCGATTCCCCGGGGGCCGCCCAGCTTGTGAGCTGTCGCGGTAGCGTAGTCGAACGGAGCGAGATCAAGCGCCTGCTTGCCGAGCACCTGCGTGGCATCCGTGTGAAACAGGATCTGCTGGCTTCGGCAGAGTTGCGCCAAATCGGACACAGGCTGCAGGGCTCCGGTTTCGTTGTTTGCCGCCATCACGGAGACCAGTCGGGTGTCCGGACTGAGCACCTCCCGAAGCTCCTCGGCCAGCACCACTCCGTGCTCATCCACCCTCAACAGGTGAACCTGCACCCCGGCGTGCGCCTTCAGGTCCCGGACGGCCTCCAGCACGGAGGGGTGTTCGATGGAGGAGGTGACCAGGTGCCGAGGTTCCGGGTGCTGAAGAATCTGCCGAATCGCCGTGTTGTTGCTCTCGCTCCCTCCGCTGGTGAACAGCAGCTCCTGAGCGGAGACCCCCAGTTGGCGCGCAATTCGCTTGCGTGAAGTCTCCAGCAGCGTCCGTGCGTCACGCCCTTCCCGGTGAGGGCTGGAGGGGTTGCCAAAAGCACCCATTGCCTCCAGCATCGCCTCCCGGACTTCCGGAAGCAGCGGAGTCGTGGCATTATGGTCGAGATAGGCAGATGTCTCGGATCCGTTATTCTTCATTCAAAGAGTGCGTTCATGCGTGGGTTTTTCGTCTTTTGGCTCTGTTGCTGGAGCACCGTCCTCTGGGCCCAGGGCACCGATTTCTTCTTCACGCCGAAGCCCGAACCCCCTGTACCGCCTCCGGTGGTCACACCGGAGCCGCCACCGCCGCCGAAACCTGAGCCTCTCCCGGAGCCGCCTCCCGCACCGCCACCTGTCCCGGAGGCCGTGGAGCCACCTTCAACGTCGATCTCGGATGTGATCTTCCTGCTCGACACCTCCGGATCGATGGACGCGTTCCTCTCCGGACAGAGGCAGAGCAAGCTCTCTGCTGCTCAGGAAGCTCTCGACTTCTTCGCACGTCGCATGCAGCCCGGAACGCGTTTTCAGCTCTGGACCTTTGATTCCCGGGTGCGTCAGCTACCCAACTCTCCCGAGGCTCCGGCCTCCAGAGAGGTCGTGTTTGAGGTGATCGGACCGGAGGGCTCTGCGGTCCGCAAGCACCTGCAACAGCAGATTGCCGGACTGGAAACCCGAGGCGGAACGAACCTGTATCAGGCTGTGCACCAGGCGATCCGCCACTTTGACAGCAGCACCTACCAGGTCCCGGAGAAGGCCATCCGAAAGCAGATCGTGGTGGTGCTCGCAGATGGGCAGGATGACAACCTCTCCGGGTTCACGCTCCAGCAGGTCCTGCAGGCTCGGCAGCGCTTCCCCGAGGTTCAGGTCCGGACCATCGGGTTCGGGGTGACCCAAAGTGACCCGCTCCAGCAGGTTCTCTGCCAGATCGCCGGGTCCGCCGAAGCTTGCACGCTGGCAAGGAGCGCTGAGGACCTCACGCAGATCATCCAGTCGTTCACTGAATCGTAAACGAATTTGTGCGCAACTCCAAGCAGCCTGTCCGGATTTTTCCCTCCCCGCCGGCCGCCGGAGATCAGCGCTGAAATCACTCATTCTTATACATGGGAAGTGCCATGATCGCAATGATTCTTGCCGGCGGAAGCGGCACCCGCCTGTGGCCGTACAGCCGCACGATGAGCCCCAAGCAGTTCCTGAACCTGGGCTCAACCCACGAGTCGCTCCTACAGGAGACCGTACGCCGCCTGAACCCCCTGATTCCTCCAGAAAAGGTGTACGTGGTCGGTTCACGCACCCACGAGTTCGAGCTGCGCCAGCAACTGCAGCAGACGCTTCCAGGCCTGCCGGGCTCTCGGCTGCTGCTCGAGCCCATGGCCCGCAACACCGCGCCGGCCATCCTGTGGGGTCTGAATTGCCTGCCTGAAGACTGCTGGCAAGAGCCCGTGGTCATCCTCCCGGCGGACCATCTGATCCGAGCCGAGTCCCGTTTCCGGGACGCTCTGGAGCAGGCGGCGAAGCTGGCCGAGTCTGGCTACATCGTCACCTTTGGCATTCGTCCGGATCGTCCGGAAACCGGTTATGGCTACATTCAGGCCGGAGCCCCGCTGGAGGTGGGGTTTCAGGTGAAGCGTTTTCTGGAGAAGCCCGACCTGGAGACGGCGGAGCGGCTGATCCAATCTCCCGACCACACCTGGAACTCGGGGATCTTCATGGCCACTCCCAAGACCCTCCGGAGCGAGTTTGCCCGCTGGACTCCGGAGCTGTTTCAGGCCTTCGAGGAGGCGCGGGAAGCCAAGACCTTGCAGGATCCGGAGGCACTGGAGGCGCTGTTTGAATCAGTCAATCCCGATTCCATCGACTATGCCCTTATGGAGAAATCCGAGGCGGTCGCCGTCCTCCCAGTGGAGATGGCGTGGAGCGATCTGGGGAGCTGGGAGAGCATCTTCGAGGTTTCGGAGAAGGACGAGAACAACAACGTCCTCCGGGGTAACGTGATCTCTCACGATACCCGGAACTCACTGATCTTCAGCTCGAAAAAGCTGGTGACCAGCATCGGGGTGGAGAACCTGATCATTGTGGAGACCGACGACGCGCTGCTCGTCTGCAACCTGGACCGCTCCCAGGATGTGAAGAAGTTGGTGGAGACGCTGAAGGAGGAGGAGCGCTACGAGTACCAGTTTCACACGCGGGTGCTGCGTCCCTGGGGCTCGGCCACCACACTGCATGAGCATCCGGGGTACTGCATCCGCCTGCTGGAGATTGAACCGGGAGGAGCGATCTCCCTACAGCGGCACCGGCATCGCAGCGAACACTTTGTGGTCCTCAGCGGGGCGGCGGATGTGGTTCGCGGAGAAGAACAGTTTCTGCTGACGGAGAATGAATCGATCCATGTGCCGAAGTCGGTGAAGCACCGGATCGCCAATGAGGGCCGGATTCCGCTTCAGATCATCGAGGTGCAACAGGGCAGCTACCTGGGAGCAGACGATATCGAGCGCTTTGGCTGAGAGGCCCGTCAGCGCCCGGCGTTGTAGACTGGGCCACCGAGGTCGGCGTAAAGCTGCAGGATGCGGCGCCCTTCCTCACGCAGGCACTCCGGAACGATCCGGATGCCCCGCCGGGTCAGCTGCTGGTTGTAGTCCGGAGGGAGCGGGCCTTCGTCAAAACCGGCGATCGACTCCACATCCTCGGGTTCTGCTGAAGAGACCACCTCGGTCACCCCGGACCAGCAGACGTTCCCCAGACACATCGCACACATCTTCCCGCTGGTGACCATCTGATGCTGGGGGAGCCCCGGAGCAGAGAGGTCGAAATGCTCTCGAGCCTTCTGAGCCAGCATCAAGGCCATCATTTCCGCATGGGCGGCAGAGCACTGCTGGGCCACCACCACGTTCACTCCCACGGAAACCAACTCCCCGGTGTCCTGCACGAAGACCGCTGCTCCAAATGGCCCGCCTGTCCCCTCCCGGATGTTGTGCTCCGTCATGGCCAGCACAAAGCGCATCCGCTCCTCAACGTCTGCGATTGGAAAGGTATACTGCGAAACAAAATCGCTCACCCAGTCCGGCAGGCTCAAGCTGATTTGGTGTTGTGGCATAGCTCTCTGAAATGATGAAAAATTTGCAAGGCAAGGGAGAATCTATCAGCAACCTGTCAGGCTGTCAACGCGCTTCTCAACCGCTGCACCAGGCGGCGGGAGGCTCAGCCTTCAGGCGCCTCCAGGGGCAACGGATTGCGCGGGTGCACTTTCCCAAAACGCCGGTCGCGTTCATGGAGCAGTTGCGCAGAGATGCTGATGGCAATTTCGTGCGGATGGTTGGTTCCCAGCGAGAGCCCGAGCGGGCAGGAGAAGGACTGCAGCTGTGCCTCACTGAATCCGGACTCACGCAGCTCCTTGCGCAGTGTCGCCGCCTTTGACCGGCTCCCTATGACTCCGAGAAACGCCTGGCTGCCACGCTCCAGAAAGCGCGCGAGGATGGGACGATCGGTTGCGTGTCCCTGGGTCATGAAGAGCACGAAGGCCTCTGGAGGAATCGCGTTCACGGACTCCGAAAGCGCCTCCTCGTGACGGATCTCAAGCTTGGGAGACGAGGGCAGGCGCTCGAGCCACTCCGGGCGCGAGTCCAGGCAGATCAGGCGGCATTCCAGCGGGAGCAGCTGCGGAATCAGGGTCTGGGCCACGTGTCCGGCACCATAGATCACGATGGTCCACGGGTGGGAGCGATGCCGCTCAAAGAACAGCGTCACTGAGCCGCCACAGGTCATGCCGACGTCCTTGTTCAGGTTCCAATGCAGCAGGCGAGTGAGGGGAAGAGGTCGGGCCTCCTGTAGAAAGTCCGAGGCCTCCTGAAGCGCCTTGGCCTCCACACGCCCGCCTCCCACGGTCCCCCAATGTCTTCCGGAGGGAGTGACGAGCATTCGGCTTCCGGAGTCCTGAGGCGTGCTGCCTTTGGCTTCCACCAGGGTCACCGCCACAAACGGGGTCCCGGAGTCCAGCAGAGTGGTGCACTCGGTCAGAAATTCACGCATGTGAACTCACTCACGGAAAAACGGAAAAGGGCGAATCGTCCCGGAACCTACTGGGCGAGGAACTGTCGGATGCGGTGTCCGAACAGCTCGGAGCGGTCGATGCAGGGCAGGTGAGCGGCTCCTTCGATCAGGTCGAACTCGGCTCCTTCGATCAGGTCGGCCAGCTGCTTCCCAAGCTCCGGAGGAGTGGCGGCGTCTTCAGATCCACAGAGGACCAGAGTCGGGATCTTCAGGTTGCGAGTGGACTCTGTCAGGTCGGCATCGCGGAGCGCCGCGCAGGCACCCAGGTAGCCTTGCACTGGCGTCCGGAGCAGCAGGTTGCGCCACATCGGCAGCTCATCCTCTTGTTGCTGCCGATAGCCTTCCGGGAGCCAGCGCTCCAGGGAGGTGTCGGCGACCGCTTCCAATCCCTCGGCCTGCACCGTTTGGGTGCGCTGCTCCCAAAGCTCCGGCGGACCGATCACGTGTCCGGTGTCGCAGAGGACCAGCCGATAGACCCGCTCCGGGTTGCTCGCAGCCAGGGCCTGCGCGATCATGCCTCCAATGGAGAGGCCGACCACGGTAACGGAGGCGATCTCCAGATACTCAAGCAGGCGAGCCACGTCATCAGCCATCTCCGAGATCGTGTAAGGCCCCTCCGGCGCATCGGAAAGCCCGTGCCCCCGGTTGTCCATCCGAACAACCCGGAAGCGTTCTTCAAACCCGGGAACCACGCGGTCCCAGATGCGGAGGTCCGTGCCCAACGGGTTGAGAAACAGCACGGCGGGCCCTTTGGGGTTGCCGGTAATCCGATAGTGCAGTCCGATGGGGTTCAGGTTTGCGAAACGCACGTGGCCTCCTGCTGAGATGGGGGGAAGAAGCGCCTGAAAGTGGAGCCTCCGGGAAGTCATGCAATCCGGAGGCTCAACCGGGTGCTCAGAGGTGCTTTTTCAAAAAGCGGGTGGTTCGATCCCAGGCCTGCTTGGCGGAGCCTTCACGATACGCCCGGGTGTTGTCCTTGTTGGCAAAGGCGTGCCCGGCGTTTTCGTAGATGAAGATCTCATGGTCGCCTCCCTGCGTCTTCAAGGTGGCCTGAAAGGTTTTCACGTCGTCGACCTTGATCGAGCGGTCCTCGGCCCCGAAGTGTCCCATGATGCTCGCTCGCATCATGTTCAGGTCGTCCTCCGGGTTGAACTGACCGTAATAGATCACAGAGGCACGAACTCCCAGGTCGTTCTTGGCCATCTGATAGGCCCAGCCGCCCCCGAAGCACCAGCCGACAGCGGCGACTCTGGAGGCATCCACCTCCGGATGGCTCTGCAGGTACTCAATGGCGCTCCGCAGGTTGCCGAATGCTCCATCCAGGTTGCCCCGAACGCTTCCGGCGAGCTTGCGAGCAACCTGCGGATCCTGCGTCGCCTCGCCGTTGTACATGTCTACCGCCAGGGCCACATACCCCAGGTCCGCAAACTCCTGGGCGAAGTCCCGGATGTTGTCGTTCAGCCCCCACCACTCGTGGATCAGGATCAGCGCCGGCTTGGGGCCAGATTGATCCGGAACCACCAACGTCCCCTGAGCCTTCGGTTGTGCCGGGTCGTAAGACACCGTCGAGACCAGATTTTCCGCTTGCACGGACGCTCCCCACAAAACCAGACAGCCCACGGCCATCCACTGCTTCAATGCACTCATGCCACTCTCCTTGAGAATGAGGTTGGATTCACCTGTTTGGAAAAATTCGGTCCAGATCCGTTATGGCAGATTTTTCCGAAGATGCCTACCGGGGAAATGAAAATTTACCGTTTGTTTCACCTGGCAGCGGGGCTGGGGAGGCCAGAGTTGCCCCGGACCGGAGGGGGAGGTCCGGGGAGTGATTGCCGAGCTCAGCCGAGCTGTTCGAGAGACGCCACGACGTTGTCGGCGATGGCGCGGAAGGCTCGGGTGGCAGCGGTGTCGATGCCTTGAGCCATCACGGGGGTGCCGGCGTCTCCCCCCTGGCGGACCTCCAGCTCGATGGGGACCGCTCCGAGGAAGGGCACCTGGTACTGCTTGCTCGCCTCTTCTGCGCCGTGGCGGTTGAAGATGGGCGTCTCTTCCCCACACTTGGGACAGGCGAAGAAGCTCATGTTTTCCACAATGCCGACAATCGGGATATCGACCTTGGTGAACATGTTGACCGCCTTGGCCGCGTCGAGCAGGGCGACATCCTGTGGCGTAGAGACCACCACGGCTCCGGCCAGCTCGCAGAGTTGAGAGAGCGAGAGGTGTGCGTCGCCCGTTCCCGGAGGCATGTCGATGATCATGAACTCGCCTCCCGGCCACTCGGTGTCGCGCAGGAGCTGGTCGATGGCAGAGTGCACCATGGGACCTCGCCAGACCACGGAGGAGTCCTCCTCCACAAGGTTGCCGATCGACATCAGGCTGATGCCGTGGGCCTCGATGGGGTGCAGTTTGTTGCCGTGAACCGCAGGCTTGGCCCCGCGCATTCCGGTCATGATTGGCATGCTCGGGCCGTAGATGTCGGCATCGAAGAGGCTGACCCGGAAGCCTTTTTGCTGGAGCGCCAAGGCAAGGTTGATGGAGACCGTTGACTTGCCCACCCCCCCTTTTCCGCTGGCAACCGCGAGCACGCAGTCGTAGTTTTGCAAGTAGGCGGTGCGTCGAGGCTGCTGTGCCGGGCGTGCGGCCTCCTGAGGCGCGGGCGATTCTTCCTCCGGAGCCCGGGCGACCACCTCCACGGCAACGCGCGAGACCGATGGGATCTTCAGCACTTCCTGCTCCACCTGTCCAGGGAGCGTGTTGCGAAAGTCCGAGCCCTCCGGGAGAATGAGCGTGATCTTTGCAAAGTCATTGTTGACGACACACCCATACACGATCTCGGTGTCGGACAAACGCTTGCCGGAATCATCCAGCACAATGCGCCCAAAGGCGTCTTCAAACTGTTGTTGCAGCGAGGAGGACATGAAGGCTCTCGGCTTAATGGATCAAGGAAAGTAGCGCATGGAAAAAGTATATCCCCTTGCGGAAATGAAGCAAATTTTTCATGGTCAGACGCAGCATGTGGACGAAACGGAGGGCATCTCTCGCTTCAGCACCGATACCCGAACCCTGCAGCCGGGAGACTGGTTTCTCTGCCTGCAGGGGGAGACGATGGACGGACACGACTACATCGCCCGCGCTCTTGAGGCCGGAGCAGCCGGAGTGATTGCAGACCCGAACCGCATTCCTGCAGAGCTGCGGGAAGTCCCGTTTGCCCGCTTGCTGGTCGCAGACCCCAACTTGGCCCTTCGCCAGTGGGCCCGCGCCCACCGCAGCCAGTTCACCGGGACCGTGCTCGCGGTGACCGGAAGCAACGGCAAGACCTCCACCAAGGAGATCCTGGCCCAACTCTGTGGCCAGCTGGGAACAACCCACGCGACCTCCGGAAACTTCAACAACTTCATCGGCGTGCCGCTGACGATCCTGGAGGCACCGCTGGAGGCCCAGTGGTGGGTCATCGAGTTGGGGACCAACCATCCCGGAGAGATCTCCACGCTCTCGCAGATCGCCCAACCTCACGGAGGCATCCTGACAAACGTCGGAGAGAGCCACCTGGAGTTCCTGATCTCGACGGAAGGCGTTGCCCGGGAGAAGTCCGGGCTGTTCCACGGCATGGCCTCCGGAAGCCGCGTGGTTGTACCGCATGACCTGATGCATGCCGATCTGGTGGGGCAGCAGGCGCTCAAGCATGAAATCCAGCTCCAACCCTACGCGCTGGAACCTCAGGACAAGGCAACGGTCGCCTCCAAGGTCAAGTGGCAGGGGTCCGGAGTCCGATTTCACCTGTGGGAGATGGAGTTCCAAGCTGCCCTCCACAACCCGCTGCATCTGAAGAATCTGGTCGCCAGCCTGGTTCTGCTGCAGGCTCAGGGCTGCTCTGTCGAGTCCCTGAAGCAGGCGGCGGCTCAGCTGGAGGTCAGCGTTCGGGGACGCTTTCAGCAGCTTCCTCAGGACGGCTGGCTGCTGATTGATGACAGCTACAACGCCAACCCGGACTCCTTCCGCAGCGTCATCCGCAGCGTGCGCGACATGTTTCCGGATCGCCGCCTGCTGCTTGCTGCCGGACCGATGGCCGAGCTGGGCGACTGGGCCCCGATGCTCCATCGGCAGGTCGCCCAGGCCGCCGCCGCCTGGGGCGTCTCCCATTTCTGGACGTTGCACGATCAGCGGGCAGAGTTCTACGAAATCGGCTGGGGCGAAGGGTCCGGATCCCCGGAGACCTTTCACCTCACTCCAGACCACGACACCCTCGCTGCTCAGCTCCGGAAATCTCTCCAACCTCAAGACATCGTCCTCGTCAAAGGCTCCCGCTCTGCCCGCATGGAACTCGTTGCCCAGGCCCTGCAAGCCTCCGCCTGATTCCCCCTGTTTGCAAATTTGTTAGCACTCTGATAAAGTGAGTGCTAAATTTTGTTCCGACCTTCGGAACCCCGTGATTTGACGCGACAGGAGGAGGTTCCATGAACGCGCAGAAGTTGACTCAAAAATCCATCGCTGCCATTGAGGCGGCACATTCCGAGGCGGTACGCCGCCAGCATCCGGAGATGACCGGGCTGCACTTGCTGCAGGCCTTGATGACTCAGGAGAAGGGCCTGGTGCGGCGACTCCTGGAGAAGCAGGGAGCGGACGTCCGGGACGTGGAAGCCCGGCTGGAGCAGCAGCTGGGACAGCTGCCCGCGTTCTCTGGGAGCTCGGCCGGACGCGTTGCCGCCAGCGGTGACTTCAATCAGGCGCTGGTGCGTGCTGAAGATGAGATGAAGAAACTCGGAGACGACTTTGTCAGCGTGGAGCACCTACTGCTGGCGCTGGTGGAGGACCGGAAGTCTCCGGCCGGGCGACTGCTTTCCGAGTCCGGGGTGGTCCGCAAGGAGTTGGAGGTGGCCCTCAACGACGTGCGGGGCGGGCAGCGTGTGACGAGTCAGAATCCGGAAGAGACCTACGAGGCGCTGGAGAAGTTTGGTACCGACCTGACTGAGCGGGCACGTTCCGGAAAGCTGGATCCGGTGATTGGGCGTGATGATGAGATCCGGCGGGTGGTGCAGGTGCTCTCCCGCAGGACCAAGAACAACCCGGTGCTCATTGGAGAGCCAGGAGTTGGCAAGACGGCGATTGCCGAGGGGCTGGCCCAGCGCATTTCGCGCAACGATGTCCCGGACAGCCTGAAGGACAAGCGGTTGGTCTCGCTGGACATGGGGGCTCTGGTCGCCGGGGCCAAGTTCCGGGGAGAGTTTGAGGAGCGCCTGAAGGCCGTCCTCAAGGAGGTTCAGCAGTCCGAGGGGCACATCATCCTCTTCATTGACGAGCTGCACACCGTGGTGGGTGCAGGAAAAGTCGATGGCGCGATGGATGCCGGAAACCTGCTCAAGCCGATGCTGGCGCGTGGTGAGTTGCACTGCATCGGCGCGACGACGCTGGACGAATACCGCAAGCACATCGAGAAGGATCCGGCTCTGGAGCGGCGCTTCCAGCAGGTGCTCGTGGGGCAGCCGGACGTCGAGGACACGATCTCGATTCTCCGGGGGCTGAAGGAACGCTACGAAATCCACCACGGCGTGCGCATCAAGGACAACGCCCTCATTGCCGCAGCGACGCTGTCAAACCGCTACATCACCGACCGCTTCCTCCCGGACAAGGCGATCGACCTGATGGACGAGGCGGCGGCACGGCTGCGTGTGGAGATCAACTCCATGCCGGCCGAGATGGATGAAATCTCCCGGCGTATCCTGCAGCTGGAGATCGAGCAGGCGGCCTTGAAGAAGGAGACGGATGCTGCCTCCAAAGAGCGGCTGGACAAGCTCGGGCGCGAGCTGGCAGATCTGCGCGATCAGTTCAACGCGATGAAGGCGCAGTGGGAGCAGGAGAAGTCCGGACTGAACGCCGTGGCGCAGCTCAAGCAGCAGCTGGACGAGACGAACATTCAGATTGAGCAGGCGCGCCGTGCCTACAACCTGGAAGAGGCTGCCCGGCTGGAGTACGGGGTGCTTCCAGAGTTGCGGCACCAGCTGGAGGAAGCTCAGGCGCGAGAACACGACGAGCCAAAGAACCGGCTCCTCAAGGAGGAGGTGGACGCCGAGGACATCGCGGAGATCGTGGCGCGCTGGACCGGAATCCCGGTCTCCAAGATGCTTGAAGGCGAGCACGAGAAGCTGCTTCAACTTCCGGAACACCTGCACCGGCGTGTTGTCGGACAGGACGAGGCGATTCAGGCGGTCTCCGATGCCGTCCAGCGCGCACGCTCCGGAATCAACGACCCGAACCGACCGCTCGGAAGCTTCATCTTCCTGGGACCCACCGGGGTAGGAAAGACGGAGCTGGCGCGGGCCTTGGCAGAGTTCCTCTTTGACGATGAGCAGGCGATGACTCGGCTCGACATGTCGGAGTACATGGAAAAGCACGCCGTCTCCCGCCTGATCGGAGCGCCTCCCGGGTATGTGGGGTACGACGAGGGCGGGCAGTTGACCGAGGCCGTGCGACGCCGGCCTTATAGCGTGGTCCTGTTTGACGAGATCGAGAAGGCCCACCCGGACGTGTTCAATACCCTCCTGCAGATTCTTGATGACGGACGACTGACGGATTCCCAGGGCCGGACCGTGGACTTCCGGAACACGCTGGTGCTGATGACCTCCAATCTGGGAAGTCAGCAGCTGATGTCGCTTACCGGAGGTGAGGAGTCGGAGGACGACTTCGTCAAGCTGGCCCAGCAGAAGTTTGCGGTCCAGGAGGCCCTGAAGCAGCACTTCCGTCCGGAGTTTCTCAACCGGATTGATGACACGATCGTCTTTCATCCGTTGCGCAAGAAGCACATGCGAGACATCGTGCGGATCCAGCTCAACCGGCTAGGCCAGCGTCTGGCCGAGCGCCGCATTACTCTGGAACTCCGTGAAGAGGCGCTCGACTTCCTGATTGATTCTGGATACGACCCCACGTATGGGGCACGTCCGCTCAAGCGGGCCATTCAGAAGGAACTGGAGACCCCGCTTGCCCGAGAGCTGCTCAAGGGCCGCATCCGAGACGGTCAGGCGGTGACCGTGGCGGTCGAGGGCTCAGAGCTTCAGTTTCAGTAAGCAGCACCGGAGGCAGGTGGAACTTTCAGTCCACCTGCGGTGCGGGCCGGGTTCGACGGAGGAGGAGCACCACGAGCAGGACATAGAGGAAGCTGCGCAGCATCCCTTCAAAGACCTGCTCGGTGAGCAGCAACGGGGAGACGTCGTTGAAGTTGGCAAAGGCTGGAGCGAAGTCGGAGACGATGAAGACCAGCGAGCCCAGGACGACGGTCAGTTCCACGGCGCTCCTGAGGTACAGGCTGAGGAGCGGCCAGAGAACAAGGGCCACGAACACGCCTTGCAGGCTGAGGATCAGGATCTTCTCCTCCGGAGCCCACGGCGGGGTGGTCAGCAGCCCGTGAATGCGCTCCCAGAATCCCAGCGAGGCTCCGGACTCCTGAAACATCTCCCGAAAGGCGAGGGTCAGCGCCGCGAAGGCCACCCCACACAGGAGAAGGGCCCCGAGGTCTCGGAGGTTGCGATCGCGGAGCAGCCGCTTCCGAAAAATTCTCCCGGATACCGTGGAGTGCGGTGCCGGGATGAGGATCGGCCCGACCAGCGCCATGAAACTCATCGCGATGACCTCAACCGTCAGGCGGTCTCTGATCTCCTCATGCAACGCCCCCCGGAACACCCACAATTCCACCAGGTGCTCCCCAGGACCGAGCACCAGCAGCAGCATCCCGAATACCCCCAGGGCCGAGGGATAAAACCAGTAGATGTTCTTCAGGAGCGGACGCAGCGAAAAGCCGATGAGGACTCCAGCCAGAAACTGCATGGTGAAGTCGGCCTGCATCGCCCATTCCGGGTCCATCAGCCGTAACGCCAACATCTTGGCGATCGCGTATGCCGCGCCGAGTGCGGTGGGAGAGAGGTACTTGCCCAGGCTGGTCGCCAGCATGAATGTGTCGAGAGAGTGGGTTTTGGATTGTGCCTTGCCGGGTTTTGCAGGAGCTTGGGAAGCTGCAACGCGATGAGTTGCTCTGTCCCTCAAACACTCCGGGAGCCGCTGAAGGAAGCTCTCGAACGCCTGCAAAGACTGCGTGGTCACGTCGATCCTGAAGCAAATAGAAGCCCAACTCGGAGAGCCGGTAGTGGATCAGTCGCGCGCTACCGGGGGCTGCATCGCTGATGCACAGATACTCAGGCTTCAGTCCGGACGTCGCGTGTTCCTCAAGCAGGCCCGCCCCGGGCAAGACCGACAGATGCTTCATGCGGAGGCGCAGGGCCTGCGTGAGTTGCGGCGCTCCCAAACGGTCCGGGTACCGGAACTGATCGCTGGAGCGCCCGACTTCCTGCTACTCGAGTATATCCCATCTGGAGCGGCACGTCCCGGATCCTACCATCAGCTGGGTCGGCAGTTTGCTCGCTTGCACCAGTTCCGGGGTTCGAGGTTCGGATTCTCTGAGGACAACTTCCTGGGAGCCTCGCCCCAGTCCAATCGGGCAGAGTCCGCAGAGCAGCAGAACTGGTGCGCGTTTTATGCCACGCACCGGTTGGAGTTTCAGGGGCAACTGGCAGAGCAAAAGGGCTTGGCAACTCCGGAACTTCGGCGAGGCTTGACGCGTCTCTTGGAGCGCCTGCCTGAACTGCTTCAGGGGACGGAAGAGCCCCCTTCGCTGCTGCACGGGGACCTCTGGTCAGGGAATCACCTGATGGATGCCGAAGGGCAGGGCTGGCTGATTGATCCGGCAGTCTACTATGGGCATCGGGAGGCTGACTTGGCGATGACCACGCTGTTTGGGGGCTTCCCTTCAGAGTTCTATCAAGGGTATGATGAAGTGTATCCACGCTTGCCCGGGTGGCAGCAGCGCGAACCTCTTTATCACCTGTACCACTTGCTCAACCACCTGAACCTGTTTGGCGGCAGCTATGCTGGACAGATTCAGCGCATCCTCTCCCGCTACTGAAGGTCCTCCTGAGACTCGAACCTCCGTCGCTTGGCGACATCACCCGCATTTTCTGAAGATCCATGATTGACAAAAAACTGATTGGCCACGTGTTTGCTCCGGTAGAACTTCCTGTGGAGGAAGGGCGCCTGAAGTTTGTGGCCAAGGCGTTGGGGCAGACCGACCCTGTCTACACCGATCGGCAAGCCGCTCAGGCTGCAGGCTACCCGAATCTCCCGGCACCGCCGACCTTCCCCTTCATGCTGGAGGCGGACGCGTTGGACCTCATGGGGTTCTGTGAATTCCTGGGGCAGGATCTGGGAAGGCTGCTCCACGCGGAGCAGAGCTATACCTACCACCAGCCGATCTGCGCTGGAGACCGCATTACCTTTGTCAAGACCATCCGCGAGATCTTTGACAAGAAGAACGGGGCCCTGGAGTTTGTGATCTCGGACAACACCCTGACCAATCAGGACGGGGTGCTCTGTGCCGAGAGCCGAACCAACTATGTCTTCCGCAACGCCTGAGGAGCCTGAACATGATGCCGAAATATGCCGAATGCAACGTAGGAGACGCGCTTCCTGCAATGACCACACAACCGATTTCCCGACACACGCTAGCCCTCTACTGTGGGGCCTCCGGGGATCACAACCCGATTCATGTTGATATTGACTATGCAAAATCAGCAGGCCTGGAGGACGTGATCGCCCACGGGATGCTCTCCATGGGATACGTCGCCCGGATGCTCACGCAGTGGGTGCCTCAGCAGCAGATCCGCAGCTACAAGGCTCGCTTCACCGCAATGACCCACATCGGGGACACGGTAACCTGTACCGGGCGCATTGCCGAGAAGTGGGAAGAGTCCGGGGAGCAGCG
The DNA here is from genome assembly GCA_038133845.1 of Deltaproteobacteria bacterium. Classification (GTDB taxonomy): domain Bacteria; phylum SAR324; class SAR324; order SAR324; family NAC60-12; genus JAYPUA01. The sequence continues at coordinate 67,576 of JAYPUA010000007.1, forward strand.
AGTTCGGGTAGAACTGTTTGCCGAAACCCCGCAGACACAGACCATCATCGCCGAGGCCGTGGTCGCCTTGGACTGAGGCCCACTTCCGTCCCGGTCGCTTTGGAGCAGAAAGGCGCCGCTCTCTCTGCTCCTGCGGCATTTCGGGCAATGGATCCCAACCCATCCGTTCCCTCTTCATCAAACCGTATCGATGGCTCAGCAGCACCTGTTCCGGACCGAGGTCATCCCGCAGTGGCTGGATTACAACGGACATGTCCGGGACTCCTACCACACCGTGATCTTCAGTGACGCCGTGGACACATTTATGGATGCGATTGGGGTGGATGATGCCTACCGCAAGCGCACCCGGAAGACGCTCTACACGCTGGAGCTGCACACGATCTTTCTCAAGGAACTTCTGGAGAGGACTCCGTTGCAGGTGGAAACTCAGCTGCTGGCAGTGGATCACAAGCGCCTCCACCTGTGGCAGGGAATCCGGAACCTGAACGACCAGGTGCTGCATACGGTCCAGGAAACCATGATGCTGCACGTCAGCCAGGAGCCAACCCCTCCTCGCTCAGAACCCTTTCCGGGGGAGATTCAGCAGCGGGTCGACTCTTGGTGGCAGGAACATCGGGAGTTGCCCAATCCCTCCGTGCGAGCCTCGTGCATTGGCCTGAGGCGCTGACGGGCGACCGTTCGCCCCAGATCCAAGATCTGGCTTGAACGTGCACCCAAAGAATTATTATACTGCCAAACAGTTCACTCCCCGCCTGCGCTTAGCCAAAGCCGCACTTCACTCCATCGCACCCATCCACAGATGTCTCTATGATTATTGGAGTTCCCAAAGAGGTTGTTTCTCAAGAACGGCGTGTCGCCGTGGTCCCCGGATCCGTCGGTAGCCTGAAAAAGCAGGGGTTCACAGTGCTTGTGGAGGCTGGGGCCGGAGAGGCGTCAAACTTCCCGGATGAGCTTTATCAAGAGGCCGGAGCTACGGTGGTGCAAACTCCTCAGGAGCTGTGGGAGCAAGCGGGCTTGATCCTCAAGATTCATCCCCCACAGAGACACCCGCAGTTGAAAAAGTCGGAGGTCCAGTTGATGCGCGAGGGGCAGGTGCTGGTTTGCCTCCTGGCTCCGGGGCAGAATGCCAAGCTCCTTGGCCAGCTTGCACGGAAAAAGGTTACGGCCCTCGCCCTGGATGCGATCCCGCGGATCTCCCGGGCCCAATCCATGGACGTCCTAAGCTCCATGGCGAACATTGCCGGATACCGTGCGGTTGTGGAGGCGGCCAATCACTTTGGACGCTTCTTTACCGGGCAGATCACGGCCGCCGGGAGGGTCCCTCCAGCCAAGGTGTTGGTGATTGGAGCTGGGGTTGCCGGGTTGGCAGCCATTGGAGCCGTGCAGAGCATGGGAGCGATCGTCCGAGCGTTTGATACGCGTCCGGCGGTGAAAGATGAGGTCCGCAGCCTTGGAGCAGAGTTTCTGGAGCTGGAGCTGGAAGAGGACGGCGCTGGAAGTGGGGGCTACGCCAAGGAGATGAGCGCCGCCTTCCTTGCGGCAGAGATGGCGCTTTTCCAGAAACAGGCTGAGGAGGTGGACATCATCATCACCACCGCAGCGATTCCCGGGAGGCCAGCCCCCAAGCTGATCACGGAGCAGATGGTCCGGAGCATGCGTCCGGGTTCGGTGGTTGTGGACCTTGCGGCAGAGACCGGAGGCAACTGTGAGTTGACCCAGCCCGGAGAGGTGGCTCAGGTTCATGGAGTGACCATCATTGGGACCACCAACTTGCCTAGCCGGCTGCCCACACAGTCCAGCCAGCTCTACAGCAACAACCTGCTGCGGTTCCTGCAGCATCTGGGAGATGCCGAGAGCTTCCAGCTGGATCTTGAGGACGAGATCACGCGAGCCGTCACGGTGACGCATCAGGGAGAGACCCTCTGGCCCCCCCCAGCCCCGGAGCCTCCGGCCCCGCCGCAGCGCCCGGAGACCGCTTCAGCCAGCTCGCCGCCTGAAATCCCCACCCCCGAGCCTATCGAACCGTCGCTGTTGGAGAAGTTCTTCAACCGCAAGGTCGGCTACGTGTTTGCCGCCTTGCTGGTGCTGCTGATTGGAGCAGGTGGCTCCTCGGAGTTCCTCTCGCATCTGACGGTCTTTGTGCTGGCCTGCTTTGTGGGGTACATGGTGGTCTGGAACGTCGCACCTTCGCTGCACACGCCTCTGATGAGCGCTACCAACGCCATCAGCGGCATCATCGTCCTCGGAGGAATCATTCACCTTGCAGGCAGCAGCCCCTTGCTTTCTGCGCTGGCGGTGCTGATTGCAACGGTGAACATCGTCGGGGGCTTCATGGTTACCCACCGGATGTTGGGGATGTTCCGCAAATGAAGACGACCCTTTTCCCATCACTTTCCCCAGAGCGAGGAGCATGTCCCCAGGATTGATCACAGTCAGCTACATTGTGGCAAGCGTTCTGTTCATCCTCAGCATCGGTGGGCTGAGTCGGCAGGAAACGGCCAGGCGTGGAAACCTGCTGGGCATGATCGGGATGGGCCTGGCGGTTTTGGCAACGCTGTTTCTTCCAGAGTCCGGCAACTACCTGCTGCTGCTGATCGTTTTGCTCGGAGGAGCCTTTCTGGGATGGAAGGCTGCGACTCAGGTGGAGATGACCCAGATGCCGGAAATGGTGGCCATTCTCAACAGCTTCGGAGGTCTGGCTGCAGCGCTGGTTGGCTTTGCGAGCTACCTCAATGCAGAGGGGATGACCGGAGCAGAACTGATCATCCACGAGGTGGAAATTCTGCTGGGAGTGATCATCGGAACCTACACCTTCACCGGTTCCGTGGTGGCGTTTGGCAAGCTCAGCGGTCGCCTGAAGAGCAAGCCCCTTGTCCTGCCCCAGCGCCATCAGATCAACCTGGGAGGCTTGTCCGTGGCCCTGATTCTAGGGGCAATCCTGCTTTCCGGGACCACCTCTGAGCACTGGTTCATCCTGATGCTGGTCGCCCTTCTGGCAGGCGCCATCGGGGTGCACATGGTCATGGCGATTGGCGGGGCTGACATGCCGGTGGTCGTCTCGATGCTCAACAGCTATTCCGGACTCTCCGCCGCCATGGCGGGGTTCATGCTCTCCAACAACCTGCTGATTGTCACCGGGGCGCTGGTCGGCAGCAGCGGAGCGATCCTCAGCTACATCATGTGCGTGGGAATGAACCGTCCCTTCCTCAGCGTGATCTCAGGAGGCTGGGGGGTGGAAGAGGGCACCGTGCTGGCCTCAACCGGGCAGTCTGGAGAGGCAATCCCGACCACTGCGGAGGAAGTCGCCGAGCACCTTCGGACTTCCCGGAGCGTGGTGATTGTTCCGGGATACGGAATGGCTGTGGCTCAGGCACAGCACGTGGTGCAAGACATCACCGAGACCCTGCGGGCCACAGGGGTGCAGGTCCGGTTTGCGATCCATCCGGTCGCTGGGAGGATGCCCGGACACATGAACGTGCTGCTTGCCGAAGCCGGAGTTCCCTACGACGTGGTGCTGGAGATGGACGAGGTGAATCCGGACTTCCCGGAGACAGATCTGGTGTTGGTAATTGGGGCGAACGACATTGTCAACCCGGGAGCCCAGGATGACCCGACGATGTCCATCTACGGGATGCCGGTTCTGGAGGTCTGGAAGGCAGGAATGGTGGTGGCGCTCAAGCGCAGCATGGCGACTGGATACTCCGGTGTCGAAAATCCGCTCTACTTCCGGGAGAACACGCGGATGCTCTTTGGGGATGCCAAAGCCAGCCTCACACAGGTCGCCTCTTCCCTGCATCAGGCCTGACCTCAAGACGTCTGCTCAAGCGGAGCCGGGGGCTTCAGCCAGCTTAAGCAAGGTCTCCCGGGAGCCTCCCAGTGCCTCCATGGCGCTTAGAATCTGCTCCCAGGTGGTGTCATCCACCGGAACGCCCTGGGCCTCACGTGCTGCGCGAGTGGCACGCTCCGGATCGCCTGCGACCTGCACAGGATTCGACGGATCGGCCGGAGGCGAGGCCTTGAAGTAGGAAACCAGGTCTGCGACGTTGCGCTCCATCCAGGACGGTTCGACCAGTCGTGCCGGATCCATCAGAATGGTCATCATGTTGTTGACGATGCCTCCCCGGCGCTCATTTCCAGGCTCAATCGTCCCTCCTCCGCTGAGCATTCCGCCAAGCAGCTCACAGAACATCGCCAGCCCGTACCCTTTGTAATCTCCCATCGGGAGCAAGGCCCCCTTGGGTTTGAGGTCTTCGCGCTCCGGGAACAGGTAGCCCTCCATCACCGAAGGATCCCGGCTGGGCTGTCCGTGGTGATCAATCAACAGGCCTTCCTTGAGCGTCTCCCCCTTGTTCAGCGCGACCCGGACCTTCCCGAGCGCGACCCGGCTGGTTGCCATGTCAAGAAGGAGCGGAGGCTGAGTTTCGGATCCCGGCATGGCGATGCAGATGGGGTTCGTTGCAAAGCGTGCATCCGAGCCGGCATAGGGAGCCACCAGCGGAGAGTGATCGGTGACGTTGACGAAGTGCAGCGATACACATCCGGCAGCGATCGCTTGCTCTCCATACGTCCCGATGCGTCCGATGTGGTGTGCGTTCCTCAGCGTCATCAGCACCAACCCGGTCTCCTGACACCGAGTCAGCGCCTGCTCCATGGCTTGCTTGGCGACGGACTGTCCATATCCGTACTGCCCATCGAACATCAGGATGGAGCCATCTTGGCGGGCGAGCGCCACAGGCTGGTTGGGGACCAGCATTCCGGACTTCAGGTTCCGGACATAGATCGGGAGCATCCCGACGCCGTGGCTGTCGTGCCCGGTCAAGTTTGCGCCCACCAGGTGGTCGGCGACGTCCTGAGCTTCCGGGAGGGCGCTGCCGCCTTGCTGCAGCAGGGCGACGACCACGCGTTTGAGGGAATCGGAGGAGATCAGCATGCAGAAGTTTCTGGGCTTGGGGACTCAGTTGGTGAAGGCCTGCAGCCCGGTCTGGGCACGTCCCAGAATGAGGGCGTGGATGTCATGAGTTCCCTCGTAGGTGTTCACCGTCTCCAGGTTGATTACGTGTCGCATCACGTGATACTCGTCGGAGATCCCGTTCCCTCCGTGCATGTCCCGGGACATCCGGGCCATGTCAAGCGCCTTGCCGCAGTTGTTGCGCTTCATCAGCGAGATCAGCTCCGGGGGACACTTCCCCTCGTCCATCAAGCGGGCCATGCGCAGGCATCCCTGCAGTCCCAGAGTGATCTCGGTCTGCATGTCGGCCAGCTTTTTCTGGATCAGCTGGTTGGCTGCCAGAGGACGCCCGAACTGCACGCGCTCCAAAGTGTACTGACGTGCTGCATGCCAGCAGAACTCGGCCGCACCCATCGTGCCCCAGGCGATGCCGAATCGTGCCTTGTTCAGGCACCCGAACGGTCCCTTGAGCCCTTCCACGTTGGGCAACTCGTTCTCTGCAGGGACAAAGACCTCATCCATCACAATCTCTCCGGTGATGGACGCCTTGAGAGAAAGCTTCCCTCCGATCTTCGGGGCGCTCAGCCCCTCCATGCCCTTCTCCAGCACGTAGCCTCGAATCTTCCCGGCGTCGTTCTTGGCCCAGACGACAAAGACGTCCGCAATCGGCGAGTTGGTAATCCACATCTTCGAGCCTGAGACCCGGAAGCCTCCTTCCACCTGACGAGCCCGGGTTTCCATGCTGCCCGGGTCGGAGCCATGATTGGGCTCCGTCAATCCGAAGCAGCCGATCCATTCTCCGGAAGCGAGCTTGGGCAGGTACTTCTGTCGCTGCTCCTCGGAGCCATAAGCAAAGATCGGATACATCACCAAGCTGGACTGAACGCTCATCGCCGAACGGTAGCCGGAATCGACCCGCTCGACCTCCCGGGCGATCAGGCCGTACGCGACGTGGTTCGCACCTGCTCCCCCATACTCTTCCGGAATGGTGGCTCCCAGGAACCCCAACTCGCCGAGTTCGTTCATGATCTCCCGGTCAAACCGCTCCTGCCGAGTAGCTTCCAGAATGCGGGTCATCAACCGGGACTGGCAGTAATCCTGAGCCGTGTCGCGGATCAAGCGCTCCTCTTCCGTGAGCTGCTCGTTGAGGAGCAGCGGATCGGACCATTGAAATTCTGCACGAGACTGAGACATGAAACCTCTTGAATTCAAGTGTAAATTCCAATCATGTTAGGCCTCAGCCCTTGGATTCGCAATGACAAACTGAACACAGGGGCAGCCAGGCTCCGAGACCTCCGGAATTCGCATTGAAAGCCGGAACCGTTTCGACTATCATTCTCATTTTGAAAACAGATTGTTACGGAACGAAATGCTCAAGCAACACGTCAAAAAACCCTTGGTCTGGATGCTCCTGATCCTCCTCGGAGCGGCTTCCGTGCAGGGCAGTTCGGATGCGGAGCTGGAGCGTCGTTTTCTAGCCCTTTCGGACGCGTTGCGTTGCCCCACCTGCCAAGGCCTCTCCGTCAAGGATTCAGAGGCCGGGTTCTCGGAGAGCATGAAGAGCAAGGTCCGGGGGATGCTGGAGGAGGGGCGAACGGACGAGGAGATCAAGGCTTTTTTTGTCGAGCGCTACGGGGAGTGGATCCTGCGGGAGCCGCCGAAGTCCGGGTTCAACCTGCTCCTCTGGGTGCTCCCCGGGGCTGGGTTGGTGCTAGGGCTGTTCTGGGTGTTGGCACGTAGCCGACAGTGGGTGCGCGAACCTGAGCTGGATCCGGAAGACGGGCTTACCCCGGAGGAAGAGGCTCGAGTGGCCAAGGATCTGCAGCGTTTTGAGAGCAGCTAAGGCTTGAGCCGGAAGGCGTTGAAGTTGTCAAAATCGACCCGGAAGTCAAACTCGGACTCCGCGTCGTTTTCAGCGAGATAGGTCTCATACAGGCGCCCCTCGCGTTCGAGGTAGGAGTCGACAAAAGCCGGGTCGAAGGTCTCTTCCTGGTCCATGCTGAACAGCCGGGCTGCAGCCTCGCGGGGGGAAACATCCAGGTGGATGCGCAAGTCGAGCAGGTTTCGGAACTCCGGAAGGAACAGGGTCGAGCCCCAGACAAGGAGCACACCTTCAGGAGGAGAATAAAAGGGAAAGACAGTGACCTCCAGCGCGTCCAGAAACTTGGGCCCGCGCTCGAGAATCACCGTTTCTCCGCGGGAAAACGGCCCTAGGACGAGGTCCAGAACCCAAGAGCGCATTTCGGGAGTTCGCCAGTATCCGGAGTCGGCAAACTCCAACCCGAGGAGCTCGGTCAGGTCCAGCCCAGCGACCAGCAGGTCCAGACTTTCCAGGGCATCGACCAACTCTCCGACGAAGAAGGCGTGGCCGCAGTCTTCCTGACCGCCGATGCCGATCGTCAGCGGCATGCGTGGGGAGCGAGACTTCATCTCGGAGAGCGAAAGGGCAAGCTCAAGCGCCGTCAGGCGGCTCGGGTTGAAGATCTGGAGAAGGTCGTTCAGGTACTGGTATTGCAGCCCCTCGAGATCGCGCATGGACTGATGGGCGCTACCGAAGCAGACCTGCCGCTCATCCAGCCATTCCAGCGTGATGGGGTCTTCACTGATCCAGAAGGTGTGCTCCTTCCGGAGGTCTGGATTGTGCGTGGCGATCTCCTGAACGGAACCGCTCAGCAACGAGGCGTGCTTCAGGAAGCTCCAGGCTTGGGGGTCGGCATCCTCTGCAAGCAGAAGCATCCGGAATCCGCGTTCCTCCAGGACCCGCAGCACTTCCCGGAAATTGAGCAGAGGGTCTCCGCTGAGGTGTTCGGAAAGGCTGTTCAGATCAAACACCAACTGGCGGATCTGGTTGGGGTGAAACGAGTCGTCCATAAGTCACTGAATCAAGGTTCAAACGGGAATATCCTTCCATGCTGAAGCGCCACAACCAAGTCTTCTTTTCCCTGCTCCGGGGAGCTGATGTCTTGCTGACTTTTCTGGCCTGGGAGCTGGCATATCGTCTCAGATTTCAATGGGTCAACTTCCCGGAAGCGTCCTATGCTCCAAGTCATGACGCCTATCTGCTTGGAGCCTTGGTGGCCTCGCTGGCCACGGCGGTCTCGTTTGGAGGCTTGGGGGTCTACAACACGTCCCACGTTGCCAAGATCCGTGCAGAAGGGATGGCGCTGCTCCGGGGAATCTTCGGGGTGCTGGTCCTGACTCTGGTCGCGGCCTTCTTCTACCGGGAGTTCTCCTATTCCCGGATTCACGTGGTGTACTTTGTCGGGGTACTGTTTGTGCTTCTGCTTGGCGCTCGTGGCGGGCTGCGCTGCGGGCTGCGCTGGATGAGGCGGCGCGGATCGTTTCTGGAGCGGGTGCTGGTGATTGGCTCCGGAAGCTCTGCCGCCTCGCTGTTGGAGCGTTTGGGAAGCCTCCGTTCCGAAGGCATTCTGCTTGCGGGTGTCATTGAGGTCAAGACGCCGGAGGCCTCGCGGGTGCCTGCTCACGTGATGAGGCTTGGGGGGCTGGACAAGATTGCCTCGGTGATTGCGCAGCAGCGGATCGACCAGGTGTTCATCGCTCTCTCTGCCGATGAGCAGCATCGACTGACCGAGCTGCAGGCCGTGCTGGCGGAGCAGTGGGTGGACGTGCGCATTGTGCCCGATCTGGGAGGGTTCCGGACCTTGCACCTGGCGACAGAAGACTTTGAAGGGATCCCGCTGATCACGGTGGTGCAGAGCCCGCTAGAAGGATGGAACCGGGTGCTGAAGCGAACGCTGGACCTGACCGGAGCGTCCGTGGCGCTTCTGCTCTTTGGGCCGCTGATGCTACTGGTCGCCTCGATGGTCAAGCTCACTTCACCCGGACCGGTACTCTACCGGCAGGAGCGCATGGGGCTGGACGGTCAGATTTTCGAGGCGCTGAAGTTTCGCTCCATGCGTGTGGACGCAGAGTCGCAGACCGGTGCGGTGTGGGCCACTGAGGATGACGACCGGCGGACTCCGATCGGAGCCTTGCTGAGGAAGACAAGCCTGGATGAGTTGCCCCAGCTCTTCAACGTCCTCCGAGGCGAGATGAGCCTGGTCGGGCCCCGCCCCGAGCGTCCGGTCTTCATCGAGCAGTTCAAGTCCCGGATTCCCGACTACATGCTCCGACACAAGGTGAAGGCCGGCATCACCGGCTGGGCTCAGATTAACGGCTGGCGTGGAAACACGTCATTGGAGCGACGCATCGAGTGCGACCTGCACTACATCGAGCACTGGTCGCTGTGGCTGGACATCAAGATCCTCCTGCTGACCCCCTTCAAGGGCTTCATCGACCCCAACGCTTACTGAGCCGACCCTGGCTCTGTACCTCCCAAACCGGGCTCTACGCAGATTTCTTCAGAGATCCAGAGGCGTGAACCTGGCTCTGTGTATCGCGCAGGGCTGTCCGCAACCCCTCCTCGATCACTGGGTGATAGAACGGCATCCCCAGCATCTGCTCCACGCTCATCTCCTGCTGATGGGCCCAGGCGAGCAGGTGTCCGAGGTGCTCAGCCTGGGGTCCGAAAATCTCTGCTCCAAGGAACCGTCCGGATTGGGGGTCGGCGTAGGTGTGGAGCAACCCCCGGTTGCGAAGCATCACGCGGCTTCGACCCTGGTTCTCAAAGGAAACCTGTCCCTGTACAAAGGGGCGATTTTGCAGCTCCTGCCAGGACTGGCCGACAATGGCGATCTGTGGGTCGGAGAACACCACGCTCAGTGGCGACCGCCGCAGCCCGGGCTGCACATCTGGAAAAGTTCCGGCATTGGTCCCGGCAATTTTCCCCTCATCTGCCGCTTCATGTAGCAGGGGGAGAGTGTGATTGACGTCTCCGGCAATAAAGATGTGGCTGTCTCCGCACTGCATGGTCCGGGAGTCAAACAGCGGCACTCCCCGAGGGTCCAACCTCAACCCGGTGTTCTCCAAAGCCAACCCGCGAACGTTGGGCTTTCTGCCGGTCGCGGCGAGGACGTACTCAAAGACCTCCTCCTGCTCTGCTCCGGTTGCCGGATCGACGAAGCGCACCGAGACGCCTGTCTCAACACGCTCCAGGCTCCGCACCTGAGCATCCGGATCAAGCGGGAACTCTCCCTGAAAGAGGCGGACCGCATAGGCCTTGATCTCCGGATCACTCAGCGGCCCCAGGAAGCCACCGACCCCGAACATCCGAATCCGGACACCTAGGCGATGCAGCGCCTGCCCCAGCTCCAGCCCGATCACTCCCGGACCAAACACGGCGACAGATTGGGGGAGGGACTCCCAGTTGAAGACATCGTCGTTCACGATCAGTCGGTCTCCGAGCCCGTCGAACATCGGCAGGACGTTCGGGGAGGACCCGGTGGCGATCACGATCCGCTTGGCATGAATCTGGGTATGGTCGTCCACCCGGAGCGTGTGTGCATCCTCAAAGCGGGCGTAGCCGCGGATGTGGTGCTCTGCCGGGATGCTCTCCACGCCTTCGAGCACAAACCCGACAAATCGGTCCCGTTCGCGGCGAACCCGGTCCATCACCTCTCGTCCGTTGATTTGCGGTGGGGCGGAGTGCACACCGAAGCCATGAGCCCGCTCGACCTCGTGGGCGGCTTCGGCAGCGGCGATCAGGAGCTTGCTCGGCATGCACCCCACGCGAGCGCAGGTGGTTCCGTACGGGCCACCCTCAATCATGACCAGACGGTCCGTGAACTTCCGGGCCGCACGGTAGGCTGGAAGTCCGGCGCTTCCGGCCCCGATAATGGCCACATCGACCTCCTTCCTCAAGGGGACTACACTCATCAATATCTCCTTCACCAAATGGTTTCTCAAACATCCCTCTCTTCGCAACGCTGCGAAATGATCATGAATCCAAGTTAGTTTTCTGGCAGTTGATTGTCCAATTGATTTTTTTAGCAGTTTTGATAGGTTTCAACGATCTCGCTGTATTTTCCCAACTGGAGCAGAATGAATCTGAGAGACTTGGAGTATCTGGTGGCCCTGGCCGATTACCGCAATTTCCGCAAAGCCTCGGAGAAATGCTTTGTCACGCAGCCCACCCTGAGCGGGCAGTTGCGCAAGCTGGAGGAGTACCTGGGTGTCCAGTTGGTGGAGCGCACCCGGAGGAGTGTGAACATCACTGCAGTGGGGCAGGAGGTGGTGCGCCGAGCTCGGCTGATTCTGGCAGAGGCCGAGCAGATTGAGGAGGTTGCCCGGACCTTCAACGACCCGATGCGCGGGAAGGTTCGGCTGGGGCTGATTCCCACGCTGGCACCCTACCTGCTCCCCGCGGTGATGACCACGATCCGAGACTTTCTCCCGGAGTTGGAGCTGTTCCTGTTTGAAGAGCAGACTCACCGGCTGCTGGAGCGCTTGAAGGCGCTGGAGTTGGATGCGGTGATTCTGGCGTTGCCTGTGGAGTCTTCCGGGCTGGAGACGCTCCCCTTGTTTCAGGAGGGGTTCCTGCTGGCGATCCCGGAACACCATCGGCTGAGTGGACGGAAGTTTGCCCAGGTTTCAGACCTTAAGGAGGAGAGCATCCTGCTGCTTGAGGATGGGCACTGCCTGCGCGATCAAGCGCTGGAGGTCTGTGCGCACTCTGGCGCAACGGAGCGGCAGGGCTTTCAGGGGACCAGCCTGGAGACCTTGCGCCACATGGTCTCTGCAGGAATGGGGGTGACGTTGATGCCGGAGCTGGCCGTGAAGCACGCTTCCTCGTCGACGCTTCCTCTGCGCTACCTGCCTTTTGAGAAGCCGGAACCGTCCCGGGAGATCGGGCTGCTCTTTCGCAAGTCGTCGCGGCGGACCCCGTGCTACGAGCGCATGGCGGAGGCCATCCGGCACGCAGTGTCAGTTGATCACCCCGGGAACCGCTAGGGTGAAGCAAGGGATTTGGGCCTCGAACGTCTCTCCCTCAGGCAGACGCATCTGGTAGGTTCCATGCATGGTTCCCATCGGAGACTTGAGGTGGGATCCACTGGTGTATTCATACGACTCCCCGGGAGCAAGGATGGGCTGCTCCCCAACCACCCCTTCTCCTTGAACTTCGGTAACTTCCCCCGTGCTGTCCGTGACAATCCAGTGCCGACTGATGAGCTGTACGGTGTCTGAGCTGTGGTTGTGCAGTTGCACCCGGTAGGCAAAAACGAAGCGGGCCGCCTCCGGAACCGAGTGCTCATCAAGGTAGAAGGATTGAACGGAGATTTCGATCCCACGTGTTGTTTCGGTTTCCATACGAGGAGGTTCCTGGTCTTTGGGAGTGGAGGCCGTGTTGCTTCCGTCGGCTCCATTAACTTAAACAGATCCTGAAGCAGGTGCAACGGATGTTACACGAAGTCCGGGACGAGACGCTGGGCGCGTTGGACGCTTGTGCCGAGGCCACATGACGGATATCGAGAAGGTTACCCTTTACCCCAATCGCAAGGACATGACGACGGTTGAGGAGGAACCCCCCAAGCGTCCGGAACTGCAGTCTGCGGCGGCGAATCACTTCGCGCAGATCAGGAGCCGGCTGGAGCGGTTGCCTCAGTTCCGTGACGTCCTGCCGATGATTCAGTCGGCGCTGGTGGACCTGCTGCTTCGTGGGAAGGTCTTGCCGGCGAATCCGTCGTGGGCCGTTTCGCTCAGGGGGCCGAACGGAACTCGCCTTCCGGCAGAGGTGTTCATTCAGTCCGAGCCCCAGGTCTGCACGCCGGAGGAGTTTCATCGACGCACCGTCCTCAAACTCAAGCGCACGCTGCGCAACCTCAAGCAACTGCAGAAGGCCTATCCGGAAGAGACGGAGTTGAGTCAGCTGATCTCCGTGCTGGAGCAGGTTGACCTGGAGGGGGAGGCTCAGGACCTGAATGGAGAGGTCCGGGAGGTCTGCGAGTCCAGCGCCTTTCAGAACTACCTGGGGCTGAAGGATCGGTTCTTCAACGACTGGAAGGTGGCACAGACTTCTCAGCAGGCGCAGGTCAAACCGAACGCGATCACAGAACCGGCGCTGGAGGAGGTTCAGAAGGCCCTGGCCCAGCAGCTTCCGAAAATCGAGGCAAAGCCGGACATCATGCTGTATGATCGAAATGAGTACTTCCGGGGATTCAACGCCATCATGCACCCGCAGCTGAACTCCAGAAGCGCTGATCTCTGGGAGAATGCCGGACAGCAAGAGACCTTTGCGCAGTTCTTGGAAGCAGTCCAGGAGCGCCTTGGGAAGCTGGCCCCGTTTCACATCCTGCGTTTTGAATCGTCATTCACCTATCTGTTGGTTGGCGCGGCGGATGAGGAACTGCTTGGCTCCCTTCAGAGCGGCGAGCCTCCGGCCCTGCACGCGAAAGTGGTCCTGCGCCTGGCCGGACAGCAGTATCAGGAGCTGGCTCTGCAAGAGATCTCCGAGAATTATCAGCTCTGCCTCAAGCAAGCGTTGCACCCCTTTGTGAAGCACCTCAACGAACAGTTGGAGCTGCAGCTGGACGAAGAATTCATCACCTTTTTTGCCCCCCAGTCGAGCGACTCGTGAAGTTTGTAGACTCAGTCAAGATTCAGGTCCGCTCCGGAAGTGGAGGCTCCGGATGCACGGCCTTCCGCCGAGAGAAGTACGTCGCCATGGGCGGGCCCAACGGCGGCGATGGAGGCAAAGGGGGCGACGTGTATTTCGTGGGCGACCACAACCAGTCCACCTTGCTGGACCTGTCCTTTCAGCAGCATCAGCATGCTGGAAACGGCCAAAGTGGAGGAGGCAGCGACAAGCAGGGACGTAGCGGGGCAGACCTCTTCATCCCCGTTCCGCTCGGAACCTTGATCAAGGCCGAAGATACCCAGGAGCCGCTTCTGGAGGTCCTGGAGCCGCGGCCTTACCTGTTTCTCGAAGGCGGTCGCGGCGGTCGCGGAAACGCCAGCTTCAAGACCTCGCGCAACCGTGCTCCGGACTACCATCAGCCCGGAGAAGCCGGGGTAGAGATGTGGGTTCGGCTGGAGCTCAAGCTCATGGCCGATGTGGGCCTGGTGGGCTTCCCGAATGCCGGAAAGTCGACTCTGATCAGCGCCGTCTCCAAGGCCACTCCGAAGATTGCCGACTACCCTTTCACCACCCTGGTTCCGCAGTTGGGCGTGGTCAAGCACGAGGACTTTGATCCGTTTGTGATTGCCGATATCCCCGGAATCATCGAGGGCGCCCATGAAGGACGTGGCCTGGGAGACCGTTTCCTGCGACACATTGAGCGCACGGCGATTCTGCTGGTCCTGCTGGACGCCTCCGGCTTCTCGGAGAATCCTCCGCTGGAGGAGTTCCGGATGCTCCTGAAGGAACTGGAGCTGTACTCTCCTCCTCTCCTGGACAAACCCCGGGCCGTGGCGCTCACCAAGCTGGACAGCGTGACCGCAGAGTCGGAGCTGGAAGAGGTCCGGGAGGAACTGGAAGAGCAGGGAGAGACCGTGTTTGCCGTCTCTGCAGTGGCTCGGAGCGGCTTGGGATCGCTGCTGCGATTTCTGGCTCAAGCGGTTCAGCAGGAGCGAGAAGCCCGACAGAATGCCCCAGAACCGGAGCCTGTGGAAGCAGCTTCGGTGTGGGAGGACTGAGCATGGTTTGGGACAAGAGCGGGCTGGTCGATTGGTTCCGCAAAAATGAACACCGCATGGTCAGCATGGAGGTCTCGGAGGTCAGTGACTTTCCGCTGCTGCAAGGTCGTGTCTCCAGTGTGATGGAGCTGGACGTGTGCAGTTCCATCCTCACCGAGGCGACCATCCTCCTTGAGGTGCCGCTTCCTTCCGGACACCATGAAGCCTACCTGACCTTCCACGATGGCTTCATTGGCATTCAACTGCTTGCCGAGGATGGAGAACCCCCGGCGGTCTCCTACGAAGTCCCCTACTCCTCCTTGAAGCTGGAGCGGCTTTCGCTCAACTGAGGATCTTGCGGAAGTCCACCACGTCCTTGCGAAGCGCGAAGACGACGGTTGTCAGCGCGATCGACTCCGGATATCCGTAGCGCTGGCACATGTTGGCGAGAATGCGCTCGGTGAACGCGCGCACGCTGGGATCTGCCCGCTCATAGGCGGCAGGGTCGTTGAGCTTGTGGAAGAACGCGTTGCGCAGGTGCTCCGGGTTGATGTCTTCATCCAGCTTGCGGTGCGAGAGCATCCGGGAGTATTCCTTGGTGAAGCACTTGAGCAGGTTGTCCTGCCGAGACGCGAGGATCGACTTGCCGTCTTCAATCTGCAGCTCCCCGTTTGCCTGAAAGTCCAGAAACTTCTGAGCCATCTCCTGCCTGAAACGGTTGGTGTCCTGCTGCGCAGCCAGCACCTGCTCAATGGAGTTGAGGTAGCGCTCGTCGGGCTCCTCCACCTTTTCTCCGGAGCGGGGGTCGATGAAGGAGAACCGAGGCACCATCACGTGCGCGAACGCCTTGTTCCTCAACGCCCGATCCAAGAGTGCGTGCTGCAGGTAGCGGCGCAGGTCCTGCTCAATCTGCAGGGGATCGCGGTCCACGGTACAGACGGTGATCTCCTTGCGGATGATGCCGTGGTAGAGCGCCTTGACCACCCGGACCAGCCCGTGGAAGTTTCCATAATCGCCCTCTCCCTCCTCCATCTTCATCCCCTCCAGGGTGCGCTCCGGTAGCGGGCGACGCTTGGTGTGGTAGTGCGCATCCATCTCCAGCCAGTGGTGCAGCTCCGAGCCTTCCGCCATCACCTTCTTGAGCTGACTGAGGAAGATCCCCACGTGGACCTTGCGCCCGTCGGAGTTGGCCACAGTGTTGCGCATCACGTTCTGCAATTGCCGGATGGAGATCCCGTGCCGTCCTTCGTTCGGGTAGTGCTCCTCCATCAGGAAGCGCATGAACTCGTCATCCACCAGCTTCAACTCCTCCTCGTCAAAACGCCCGCATCCTCGCAGAGAGACCGCATCCGGATGCCGGATGATGCAGTGAGCAAAGTGCTCCTGCCGTGAGAGGTCCAGCCCGACGCGCATGGCTTCGTTGCGGAAAGGGTGCCAGTGAGGGAGCTTCTGGATGGTGGTGACGGGGTCCTCGTTCAAGGAGGAGTAGATCATCAGTTTCTGCTCCGGAGTGATGCTCAGGTAGAGGTCGATCTTCTCCGGACTCCACTGCGGGGGAAACTTGCGTCGCATGGGAGGAAGCAGCCGGGTGACCACGGAGAAGAACGCGGCGATCCGGAAGAGGTTCGGATCCAACTCGTAGCGGTCACGGATGTTGGCCATGTCGCGGCGCAGGATGTCCATCTCCGAGCTGGCGTCCAAGAGGTAGTTCACGGGCACCTTTTCGATGCGATCGAGCAGCTTCGAGGAGGTGAGTTGCCGGTCCAGCATCTCCATCTCCTCGATGTTCGTCGTCATCACGACGCTGGTGTCCAGCGCCGTCTGGGTCGACTCGAGAGAGACCCGCCCGCTTCCAAGCAGCATCAGCAGCGGCTTGTACTCGCTTTCCCGGACGTTCTCTCCGTTGCCCCCAAACGCGTCGTGAATGTGCAGGATGCCCCGATTGGCCCAAATGGTCGCCCCCTCATAGCTGTACATGGCCTTCCCCGGGACGTGCTCGCTGATCACGGCCACATCCTCGGGTCCCAACTCCAGCGGACGAGTCCGGACCCGGAGCTGGTTCATGTCATCAATGTTGGAGATCCCTTTCGCCTGAGCCCCGGAAAACTCGATCTCTTCAACGAAGACATACTCTTCCAGCAGATCAAAGAGCGACTTTTCACGGTTGCGGGGGTTGTTGAGCAGCCCCTCAAGGATGTCCAGGGTCCGCTTGTCCAGCGTGGCTCCTTGGAAGAAGGTCGGGATCGTGACCCGTTCGCTTTCCGGACGCTGGTGGTTGACGTGGTCAAAGAGTTCCTGCCGCGGACGGCTCAAGGTACCGTCCTGCCGGCGCAGGATCGTCGGGAAGAGCAGAATGGGGCTGTGACGAAACTCCGAGCGCAGCTCCACGGAGCGTCCGGAATCGCTCTTGAACTGGAAGAAGAAGGAGTAGAGCCGCAGGTCCACCTGTTTCGTGTACTCCTCCACAGCACGGATCAGGAGGTCGACGATGTTGGTCTTCCCGGAGGCTGGAGGCCCGAAGAGGATCACCCCGCGATTGGGGCCGACCTCCTTGTCGGCAGACTCGATGATGTCCATGACCTGCTTGATACAGAACTCCTGGCCGAAGACCGCGTTGATGCCGTTGCTGAAGGGGTCCTCAAAGACGTTGTAGGACAGCACCGGCTCACCGCTGCGAATCATGATGCGAAAGCCGAAATGTTTGACCGAGGAGGTGATCAGTGAGGAGGAGGTCTGCAGGAAGTTTTGCGGATTGCGCAAAAACTCCTGGATGAACTCCGAGAAGGTGAGAGTCCGCTTGCGGTTGTAGCGGAGCAGGTCTCGATAGTTGAACCCGGGAAGTGACAATCCCGGGGACTCGTGGGCGCGTGCTTGGGGTTCCATGAGGGATGCTCCTTAGGGTGCAAGGGGGCGTAGCACGAAGCTCACTCCCGGTTCTCAGAGAGTTACATCTTGAAGGGCTTCTCGTAACGCTGCATGCGCTCGAGCACTTTCTCAAAGCGCAACTCGGTCACCACGGTCTCCTTGAAGAGGTTCGCAGAGAACGAGTAGAGCCAGTTCCGGGAGACCAGATAGACTGGGCCTTTCCAAAGCAGGTTCAGATTCTTGAGTGTCGGCTTGATCCAGTCCTTGCGCAGCCTGCGTCCGTCGTCACGGTGAAAGAGCAGCAGCCCGCCGTCTTGGAAGTCGGTGTCGATGATGTAGACCCGAGGGCGGTGAAAATGCGTGAAGAAGTTGAGCATTTCCTCCTTGACGGGCTCCGGGTCGAGCCAGACGTACTGCCGATCCTCCTTGACGATGCTGTCCGGAGAAAGGCGCAGTCGCTGAGCTTCCATGCGGTGAAAGCGGTTGAGGTGAAACTCGTGAATTAACTCCGGGGTCAGGAAACGCCGCAGGAACTCGTAGTCCGTCACCGTGCGGATCAGGTCCGCCATGTAGTGGATGGGTTCCTTGCCGGGAGTGCGTTTCCAGTTGTCCTTGGCCGACTGATCGGTCTCCTCGAAGTATTCCAGAGAGATCTTGCCCTCGGAGTAGAGTTGCTCAATGTGGTTCCAGAGGTTGAAGCCCAGGTGGTAGGGGTTGCGGGCGAAGTAGGGGCGCGGGTAGCAGACTCCGGAAAATACCCGGGCGTAGTCGATGATGCCCGAGACAGCCTTCTCCTTGAACAGCTCCAGCATGATCTTCTTCTCCCAGTACATCGCCCAGCCTTCGTTCATCACCTGAGTCCGGAGGATGAAATCGTGGGTGAAGTGCCGGGTGTAGAGGTAGTCTAGCATCGACTTTTCCGAGCGGCTGGTCGGAGCGTGGTTGCGCAGGAAGCCGAAGATGTCCTGACAGGGAGCCCGAAGCTTGTACCCTTTGCGGCTCAGGGTCTCCTGACGAAGCTTGGACTGCATCTCCTTCTGCCAGGCCTGATCCGGATCTTGCTGATGCAGCAAGGCGTCCATGGTCGAGGAGACCGGCATCAGCGCGGCGCTGGAGCGCTCCTCAGAGACGTAGGTATCGGTCTCTTGTTTCAAGACCGGGGATTCAGTGTCGACAGAGCGGGCCAGGTTGTACTGCGAGTGCGGGGCAATCAGAGGCAGGAGCGACTCGCAGGCGTTCCAGTACTGCGAGTAGTAGACCTCGCCCATCTGCTGCCGGGCCAACTCCACCTTTTTCACCAGATGCATGATGAACTCGGTCCGATCTCGGGTGGAATCCCGGAGCACATTCAATTCCGAGAATTCGCAGTGCCCCACGACGTGAGCCATCACCGAGGCCTGCATCATCGGCGAGTTGGTGTGGTTGAGGTAGGCGTAGGAGGGGTTTCCGGTTTGGACGACCTCATAGTAGATCGCGGACTCCTGGCCGGCCTCGACCCGGTGCTTGCGTCCCACCATGCGCTTGCCTTCCCAGATGTTGACCGGAGAGGTGGGATAGACCCCCTTTTCCAGCAAGGACATGAACTCCGTACTGTCCAGAACGAAGAAGCGCATCTCCGGGAGGGTGCGCCGGAAGGTGTTTGCGTGGTGCAGAACACGCTCTTCCAGAAACGCCAACTCAGGGTCTTGATGCACACTGCGCATGTCTACCTTTCCGAGAACAGGGTCTTGATGACCTCGATGGCCTCCAAACGGTCATTGAGCTCTCCCAGCCGGATGATTGAGTCCCGATGGAACTGGGTTGCCACCTGACGGTTAAGCAGGCTCAGGCGTCCGGGCTGGACCTCCACGATGCCGATGCGGTTGAAGATCGGACGCATCTGACCTTCCAGCAACTCGACGATCTCCTTGGCGTCCTCGTCGAACAACTCTCCGTCTCCGAAGTAGAAAGCGTAGAAGTTGGTGGTGTTGGGGTCGTACTCGTTCGTGGCGACCTGTTGCACCAGGTGATACACCGGAGCGGCCAGCGTCCCTCCGGCATTTCCCACCCGATAGAAGTCTTCCTCCTGCACCTCATGAGCGTCGGCGTCGTGGACGAAAAAGCGGTGCTCCACGTTCTTGGCCCCGTAGTTGAAGTCGATCCAGTGCTGAATGAAGCCCACCAGCCGCTTCTCCAGCTTCAACCGCTCCCCGTAGGTCGAGAAGGAGATGTCGCCCATGTAGAACACGACGGCCTTGAACTTTGGCTTCTCAACGCGCTCCGGGACCTTGTAGCGTCGATCCCGGCGGTGGATGTGGACCTCGTGACGGCCCTCCTCCGGACGGTACACGCGCATCCCGATGCTGGTCTTCAGCGCCCGCTTGAACGTCCGCTTCTTGTCCAGCACCGTCCCTACCGGAGCGAAGGTCTTGAACTCGTGGGTCACCTCCTTGATCTTGCCACGTCCTTGTTTCCGCAGGTGGGGCAGGCGCAGCGAGCGGGCAATGCGCTCCATCAGGAACTCGAACGGGACGTTGAAGCGGATCTTGCCGCCGTCTCGTCCGGGACCGGCCCCTGCGGCTCCTCCGCCCTCCGACTCGTCTCCGTAGGTGAAGGTCGGAGCGACGATGTCGTCAATCTCCACGATCACCTCGCTTCCTCGGTCTCCGACAGAGGTCAGGTCGCCTTCGGTGAGGATCGAGTCCACCAGGTTCTCCAGTTGGTCCTCGATGAACTCATTGAACGCCCCTTCCGACTCGTTGGAGGAGATGTTGTCTGTGTCGAGCAGTGGCATGGTGCTGGGCTCGGGAGTTGCTTATTTGAGAAGCTGAATTTTTTGAATGAAGGCCTTGGCGTGCCGCCCGTTGCTCTTTTCGGTTTTTTGCACATCAATCTCGATGGTCAGGCCGCTGATTGCCGGCATGGCCTTTCCGAACTCCTGCTTGAAGAGTTCCGGGAGGTTGACATCGGTGACCAGGGTCTTTCCGGTACTGCCATCGCAGGGGATGCAGAAGTAGCGACCGCCCTTCTGCCAGTAGTTCCCGTAGTAGGCTTGCCCGGGGCGCTCCTTCTCTCCCAGGAAGAAGCTCATGAAGTAGGGCAGGTTGGGGACAAAGGTGCTCCCGCTGTCGATCTTGTCCTCGCCAAAGAAGACCATCAAAGAGATCGGTTCCCGGGTGTTGCGGGTCTTGTCCTTGGGACCGCTCCAGTCGGCTCCCGCTGGGTACTGGTCCACCCCCCACTCGATGCGCAGGCGCTGCACTCCGGAGAGCTGATCGCCTCCCTCGAGCTGTCTGACGATCACTCCCAACTCATCGTCCTTTGGCTCCACCACGAAGCGGCCGCCCTCAAAGCGCGGGTTCATGTCTCCAATGTCTTCCTTGAACTCCCAGCCTTGGGACTTGAACCAGGATTCGGCCTTCCCGGAAGCCTTGGAGAAGTCGATCTCGTAGACCGTTTGCGCTGAAAGCACCCCGGAAGCGAGGAAGAGGGAACACGCGAAGGAGAAGAGGCGTTTTTTCAGATTCATGGCTGTGTTGCAGGGAAGGATTTGGGGATGGGCTCAGGGCCTGTTGATGTCTAACACGGTAGCGCATCATTTCTCATGCAGGCAAGCAAAATTCAGGCAACTCCAGGCAGAGCTACGGAGAGCAAATCCGGAGATGGAAACCGCGTTGCGCCTCTCCCGGAGAGCAAGTACACTGTCTGTTTTTACGCAACATTGGTGGAGACTCAGATGGAAGAGCAAGAGCCTCGCTTTGACTCGGTTGAGGAAGCGATTGAGGCGATCCGCAACGGAGAGATGGTCCTGGTGGTGGACGATGAGGATCGGGAGAACGAGGGGGACCTGATCTGTGCGGCAGAGAAGATTACCCCGGAGGTCATCAACTTCATGGCCAAGCACGCCCGGGGGTTGATCTGCATGCCGATCGATGCCGATCGATGCCGCATGCTCAACCTGCCCCTGATGGTCCCGAACAACACCTCTGGACACGGCACCAACTTCACCGTTTCCATCGAGGCCTCCACCGGGGTCTCCACCGGAATCTCCGCGGCAGACCGGGCACGCACGGTTCAGGTGGCGATGATGGACGAGGCGCGCGCCGGGGACTTGCGTCGTCCCGGACACATCTTTCCGCTTCTTGCTCAGGAGGGAGGCGTGCTCAAGCGGGCAGGACACACGGAGGCGGCGATCGACCTCTCTCGCCTGGCTGGGCTGCGTCCCGGAGGAGTGATCTGCGAGGTGATGAACGACGACGGCTCCATGGCCCGCTACCCCGAGTTGCGGAAGTTTGCCGATGTTCACGGGCTGAAGCTGATCACCATTGCGGCGCTCATTCATTATCGCAAGCGCACAGAGACCCTGGTGGAGCGCATCGCCGAGGCCTCGCTCCCGACCCAGTGGGGGGACTTTCAGGTGATTGGCTTTCGCAGCCGCCTGGATGAGAGCGATTATGTTGCCTTGGTCAAGGGCTCTTGGGAGCCTGATGAGCCGATCCTGGTCCGGGTCCACTCGGAGTGTTTGACCGGAGATGTCTTTGGCTCCTTCCGCTGTGACTGTGGCCCGCAGCTTCACGCCGCCATGGAATTGGTGGAGCAGGAAGGCCGAGGGGTGATTCTCTACCTGCCGCAGGAAGGCCGGGGCATTGGGCTGATGAACAAGTTGAGAGCCTACCGCCTGCAGGAAGACGGTGTGGACACCGTGGAAGCCAACCGGCAGCTGGGGTTCAAGCCGGACTTGCGAGACTATGGTCTGGGCGCCCAGATGCTGTACCTTCTGGGCATTCGCCGGATGCGCCTGATGACCAACAACCCCCGAAAGATCGTGGGAATTCAGGGACACGGCCTGGAGGTCGTGGAGCGCGTGCCGCTACAAACGAAACTCCATCCGGGGAACGAGGCTTACCTGAAGGCGAAGCAAAGCAAGCTGGGACACCTGCTGACTTTCTGAAATGGCTTGATTGCTCCCGTGCCCTGTGACATTTTGTGCGCTTTGATCTTTTCCCGGAGCCGCGTTCCGGAAGGAGTCGCTTCTTCTCGTCGAGCTGAGGAGCCTGCTCCGGCCTTCCCGGTTTTCTGCAAGATCGCGCTCTTCTCCTGAACGCCTGAGGAGTTCCCGTATGGAATTCATAACTGCCAAAGACCTCATTCCGCTCATTCCGGAAATCATTCTGTCCGTTGCTGCCCTGCTGGTGATGATGGTGGACCTGTTTGCTCCCAAAGAGCACCGGACCAACACCCTGGTCATTGCCACGCTGGGAGCATTTGCCTTGGCGCTGATTGCCGAGCTGCAGCTTTACGGGATGAATGCCTCCGGGTTTTACGGGACCGTGGTTGCGGACGGATATTCGATCCTCTTCGAGTCCATCTACCTGGTAGTCGGCTGCCTCACGGTGCTGCTCTCCCGACAGTACCTGGCAGATCAGCGCATGAACTACGGCGAATACTACGTGCTGTTGCTTTGCTCGGTGATCGGCATGATGTTCATGACCTCGAGCCTGGAACTGCTGGTGATCTTCATTGGCCTGGAGATCATGTCCATCTCCAGCTACATCCTGGTCGGCATGCGTCGCGGAGAGGCGCGCTCAAGCGAAGCGGCGCTCAAGTATCTGCTGCTTGGGGCGTTCTCCACCGGGTTCCTGCTCTATGGGATCTCGCTGCTCTACGGAGCGACCGGAAGCACAGTGATCCCGGAGATCATCTACACGCTCAATCAGCCAGGAGGTGCCTCCAATCCGCTGGCCATCGTCGGCGTTTCTCTGATCATCATTTCCGTAGGCTTCAAGGTCGCAGTGGTGCCCTTCCACATGTGGACTCCGGACGTGTACACGGGCGCTCCAACGCCGGTTACCGGGTTCATGTCGGCAGCAGCGAAGGCGGCAGGGTTTGCCATGCTGGTGAGAATTCTGCTGACCGGGGTTCCGCTGGAGGCCGAGCAGTGGAGCAACCTGCTCTGGATCATCTCGGTGCTCACGATGACGGTGGGAAACCTGATGGCACTGCAGCAGTCCAGCGTCAAGCGAATGCTGGCCTACTCCTCCATCGCGCACGCCGGATACGTGATGGTGGCTGTGACGGTGGGGACGTCCTCTGCGCTGAGTGGAATCCTGTTCTACTCCTGCGCCTACGCGATCATGGGGACCGGAGCCTTCGGCATCCTGACCATTCCGTGCAAGGGCAAGACTCCGGACACCTTTGAGGACCTGGCCGGCTATGCGAAGCAGCGCCCTTTCCTGGCGTTTTTGATGACCCTGTTCATGCTCTCCCTGATCGGCCTGCCCCTCACCGGAGGGTTTGTGGGCAAGCTGCAGATCTTCAGCGCGGCTCTGGAGGAAGGCTGGGTCTGGTTGACCATCATCGGGGTGCTCAACAGCGGCCTGTCGGTTTACTACTATCTGCGGGTGGTGGTCTATGTGTACATGCGGGAGTCTGAGGCCACCGAGGAGGCTCCGGAAGCACAGACCTCCGGGTTTGCCGTGGCAGGGCTGATTGGTTCGGCGATTGCGGTCCTTTACCTGGGCGTCTTCCCGGAAACCTTCCTGGAGTTGGCTGCGCTTTCCATCCGCGGGCTCTGAAGCCCGCCCGGGGCGCGTCCCCGGATCTCCCGCCAGACGTCACACTTATTGCATGGAGTCCTATGCCGGAAGTGCGTCGGGGATTCAGTCTGATCGAGATGATGATTGTCGTGGCAATCATCGGCATACTCGCCACCTTGGCCTACCCCAGTCTGGAGGCCTACCTGTTGCGTACACGGCAATCGGAGGCCCAGACCACTCTCAGTGCAATCTACACGGCCCAGAAGATCCACTACGCGACCCAGCAGGCCTATGCCACCACGCTGGACGCATTGGACGTGAAGATCGAGAGCGCGGCGGTGTACCTGTACACGCTCAGCAGCAGCGCCTCCGGATTTACGGCAACTGCCACGGCCAACCTGGACGACGACGCGGCCCTGGACACTTGGACCATCGATCAGGACAAGACTCTGCAGAATACGATCAATGACATCACTTCCGAATAGCCTGCTCAAGCTCCTTCTCGCAGCGGGGATCGCGCTGGTGAGTGCCGCGTGTTCTCCCACACGCCTGTACTACAGCACCCCTCCGGAATCCTCCGCGCTGATTGGCGTGACCGGGGTCTACCTGGACCGCTTTACCGGGCAAAACGCGCTCCTCTTCCGAGAGATCCTGCGGCAGGAGGTTCATGATGACTCCTACTTTGAGGTCGTTCCCGACATTCCGGATGCCGCGATCCAGAGCGTGGTGATGGTGGATGGACAGGTCAAGCTCTACTCGATCCGAGATGAGGAAGAGCGCCGTCGTGAAACCCAGGTGCTGCTCGCAGAGAGCCGCATCAAACAGCAGGAAAGCTCCGGGAATACGGTCACCAAGCAAGCCTTTGAGTTTGTGGAGACGCCGAAGCAAGAGCGCCTGATCCACCGGACGCTGGACCTGGAGCTGGAGTTGACCCTGCGACGTCCAGATGGGGTGCTGCTGGACGTGCAGCTGGAGAAGGTCAGCTTTCAGCAGACCTACCAGGGAAACGAGATGATTTTGCTGATTCCGGGAGCTGACGACGAGATGACCCGTCTTGGAAAGTTGGCCTTCCGCCGAGTCCTGCAGCGCCTGAGGCCAGTGGCCCGCAACCGCACCGTCGAGCTGGAGACCGGAAAGCATCCGGCTCCGTGGAGCCTGGGGTTCACGGAGACGGACCATCCTCAGATCTCCCAAGGGGTGACCTACGCGGCAAATCACGAGAACGAGCGCGCGATCAAGCGCTGGAACTACTTCCTCTTTGAGCCTCAGGCGTACGAGAAAGACACCCGCTTTGCCTTTACCGACCAAGCCTATGTTCAGATCCGGGAGGCCAAGCTGCCTCCGGATGTTCTCAAGAACCTGCTGCGCCTCTACAACCAGGAGTTCACCCAAGAGCAGGTAGACACGGCCCTGCTGCGTCAGATCTCTCGCAGGGATTTCATGATGTACGGCGGGATCATCAAGGCGCACACGCGGGTCTCCAGCTCTTTGGAACCACAGAACCTGGCCGCGGCCCACTACAATCTGGGGGTGCTCCACGAAATGCGCCGAGAGTTGAAGCTGGCGGCCTATCACTTCGCGCAGGCCAACGCATATCGCCCCAATGAAAAATACGCCCAAGCCTGGACGGACGTTCAGCACGCCATGGGAAACTACAATCCGCTGGACACAATGATGGAGCGGACCATTGAGGCTGCTGGGAAGGCGCCGCCGCCGGAGGATGCCATGGTGCAGGCGGTTCGGCTGGAGGACCGCATCGCGCAGGCTACTGCGGTGCAGGCTCCGAAAGCCGAGGAGGAAGAGTTCCGCCTGGAGCCGGTGGAATTGCCGCTGCTGGACGAGACAACAGAGCGAACAGACATCAAACCCTCGGATGTCAAGCCGCTCGAACTGGACTGATTGAAGGACTTTATGCGACGTTTCATTCTGATTCTTGGAGTGTGGCTCGGGCTGGCTGGAGCGGTACAGGCCGCCGAGGTCACGGCGAGCGGCGCTGCAACCATCTACAGCAACAACACCTCCAGCGCCCGCAACCAGGCACTGCAGAACGCGCTGCGGCAGGCGGTGGAGCAAGGCGTCGGGACCTTCATCGACTCGCAGACGCTGGCCCGCAACTACGAGGTCATCCGTGATGAGATCTACAGCACCAGCCAAGGCTACGTCACCCAGTACGACATCCTGCAAGAAGGGGTGAGCACGGACGGGACCTCTTTCGAGGTCTCCATACGCGCAGAGGTGGCAGAGGGCAAGATTGCCGACAAGCTCACAGCGCTCCGGATTCTGCATCAGAAGATGGGCAACAAGCGGTTGATGATCCTCTACCAGGGGCGAGATCCTCACGCGATCCCGGCAGACAGCAACGCCGTTTCGCAGATGCTCGGGGCCATCCGGAGCGAGTTCAATCAGTCCGGATTCCGCATCTTCAACGAACAGCAGACCGCAGAGGTCTACCGGGCGATCGAGCAGTCGGCAGGAGTCAACCGGAACACGGAGTTGCTCCTCGCTGCCGCTTTGGATCAGCAGGCCGAGATCGTGGTGCGTGTGGAGATGATCGGGGGCAAGAAGGATGAGAAGGGCGGACTGTTCTGGGTCACTCGGGCGATGGTCCGTCTGGAGGCGTTCGACACCTCGACCGGACGTCAGATTGCCGACGCCTCTGTGGAGGACAAGGAGCTTGCGGCCGATCAGCCGGGCCCTTACGACTGGCTCCGGATGCTTGGCAAGGCGGCAGAGCGCGCAGGGCAGGAGGCGGCACGTCAATCCATCGGACGCATCGCCGACTACTACCAGAGCGTCGGAGAGCAAGGGTTTGTCTACCAACTCATCTTCCGCGATTTCAACTTCGACCAGGAAGACCAGATCATCGACTACCTGGAGAAGACCTCCGGATTCAAGCAGCTGAAGGAGCTGAAGAACTCGAAGAACTATCTGGAACTGGAGCTGTTCTCGACAGAGGAGAAGAGCCGCCTGCGTCGCCAGATCCGCAGGGACCTCCAGGATCTGGAGTTGGAGGTGGCCATTCAGTCTGTTTCCGGCAACCGCATGGTCTTTCTCAACGCCAAACCCTGAGAACACCGGGGAGCCGCGTGGACTGATCCGGCGGGCTCCTCGAAGTGCTCCCCGCACCTTTCCCCGATCCATCTGTGAAGACGGTCTCCTTTCAAACCCTGGGCTGTCGCCTGAACCACTCTGAAACCGAAGCGCTGGCCCGGAGCCTCATTCAGCAAGGCTGGGAGGTGGTGGGAGCCAGCGAGCCGGCAGACCTGCACGTCGTCAACACCTGTACGGTCACGGAACAGAGCGACGCCAAGAACCGCCAGGCTGTGCGTAGCTGGCGCCGACGCAATCCGGAAGGCGACGTGGTGGTGGTCGGGTGTCATGCTCAGATGGCTCCGGATGAGCTGGCTGCGCTGGAAGGCGTCCGGTTGGTGCTCGGCAACTCGGAGAAGCTCCGGCTGGCGGAGTTCCTTCCCCGGGCGCTGGAGCAGGAGGCTCCCTGGGTGGTGCGTGAGAAGCTCCCTCGGCAGGTGTTTGAGGCACCTGTGGTTCCGTTGCCGGAATCGCCAATGCGGGAGCCCCGGACGGCCAGCGCTCAGGTCCTGCGGACTCGGGCCTCGCTCAAGATTCAGGACGGCTGCGACTTCATGTGCAGCTTCTGCATCATCCCCTTTGCCCGAGGACGCTCCCGGTACCGAAGCTTCGAGAACCTGCAGGAGGAGGCCCGGCTGCTGGTAGCTCAGGAGGGGGTGCGCGAGCTGGTGCTGACGGGGGTCAACATTGGCACCTATCAGGAGTCAGGGAAGGCGCTGCTGGACGTCATCGCATTTTTGCAGGAGCTTCCGGAGCTGCAGCGCATCCGCATCAGCTCCATCGAGCCCACCACGGTTCCGGAGGAGGTCTTTGACCTGATGGCTGATCCGCAGCACAAGCTCACTCCGTTCTTCCACCTCCCCCTGCAGTCCGGGTCCGAGCGCATTCTTCAGGAGATGAAGCGCCGCTACACCCCTTGGGACTACGCGGAGGAGGTCTGGCGTGCCTGCGAGCGTGTCCCGGACCTGTACGTAGGCGCCGATGTCATGGTCGGGTTTCCTGGAGAAACCGAGGAGGACTTTGAAGACACCTGCAGGCTGCTGGCCGAACTGCCGATTCACTCCTTTCACGTGTTCCCGTTCTCTGGGCGGGAAGGGACTCCGGCGTTTCGGCGCGAAGATCAGGTCCCGGCAGAAGTGAAGCAGCAGCGTGGCGAGATGCTGCGGGCCCTGAGTCAGCACAAGCGTCAGCGCTTCCAGCAGCGTTTTCTGGGAAAAACCGAGGAGGTGCTCCTCGAGACCCCCAAGCCCGATGGCAGCCTAGGCGGCTTCACGCGGCACTACGTGCGGGTCACGCTCCCGGAGGCTCCAAGGCGGCTTTCCAACCAGATGGTTCCCGTGGAGCTGATCGAATCCGGAGCCTCTGGAATGCGCGGTCAGCTGGCTCTTCCAGGCTGAAGGCCTCTGAAGCGCCTCCCCTGCACTTGGCGGGCAAGCCGCCAGCTCCTTCATCAATCAAATGGACTCATGACACCTCAATTTCACGGATTCCACACCCGGAGCCTGCACAGCGGTCAGCAGCCTGACCCGACCACAGGGGCTCGTGCGGTGCCCATCTACCAGACCACCTCCTACGTCTTCCCGGACAGCGATCACGCGGCCGCGCTGTTCAACCTGGAGCGGGGAGGACACATCTACAGCCGCATCTCCAACCCCACCGTCGCTGTGCTTGAAGAGCGCATTGCCGCGCTGGAAGGCGGTACTGGCGCAGTTGCCACGGCATCGGGACAGAGCGCGCTGTTCCTGACACTTCTCACCCTGATGAGCTCCGGAGCACACATTGTGGCCTCGGCCTCGCTGTATGGAGGGAGCGTGAACCTGCTTCGACACACCCTGCCGCGTTTTGGCATCGAGACCACGTTTGTGCCTCCAAGAGATCCGGAAGCCTTCCGCAAGGCGCTGCGTCCGGAGACGCGGCTCGTGTTCTCCGAGGTCATTGGCAACCCGGGGCTGGAGGTGCTCGATGTGCCTGCCGTGGCGCAGGTGGCACACGAAGCCGGGGTCCCGCTGCTGATCGACGGGACCTTCAACACTCCGTACCTCTGCCGTCCGCTGGAGTTGGGTGCCGACCTGGTGATGCACTCGGTGACCAAGTGGATGGGCGGACACGGGGTCGCGATTGGTGGGGTGGTAGTCGAGGGCGGACGCTTCGACTGGGGGCGTGACGGAAAGTTCCCGACGCTGACCGAGCCTTACGCCGGATACCACGGAATCAGCTTCTTTGAGGAGTTCGGTCCGCAGGCCTTCCTGATGCGTGCCCGCTCGGAAGGCATGCGTGACTTTGGCCCGGCGCTCAGCCCGCAAAACGCGTTCTACCTGCTGCAGGGACTGGAGACCCTGCCGTTGCGGATGGAGCGCCACCGCAGCAACACGGAGGCGCTGCTGGAGTTTCTGAGCACCAGTGAGGAGGTCGCCTGGGTGAACCACCCCTCCTTGCCCACGCATCCGGATCATGAGCGCGCGAGCCGTCTGCTGCCCAAGGGGGCCGGGTCTATCGTCGCGTTTGGGCTCCGTGGCGGACGTGCTGCCGGAGCGGCTTTCATTGATGCCGTGCAGCTCTGCTCACACCTGGCCAACGTTGGCGATGCCAAGACGCTGGTGATCCATCCGGCCAGCACCACCCACGCCCAGTTGGATGCCGAGGCCCTGCAGCAGGCAGGAATCGGGGAAGACCTGATCCGGCTTTCGGTCGGGCTGGAAGATCCGGAGGACTTGGTCGCGGACCTCAAGCAAGCCTTCCGGAGAGCCCGAAAAGCCGTGGAGGCCGCATGAAGTTCACCGTAGGAGACGTGGAGATCTTTGCCACTACAGGGGGGCGCCCGTTTCAGCCGGAGCTTCCGGGGATCGTCTTCCTGCACGGCGCTGGGATGGACCGCACGGTCTGGGCGCTGCAGACCCGCTATTTCGCGCATCACGGGTTCTCCGTGGTCGCCGTGGACTTGCCGGGTCACGGACTTTCTGGAGGCGAACCGCGGGAGAGCATCGAAGCCTGGGCCGACTGGATTCCGGAGCTTATTGAGGCGCTGGGGATCAAGGAGGTGTCTTTGGTGGGGCACTCGATGGGCTCACTGATCGCTCTGGAGGGAGCGGCGCGCTTTCCGGATCGGATCAAGCGTCTCGCACTGCTGGGGACGGCGTTGCGCATGCCGGTACATCCGGACCTGCTTCAGGCGGCTCAGGAAAACCTGCCCCTCGCCTCCGAGCTGATTGCCTCCTGGGGGCATGGCCGCGTAGGCCATTTGGGCGGAACGGCGGTTCCGGGAATGTCGCTGATTGGAGGTGGGGTCTCCTTGCTGAGCACCGGAACTCCGGGAGTCCTGGGTCAGGACCTGGCGGTCTGCAACGCGTATGGGGGAGGAAAGGAGGCTGCTGCAAAGGTGAGTTGCCCAACCCTGTGTCTGCTGGGAGCAGAGGACCGGATGACTCCGGCCCGCGAGGGGAAAAAATTGGCCGATGCTCTGGCCGGGTCCGAGCTGAGCGTGCTCTCGGGAGCCGGGCACATGATGATGCTGGAAGCCCCGGACGCGACGCTGGATGCGCTGAGGCAGTGGTTCAGCTAAAGGGCTGTCCGGGCTTCTGAGCGTGCTCCATCAGGAGGAGCTGTTGCCGCAGCTCTTCACGACGCTCGGCACAGATCTGTGCCTTTTCCGCGTGGCCTTGCAGGCGGCGCTGCTTCTCCAAAAGTCCAAGGAGGACTACCATCTGACGAGCTTTCTCTCGGGTGGGAGAGCGGGTGTGCTTGAGCGCCTCCATTCCGAAGCTGAGATGCTTGAGCGCCTCGTCGATCTCGCCACGCAGGGCATGATTTTGGGCCATGTGGGTGTGGGCCCTGGCTGAATGGGTGAACGCCTTTTCTCCCAACGCCTTCGCGTAGTGCAGGTTGGCCATCTGCGCGAGGCTGAAGAGGGTCTTGCGGACGGCCTCCGGAGCATGCTCCTGTAGTGGCAAGATCGGATGATCTGGATGCCGCAGGTTGTAGCGTTGGACGAATGCCCGCAGCTTCCCACAGTCCAAGAGCCTCTGCTGCTCTTTCTTGCCCGCCAAGGCAGCAGCGTGAAAGTCAATCAACTGCTGCAACAACAGCCCTTTCCGAAAGGTCAGCTCCGCGCGTTGTCCGGAAGACAGCTCGGAAGTCTGTGCGGCCAAGGCCTTCTCGAACTCCATGATCTGCACATACGCCTCAAAGTAGCGACCAGCCTTCAGGTAGAGCTGGGCAAGCCGGTTGCGCAGGTTCAGGGCACCGAGCCCCTGACGACGGAGACGGACCGTGGTCATCTCCTCATAGGCCTGTTGCTCGTAGGAGTAGGCCTCCGGGCTCAGAGGCTTTGTCACCTTCAGCAGCTGCAGGCAGAACTTGGCGGCAGCCGGGTTGAGGCAATCTTCGGAAATCTCGATCGCCAGCGAGGCCATGTCCAGCGCCTGGAAGATCAGGAAGCGCTGTCGACGAGCATCCTGCTGCTCCAACGAGGCCGCCTCAAACAGGAGCTGGGCCAAGACCTCCAGCGAAGCCGCTCCCGCCTTCCTCTCCTTGAGGTACAAGCGAGCGCTCTCCACCAGCAACGGAGAGAGGATCGAGGTCGGTTTGCGCTCCTGAAGCAGCACATCGGCCATCAGGCAGATCGCGGCCCGTGGAGGACGCTGAGACATCAGAGTCTGTTTCTTGCGATCCTCTTCCAAGAGCATCCGCACCTGCGGACGATGGGAGGCCGAATACTCAAAACGCAGGCAGAGTTCAATTCCGGGGCGTCCCGGAGCCTGGGGCTCCTCGGAACAGGAGTCCAATTCCATCTCCGAGGGAACTTCTGTGGCGACTTCCAGCGCCAGGGTCTCTACTTGGTCCTCAATCTTCATGATCTCATGTCAATTGGAATGATTTTCGCAAACACCCTGGACGATCACATCGACTTGCAGGTGTGTGGGAACTCTACCTTCTGCGAGATTCGTACCACCTGACAATCGCTGCTTCTTTGGGAGACTGAAATGGAAATTTGGCTGCAATGGACTGAGTTCGTCATCCAAGGCATGTACCGATATCCGGAGTGGACCCTGGCGGTCCTGCTGACGCTGTGTGCCTTTCTGACGGTGCTGATCTACCGCAAGTTCCGTCAGTCCTTGGCCTTCAAGCGCAGCAAGGAGAAGTTGCTGGAGGAGCTGATTCAGTTTGTGGAGATCGAGGAGTTCTTCCGGAGTCAGCAATCGGAGACCCGTCAGCCTCAGCACTCCTGACCTCCTCAAGGTCTTCCGGGAAGGTGTCCACTCGGGCGGCTTCCTCTCTCTCCATCCCACCCCCCTTCGATCGCTCCTAACGCCTCCTGACAGGCTGCTCAGGAAGTTTGTTTGGACGACAACCTGCGAAAAACTCCCTGAAAGACTTCTCAAGTGCGGGATTTCCAGTAAGATGATGGGCATTTCGTGCGGGAAAAGCGCTTTTGCATCATTTACAGGAGAAGAATCATGGAAACAGTCGAGGTCAAGTACTCAAATCTGGTGGAAATGTTGGAAGACGCGGTGCGGCGTTATGCGGACCGCTCCCTGTATGCGACCAAGCGCAACGGGGTATACGAGTGGACCAGCTACCAGGAGTTTGCGGAATTGGTGGATCAACTGCGAGGCGGGTTGGCGACTCTGGAGGTGGCGCCGGAAGACCGGGTGGCCGTAATCAGCAAGAACACCCTGCAGTGGGCCGTGGGAGCCTACGCCACCTACGGGCTCAAGGGGCAGTACGTTCCGATGTACGAAACGCAGCTCGTTCAGGAGTGGGAGTACATCGTCCGCGACTCCGGGGCCACCGTGTTGCTGGTCTCCAACTCCAGCATCTACGAACAGGTCAAGCACTTTCCGGAAGCCATCTCGAACCTCAAACATGTGGTGCTGCTCGATGGTGACTCCGCTCCGCTTAACTGGTCCGGATTGCTCCAGGCCGGGAAAGAGAACCCGGTGCCGGCGCAGTACCCAGAGGCAGACTCGCCAATGGGCATGATCTACACCTCCGGAACCACCGGGGCTCCCAAAGGGGTGGTGATCAGCCACCGCAACATGCTCTTTGAGGTCGCCTCCGGGCTTACGGTTCTTCGGCTGGGTTGGGGGGAAGCTGGCCTGAACAGCCTCTGCTTTCTGCCCTGGGCTCACATCTTCGGACAGGTGGTTGAGGTCCATGCGCTGATCCAGGAGGGAGGCGCCGCGGCACTGGTGGATGATGTGAACACGCTGGTGGAGGAGCTGTCGATCGTGAAGCCTACCGTCTTCTTTGCCGTCCCCCGGGTCTACAATCGCATCTACGACCGCCTCCGGGCCCAGATGCAGGAGAAGCCAGCTCCCATCCGGGCCCTGTTCTACGCTGGACTCGCCCGGGCCAAGCGAGAGCGTGAGGGAGAGGTCCTTGGCGGACTGGACAAGCTGCTGCTCGGCCTGGCCCGGAAGATCATCTTCAGCAAGGTTCAGCAGCGCTTTGGCGGAAACCTGAAGATGGCGGTCAGCGGAGCAAGCGCGCTCAGTGCCGAGGTGGCGGAGTTTGTCAACGACCTGGGCATCGATGTCTACGAAGGCTATGGACTGAGCGAGAACACTGCGGCCCTCACGGTCAACTATCGGGGAAATCGCAAGTTCGGCACTGTGGGCAAGCCGCTTCCGGGAGTCCGGGTCGAGATCGACCGCTCGGTGGAGGGCTCGGTGGAAGGTGACGGGGAGGTGATCGCCTATGGAGACAACGTGATGCTCGGATACCACAACCTCCCGGACAAGACGCGCGAGGTGCTGATGCCGGATGGTGGACTGCGCACAGGCGACCTGGGACGCTTCGACGCGGACGGATACCTCTACATCACCGGGCGGGTCAAGGAGCAGTTCAAGCTGGAGAATGGGAAGTATGTGGCCCCGGCTCCACTGGAAGAGTCGCTCAAACTCAGCCCGTTCATCAACCAGGCGATGATCTGCGGGCTAGGACGCCCCCACACCGTCGCTCTCCTGGTGGTCGAGGTGCCTTACGTCCAGAGCTATGCCGAGCGGCACAACGTCTCCGGAACCGACGCCGAGTTGCTCCAGAACGACGTGATCCTGCAGCGCATCGAGCGGGACATTCAGCGCTTCGGAGCCAACTACAGGAGCTATGAGGTTCCAAGGAAGTTCAAGCTGCTCACCGAAGAGTGGTCCATCGACAACGGGATGCTCACCCCCACGCTCAAGCTCAAGCGCAACGTGGTGGAGGAACGCTTCCGGGGGGAAATCGACTCGATGTATTGAAGGAGCAATTTCCTAGGCCAACTCCGGTAGAAGCAAGAGACCGCTTCAGGCAAGGGAGAGGGGGAAAAATGGTTCGGTGGGCTGAGGCCCGGGCGGTTTGAGGCCCAGGCCCCTGAGTGAGGTTCAGGCGGCCAGATCCCGCTCATGGTCGAACAGGTGCAGCTGATGGAAGAACCCGTGCATGCTGAATGGCTGGTTGGCTTCGTCTCGGTGAGGCGGGAAGATGATCGCCGAGGCTCCAGCAGCCACCAGGCAGGAGGCCCCACAGATCAGGAAGGCCAGGCCGAAGTTGTTCAAGTCGCCCAAGAGGCCTCCGACAATCGGGAAGACGACTCCGCCCAGGCCGTAGGAGAGGAAGACGTAGGGGTAGTTGCGTCCCACGTTCTCGTTGCCAAACTCATCTGCGGTAAGCGCCGGGAACAGGGCGAAGTTTCCGCCAAAGTTGAAGCCGATCAAGGTGGCACCTAGGTAGAGCAACCCCTCGCTTCCGGCCATCTGGGTGAACAGCAGGAACACCAGCCCCTGGCTTCCGGTCATCAGGATCACGGAGTACTTCCGTCCGAGCCGGTCGCTCAGAACACCCCAGAGGATGCGTCCGAGTCCATTGGACAGACTGAAGAACACGGCCATTGCAGTTCCGGCAATGGCGCTGGATTCCGCAAGGCTGTATCCGGACTCCTGCAGGGCCTCCATGGGATAGAGCTTCATCAGCCCGACAGCCATCAGCCCGGCTCCGGCGCTGATCGAGAAGATGAGAAAGATCAGGTAGAACTGTGGGGTGTGGAGCATCTCTCGGGTCTTGAAGTTGTCCACTCCGCTTCCGGCCGAGTGTTCCGGAAGCTCGTAGCCTTCCGGTCTCCAGCCTTTCGGAGGCATCTTCATCCAGGTGCTCCCGAGCAGAATCAGTCCGGCAAAGAGCACTCCGTAGAGCATGAACGTGCCGCCCAACCCCAAGGTCTCCAGCAGATTTCCCCAGTTTCCGGCCAGTTTGACCCAAGCCATCGCGCCAAACCCGAACCCAGCAACAGCCAGTCCGGTGATCAGCCCTTTGCGGTCAGGAAACCAGTTCATGCCCACCGCGATCGGGACTACATAACCGAGCCCGATGCCGATCCCTCCGATCCCTCCGACTCCAAGGCAGACGACCCAAAAGTTTGTTGGCCCCAGTAACCCGGTCAACAGATAGCCTGCTCCGAGGACTACACCTCCGGTGCGGGCCAGCTTCTGGGGGCCCCAAGACTTCAGCCTCCGTCCGGCAAAGACCATCGAAACAGCAAAGACCAAGAGGCCGATGGCAAAGACAAGCTGCGTCTCCAGCTTGTTCCACCCAGCCTCCCGGAGGGTCGGCGTGTACACGGACCAGGCATAAATCGCTCCCAGGCACAGCTGAATCAGAGTTGCGCCAAAGACGACCAACCATCGGTTCTGTTGTTGCTTTTTCATCGTCGGGCTCGCAAAAGGGTTGTGGCGGGCATCGAGACCTGCGGTGCAAGGCAATGTGCTCTGTTCACGAGGTTCACCATGGATAAATCATGAGCCAATGATTCACAATTTAACCAACAGTTAACAACTTTGTACCTTCTCAATAGGGTGCTGTCTGTTCGCAAAATTGCGGAGCCTCTGCTGGCGGAGCTGAGATGGGGGAAGAGAGGTTTGAGGAGGTTTCTCAGTCGTTGTCGCTGCCTGATGCCCCAGCTCGGGAGCGAGATTGGCTGGAGGGCGGAACTGTGGTACGGAGCGCCAGCTGCTCAAGACGATGCTGGGCCGAGGAGGAGAGTGGGGCAAAGTAGTCTGTAAGAGGGGGGAGCTTTGCCGAGGGGAAGTCCGGAGCCTCGGTAAGAGTGATCGTTGTCGTGGAGTGGAGCGTGTTGAGGGAAAGCTCAGCTGGAAGTGACTGCGGAGCTCCATCCGTCCGGAACACGATAGTCATTTCAGGAGCATGCAGGAGCAGGGGCTGAGCGAGCTGATGTGCGGCCTGGGCAACGAAGGGGAGCAGGAGTCCGGGAACAGCGACCTCCTCAAGGTGTAGTGGCGTATTTGCGAGACCGGAAGGCAGCTCGGCAAAATCCATCAGCGCCATTCCAGCTCGGAGTGGACAGAGTTGGCCCGGTGTTCTCCAGCAAAAGGGCTGTGGCGTTGGAGCGCACAGCTCCGGAGACTCGATCGCGGCCAGGAGCAAGTCTGCCCCCGGGAGGCCTTCCCGGCTCAGCCACATCACCGCCCAGCCTGCTTCTTCCGCCTCTCCCCAGCTGAACCCGGCACCTCGGGTGGCCTTGGTCGCCAGAGCCTGAATCTCCGAGAGGGCAAAAAGGAGCGAGGGTTCGGGCATCGTCCGTGTTTTGGAAGCCGAAGAGAGGAGTCCGGGGGTTCAGCGAACGTCGCGGTTGAACTCTTCCGGGTAGGGCGCATTCTGAAACAGGCTGATCCGCACCCAGCGGTCGGATCGAGGATCGAACCGGGTGGCTCCGAAGAAGGCCAGCTTGCAGCGGAGCAAATCGACCGGATAAAGCTCGGCCCCGATCAGGTTGTCCTGGATCTCTGCATAAGGGTATCGGGCGCTCAGCTGAACCCGTCGGGCAATCGAGCGCAGGTGCGGATGAGCCAGGAGGACCGACGCGATCGGTTGATCTTCAGGCCAGCGCTGCAGCTCCTGATCCAACTCCCGAGCCTGGCGTCCAATGTCCAGAGGCTGCTCCCGCTCGGATCCGGACTCCTCGAAGCGCTCCCCGAGGCGAGGCTCCAGTTTCTCCTCCGAGACATACCAGAACCGGGCGCTGTTCTCACGCGCCGAGTAGTCCAGCTTCAAGGCTGCGGCGTAATTTTCCCGGAGCAAGGCCTGAATCCGACCCACGGGCATGCTGCCTCTCAGGGAAAACTCCCGCTCTTCATCGGCCTCCATCTGTGACCCCAAGGGATCAATCAACGCGCCGTGAGGTTCCAGCAACAGAGCCAGCAGGGCCTCTTGCCCCTCTTCGGTGAGGTGCCGCTCTCCCCAACGCCAGAGGGTCTCCCACGGGTAAGGTCCCTGGGAGCTCCACTCTTGCTCGACGAACTGCTCCAGCTTTTTCAGGTCGGCCCTCAACTCCTGCAGTCTGGTTTGCTGCACGGGGTGCTCGCTGCTCCACTGGTGCGCATTCTCCTGAGCCTCGGCGAGGGTCTGCAGGAACACCTCTCGGGTCTCCGGAGTCGCACATTCTTGATCGCGGACTAGAAAGAGCGCTTCCTCCCGGGCCTGCATCCAGTGGTGAATCAACACGGGATGGCGGACCAGGAAGGGGGCCATCCCGAGCCCTGTGGAATTTCCAACACCAAGTAGGCGGCGCAGGTCCGGGGCAAGCCGGGTGGCCTGTGTTCCCCCCTGAGCCAGGGCCAGGTGCTCAACGAGATCCACGGAGAAGGCCCGGGTGAGCCACACCGAGAGCATCTCGGCCTGAAACGGAGCCCGAAGCTCCGGGCGCTCCCGGATGCGACCGCGATCTGCGGCCCCGAACTTTCCGTTCCCATAGACTGCGGTGGTGCGCATCAGGTATCCGGTCGCCTCCAGCTGGCTTCGGTCTGGCTGGCGTCCTGCCGCGAGTGCCTGTACCACGTGGTCAAAAAGCCGGACAGAGCGGTTGGCGCGGCTCAGAGACAGCTCCGAGGCAGAGAGCCTCCCAGCCTCCTGAAGCGGCACTTGCTGGGCCAGCCGATGAAGGTCTTCAGGCGCTGGCGTGCCGTCAAACAGAGTGAAGGTCGCATCCCAGGCTGTGGCAATCACCCGGTCGGAGCGCATTTCATCCGGGAGGTCGTGAGCGAAGGCGACCAGGCTGTAGCAGCGCTTGGGACCAGACATCCGGTAGACCGCCTGCCCGACTCCGTTGGCATCGATGTCCCAAACCGGTCGGTCAAAATGCCACTGTTCCTGCTGAAGACGCCGGAGGAGTTGCCGTAGGAAGGAGAGCCGAGTTGGGTGGCTGCATCCCATGCGAGCAAGCTGCATCACCTCGGACGGCGGGCGACGAGCAGGCCGGAGGTGTGCTGTACGAGTTGTCGCAGCCTCGTTCACGATTGCTCCGGCCCCGAATTGGACGGCCCAAAGCTTTCTGTAAAGAAGCGGGCCCAGTTTCCTCCCAGGATTCCGGAGGCTTCGTCCCTCGAAAACCCCACAGCGCTCAAGCCTGCAGCAAGAGACCCGAACGCCCGGCTGTCCGGATACCACTCGGGCATGGGCGGAAAGCCTGGCAGAGCGGCGCTGCCTTCACCATAGTCCCGGGACTTGGTCCACCGCCCGTTGCGCATCCACTCCACAACCGAGTCGGGCTGATCCTGGCAGAGGTCGGACCCGATGCCCAGGTGCTCCACGCCCATCAGCTCTGCGGCTCGAGCGATCATCTCACAAAAAGAGGCTGGGGTGCACTGGCTCCCTCCCTTCAGGTGATGCGGGTAGAGAGAGAATCCCAGCATGCCCCCGGACTCCGCCAGGGCCCGAAGCACAGCCTCGGACTTGTTCCGGAGAGCAGGATGCCAGAAGGCCGGGTTGGCATGAGTGATTGCGATGGGGCGCGTGGAATGCTCAATCGCCTCAAGGGTCGAGCGCTCTGCCGAATGGCTCATGTCCACGACCATTCCAACCCGGTTCATTTCGCAAACCACCTCCCGCCCCATGCGGGTCAGGCCGGAGTCTTTCGCTTCGTAGCATCCGGAGGCCAGCAGAGACTGGTTGTTGTAGGTCAACTGCATGAACCGCAACCCTAGCCGGTGCAGCACTTCGACCAGCCCAATATCGTCCTCCATGCAGCTCGGATTTTGAGATCCGAAGAAGATCGCAGTGCGCTGAGTGTCACGAGCCTTCTGGAGGTCACGGGCCTCAAACCCCTGAAAGATCAACTCCGGGAAGCGCTCAAACCAGCGGTTCCAGGACTCGATGACCGCCACGGTCTCCCGGAAGTTCTCGTGATAGGTGATGGTGACGTGAACTCCGTCCAGACCACCTTCTCGCATCTGTCGGAAAATCTTTTCCGACCAGTGGGCATACTGCAGAGCGTCAATGCGGAAGTCCATGGAGAGGCAAGCTGGGCAGATGGGGTGAGTAGGCTTAGCGTGGGCAACGCGCGTTGAATTCAGGGCTCAGCCTAAACGGGCTGGTCCGGAAACCTCAAGCCAACCAGAAGTTCGGATTTTTCCTGATAGTGCTTATGGAGTCGAAGGGTTAACCCGCTGGGGGCTTCCAGGCTACTTGGGTTTAAGCGTGGAACCGGAGTCCTC
>JAYPUA010000008.1:0-94136 GCA_038133845.1 Deltaproteobacteria bacterium
TCAGCAAGAGCAGCAGCGTCAAGAACACAGCGAGGTGGATGCTGTACCGTCCTGCATGCTTGAGGCTGTGGGCCCGCCACTCGCTGAACCAGGCACCAAGCCACATCCAGAGAAAGAGCGCTGCCAACAAGAGAAGCGGGACCTTGAGGCGCCGCCAGACCTCCGGGATTCGTTTGCGGTGAATCCAAACGATCAGCCCCAGCCATGGAGGCAACAGCAGGGTGTAGGTGCTCAGCCGTAGAGGAAAGCTCACCCCCAGCGCCTCCTCAAGCACCCCCTGCAATGCGGGGGTCTTGAGGGGCAGAGAAAACATCAGGATCCCGAAGAGCAAGAGGGCGTCTCGTGCTCCAGACGCGTTTATTCGCTGAGCGCTGGAGAAAACCGGGCCATTCATACCGCAGGAGGCTCCACCACTAGGTGTCAGGGCAGGTGCTGGGAAAGAAGGTCACAGTTCGACTTCCGTGGAGTCACTGTAGGTCTCGATTTCCAACTCCTCCGCGAGCTCCTGCGCGCGAGGGTGAATGAATGGAGAGATGAGGATCTTTCGGTCCGCTTGGCGCTGGTGTCGCTTCTCGTAGAAGGCAATCTTGCGAGAGAAGGTGTGGAGTTGTGAGCGGTCCGTGGAAGATTTCAGCTCAAAGATCAAGAGCGTCCCGTTGCGGATGATGATGTCCAGCTCAATCTGGTCCGGACGTCCAAAAACTTCACCGGTATCGTCGTACTCGTTGATGTTCAAGACCTCGACCCCAAAACTCCGGGTCAACACACCGGCCAAGGCTTGACGAAACGCTCTCTCCGAGCCGATGCCCCAACGGGCTCCCAAGGCCCCGATTTTACGGTCAAGCTTGCTCTCCTGCTCCTTGATCTCCAAAAACAGGAGCTTGTTCTGCTCGTTCTGCTCTTCCCACTTGCGATTCTGCTCTTCCCACTTGCGATTCTGCTCTTCCCACTTGCGCCGGTCCTCTGCCTTCGCCTCCTCCCACTTGCGGGACTGCTCCTCCCACTTGCGCCGGTCCTCTGCCTTCGCCTCCTCCCACTTGCGATTCTGCTCCTCCCACTTGCGATTCTGCTCCTCCCACTTGCGCCGGTCCTCCGCCTTCGCCTCCTCCCACTTGCGATTCTGCTCTTCTCGGCCGCGGCGCAGCTCTTCCATCATCTGGTCAAAGCGGCTCTCTGTCTGCTCACGATTCGCATAACGCTGCGCCGTCAACCGCTCAACCCAGCGCTCCAGCTCCAAGCTCTCTTCCAACAGGGCCGGAAGGTACTCTTTGACGAGTTGAACTATTTCCTGCTTTTCCATCGTTGGTTCCGGTATCTGTGAGGGGGTGAGAGAGACCAGGACTGAGGGAGCTTTAGCGGGGTTCTCATTCCAGCAGAAGTCTTTGCAGATTCTCAAAGCGCTGTTTCCAGCGGATTTGCTTCAACTCAGCATGCCTTGACGCCTCCACCTTCGCTTCGGATGTTGGGCTAGCCCAGCGCTTTCAGGTCGGAGAGGACCATCTCCTCGATCAGCTGGTCCAGAGTGTACTTGGGAGTCCAGCCCAGTTTTTCCTGAGCCTTGGTCGCATCGCCCAGGAGCAGATCCACCTCGGTCGGACGATAGTACTGCGGGTCAATGCGCACCCGGACCGCTCCGGATTGGGCATCTCGGCCGATTTCCGACTCTCCTGTGCCTTCCCACTGAATCGAGAGGCCTGCGATGGAGAAGGCCTTCTCCGTGAAGGCTCGAACGGTGGTGGTCAACCCTGTTGCAAGGACGAAGTCTTCCGGATCCGGATGCTGGAGGATGCGCCACATGCCGTCCACATAGTCTCGAGCATGCCCCCAGTCGCGCTGGGCATCCAGATTTCCCAGATAGAGACAGTCCTGACGTCCCTGGGAGATGCGTGCCACGGCCCGGGTGATCTTGCGAGTGACAAAGGTTTCCCCACGCAGCGGAGACTCGTGGTTGAAGAGGATCCCGTTGCAGGCGTGCATCCCGTAGGCTTCACGATAGTTGACGGTGATCCAGTAGCCATAGAGTTTGGCGACTCCGTAAGGCGAGCGGGGGTAGAACGGGGTGGTCTCTCGCTGTGGGGTCTCCTGCACCAGACCATACAGCTCCGAGGTCGAGGCCTGATAGAAGCGTGTTTTCTGATCCAGCCCCAGAATCCGGATGGCCTCCAGTAGCCTCAGGGTCCCAAGCGCGTCGGAGTTTGCCGTGTACTCCGGCGTCTCAAAACTGACCTTGACGTGCGATTGGGCCGCCAGGTTGTAAAGCTCATCCGGTTGGGTTTCCTGAACGATGCGGATCAGGTTGGTCGAGTCGGTCAGGTCTCCGTAATGCAGGACGAAGTTGCGTTGATCAACATGCGGATCCTGATAGAGGTGGTCGATGCGGCCCGTGTTGAAGCTGGAGCTGCGGCGTTTGATGCCATGAACGGTGTAGCCCTTCTTCAGCAGCAGCTCTGCAAGGTAGGCTCCATCCTGTCCGGTGACGCCGGTGATGAGTGCGGTCTTTTGAGTCATGCGTGGTGTTCCAGGTACCAGTGATAGGTCTGCTGCAGCCCTTCCCGCAAAGAGACGCGAGGCTGCCAGCCCAAGGCGTTCAGTCGGTGGGTGTCCAGCACCTTCCGCGGGGTCCCGTCTGGGCGAGACGCATCCCACGTCAGCGTCCCGGAGTATCCCACCGTCTCGGCGATCGCCTCCGCCAGCTCCCGGATGGTGCAGTCTGTGCCCCAGCCGATGTTGATGATCTGCGGGGAGTCGTAATGCTCCATCAGAAACAGGCAGGCTTCGGCCAGGTCATCACTGTGCAGGAACTCGCGGCGTGGCGTTCCACTGCCCCACACGGTGACCTCCGGGAGGCCGTCTCGCTGGGCCTCGTGAAAGCGTCGGATCAGGGCAGGGAGGACGTGTGAGTGCTCCGGATGGAAGTTGTCGTGAGGCCCGAAGAGGTTGGTCGGCATCGCCGCGATGAAGTTCGATCCGTACTGCTTTCGATACGCCTGACAAGCCTGGATGCCTGCTATCTTGGCCACGGCGTAGGCGTCGTTGGTCGCCTCCAGCTCGCCGGTCAGCAACGCCGACTCCGGAATGGGTTGAGGTGCAAGCCTTGGATAAATGCACGAGCTGCCCAAGAACAGCAGCTTCTTCACGCCCACACGCCAGGATTCATGGAGGACGTGTGTCTGAATCAGCAGATTTTCTCGGAGAAATTCGGCCGGGAAGGTGTTGTTGGCGTGAATGCCTCCGACCTTCGCGGCTGCCAGGAAGACATACTGCGGGCGCTCCTGCTCAAAAAACCTTCGGGTGGCCTCGGCATCCGTCAGGTCCAGCTCGGCATGAGTGCGGGTGAGCAGATTGTGAAACCCCTGCGCCTGCAGCGCCCGGAGGATCGCAGAACCCGCGAGGCCCCGGTGGCCTGCAACGTAGACGCGCTCTTCAGGGCTCAAAGCGGGCTCCACTTCGAAAATTCATTGAAGGGGCCGCTCCAGACCGTTACAAGGACTTGCAGCCTCCGAAAAGCCTGCCTCAACCCACTCCCGGGCCAGAACTTGAATCAACTTGATGGCTCGTTTAGGAAGTTGTCCCGAGACCACTCTCCGGTGCAAGATGTCCATTGATCATCAAGCTCTTTTGGCAGATCGGAAAGGAACAATTTTGGTGGTTCGGCCAAGCTCCGCCATGTGCGTTACACCCATGACGCTGAGGAAGAGAGGGATGAGGGGGATGTGATGCAGAAATTTTAAGCGCTGCACATGCTTCACAGATAATGTTCAATGAATGAACATAAAGGAATTTCACAGAGCTTCAAGCAAAATCGTTCAAGCTCGTCCAAACAGATTGTTCCGCTGAGGAAGCGCGAAAAGCTGCCGGGTTGCTTCATGGAATGCACGGCGGCGCAGAGCAGCTTCCGGACAAAACGCTCGATGCAGAGGCGGGGATGTGGTAGCTTGCCTCTTCATTTGCTGAGGCATGCA
Organism: Deltaproteobacteria bacterium; assembly: GCA_038133845.1. Taxonomy (GTDB): domain Bacteria; phylum SAR324; class SAR324; order SAR324; family NAC60-12; genus JAYPUA01. Next base: position 3,963 of record JAYPUA010000008.1, read on the forward strand.
CTGAGGTCAAATCATTTCAGCACTTTGAAAACCATTCACGTTTTCCGAAACCGTTCCCGACCCTCTGAAGCAGGGAGCGTTCACTTCACCTGAGACCCAATTCAATGAGAACCGTTCTGATCACAGGGGCCAGCCGGGGCATCGGTGCGGCCACCGCAAGGCTTGCCGCAGCCCGAGGCTGGCGAGTGGGCATCAATTATCACCGCAACAAAGACGCCGCTCGAACACTGGCTCAGGAGATCGAGTCCGCCGGAGGATCAGCGCTGATCTTGGGGGCCAATGTCGCGGAGGAACAGGAGGTGTTGCGGATGTATGAGACGCTGGATCGGCTCTGGGGAAGGCTTGACGGGCTGGTGAACAATGCCGGCATTCTTGAGCAGCAGATGCGCCTTGAGTCGATGAGCATGGAGCGCTGGGAGCGGGTCCTCCGGACCAACATCATCGGGAGCTTTCTCTGTGCCCGTGAGGCGGTGCGGAGGATGTCGACGAAGCATCAAGGCTCCGGAGGCAGCATCGTGAACGTCTCGTCTGCTGCCGCGAGGATGGGCGGTCCGGGAGAGTACATCGACTATGCCGTTTCGAAGGGGGGAATGGACACCTTCACCACAGGGTTGGCGAAGGAGGTCGCCACGGAAGGAATCCGGGTCAACGGCGTGCGTCCGGGGTTGATTGAAACGGAGATTCATGCCAGCGGTGGGGAGCCCGGGCGGGTGCAGCGATTGGCGCACCTGGTCCCGATGCAGCGAGGAGGGAGCGCCGAGGAGGTCGCCGAGGCCATCGTCTGGCTGCTCTCGGACGAAGCCTCCTACGTCACGGGCGCGCACCTCGATGTCTCCGGAGGGCGCTAGCCGACGATGTAGGTTCCGGTGCCGGTCGCGATCAGGGTCCCGGCGTCGTTGTGCAACTCCATCCGAGTCACCGCGACCTTGCTCCCGGTGCGGAGCGTGGTTCCCGTAGCCACAAAGTACTCTCCCAGCCCGGCACGCAGGTAGTCCACCCGCAGGTCAATGGTCCCGATCTTGGCAAAACGCTGAGAGATTTCCTCAAACGACTGGCCTTCCATCTGACGCATGATCCCGATCCAGGTGACCATCCCTCCGGCCACGTCCAGCACCGACGCGATCACGCCGCCGTGAAGGTTTCCCCGCGTGAAGTTTCCCACCAGCTCCGGACGCATCTCAAAGCGGATGCGGATGTCTTCCGACAGATCCAGCGACTCGACCTTCAGTCCAAGGACCTTGTTGAAGGGGATCAACTCTTCGGCGATCTCATGCAGCAGCTCAAGGAGGCGTTCGGTGGGCATGGGGCAAACTCAGAACAAGAAGGTCGAGACAAAGCCAATCAGGCCGCCAAAGACTCCTCCCCAGACCACCAGCCACCCAAGATGCTCCCGGATCATCGCCTCGACGATCTCCTTGACCTTCTCCGGGGTCAGTTCGTCCAGGCGGGCCTGAACGATCTGGTTCACGCGCTCCAGCATCGACTCGTTGCTCGCGTGTGCGCCTAGCGCCTGCTTGAGCTCGGGTTTGGAGGTGACCTGTACCAGATGCTCTTTCATCTTCTCCAGAAACGGCTCCTTGAGCGGCGTGAGCGCCTGACGTCCCCCGACCATCGCCAGCATCGGGCCGAACGAAGAGGCCTCAATCACTCCAACCAGCGACTCAAAGGCGTCGTCCAGGTCCATGTGCTCCATCAGCGAATCCCACGGGAGGTCGCCTCCGGAATCCTGAAGGAAGCGCTCCAGATTTTCTGGAGTGAAGAACTGCTCCATCACCAGCGCGTGGATGCCCCGTTTGAAGTCTTCAAAGTGCAGCGGAATCACTCCGGTTCCGTAAAGCCCCGGAATGCGCTCGAAGAGCATTGTGATTGCCAGCCAGTTGGTCAAGGCTCCTGAGAGCGCAAACAGCCCCGTGTTCAGCCAGAGCATCCGGGCCATGCCCTCCTCCAGCTGCAGCCCCACAAGCACCAGCACGGCGGCGATCAGGTTGGTGCCTACGCGCTTGTTCCAGATGGATTCGGACATGAGGAGTGCTCAGGGCAAAAAGAGGCACCAGCGTTTGCAGAAGCAACGGTGCGTTGAGAGTTCAGCATCTGGATACCCGCCTGCGCGGGTATGACGGATTGAGCCGCCCCACACTTCATTCCCGTGAAAACGGGAACCCAGGCCTGCCCGGAAGCGCAGCCAGCCAGCGTGGAGGTGAGGGTGATGAATCGATCATTGTAAAACCTCACCTTCAGTTTGCAACAAAATTGTGAGTTTCCGGAGCATCCGAGAGCCTGTTTCCGGATTGACCCAAGGAGCCTTCCGGCTTCCTCAGCAGACTCGAAACCGAGCCTGGGCCATCCACTCCAGCGGCTTCGGAGCTTTTATCAATTGTCATAAGCCCAGCAAAACGCCATAATCTTGTGCATCTTTTTCTGGAAAAGCTGAAAATTGCAGCAAACCCCATCCACGAAAAAATTAAAAACGCTTTGATTTCAGTAATCTACGGATTGGTCCCCGGCTTGCTTTCTGAAGTTGCGAAGTCACCGAAGCCCAAGGAGAAGGAATGGCAGAGCGCATATTCAATGAGATGACGGGGTACGACTCCCGGACACGCCCGGTGTACGAACGTCTCCAGCAGTGGCTCGGAGAGATCCCGCCTGACCTGCTGCAGCTCCGCCGGGACGAAGCCGAGACGCTGTTTCGTCGAATCGGGATCACGTTCGCAGTCTATGGTGAGGGCGGCGACCCGGAGCGCCTGATCCCGTTTGACGTGATTCCCCGATTGCTGGAGGCGCAGGAATGGGAGCGCATCTCCCAAGGGCTGGAGCAGCGCGTGAAGGCTCTCAATGCCTTCCTGCATGACCTCTACCACGAGCAAGAGATCCTGCGTTCCGGCATGATTCCGGAAGAGCTGATCCTCCACAACCCGGCCTATGAACCCGAGATGCAGGGGCTCGATCTGCCCCGTCAGGTCTACACGCACATCTCCGGAATCGACCTGGTCCGCATCGGTCCGGACGACTGCTATGTGCTCGAAGACAACGTCCGCACTCCGTCGGGAGTCTCGTACATGCTGGAAAACCGTGAGGTGACCATGCGGCTTTTTCCGGAGCTGTTCTCGCGCTACTCCGTGGAGCCGGTGGATCATTACTGTGAAGAGCTCCTCTCCACCCTCCAGTCGGTGGCTCCCCGGGAGTGTCCAGGAGACCCCACGGTTGCCGTGCTCACCCCGGGAATTCACAACAGCGCCTACTACGAGCACAGCTTCCTGGCTGATCAGATGGGAGTGGAGTTGGTGGAAGGTATGGACCTCTTTGTCCGCGACCGTGCGGTGTACATGCGAACCACGCAGGGTCCGAAGCGGGTGGATGTGCTCTACCGGCGTGTCGATGACGCCTTCCTTGACCCGCTGGTGTTCAACCCGGCCTCCATGCTTGGGGTTCCCGGGCTCATGGCCGCCTACCGGCTGGGGACCATCACCCTCGCCAACGCCGTGGGGACCGGGATCGCAGACGACAAGGCGGTGTACACCTACGTCCCGGAGATGGTTCGCTTCTATCTGGGCGAGGAGCCAAAGCTCAAGAACGTCCCCACGTGGCAATGTGCTCGCGAAGATGACTGCCGGTACGTCCTGGAACACCTGGAGGAGCTCGTCGTCAAGGAGGTTCGGGGTTCCGGAGGATACGGGATGCTGGTTGGGCCGAAGTCCACCTCCGATGAGCGGGAACGCTATGCCGCTCGAATTCGGGCCAACCCCGGAGAGTTTGTTGCCCAGCCGACTCTGGCGCTGAGCACCTGTCCCACCTTGGTGGAGGAAGGCGTCGCCCCCCGACACGTCGACCTCCGGCCCTTCATTTTGATGGGAGAGTCGGTGCAGATCATCCCCGGAGGCTTGACTCGGGTGGCCCTTCGCGAGGGGTCGCTGGTGGTCAACAGCAGCCAGGGCGGAGGCACCAAGGACACCTGGGTCCTCAAATCCTGAACTCCATCCGAGAGACCTCATGCTCAGCCGAACGGCAGACAGCCTTTACTGGATGGCCCGCTACATGGAGCGCGCCGGGAACCTGGCCCGCATCCTGGAGGTCGCCGACCGCATGGCCCTGTCTCCCACTCCGGAGAGTGTGGCGGCTCCCTCCAACAGCGAGTGGCGCTCCGCCCTGATCATCTCCGGAACCGAGTGGGCCTACTCGCAGAAGTATTCCGACGTGACCCCGGCGCAGGTGCTGCACTTCCTGGCGCTGGATGAAACCAACCCCTCCAGCATCCGCTCCTGCATCGAGACCGCGCGCCGCAACGGCCGCTCGATGCGGACCGCGCTGACCCGGGAGGTCTGGGAGAACCTCAACGACACCTGGCTCGAGGTCCGAGGTGCCACGCCGCAGAGGCTCGCCGGGAGCCACGTGCGCGGATTCCTCGACTGGGCCCGCGAGCGCTCGCTGCAGTTTCACGGGGCGGCGACCGGGACGATGCTCCGGGATGACACCTACGCCTTCACTCGGCTCGGCACCTTTGTGGAGCGAGGTGACAACACAGCGCGCATTCTGGACGTCAAGTACCACATCCTCCTCCCGGAGTATGCACCGGTCGGGGGAGGGCGGGATTACTACCAGTGGGCCGCCATCCTGAGAGCCGTCTCCGCACACCGCAGCTACCGTTACATCTACCGGGATTCATACAAGCCCTGGCTGATTGCCGACCTGCTGATCCTGCGTGAAGAGATGCCTCGCTCCATGACCGCCTGCCTCGGGCAGATCGTTCAGCACCTTGGAACCCTTGCCGAGCGCTACGGACAGCGGCACGAATGTCACCGGCTGGCCGGACAGCTCTACTCCGAGATGCGCTTCGCCAAGATCTCGGAGGTCTTTCAGGACGGACTGCACGAGTTTCTCTCGGACTTCATCTCCCGGAACATGGAACTCAGTGACCAGATCCGTACGGACTTCCTGATGTAGCCATGCAGCTGAAAATCGCACACCAGACGATCTACCGTTACAGCGAATCCGTCGACTACACGGTCCAGCAGCTCCGGCTGTTTCCGGACTCCTTCGAGGGACAGCAGGTCCGCGCCTGGACGATCGAGGCACCGCAGGACAGCCTCCCGGAGTTCCGGGACGGATTTGGAAACCGCACCGCACTCCTGACACTCGACCGCCCGCACCGTCAGGTCGTCCTGCGCGTGATCGGGGAGGTGGAGACGGAGGAGATGCACGGGGTGGTTCGTGGCGTGCCGGAGCCTCTGCCTCCTGCGTTCTACATGCGTTCCACCTCCCGGACCCGGGCTTCGGAAGGTCTGGAGCGCCTCGCGCGGCCTGCACGTGCCGAGTCGAGCCCCCTGAATCGACTCCATCGCTTGATGAGTTTGGTGCACCTGCGAATCCTCTATGAACCCGGAGAGACTCACGTCGCAACTACCGCTGACGAAGCGCTGGCGCATGGACGTGGAGTGTGTCAGGATCATGCCCATGTCTTCATCACCTGTGCGCGCCTGCTCGGATTCCCGGCCCGCTACGTCAGTGGATACCTCTGGACCGCCGAGGCCATGGACCACGACGCCAGCCACGCGTGGGCAGAGGCCTGGGTGAAGGGGCTCGGATGGGTTGGCTTTGATGCGGCCAACGGTGTCAGCCCGTCTGAATCGTATGTGCGGATGGCCTGTGGGCTGGATTACGGAGATGCGGCTCCGGTGCGCGGAGTGCGCCGGGGAGGAGGTTCCGAAGTGCTCAATGTCCAGCTGCAGGTGCAACAGGCCCGCCTCCAAGTGGCCGCGTGACCCTCACGTGTTCCTCCAATGACCTACTGCCTCGGGCTCTTCCTCGAAGAAGGGCTGGTGCTGCTCTCCGATACCCGGACCAACGCCGGGATTGACAACGTCTCCACCTACCGCAAGATGCACCTGTTCCACGAACCTGGGGAACGGCTGATCGCTCTGATGAGCTCCGGGAACCTGGCCGTGACACAGGCCGTGGTCAATCTGTTGACCGAAGGGATCGAGGCGGTCGGACTCCCGGCAGAGCAGATCACGGAGACTCCGGAGACGCTGATGACCGTCCCCAGCATGTTCCGCGCAGCACAACTCGTTGGGGAGGCCGTCCGAGAGGTGTACCGTGTGGATGGACAGACGCTCGAGGCACAGGGGGCAGGGTTCAGCGCCTCCTTCCTGCTCGGAGGGCAGGTCCGGGGGCGTCCGATGCGGCTGTTTCAGGTCTACTCTGCCGGGAACTTCATCGAAGCCTCTTCAGATACCCCCTACCTGCAGATTGGGGAGCACAAGTACGGAAAGCCGATCCTGGACCGGGCGGTTCATCACCAGACCTCTTTGCTGGACGGTGTGAAGTTGGCCCTGATCTCCATGGACTCGACCCTGAGGAGCAACCTGTCTGTGGGGCTACCGGCAGACCTGGTGATTTACCGACGCAACCAGCACACCATCGAGTGGCAGCACCGCATTGAAGAGGACGATCCCTACTTCCGAAACCTGCGGCAGATCTGGTCGGATGCGTTGCAGAAGGCCTATCAGGACGTCCCGGATCCGGACTGGCTCCCCGAAGATTCTCCGCTAGCCTGACTGGTCTTGGGGCAGCCACGGATGCCGGGACAGTTGCGTCCAGCATTCCCGAGCCTCCTGAATGAATCGATCCACCACCTCCCGGGCGGGCACTCCCTTGGGCGCCAAAGCTGCGGCCTGACCGGCCCACATCGCGGAGAACTCGACGTCTCCGGAGCGGGCTGCGGCCTCGGCCAGCGCCTTTCCGGCATGGTACGTCTTGGGGTAGCCCGGAATTCTGTTGCCCTCCCCCGCGGTTTCCGCAATGAAGCGATTGCGAATGCCTCGAGCCGGACGTCCGGAGATGGCGCTCGTCACCTGCGTCCGAGAGGCACGCTCCGAGGCCAGCATCTGACGGTAGGCGGCTGGAGCGGAAGACTCCGGACATCCGACAAATGCCGTCCCGCACTGTATGCCACACGCTCCCAAAGCCAACGCTGAGACCATCCCGGCACCGTTGACGACTCCCCCGGCCGCAATCACTGGGAGGTTGATCGCCCGGACGACCTGAGGCACCAAGGCCAGCGTGCTCAGCTGCTCGTCCTCCTGCGGAGCGAAGTTCCCCCGATGCCCTCCAGCTTCAAACCCTTGCGCCACCACAGCGTCCACTCCTGTCACCTGAGCCTGCAGCGCTTCTGAGACCGTCGTCACACAGGCCATCACCACGCTTCCGAGCTCCTGAAGTCTGCGAACAAACTCTGAATCCGGCAGTCCAAAATGGAAGCTGACGACTGCCGGAGCGGTTTCCAGCAACACCTGCTGCTTCTCGGGATCTTCCAGGATCGATTTGTAGGGAGCGACCAACTCGGCAGGCGGTTCGGCTCCAAACTCCTGGAACCACGGACGCAGGCGCTCGATCCAGGCGATTTCGGCGAATGGGTCCGCGGGTTCCGGGAGGTGGGCAAAGGCGTTCACGTTGAAGGGACGAGCAGTGCGTTCACGCGTCTGAGCAATAAGCTCCCGGGCCTTTTCGGCAGAGACGGCACCGATGGCGATCGATCCCAACGCCCCGGACTCGGAGACTGTGGCCGCAAGCTCCGGGGTTGACACACCGGCCATCGGAGCCTGGATGAGGGGCCAGCGCACTCCGGGGAGGTTAAGAAAGTCTTGAGTCACGACTTGGAGACCACATCGTAGAGGTTGCGTTCCACCGGCTTGACGTGCTTGGGCAGCACCTCCACCTTCACGGCCCCGGGGATCGCGTCCACGTGGATGCGCAAAAAGCGATGGTCTGCCTCGTCGATCACCCCTCGGAGCCCCTTCAGCGGCCCCTCAACCACGACTACCTCCTCACCCTCCTGATAATCTGGGCTCTCAAAGAGGTCACCCACATGCTTCTCCAGCAAGAGAACGTTGTCGATCTGATCTTGCGGAACCGGGATTGGTCCCCGGCGGCTCTTGATCAGTTCGACCAGGCCACTGGTCTTGAGGATCTCCAGATGCAGCTCCGCGTTGAGTTCCACATGCAGGAAGAGATAGCCCACAAAGATCGGGCGGGTCAGGATCTTTTTGCGGTCCTTGCGCGTGCTCTCCTTCTGGTAGGTCGGGTTGAGGACTTCAAACTGTTTGCGTTCCAGGCCTTTGAGCACCAGGTTTTCGGCATTGGAGCGGATGCGGGCAACATACCACTGGAGTCCGGGAGCGTATTCCATGAGGTCGGTTTTTCAGAGTTCAGGCAGATGGAGCTTGTGCCGGGTCAGTTTCGTTTGCGCCTGTGGAAGTTGCAACTTCTTCCGGAGTCATTCGCCATAGGGGACCCAGACGTTCTTGACCTGGACCGCCCGCTGCAGCCAGAGGCGCCCCTCCGCGGCTTTCGAATCCAGCCAGTCCACCTGGTGGCCGTGGTTGGTCCAGAGGCGCTTGAGGTTCCCGGCGCTTCGACGCTCCGCCTCGGCGCACTCTTCCGGCGTGCCGCAGACCCAAAGCCCCTCCACGTCGTCATGATCCGCAAGGGTCGTTAGCAGGCTCCCGGAGTCTCCGGTGATCAGGTTCACCGCACCAGCCGGGACATCGGAGGTCTCCAGCACCTGGTAGAGGTCGGTGGCCAGCAGGGCGTGCGGAAGGGAGGGGACCAGCACCACCCGGTTTCCAACCGCCATGTGGGGCAGGAGCAGAGAGAGCAAGGAGAGCAGCGGCTGCTCCTCCGGGCAGATCACGCCAACGACCCCGATCGGTTCATGCAACGCCAGCACTACGGTCCGCCCGGGAGGCGTGTGGACTCGTCCTTCGTACTTGTCGGCCCAGGCCGCGTAGCTGAAGATCCGGGAGGTCGACGCCTCAAACTCTTGCGTGGCTGCGCGGGCCGAGCACCCGGTCAGCTGCCGGAGGCGGTTTTGGAACTCTGCCGCACGTACGCTCAGGTTTTCTGCCAAAAAGTACAGCACCTGTGCCCGGTTGTGTGCAGAGGCGCTGCTCCAGCCTTTTGCCTTCTGGGCTGCCTCCACTGCGTTTCGCACATCCTTGCGGTTGCCTTGCCCCACCTCGCCGGCCAGCTTTCCCCCTGCGGTAAAGATCGAGAGGGAGTATCCGGAGTCCGGACGCACCTGCTTGCCACCAATGAAGAGCTTTGCCGTGCGGTTGATCTCCACGGTGGCCTCCGCCGGTCTCGGATTTTCTCCTGAAGCGGCCGGGCTCCGCTGACACTGAGCCGCCTTGCCAGAACTCGACACCTTGGGTTGCAGGTACTCCAGCATTCCCTCATGTCCTCCTTCGCGACCAAAGCCGCTCTCCCGATAGCCTCCGAAGCCGCTGGAGGCGTCGAACTGATTAGTGGAGTTGATCCAAACGACCCCAGCCTTGAGTTGAGGTGCCAGGTGCAAAGCCAGGTTGATGTTCTCGCTCCAGACGCTCGCCGCCAGACCGTAGGCGGTGTTGTTCGCCAGCTCCATGGCCTCGTCGGGAGTCCGAAAGGTCGAACTGACGAGCACCGGCCCAAAGATCTCCACTTGTGCCAGAGTGGACGCCGGATCCACCCCGGAGATCAGGGTCGGAGGAAAGAAGCACCCACGCTCCGGAAGGGGGCGAGAGGCCTGCCAGGGGGTGGCCCCTTCGCGGCGTCCCTGCTCCACCAGGCTCTGAATGCGCTCGAGTTGCACCGGCGCAACGATCGCTCCGAGATCCATCGTCTTGTCCAGGGGATCTCCGGTACGAAGCGTCTCCATCCGGCGGCGCAGCTTCTCCAGGAAGCGGTCCGAGATGTTCTCCTGCACCAGCAGTCGTGACCCGGCACAGCAGACCTGTCCCTGATTGAACCAGATCGCATCGACCACGCCTTCAATTGCGGCATCCAGGTCAGCGTCGTCAAACACCAGAAACGGAGATTTCCCCCCAAGTTCCAGCGTGAGCTTTTTGGAGCTGCCGGCGGTGACTTCACGGATTTGTCTCCCGACCTCGGTCGAGCCGGTGAAGGCGACCTTGTCCACGCCAGGATGTCGCACAAGGGCCGCTCCGGTTGCTCCGGCCCCGGTGAGCAGGTTGAACACGCCCGGAGGCAGCCCGATGCGTTCGCAGCACTCGGCAAACCAGAGGGCGGTAAGCGGAGTGAACTCTGCTGGCTTGAGCACCACGGTGTTTCCGGCCGCCAAGGCCGGAGCCACCTTCCAGGCCAGCATCAGGAGTGGGAAGTTCCACGGGATGATCTGCCCGGCGACCCCAACCGGCTCGTGCTCCGGGAACTCGCTCTCCAGCAGCTGCGCCCATCCGGCGTGGTGGTAGAAGTGCCGGATCACCAACGGCACGTCGATGTCCCGGGTCTCCCGGATCGTCTTTCCGTTGTCCAGGGTCTCCAACACAGCCAGCAGGCGCGCCTGCTTTTGCATCTCTCGAGCGAGCGCATAGAGCATCCGGGCTCGAACATGCCCGCTCAGCGCCTGCCACCCCGGGAGTGCTTCCCGGGCCGCCTGCACGGCAGCATCCACGTCACGCTCCTCGGCCTCCAGACATCGGGCCAAGACTTCTCCGGAGGCCGGATTGAGCGTCTCGAAGGAGGAACGCCCCTTGGGGTGCTTCCAGGCTCCGTTGATGAAGAGCCCGAACCGGGAGTTTCGAGACTGAAGCCAGCGATGGGCTTCTTGCGCGCTTTCCGGAGCGGGGCCATAGTCCATGGAGTGATACAGATCGGAGAGGTTCATTCGAGGGTCTTGCATTTCGGGAAGTGGACAGTACGTCGTCACAAAATCAACTGGAAACTATAGCACACCGTCCTCGTGAGAACTATCCCCAACACGTGTTCTGTCAGGCTCTGAGACCAGGCGAGAGCATCTGGCACCGTTTCCGGCAAAGAGGCGGAATCCGGACCTTGGCGTCAGCATTGGCTTGCGAATCCTCTCCGGTTCAAGGGAAACTTCTCCTCTGCAATCCTTCTCACGAGTAGAAGTACCGAGCCTCATGCCCTTGTTTCCCCGCTCATTCCGGAGTCCGATATCCTTGTGATTTTATGAAATTAAAACGGATCTTCCTCTACATTTTCCCTGCAGTTCTGGTCACCTCCACGGTGATGATCCACATCCTGGAATTCTGGATGGCAGAGCATCCGGATGAGCAGTACGGGAGCCTGTTCAACAGCTTTTACTGGACCATCGTCACCATCTCAACCGTGGGCTTTGGAGACATGTCTCCCAAGACTCCGGAGGGGCGCTTCTTCACCTTGTTTGTGATCGGGTCCGGAGTCGTGCTCTACTCGTTGCTGGTTTCCACGATCACCTCAAAACTCACGGAGTTTCGCTCCAACAAGGAGTTGGGACTCTCACAGATCAAGGCCTCTGGACATGTCCTCGTCTGCTCGGACCAGCCCTCATGGATTCTCGAGATCACCCGGCACCTGCAGCGCAAGAAGTTTGGGCGCGAGGTCGTGATTATCAGCCCGAGTCAGCTTCACCCGCTGGTCACATCGGAATACAACACGGTGCCCTGGGTCGCTGGAGATGCCTACCGCATGGAGGCTCTGATCAAGGCCTCTGCACAGAAGGCCACGATCGCCTATGTGTGCTTCAAGGACAACAACCACTCGCTGATGACCGTGCAGCAGCTGGAGACGCTGACGCAGGGGGTGATCGTCACGCTGGCTCAATACATCGGTCGGGACTTCCGGAACTACTTTGCCGACGTGGGCTGCGACTATGCCGTGGACCCGTACGACCTCTGCGTCCCGATGATGATGCAAGCATACCGCTCGCAAGGGGGCCCTTCCTGGATCCGCGGGGTGGTGCACAACACCCAGGGACACCAGCTCCTCACCGTTGACCTGAAGTCCTCCGAGGTCGGGATGACGTGGCTGCACTACGTCGAGAAGGTCAAGGAGCAAACCGGGGCCATGCCCTTGGGGGTCGTCTCCGGAGAGATCGTGGTGATCAACCCCGCCTGTGAGCACATCCTGCATCATGAGAACAAGGTCATCCAGCTCCGTTCCCCTCTGGGAGGCGGAGACCGGGATGAGCAGGGAATGGACGTTCTGGGGATGGACGACATCCGCATTGACGGGCACCTGCTGATCTGCTCGGACAACCCGGTGTTCATCGACCGGATGCTTTTTGAGATGTCACACTGCGAGTTGGAAGACCACATTGTGGTGCTCTCCAACCTGACGCCTTCCGAACAGTTGCCCGAGAATCTCTCGCTGGAGTGGATCAAGGGCAGTTCCAACTCGGAGGAGGCCTTCAAGAAGGGGCGTGCCGCACTGGCAAAGGTGGCTTTTGTCGACCACCTGCAAGATGGGCAGACCCTGATCTCCGTCCTGCGCCTGGAGCAGGAGACCGATGGAGACATCTTCACCATTGCCACCTACCGGGAGGATGACTTTGACCTGCACCTCCTGCGCGTCGGATGTGACTTCTGTCTCAAGTACGATGACCTGGTGATCCCGATGCTCACCCAGTCTTCATCCAATGCCGGACTCAGCAATCTGATCACTCAGGTTCTTTCTCAGGAGCTCTCCACTCAGAGCCTGTTTGTCCGCAGGCTGAGCTATCACTGGGAGGAGTGTGACTGGATGGAGACGATCCGGAACGTCAAGACCGAGACCGATCAGTTGCCCGTGGGCATCATCCGCCGCGGGAACAACCAGTTGATCATCAACCCGAACCCGGAACTGATGGTCTATTCCGGGGACCGTCTGGTGTTCCTGACTCGAGAGTACAACCTGCGGCAGCAGGAGTTGTTCGAGACGCATCCGGAAGACAAGCTCTCGATCGGAGAGAGCGAGCACGAGGGAGAAAAGGCACGGCGCCTGGAGAAGCTTTTGGGAGATGCCTCGACTCATTTCCAGCAAGAGAACTATCTGGGGGCCTTTCATGCGCTGCTGGAGGCTGCCAACCGGGGAAGCGAAGAGGCCAAGTATCAGCTGGGGATCATGCACTTCAAGGGGCGTGGAGTGACCAAGAATCTGGAAGAGGCGCACTACTGGTTCCGCGAGGCGGCGCTGGGGGGGCACGAGCCTGCCCGGAGCGTTCTGAGCACCATCCGGGTGCTGCGAGATGCCGAGCAACGGCTGGAAGAAGAGAGCCGAGAGATCCCGAATTTCGACCCACAGCTGCTGGCCCAGCTCAACTCGGAGCAACGGGCGTGGTTTGCCCGGATGGTCGTGGCCATGATCCAGGCGGATGGGCGCATCGACCTGCACGAGCGCTCCTTCCTCCACTCGGCCATTCAACTCATTGCAGAGTCCAAAGGCGTTCAGGAGTTGGAGGAGGCGGTCTTGCTCGGACACCCCTTGCCGCTCTACCACGTGGAGATCAAGGAAGAACTCAAGCACAAGCTCATGGAGAGCCTGCTGAACGTGGCTACAATTGACCACGACTTTGACGAGACGGAGGAGAGCCTGCTCCGGGAGATCGGAAAAACGATTGGCTTTGAGGACCAACTACTCGCTCAGTTGGTGGAATTGGGCCACAGCCGCGCACAGCAGTTTCACTCCACTCAGCTCCACGCCCCCAACGCCAGAGCCCGCGTTTGAGTTTACAAGCTCCTGCCGCCTCACTTCTTCCCTGAAAACCCGATGGACTACCTCTACCTGCTTCGAAGCTCTGGCGGTCTGCTGCTTGTCAACGCTGGCCTGCTGCTGTTTCCAGCCATCTGCTCGCTGATCTATGAAGGCTCCGACTTCGCTGCGTTCGCCTGGACCATTCTGGGGTCCTTGATGGTCGGAGGTCCCATCTATTTCGCGATTCGACACAGCCATCAGGGCCGAATCCGGGAGAACTTCGTTCTGGTCGCGCTGGGATGGGTGCTGCTCACCGCAGTCGGAGCCATCCCCTTCATGATTCATGGCGGCATCCCCAGCTTCACCGACGCGTTTTTTGAAGTGATGTCCGGCTACACCACCACCGGATCAACGCTGCTGACAGACATCGAGGCGCTGCCGCACGGTCTGCTCTTCTGGCGTAGCATGACCCACTTTGTAGGCGGAATGGGGATGATCGTGCTGTACCTGACGCTTTTCTCCAGCAGTGGTGCGAACCACATGTATCGGGCCGAAGCGGCTCCGGGGCAGGGGCTGAACGGAGTGAAGATGGTGCCACGCCTCAACGAGACCCTCCGGTGGCTTTGGGCCATCTATCTGGGGCTGAACCTGATCCAGACGCTGCTCCTCTGGTTCGGCGGAATGGATCTCTTTGATTCGTTGGTTCATGCATTTGCCACGATCTCTACAGGAGGATACTCCAACCGCAACGCCAGCTTCGGCCACTACCAGAGCATGTTTCTGGACTGGGTGGTCATCGTCTTCATGCTCCTGGGTGGCATGGACTTCGTGCTGCACTACCACCTGATCCGCCGGAACTGGTACGAGGTCCGGGTCAACACCGAGATCAAGGCCTACCTCCTCATCGTCGTCCTGCTGGGATTGGGGGTGTCGTTGATTCTCTGGGCAGATCAGACGTACTCCAGCCTGGCGGATTCGGCACGCTTCGGGTTCTTCCACGTAGTTTCGCTGATCACCACCACGGGCTTTGGCACCGCCGATTACGAGCAGTGGTCCCAGTCCGCTCAGATGCTGCTGATGATCACTCTGTTCATCGGAGGATGTACCGGTTCGACCTCCAGCGGCATCCGGATCATCCATGTGGTCATCATCCTCAAGTCCATCTCCCATACCGCAAAGACCATGTTGCAGCCTATGGCGGTTCATCCTCTCCGGATCAACGGGCGCCCGCTGGCTCCGCCAATCGTCCATGGCATCATGAGCTTCTTCACCCTGAACATCCTTGGGCTGTTGGTCGGAAGCGTGGTCCTCACTCTGTTTGACCCGATCGATTTCTGGAGCGCCTTCAGCGCCATGATGGCCACCCTGTGGAACATCGGCCCAGCCTTCGGAGCAGTGGGTCCAACCCAGAACTTCGCTCAATTCTCTGACATTTCCACCTGGGTCCTCTCTTTCTCCATGCTGGCGGGGCGCTTGGACATCTATACCCTGCTGGTCTTCTTCTTTCCCGGATTCTGGAAGAATTGAACTCTCTGTGTTAGCTTATCCTGATCCTCATTGCTGAGAGTTTTTTTCGTTCCTCAAAGTCGTATCAACCCACGCACCACTATCATGGAACAAGACTACAGAGGGAAAATCGACGATATTCATCGAAAGCTGAATCGTCTTAGTGACAAGGTGGAGTACATCATCAAGCTCCTTGAGGACGTCCATGGCATCGACGAGCTTGAGGAGCAGAGGAGGCAGAGAGAGATCGAGAGGAACATATGGCACGGAAGTTAATTTGCCAAAACAGCAGGTTCCTCCGGGCTCAGAGTGAGCTCCTCCCAGGTGGCTTCATCGGAACTTGCGCATCGCGGTCGTGCCGATGAGTTACGAGTTGCTTTTGCAAAGTGTGAACAGTTACCTCCTGATCGTAGCCGGACTGGTGGCTCTCTACTATGGGGCCGACTGGATGGTAGACTCCAGCTGCTCGATCGCCATGCGCTTTGGAGTCCCCCCGGTGATGGTCGGTCTGACCATCGTTGCCGCAGGAACCAGCATGCCCGAGGCCGTAGTCAGCGTCCAGGCCACGCTGAACGACAAGGGGGGACTCTCGATCGGGAACGTGATCGGTTCCAACACCCTCAACATCGCCCTGGTGCTGGGCCTCTCGGCGATGCTTCAGCCGCTGGAGGTTGCACGACGCGTGGTCAAGGCCGACATCCCGACCATGATCCTGCTCTCCTTCCTGGTGTTCGTCTTCTTCGAGGACCATGTCATCTCTCGGTGGGAGGGCATGTTTCTGCTGCTCTGCATGGTGTCTTACATCCTGGGAAACATCGTCGCGGCTCGAGAGGAGGAGGGGCACGTCGGAGATGGTGTGGAGTTGGGAGAGAGCCTGGGGCACGACCTGACCTTCCTGATCGTGGGCATGGCGCTGCTCGCCTTTGGCTCGGACTGGCTGGTGGTGGGTTCTGTCGATGTGGCTCGAGACTGGGGGGTCAGTGATGCCGTAATCGGACTCACCGTGGTGGCAATCGGCACCAGCTCACCGGAGTTGGTGACCTCCGTGGTGGCAGCCTACAAGAAGCACGCAGACCTGGCCGTGGGGAACGCGGTCGGATCCAACATCTCCAACCTCTGCTTTGTCCTCGGAACGGCCGGCACTGTCCGTCCGCTCGACGGATCCGGGGTGGAGACCCTCGACTTTCTCATCATGCTCCTCTTCGCCCTGATCATGCTGCCGACCGCCTGGACCGGATACTCTTTGGACCGCAAGGAGGGGGTGGCGTTCGTCGGCATCTATGTCGTCTACCTTTTCCTGATCTGGCCCTTCTGATCCAAGATCACTCCCACCCAAACGTCGCGGGAGGCTTGTGAGTGATGTCGTAAAGCACGGCATCCACTCCCGGAAGCTCAAGCAGCTCGGAAGTCAGACCGGAGAGCAGGTTCCAGTCCAACGGGGCAAACTGGGCGGTCATCACGTCCTCCGAGACCACCGGGCGGATGACGACGCTGTCTGCGGAACCGGAGTTGGAGAGCGGAAGCAGGATCACCAGCAGCTGGAAGATCTGACGCATCAGGCCCTGCTGTTCCAACGCCTGCGTGGCCAGAGCGTCTGCTTCCCGGAGCAGGTCCAGACGATCCTGCGTACAGTACGCCTCTCTGCTGCGAAAGGAGTTCCAGGCAAACCCTGAGCCGCCTCCAGAACGCCCCAGCCCCAGCACCACCCGGTTGATGCCTCGGACCGTGTTGGTCAGGCTGATCGATGTGCGCTCCAGCCATTCCCAGTCTTGGGGTGTGCTCCAGAGAACGGCTGGCGGAGCATAGGTCCGCTGATCTCCCTGAACTCCAACCGAACGTACCGGAAGCAAGCTGGCCCCGATGGCCGGTGGCACCTGCTGCTGCACCTGCCGGATGGTCTCTTCCGGACAGAGCACCTCCTGGCCTGAAGCGCAGAGGACGTTGATCGAGAGGCCCGGACCCGGAAACGGATGACGCCACACCAGGGACTCCGGCAACCCGAGCAGTTCTCCCACCTGCCGCACCTCGTCCTTGTACAGCTCCTTCAGCGGCTCCACCACTTGTCCGGAAGACATCAGATCCAGCACCTCCTGAACGCGGTTGTGGTGAGACTTGATCACGTGAGCATGCTGGGTGCCGCCGGATTCGATGATGTCGGGATACAGCGTCCCCTGACCCAGCATCCACTCCTCGGCGTTCAGATTCAGCTCCTGCAGGAACCGATCGCGCATCCGGATGAACGCGGCCCCGACCTGCTGTCGCTTCTCCTGGGGATCAATCAGCCCCTCTACAGCCTCCAGAAAATCTGCCGAGTAGTCACGTCCGACGACATTGGTCAGCCCAAGGGAACGATACTGTTCCAGAATCCGCGGACCTTCCTTCAGGCGCATGAAGCCGTTGTCGATGAACAGCCCCTGCACCCGCTCATGCCCCAGCGCCCGATCGAGCAGCGCAAAGGCCACAGAAGAGTCGACCCCGCCGCTGAGGAACATCAGCACCTTGCGGTCTCCCACCTCCTCCTGAGTCCGGGAGATGGCCTGCTCGATGAACTGCTCCATGGACCAAGTGCCCTCAAGCCCGCACAGGCGGACAAAGTTTTCCAGCATCTTCTCGCCCTGCACAGAGTCCCGGACCTCCGGATGAAACTGCAGGGTAAAGATCGGACGCTCCGTGTGCCGCAACGCCGTGTAGGCTCCCGGATGCGTCTCTCCGAGGCACTCAAACTCCGGAGGCAGGACGGTCACGCTGTCCTGATGGCTCATCCAGACCTGACTGGAAGACGCGACACCGTCCCAGAGCGGGCTCTCCTGCAGGAGGTGAAGCTGGGCCTTGCCAAACTCTCCATGCCCCGCGTTCTCGATCTGCCCCCCGAATTCCCGGGCAATCAGTTGGTGTCCATAGCACAGCCCCAGGATCGGCACGTCCAGCGTCAGCAGCTCCCGATTGAATGTCGGGGCGTCTTCTGCAAAGACCGAGGCCGGACCTCCGGAGAGCACGAGCCCTCGCACCTGCCGGAGATCCTCCAGCGTGGCGTTGGGAGAGAAGATCTCGGCATACGCTCCTTGGTGGCGGATGCGCTTGGCGATCAGGTGAGCGTACTGGCTGCCGAAGTCCAGAACGGCGATGCAGGCATCAGGCATTTGCGTTTGCTTTCACTCCAAGATATAAATGTCGTTTTGTCACGCTCCGCATTCGGAGCCTTCTTCTTTCAGGCACAGGTCTTCATGTTCGGAATCGGTCTTCCCGAAATGGTCATCATCGTGGTGGTGGCCCTCATCTTCATCGGCCCCCAGCAGCTTCCCGAGGTCATGCGCACTCTCGGTCGAGGTCTGGTGCAGCTCAAGCGCGCCACCAACGACATCCGGAGCACCGTTCAGGACGAGATGAATCAGATCGAAAAGGAGCTGGATACCAAGGAGCTGCGAGAGCTGAAAGACGTCAAGGATGAGGTCCAGAACACCATCGGCAACGTCACCTCCACGTTCAACCCGCTTCAGGGACGTCAGGCGGACGGGGAGAAACTGGTCGACCTGGCCAACGCGATGGAGGGGAAGCCTGCCGAATCCCCCTCAACCTCCTCCTCTGGTGAAAAGCAAGAGGCCGCCTCCACTGAGACGAGCGAGACCGCTCCGGAGGAGGCTCCGAGCCCTGCCGCTGCGGCCATGGCAGCCCGAGTTCGACAAACCGTCGCCGAACGAGAAGCCGAGCAGGCTCAGACACAGGCCTCGGAAGCAGGAGAGCCCGCTCTGGGACAAGGGCTCTCTGAATCCGTCTCACCCTCCGTGGCCTCGACCACCCCGTCCAAGCAGTCCCAGAACGAAACCTCGGCCCCGTCTACTCCGGCCTAGCTCACCCTGCCAAGATCCGGCGGACCGCCTTGGTGATCGGCTCGTCCGTCACAAAGGAGCTCTGTCGGATTCCCAACTTCCGGGAGAGTGCCTCCAGGTGCGACTGGTGCACTTCCCAGTTCCGGCGATATCCGGTCCAGTCTTCCTTCGAGATGCGCCGCCGCTGTCCGAACCCTTCGGCATGTTCCAGCTCCGCCTCTTCCGGAAGCGGATTGGCTTCCAGTGGATCCAGCACCTGCACGCTGTTGACCTGCCACCCCCACTGATTCAAGGTCCGCAGACGCTCCTCCCACACCGGCATCGGCTCCAGAAAGTCGGAGAGGAGAAAGATGTGGTCAAAGCTCCTGGGCTTCAGGCGAGGCAGGGCTCCGGGAGGCTGAAGAGCCTCTCCACGGGCCAGCGATCGAAGCAGTTCAACATGATGCAGGAAGGCTCGCCGAGAGGCGCGAGGGGCGGTCAAGAAGGACTGGGACAGCGCTCCGAGAGCACACAAGTCGCCATTTCCCTGAAGGAGGTAGCTCAACCCGAACGCCAGCAGCGCCATCGCCTGATGTTTGGGCAGAAGAGAGCGGTTCGAGGCCACCTGCATGGAGGGGGAGTCATCCAGCAGTAGCAGCACCGAGGCCGGGGTGTGCGAGTCACGCTGCTTGAGGTAGTAGCGGTCGCTGCGTCCCCAGACCTTCCAGTCCAGATCCCGCAAATCGTCGCCCGGACGGTACTCCCGATACTCCGCGAACTCCAGGCTACGGCCACGAAATGCCAGCGGGTGCACGCCAAAGCGGTGGGAGGCCCGGGAGGGACGCAGGGCCAGCTCCAGCCCTCGGAGTTGGGCCAGAAGCTCCTGATCGGCCAGCATGCTCAGGATCTCCCGGCTGCCGCGCGGCCTCGCTCTTCATCCACCCGAGAGAAGAGCCAAGCTCCGAGGATGAAGAGGATCAGGATCGAGCCAATCCCCCAGCGTGCGGCCTCCTGACCCAACTGTTCTGCCGTCAGTTCCGGCTGACTCTGAGCCAACCAGGAGCGGGCAACCAGACCACTCAGTCCCATCAAGGTTGGCCCCAGGATCGCTGCAAATTTGCCGAGCATGTTGTAGAACCCGTAGAACTCGGCCTCCTGTCCCAGCGGGATGAATCGGGAGTAGTAAGAGCGGCTCAAGGCCTGGATCCCACCTTGCACCAGCCCGATCACCGCTGCCAGCAGATAGAACTCGATCTTCTCCTCCAGGTGCATGCCCCAGAGTGTGACGCACGCGTAGACCCCAATCGTCAGGTAAATCGAGCGCCTCACCCCCCAACGCTCGCCCAGCCGTCCAAACACCAGCGCCGCCGGGAAGCCGACAAACTGCACCAGCAGCAACGCGGTGATCAAGTCGCTTGACTCAAACCCAATCGAGATCCCGTAGTCCACCGCCATCCGGATGATCGTGTCCACACCATCGATGTAAAACCAGTAGGCGAGCAGGAAGAGCCACAGGTCCTTCATCTGACGAGCCTGTTTGAGGGTCTCCCGAACCTGCCGGATGCCTTCACCGATGCCGGAAATCAGCGAGGTCGAGCCCTCCTTCTCCATCTCCGGAACCCACTTCAAGGTCAGGAGCGTGAAGCCTCCCCACCAAAGCGCAACGCTGAGAAAAGACCAGCGCACCGCCTCGGCACCATCTGCCAGCCCAAACCACTGAGGGTTCAAGGTCATCAGGACGTTGACCAGAAAGAGCAGCCCGCCGCCCAGGTAGCCCATCGCATATCCCAGGCTGGAGACCGCGTCGATCCGGCTTCCGGCCACTTCAGGGAGCAGGGAGTCATAAAACACGTTGGAGCCAGAGAAGCCGATCACGCCAAGAGCATACACCAGAATGGCCCACTCCCACTGCCCCTGCCCAACCCAGAACAGCGCCGCAGTCATCAGGACCCCCAGATAGGCAAAGAAGGTCAGGAAACGCTTCTTGTAGGAGCTGCGATCGGCGAAGGCTCCCAGCACCGGGGCCATCAGGGCCACCAACAGGCTGGACAGCGAGTTGCCAACTCCTAGTTGTGCAGTGCTCGTGTTGACATCGGCCTCTGCGCTCCAGTAGAGCTTGAAGAAGATGGGGAAGAACCCGGCGATCACCGTGGTGGCAAACGCGGAGTTGGCCCAGTCGTACATGGCCCATCCCCAGATTGCCTTGCGGGAAGCGTCCATGGGCGGTTTCAGTTGATTTCGGAGGAGGGGACAGCCTGGCGGTTCTCCGCCACGCGTTTGAGGATCAGGTGAGCGATGCGCTCGGCTTCTTCGTTGGTGACTTCCAGCGCCGAGATTTGATGGAGGCGTCCTTCGTTCTTCTTGATTGAAAGCAGGACCCCGCTGGGGCTGACGCCAACTTCAAACTCCACATGCGTGCTCACTTCCCCCCTTGGTACACCTTGAGCTTGGGGCGGTGATGCCGAGGCGTCTGGTTGGAGCGATGGTAGCCCCAGTAGGCCCCCAACCCCCAGCCCACATAGCCGAGCGCCAGCGCAGCGGTCAGCGGAGGGCTGTACACATACTCTGCACCGTACCATCCCAGAGCCGCGCCCAGGATGGGGCCCAACTGCACCGGGAGATCCCGGAAGATGGTCAGGAGGAAGATCAGGAGTGGACGCATGGGAGCTTAGAAGATGCCGCGGATGGTCTGGAACATGTCCAGGGCGAAGCGTGAGAACAGGTAGAGCACGATGATGCCTCCGAGGAAGATGTCCCCCTCTCCCTTGCTGGGATGGAAGAACATGACAAAGTTCGATGGCTGCTCCAACTTGTCCTCATCCTTACGTCGCATCCGGTAGACGACCATCGCCAAGGCGACTCCCATTGTCATTATAAGCCAGGTTCCCATTGTTCAATCGACACAAGAGTTGGGCAAGAACTTCTCCAAGGAATGAACATTCCATACCATATCCAACCTGACACAGAGAAACAACCGCAAATTCAGCCATTCAGGCGATGCAGCGGGATTTCTTCTCCACAGGGACGGACACTGATTCGATGCTCTTCCACATCCACCAGCTCCAATTGCACCCGCAGTTCGTCGCCTTTTTCCAAACTTCCCAACCCGCTGACGGCAAAGACGTAGTCCAGTTCGGTCAACTCCAACTCCAGGCGTTGCTGGGGCAGAGGACGGCGCACCCGGGCCTCGAAGGCGTCGCCCACGTGCTGGGCCAGGTAGCTGGTCTTCCAGTGATGGAGCACCTCGCGTTCGGCACGTCCGTACTGCTTCTGCAGCACCTCGCAGGTCTCGGCCCAGCGCATCATGTCCTCCGGAGAAAAGCGGGGAGTCTGCTCGCTCCACCAACTCCGGAGCTGCATCTGCGTCACCAGGTCGGTAAAGCGGCGAATGGGCGAGGTGGCCTGCATGTAGACCTCGCAGGCCAGGCCGGAGTGGCGATCCGGGACGGTGGAAAGCCGCGCCCCCTCAATGGAGATGTGCTCCAGCGTCATCTCTTCGCCCTCTGCAACCTCCCGGACCAACTCATACGGGGCCTGCGTTCGATAGATGCCTGGAAGCTCCAGAGAGCGAAACAGCGCCCCGGTCTCCCGGTTCACCAGAACGGCCAGTTCCTGCACCAGACGGTTGGAGGGGCTGTTTCTGCGAGCCGGCACAAGCTTCAGGTGCTGCGGATCGGTCAGGTCGAACTCGAACTCCTTGCGGGGCAGGTTGAGCGCTCCTTCGTCTACACGACGGTGCAGCAAAGCGTCGCAGAAGCGACTGAGGAAGGGCCAGAACGACTCTCCTTCCTCAATCAATTGATCTGCGACCTCGTAGCTCAGGTTTTCCTCAACCTGAATTACCTGAGGCCGGACCTCCTCAAACTGCCACTGCCCGTCGCGGAAAAGCCGGAAGAAGTAGCTGAGGACCGGTCGAGTTGCCCCGGCCTTGAGCGAGAAGTGCTCGTTGGAGAGTTCCTCCGGAAGCATCGGGATTGTCTGCTCCAAGGTGTAGACAGAGGAGACCCGCGACTCTGCCTCACGGAACAGCGCCGACTCCGGGGCAAGCACCTGCGAGAGATCGGTGATGTGCAGCGCAAGACGCAGGCTCTGGGGACTCCACTCCAGCAACGTCAGGGCGTCGTCATAATCCCGGGTCTTGGCCGAGTCGATGGTGAAGGTGGGGAGGTCGGTCCACTCCGGATCCGGAGCAGGAGCCTCTCGGGAGAGGAGGTCGGGAAGCTCCGAGAGGACCGTCGCCGGGAAGCGTTCCCGGACGCTGGCCCGCAGCAGGTAGAGGCGGGACCAGGACATCGGCTGCCCGGCCTGAGCGAGCCAGTGCTTGATTTGCTGTTCCTCTCCGGGACTAAGTACCGTCCCAAAGTTCAGCAGCGGCGCCAGCTCCTTCCAGTGGATCGAGTCCCTCCCCTGCGCCAGCAGATCCTCCAGTTGAAGCACCCATGTGCGCTGAGCTTCGGTCCAGTCTTCCGGATCCCAGGTCTGTTCCTGAAGCTCCCGGGCCCAGCCTTCAACCTGCGCTGCCCGTTCCTGCTGGGCGCGTTCGCGCTCCAGGCGTGCATCCAGTTGAGCCAGCTCCTCTGCGCTGCGGGCGACAAAACGACCGTCCCGGGTCCGCTTGAACCAACGCTCATCTTCCAACAACGCCAACTGCAGCCCGAGTTGAGCTTCCGGAGCCTCCGGGTCGGAGAGGAACAGTTCCGCCAGCTCGGAGAACTCCTGCTCCTGTTCTGGATCACAGAGTTCGTGCATGGTCTCCAGGTCGTACTCGCCTTGCTGCGCACGGGCCTGCTGAAGCTGGGCATCGAGCAGCAGCCGGGCCTGCTCCAGCGTAGAGGCCGCAGCTTTGGGGTGCCAGAAAAAGAGGATTCGGTTCTCTGCCAGGAACTGGGTCTTGCCCTGTAGCGGCTGCACGATGAGCTTGTTCTTCTGCAAGCCCTCGATCCAGCCAACGTCCAGCCGGTTGTCCCGGTAGTACAGGCAAAAGGAGTGGGTCGTGTCCGCCATTCAGGGGTCAGGCCGTGAACGAGCCTTCCGGAGTTTGATTGCGGCGGGAGAGGAGACGCAGGGCCTGCTCCGCGTCATCTTCATGCACCAGCACTCGGACCGTCATCTCTCCAAGCGGGTGGATGAGGATGCTGGCGTTGTGGCGGTTGAAAACATGGGTGCGCACCCCATGGTATTCCAGATAGGATGCGGTCAGGTCGGCCTCGTGAAGAAACTGGGATTCGTACACTTGCACCAGCCCGGTACCTTCCGAAGAGACCGCCGGAGGAGGGGTCTTGCGGCGACGGTACTCCTCCAGGTAGACAACATTTCCCTCCTCCAGAGGACGAGGCTCTTCCAACTCAACCGAACCTCGAAGCAGTTGCCACCAGGACAGGCTCAGCAGCAGAACGAGAACCATCGCCTCCAGCATCCCCAACGGCGCAAACCACAGGGCCATCAGGCTGACCGCAGCCAGGACGACCGATAGTTTGAGGATGAGGAAAATGCCGGGAGGAAGCTTCATGAGACTCCATGCTTCAAGGATTCAACTGACCGATAGCCTTAACAAGTCCTTCCTTGAACTGCAACGAAAAACTCCGGACAGGCCCTGCGGGGAGCGCTCCTGCAGGCCCACAAGGGGCCTCGGCATCACGGCCCAGGTGGCCGCTCCGAGTGCGACTGGACCTCCAGGATTCGCTGCTGCAGCGGCCAGATCTGAGCCCAGGCCTTGGCGTAGACGTCCTGATAGTGCCGCTCGTAGTACGCCGCCCACTCGGGAACTGGCAGGATCTCCTCCGAAGCAAAGCTCAACCCCTCCAGCGCCTCCGGGAGGTGGGCAAACAGGTCTGCTCCAATCCCTCCAAACAGCGCCGCTCCCAGGCTGACGGCCTCCGTCATCTCCAGACGAGTCAACCGACGGTTCAGCACCGAGGCCTTGATCTGCATCAACAGTCGGTTCTGGCTCTCACCTCCGAAGCAGCGGACCTCGTGCACCTGAAGCGCCTCGGAGGCGTGCAGCAGCCCCTCCGCGATCAACCGCACATCGCAGGCCATGCCTTCCAAAATGGCCCGGTAGAGTGTGGGGTGACGCGCGCCTGTGCCCAGCCCAAGGAAGGCTCCGCGGGACACCTCGACCGGATTTGGAGGCGCCCCAACACGCAGATGTGGCAGAAAGAGCACCCCGTCGCTTCCGGGAGAAACGGAGCCGGCTTCCTGGATCAGGTGCTCGTGGCTGTAGCGATGCTCGGTGAGTTCATGAAACCACTGCACGCTGGCTCCGGAGGTGAAGAGCCCTCCCAGCAGGTAATAGTAGGGCCGGTCCGCCATCAGCACGCCCTGAACGTAGCCACTTTGAGCCAGCCCCTGTCGGATGACCGGAGTCTCCGTAAACAAGGTGACCGCCTCTGCGGTGCCCATGGAGTTCATCAGCGTTCCCGGGACCAGCCCTCCGGCAATCAGGGCTCCAACAAAGTGATCGTGCCCCCCGGCAGCAACCTGACAGTCGGGAGGCAGTCCGGTCTGTCGAGCGACCTCCGGAAGGAGCGCTCCCAGTGCGGTTCCCGAGGCAACCAACGGCTGGTACCAAGTGCGTGGGATTTGCACCTCGCGCAGCAGGTCATCCGCATACTCGAGCGTATGAAGCGAGAGGGCCAGCGTCCGGGAGGCCAGGCTGTAGTCCGTTGCCGGGGTGCCACAGAGCTTCCAGGCCAGGAAGTCCGCCGTGTTCAGCCAACTCACGGTGTTCCGGAACACCTCTGGTTCGTGATCCCGGAGCCACATCTGCTTGCAGAGCCCAAAGATCGGATTCGCGTTCAGCCCGGTGATCTCAAACAACCGCTCTGCACCCACATGCTCCTTGAGCCACAAGGCCTGGGGAGTCGTTCTGCCGTCATACCAGGCGATGATGGGATAGGTCGCGTTCCCGTGAGCATCGAGCGGGACCGCAGCCTCTGCGACGCTGGCCACAGCAACGGAGCGGATGCGTTTGGGATCATCGATCTGGGCCGCAGCCTCCCGGATTGCCTGAACACAGCACTCCCACAAATCTTCGGAGCGCATCGTGGCCCATCCGGGTCTGGGGCTCTGGATCTCGGGGGCGGCGCTTCCCTGAGCCTGCAGGAGGCCTTCCGGAGTGAAGATCAGGGCCCGGACCCGGCTGCTGCCGGCGTCAATGCCCATCAACAGGGGAGAGTTCATACACTAAACTGATGCTGGGTATCGTTTCTCCACCCAGCCTACTCGGAGGGTGAGTGTTCCAGGAGGTAGCGGGCGCTCTCTTCATCGGTCACCAGCCCGTTGATCCACCGACCTCGCAACGCCGCGAGCATGGGGCGGTGCTTGGAGGGACCTCCGGAGATGCCGATGATCAGCCGTGAAGCTGGCGGCTCAATCCGAACTCCAGCCAGGCGCTCGTTAAAGGCCGAATTGATCAGCACCCCGTGCTCGTCAAACACCTGCCCAAGGATTTCTCCACAGGCCCCCGTATCCGTCAACTTTTCCAACTCGGTTTTCTCCATGAAGCCTTCACGCAGAAAGGGAGAATCAGCCAAGAGTGGAGAGATGCTGACAAAAGAGACGTTGGCTTGCAAGACCAGCGCTTCCACAACGCGGTAGATGGTCAGACCTTGCAAGGCCGAGAGCTCCTCCGGAGTCGGGAGCACCAGCGGAGCCGGGAGGTAGTAGCGACGCGCCCCGGTTTTCAGGGCAAACGGGGTGACCAGGTCAAATTCGCTCGGTGTGCCCTCCGGAGTCGTCAGCCCCGCAAGCGAGGCAACGTTGTGTTCTGGCCGGTTGAAGGAGTCCATCCGGTCGATGCACTCCCGGAGGGTCGTCCCACTCCCCAGCGCGACGGTGATCGGCTCCGGACTGCGGATGAAGCGCTCCATGACCTGAGCCCCGGTCTCTCCCAGATTGGCTCGGAACTCTGCGGGGCTGGCGTGCCGGTGGGAAGGGGCGACATCGCACTGCTGGAGGTCAAAGCGCTCGCATAGCTGCTCCGCCAACTCCATGCACCGGGGGATCTGCTGGTGGTCGATCCGAGTGACCACAATCCGGGAATCCAAGGCCTGATTGAGGTAGCGTTGCACGCTTGGACGAGACAGGCGGTACAGGCTGCCAATCTCCTCCTGAGTCTTCTTGTTTACATAGTAAAGCCAGGCGATGCGGGCCAGCAGCTCGGTTTTCGCATCAGACATGGGCTTTCAGGAGAGAGGCATGGGGCAATCGGGCGACCAGGCTGATGCGCAGAGGCCAGGGGAGGGGTTACTGGATCTGACGATACGCCGTCTCGACGCTCGCGTCATCATGAACAATTGCCGCCAAGGCCGCAGTCATTCCAGTGATGTTGGGGTGCCCCCAGACGTTCCGACCCATGGTGATCCCGACCGCGCCGGCGTCCATGGCCTCGCGAACCATCTGCAGGATCTCTCGGTCCGAGTCGATCTTGGGCCCCCCAAGGATCAGCACCGGAACCTGGCAGTTTTCCAGCACCGTCCGGAAGCTCTCGGGATCACCGGTGTAGAAGGTCTTGACGTAGTCCGCACCGGCCTCGCTGGCAACCCGTGCAGCCGCAGCCACCTTCTCCGGAGTCCTCATGCTGGTGTTCGGCCACCCTCCCGGGATCGCCTCAACCATCAGGGGGATTCCCCACTTCTGGCATTCTGTTGCAAGGTGGACGGTATTGATCAGCGAATCATTTCCGGAGAAGCGCTTGAAGAAGTCGTCCTCAGGCTCGCACCACGGATAGACCTCCACCTTGATCCCATCCACGCCCATCCGCAGAGCCGTTTCGACAATCGAGACCGTCGTCTCGGGGGTCACGTCCACACTGAGCCAACACCCTCCGGAGCCGAGCGCCTCCGAGCACGCATAGGAGGAGCCGTAGGGGGTGAGGACCGCGTCGGCCCCACCTTCCCGGGCTGCCCGGATCACCGCGTTGGCATCCTTGAGCCCGGTCACGGTGTCAAACACTCGCGCATGGTCCATGGCAACAACCAGCGCCCGTCCGTTATCCCGGAAGAGCCGGCGGGTTCTCAGAGTCCGACGAAGAAGCATAACTTTCTGCAGTCAAAAGGTTTGTTGTGAATCAGCCTATCCCTGGACCATCATCCGGACAATCTCCTCGCGCTCGACCTCGGCAGTTCGACACTCTCCGACCTTCTGCCCTCGTCGAAGAACCAGGATGCGGTCCGTGACGGCAAAGATGTCGTTGAGGTTGTGTGAGATGAAGATAATGGCGATCTTGCGGGCCTTGAGGTTCCCAATCAGGTCCATCACCTTGCGTTGTTCCGGAACCCCCAACGCCGCGGTCGGCTCGTCCATGATCAGCACCTCGGCATTCCAGTAGATGGCTCGGCTGATGGCGACTGCCTGCCGCTGTCCTCCGGAGAGGCGGCGAACCGGCTGGTCGAGGGAACTCTCCGGGATATCAATGTCCAGATTCTTGAGCACTTCCTGCGAGTCGTTGCGCATGTGCTGACGATCAATGACCGGGAACATCCCCAGCCACTGGCGCACCGGCTCACGCCCCAGAAAGATGTTCGCTCCGACGTCCAGGTTGTCGGCCAGCGCCAGGTCCTGATAGATCGTCTCGATCCCCAGATCTCGCGAGTGCTTGGGATTCAGGGGTTGGTAGCCGGAGTTGCGATAGGTCATGCTCCCGGAGTCGGCTTGATAGACGCCGGAGATGATCTTGATCAGGGTCGATTTTCCCGCACCGTTGTCTCCGGCAAGCGCCATCACGTCCCCGGGCGCCAGGTCGAAAGAGACGTCCTGCAGGGCCTGAACCCCTCCGAAGCGCTTGGAGACGCCCTGGACGCTGAGAATCGCTTCACTCATCGCGCTGCGTCCCGGAGATGCGGTTTCTCGATTGATCGATCAGCACCGCGATGATGATCACCAGTCCGACGGCCAGGAACTGCCAGAAGGGCTCCACGTCCACAAACACCAGCCCGAACTGAATCACGGCGATCACCAACGCCCCGATGACCGTTCCGATGATTGTTCCGGAGCCTCCGTAGAAGCTGGCACCTCCGATGAAAACCGCGGCGATCGAGTCGAGCAACAGCGGCTCTCCCGCCTGAGCAGCCCCGGCAGAGAAACGGGCCGTGTAGACGATTCCAGCCAGCCCGGCACATGCGGCAGAGAGCATGTAGATCCAGAGCGTGTGACGCTTAACGTTGATTCCTGCACGGATGGCCGATTCTCGATTCCCTCCGATCGCATACGTGTACTGACCGAAGCGGGTCCGGGACAGCAGGTGATGGGCGAGCAGCACGACCACCACGGCGACAATGACCGGAGTCGGAATCAGACCAAACAGTTTCCCGGTTCCCAGTTGGAACAGGATCGGGTTGTTGATCGGGACCGTGACCCCGTCTGCGACGATGAAGCCGGTTCCCCGAGCAACCCCGTACATCCCAAGGGTCCCAATGAAGGGGGGGACCTTGAGGGTCGAGATCATCCAGCCGTTGATGTAGCCGGGGAGCATCGCTGCGAGCATGGTCACCCCCACGCCAACCAGCAGGGCAAGGGCCGCGGTCTCTTCCCCAAACTGACGCATCACCGTGGCCAAGACCACCGCCGCCAGCCCCATGATGAAGCCGATTGACAGGTCGATGCCTCCGGAGATGATCACAAACGTCACCCCGATGCCCAGCAGCAGCGGCGCTGCAGCAAAGACCAGGATGCTCTGAATGTTGAAGAGGTTGAAGATGAAGGAGATGTCATAGGCCATCTGCGCCCACACCTCAAAGAACACTACCATCAGCGTGAGAAAAAGCCACGGCCAGATCGAGCCGATTACTCTCAGATTCATCAGGATGCTTGTTGAGGTCAGGAAACAGGACCCATCGAAGGGGCTGGCAGGATCGCCAACCCCCCGAGGAGAGAACGTTGGGACTCAGTCGGAGTAGACGTACTTGCGAATGTTGGGGTCGTTGATGTTGGACTTGTCCATCACGGTGAAGCCGGTCCCGATCGCAATCGGCACGGACTGTCCCTTGAGGACGGCATATGCGGTCATCACCCCGTAGTACCCGATCTCTGCCGGATGCTGGGCAATCGCCAGGTCGATCAGCCCACCGTTGATGTCATCCACAATCCGGGTCGGAGCATCAAAGGCGACGACCTTGATCTGACCGCTCTTCCCGAGAGCCTTCACCCCATCAGCCGCGCCGATGGCCGAGAACAGGTTGGCTCCGAAGACTCCGGCCAGGTCCGGATTTCGAGCGGCCACGGCCTGCAGTTGGGCTGCGGCCTTGTTCGCATCGTCGTCGTTGTACTGGGTGTTCAGCAAGGTGATCCCGGAGTATTTCTGAATCTCCATCTTGAAGCCCTCTTCACGTTGATCTGTGGTGGAGATTCCGGGACGCACGTTGGAGACATACACCTTCCCCTTCTCTCCAATCGACTGGGCCAATGCCCGAGCGGCCATGCGGCCTCCCAGCACATTGTCCGAGGCGATGTAGGACAATGGGAAGTCGCCCATTCCGGAGCCATCCTGGTACTGCCCGTCATCAATGAAGGTGTCCACGGTAACAACCGGGATCCCCGCATCATGCGCAGCCTTGAGCGGAGCGATGAGCTGCTGCTTGTCGGTGGGAGCAATCAGGATCGCGTCCGGACGCTTGGCGATCACGGAGTTCAACACCGGAACCTGAAGGGTCGGGTTGAAATCCGGAGCCCCTTGGAACATCAGCTCCACGCCCAAGCCGTCGGCAGCCAGTTGGGCTCCCTTGCGCATGGTGATGTAGAACGCGTCGGTCGTCAGCCCCGGAATCAGGGCAATGGTGAGTTTCTTGGCGTGCGATCCTGCCTGGACCGGTGCCGCAAGCGGGAGAATCATCGCGATTCCTGCCGCAAGCTTGGCGATTGACTTGATTAGCCTCATGTTCAGTCTCCCTAATGAGATTGTTACTTATGCTCACCTGCTGAGCATTTGCCCAGATCCTATCCCTTCCCGGAAGAGTGTCAACCTAAAAAAACAAAATCGTGCAATTTGCTTTGAGCATTTTTTGGTTTGAACTCTCGCCTCCATTCTGCGATGTTTCACGTTTGCCAAAACTCTTGAAAGCCCCTTGCTTCGCATTCCGGAAACCGGGCCTCAGCGGGCTGAAGCTCGCGTCCGTGCGTTTTTCCCGGCAACGGGCCTTTGCTCTCACCCCCACATTTGAACAGACAGAATGCAAAAGACTCTGGACGCCAAGCTGGAAAAAATTCGACAAGGACGCTACCAACCCGCGGATTTCATCATTGCCGACGCCAAGGACGGAGACATGGGCAACGGGATCTTTGCGCCTGGGCCGCGCCCTGGAGATCTCAACCGGGCGAAGTCCTTTCCGGAGTACCTGGACGCCATGCGCGAGATGACGCGCAGTGGGGGGGTCGACATCATGCTGATGTCCGCCTCTGCCGCCGAGGAGTTAACCCGCGAGGGGCTCTTTGAGGAGTCGGCGGTCACCCCGGCGGTCCGCTTGAACGACACCTCCGACATCTGGGGCATGCGCCATGCGAGCTACAAGAGCCTCCCTGCCAGAAACTATCGGAGCGCCGACCTTGAGGAGGTGAACGAATTTGTCGACCTCGGGCTCTACTCCGTCACTTTTTCCAATGACCTGGAGCGCGATCTTGACACTCTCAACCAGTTCCAGAGCTTTCTGGAGGAGTGCTCCTTCTTCGACCTTCGCTACTTCCTCGAGGTCTTCAATCCGCAGTTTGACATCGGCATCCCTGCAGAGAAGGTCCCGGAATACGTGAACGACTGCATCGTCCGCACGCTGGCCGGGCTGACCAGCCGGGACCGGCCGCTCTTTCTGAAGATGCCTTTCAACGGAGCAAAGGCCATGGAGGAGTTGAGTTCCTACAATCCGGGGAAACTGATCGTTGGCGTGCTGGGAGGGGCGCAGGGGACCACGCGAGACACGTTCGAGTTGGTCCGTCAGAGCGAGCGTCATGGAGCACGGGTGGCCCTGTTCGGACGCAAGATCAACCTTGCGGAGGCGCCGCTCAAGCTCGTGGAAATGATGCGTGCCGTGGTGGAAGGCCAGTTGGACAGCGACGAAGCGGTCCGGGCCTACCACGGACACCTGCAAGAGCAGGGAATCGCACCGTTGCGTCCGCTTGAGGATGACCTGCAGGTCACCGAACCCCTCCTGCAGTGACGCCTTGTTCTGGCGCTTTTGCCGCTGATCGGAGATAGTACTCTGGTGCCTCCCATCACCTATCCGGGAGGCACGCGTTTCCGGAGCATGAGTCTTCCGGTGTGACTCTCACTGTGCCACCCTCCAGTTGATGACCAACGAGTTGGCCCCCAGCGTATCTCGCCGGGACTTCGGGCTGTTGATGTGGGCCACGCTTGTGGTCTTTGCGATCCTCTACACCCCACAGCCGCTCCTGCCCCTGCTTGCCCGGGAGTTTGCCGTGGAGCGTAGCCAGGCTGCGCTGCTGATGACTCTGGCAATGCTCCCCCTCGCCGTGGCCCCCCTGCTCTATGGGCACATCGTCGAGCGCTGGTCCGCACGGCGCGTCCTGCATCTGACATTGCTGCTGATGGTGGGGACGCAACTTCCCTTTCTGTTTTCCTCGGACCTGCACTGGATTCTGATCGGGCGCTTCCTTCAGGGGGCGCTGCTGCCCGCAGCCTTCACGGCCCTGATGACCTGGACAAGCAGCCTGGCCACGCCGGAGCGCATGCGGCAGGTGATGGGGACGTACATCGCAGTGACCATTGTGGGTGGATTCTCCGGAAGAGCCGTCACCGGGGTGTTGGCGGATCTGGTAGGATGGCGGGCCGGATTCTGGTTCTGGACGCTGGCGTTGCTGCTGGCCTGGCTTGGAGTCCAGTTCATTCCGAAGGATCCGGGGACACGGTTCAACAAGCTCCCGTGGAGTGAAATCGGCACGGTCTGGAGGCAGCCGACCTGCCGGCAGGCCTACCTGACCACGTTCATTCTCTTCGTCGGGTTTTCGGGGATTCTCAATGCTCTGCCCTTCCGGATGAAGGCACTGGAGCCCGAGGTCTCGGAGTCGGTGGTGGCGTTTGTCTATCTGGGGTACCTGATGGGCAGTCTGATCGCGCTCAACTCGGAGCGCATCTCGGTGTGGACGGGGAGCCCGCGTGGCAACGTGCTCCTTGGGCTAACGCTCTTCCTCGCAGGGGTCGGGCTCTTGCTGTGGCCTGCGATTTCCGGGGCCTATGCGGCGATGTTCGTCTTCTGCGCCGGGTTCTTTCTCACACACTCCACGCTCTCCGGAGTGGTCAACCTGCAGGCTCGCGGGAACCGGGGCGTGGTCAATGGGCTCTACCTGACGTTCTACTATGCGGGCGGGGCGACCGGATCCTACGTTCCGCTGCTGGTCTATCACCACTACGGCTGGCTGACGTTTCTGGCCCTGACCTCCGGCTGCGTCGGGCTGGCGTTGCTGCTGAACCGGGCTTCGGCCTCTGCGGAGTTGCCTCAGCCCGGAGTCGAGGTCAGAAGGGGTTGACCTGCGTGAGCAGGGGTCTCCCGGCGAAGTAGGCCTCCAGGTTGTCCAGCACCAGTTGTCCCATCCGCTGACGCGTCTCGACGGTCGCGCTGCCTTGGTGCGGTTGCAGGACTACATGCGGCATCCGGATCAGTTCCTCCGGAACGTGCGGTTCCCGGGCAAAGACGTCCAGTCCGGCGCCCCCCAACGTTCCGGACTCCAGGGCCTGGACCAAGGCATCTTCATCCACAACCGACCCCCGGGAGACGTTCACCAGGATCCCCTCCGGTCCCAAGGCCTCCAGCACCTCCCGGTTGACCAGGTTTTGGGTTGCCGGACCGCCCACACAGATGATCACCAGGTAGTCCACCTCTCGGGCCATCTCCACAAGGCTGGGGTGGTAGCGGTAGGGCACGTCATCGCGCGCGTTGCGGTTGTGGTAGGAGACCTCCAGCCGGAAGGCCTCCGCACGGCGCGCGATCTCCAGACCGATCCGCCCCAGCCCCAGAATCCCCAGCTTCCGTCCGGAGACGTTGCGGGTCAGACGCATCCACCCGGAAGGCCAGCGTCCCTCACGGACGTAGCGGTCTCCCTCCACCAATCCGCGAGAGGCAGCCAAGAGCAGCGCCAGGGCCAGATCGGCCACATCTTCATTGAGCACCTCCGGAGTATTCGTCACCGCGACGCGCTGCTCGTTGGCTTGGTCGATGGCGATACCGTCGTACCCCACCCCAAAGCTGGAGACCAACCGCAGCCCGGGCAGCTGCTTCAGGAAGGACTCCGGGGCCCAGCCGGTGGTTGCCAGCGCCTGAACCTGAGCGAAAGGCTGGAGGTCTGCCTCGGCCGCCGCCTTGGGGCCTCCAAACTCATGCACCACATAGGCTTCATGCATTGCCTGGAGGATGGTCTCCGGGAACATCGCGTTGTTGACCAGCAGGATTTCGGGCTTCATTTTGCCTCCGGAGAGATCCGGACGACGACCTTGCCAAAGTTCTTGCCGTTCAGCAGGTCGATCAGTCCCTGTGGAGCCTGCTCCAGCCCCTCGATCACGTGCTCCTGGAACTTGAGTTTTCCCTCATCGATCCACCCTCCCAGCGCCTCCAGGGCTTCGGTTTCCTGATCAGCAAAGTCCCAGACGATGAAGCCCCGGATAGTCAGTCGTTTGGTCAAGGCCGCCCGAAACATCAAGGGAGTGCGGTCCGGTCCGGCAGGAAGCTCGGTAGCGTTGTAGAAGGAGATCAGTCCGCAGACGGGGATTCGGGCAAAGTTGTTGAGCAGGGGAAACACGGCATCAAAGACCGCGCCGCCCACGTTCTCGAAGTAGACGTCCACGCCTTGGGGACACGCATTCTTGAGCTGCGCAGCCAAGTCGGGATCCCGGTGGTTGAGGCAGACATCAAACCCAAGCTCCTGCACCACGTAGTTGCACTTCTCTGCGGTCCCGGCGATGCCCACCACCCGGCATCCCTGGATGCGGGCGAGTTGTCCCACCACAGCGCCCACGGCACCGGAGGCTGCGGCCACAACGACCGTCTCCCCGGGCTGTGGCCGGCCGATGTTCTTCATACCCGTGTAGGCCGTGACTCCCGGCATCCCCAGGACGCCCAAGGCCAGGGAGGGGCGAGTCAGGCTTGCCGGGAGCTTGCGACAACGACTCCCCGAGATCACCGCGTGCGTCTGCCAGAGGCCACGCCCCATGACCCGATCTCCTGGCTGGAACTCCGGATGCCGGGATTCCAGTATGACCCCGACGGTCTCCCCCTCCATCACCTCACCCAGTTGAACCGGGGTCGCGTAGGACGGGCCATCGTTCATCCGACCACGCATGTACGGGTCCAGCGAGAGCCACTCGTTTTGGATCAGGAGGTCTCCCTCTCCCGGTTGTGGGAGGGCCTCCTCCACGCATTCGAAATTGGCCAGGGTCGGGGGCCCCTTGGGGCGAGAGGCCAGAACGATCTTTTGGTTCATGCGGTTCCTTTGAAACGTTGAGTGATGTTCCTGAAAAACTCAGGAAGCGGTGGGGACCTGCGCCTCGGCCTGCTGACGGAACGCGGCCATGTCGATGACCTGATGCGCCAGCCGCGACTGCTCTGCAGCGAAGGCCATCAGGTGGCTTTCCAAGGATTCCCGGGCGGTCGTCAGCGCAGTCTGCGGATTCCGCACGCCCTCCACGAAGGCTTTCATGATCCCGGCATCCCCGCCTCCGTGGCCGCTCTCTCCAGTGTCAAAGGGCACTCGCTCGACGGAGCCGGTGCGGTGGTCGTGGACCTCGATCATGCACTCCTCCTCCTTGTAGGTGAAGCGTGCCCGAAGGGTCGCCCGGGTTCCGTCGTAGCGCATGGTCCGGCTCTCCTCGTGCGAGTGTCCGTGCATGAAGAGCACTCCGGTTGCGCCGCTCTCAAACTCGAGGTTCACGGTCTGGTGGTCGACCACGTCGTTGTCACAGTGGAAGACGCAGCGTCCGTAGGGTCCGGTCTCCAGGGCCTGGCGCAGGTTCTCCGGAGTGGGGTCCTCGGCAAGTACTGAAACCGGCCAGCCGGTGTTTCCGTCATCACGGATGTAAAATCTCGGAGCGTTCCACTCGCAGGTCTCGGCATGGGGACATCCAGCCGTGCAGCGGTCCGGGGCTCCGGGAGGTGCGTTCTCCGAGCGGTAGTGCTTAAGCGCCCCAAAAGACTGCAGCCTACGGACCGGCCCCATGTTCCAGAAGAGCAGGTCCAGGTCATGACAGCACTTCGCCAGGATCATCGGACACTCCAGGGCACTGTTGCGCCAGTTCCCCCGGACGAAGCTGTGAGCCATGTGCCAGAAGGAGACATTCTCCCGGTGCTCTACGGTGATGACCTCTCCGAGCCTGCCGGAGGCGAGGATCTCGTGAATCCGCGCAAAGAACCCGGTGTAGCGCAACACGTGACAGATCATCAGCAGGCGCCCTTGCTGTTCCGCGCGCTTCACGAGCTGGACGTTGGTCCGCAACGCTGGGGTCATCGGCTTCTCCAACAACACATCGTAGCCTTGCTCCAGCGCCGGGAGCGTGGAGTCGAAGTGCATCCGGTCCAGGGAGCAGTTCAGCAGCACATCCGCCAAGCGGCCCTGAGCGTAAAGCTCCTCCCAGGTGCGGAAGCAATGCTCCGGAGAGATGCCGTGAGCCTTTGCGAAACGAGCACGGCGCTCCTCGTGAGGCTCCACCACAGCGGTGAAGCGCAATTGGTCCGGATGGTTCAGGGCATAGGGGCCATAGGCAAAGTGACCGCGGCTTCCGGCTCCCACCAAAACCGCCTCCAGGGGTGCAGACATAAATCTTCTTGAGAAAAAGTTGAGAGTTGAGCAGCATCGCCAGCTCTTGGGGACCATGATTCTGGCCGCTCAAGGGCTCGGCGAGAGGTATCGGGTCAGCTGTGTCCCACAACCGGGTGGGGTTCGTAGGCCTCCTCCAGGCGCTGAATTTCATCCGGAGCCAGCCGTACATCCAAAGACGCCACGGCCTCCTCCAGGTGGTGAATCTGAGTTGCTCCCATGATGGGCGAGGTGACCATCGGCTTGGAAGACACCCAGGCCAGGGCAACCTGAGCCCGGGAAATCTTGCGCTTGGCGGCAATCTCGGAGACTCGTTCCCAGACCCGAAAATCCGAAGCCTCGGTCTTTCCGTAGAGCAGTTTGCCGTAGTCATCGCTCTGCGAGCGGTTCGAGGGTTCCTGCCAACTCCGGGTCAGCTTCCCTCGGGCCAGAGGACTCCAAGGGAGCACCGCCACGCCTTCGGCCTCGCAAAGCGGAAGCATCTCGCGCTCCTCCTCGCGGTACATCAGGTTCAGGTGGTTCTGCATGGAGACGAAGCGGGTCCAGCCGTGGAGGTCTGCCAGGTAGAGGGCTTTGGCAAACTGCCAGGCCCGCATCGAGGAAGCCCCGATGTAGCGTACCTTCCCGGACTTGACCACGTCATGAAGTGCCTCCAGCGTCTCCTCAATCGGCGTTTCGCTGTCCCAGCGGTGGATCTGGTACAGGTCCACGTAATCCACCCCAAGTCGCCGGAGGCTGGCGTCAATCTCCTGAAAGATCGCCCTTCGCGAGAGCCCCGCTCCGTTCGGGCCGTCACTCATCCGGCCATGCACCTTGGTGGCGATGACCACCTGCTCTCGGGGAGCCATCTCCCGCAGGAGCTTGCCCACGATCTCCTCGCTCGTGCCCAGCGAGTAGACGTTCGCAGTGTCAAAGAAGTTGACTCCCAAGTCCAGCGCCCGCTGAACAATGGGGCGGGCCTGCGCCTCACCCAGCGTCCACGGGTGGGAGCCCACCTCCGACCTTCCGAACGACATGCACCCCAAGCAGATCCGGGACACCTTCAGTCCCGTTTGCCCCAACCGAACATACTCCATGGAATCCTCCCAAAATGCCTCATCAATCAACGCTGCCGCGCAACTGCAGGATGATGAATCAGATTGACTGCGAAAATAAAGCGGTTTTCCTCAAGAGCAGTGCTGCTCCAATGAGAGGACCCGCTCCAGCACCCCTGAAGGTCGCAGCCTCAAGCTCCCCCTTCGAGCCCGGATCACTCCGACTCTGGCAGGGAGTTGCATGAGGAAGAAACGGTTTTGCTTGTTCATTGTCAACCTTTCCATCTACGTTGATGGAATCCAAACGCCCACACCAAGGTGGACTTTTTCCGAGAAAGCCCTGGTGGACTGAGGGCCAACTCCCCAACTTGATACAGACGCACAGGCTCATGGCTGAAGAATCTGAAGAATCGAACGAACAGAACACATCTGCCGGCATCGACAATCCGGAAGGATTGACCAAGGAAGAGCTGGATGCACGCCTGCGAGAGCTTCCGTTCCAGGTGTTTCTCATGGTTGCCGGGGCCGACGGCACGGTGGACGAGATTGAGAGCGACCGCTTCTTCAAACTCATTGAAGAACGCAAGATCTGCCGTAGCCCTTACTCACGCTGGCTGTTCAGTGAAACCCGCAAGCGTTCAGGCCAGTTGGTGAAGGCCTACCAGGAGGGCAAGCTGACCGCCGACCTGAATCGAATTCACGAGACCTTGCGCTACGTCAACATGCACATTCCGCAAAAGAATGCGCTGGCCTTCAATGAGGACCTGGAGCGCATGGCGATGGGAATTGCTCAGGCCTCCTCGGGCTTCTTTGCAGCCAAGTCTGTCAGCAAGAAGGAACGTGCTGCACTTTTGAGCTTTCATGAGATTGTGAAGACGGAATTGCAAGAAGCGCAGAAGATGCTTTTGGCAGAAATCAAGGAAGAGGAAAGCAAAAAATGAGTGACGTCGAGGAAGTCAAACCCGAAGACCCAGATCAACTGACGGAAGAGCAGTTTCGACGCCTGGTGATCGAGCTACCGTTTCACTTCTTCCTCATCGTCGCTCAGGCAGATGGGAAAGTGGAGCCTGCTGAATTCATGGCCTTCTCAGAGCTTTTGGAGAGTAAAAAAATCTGCCACAGCCCCTACCTCCGCAAAGTGATCGGGGAGACCGCCGAGAATCTTCAGGGGCTGCGCATGAAGCACCAGAAGCAGCAATTGGAAGACGCGGAAGTGGTCATCCAGAAGGTCTTCAAGTCCCTCAATCATCGCCTCGAGCCTGAGCACGTAAAGAGGTTTGCCGAAGACCTGCTGGGCATCGGGACATTAATTGCGGAATCCTCTGGCGGAGGGATGTTCAAGGGAGCTGTTTCCGAAGAGGAACTCGAAGCGCTTAAACGGTTGACCCAACTGGTTCGGCAGAGTCTGCAGGAACAGTAACTCCCCCTCTGATCTCGCTTCTCGCCCCCGGTCAATCAGAAACTTCTGTTCTTTTAAAACCAGGCTCTTCACACATTGGTTCCATGAAGAAACAGGGCGGGAAGCTGTGACTCTGTGTACAGAGATCTTTTCTGAAAATACAGTTTGCAATCCAGCAATCAATTGGTCATGATGGTCTGAGCGATTCATTTGAATCTTCTTCAATGAGTCTTCTTCAACCTGAACCATAAC
Organism: Deltaproteobacteria bacterium; assembly: GCA_038133845.1. Classification (GTDB taxonomy): domain Bacteria; phylum SAR324; class SAR324; order SAR324; family NAC60-12; genus JAYPUA01. Next base: position 43,154 of record JAYPUA010000008.1, read on the forward strand.
TTTGGATTATGCCCAGAAAAGCAAAAGTAAGTGATGCTGAACTTCGAGAGATTCACTCCAAGATCAGTGAACTTTCCAAGACACATACCCAGAAAGCAGCAGCCGATGCATTGAACATGACCGTAGTGCAAATGCGGGCTCGCATGCTTGAGGCGGCAATGTACCTTCAGTTGCTGCCGCCTCAGTTCAGTGCTTCCACCAAATCGGCCAAGAAAGCTCGTGTTCGCGAGGCAACAATCGAGGTGAAGTCCACACGCGGTGACGGACTGCAGGCGCGAATTCCAAACGCGGTGCTGGAAGCCTTCGGTGTTAAATTGGGAGACTCGCTCAAAGTGAGCGTCAAACGGAAGCAGATCATTCTCACTGCAGAATAACCTTCTCCAAGAGAGCAAAGGCTTCAGGCTTCTGCTCCTCTCCGAGATCAACCGGGAGCCCTTCGAAGTAACCCAAGGGGCTCCGGCCTCTCCCCACTGCTCGGAATCAAAACAGATCCCCCCCTTCGTCCACTTCAAACAACTCTCAACGCATCAGGCCACAGCCTTTCCTTTTGCGGACGGCCCCCTCCTCGTCCCTGCTCACCTTCGGTAATTGCCGTTTTTGTATTGCGTGTCCGACAGGTGCGGGTTATAAAAGTTGTCTTTCCCCCGCATGGCGAAAGTAGCTCAGCTGGTAGAGCACCGGATTGTGATTCCGGTGGTCGCGGGTTCAAGTCCCGTCTTTCGCCCCACCATTTCATGATTTACGGCCCCTCTGAAAATCAGCACACAGGATACGGCAAGACGACGGGTTTTGTCGCTCCTCTTCGCTGTCGAATGTGAGGATGCCTGGACCTTTGAGATGGACCTGAGGCCCTTCAAGGAGCAGTGGTGAGGATCAACGCCGATTTTTCCCAGCGAGTAGCCATCCGCCCTGAAGCTCAGGAGTGGGTCGCGTCTCCGATGCCCGGAGTCACCCGCATGATGCTGGATCGCATCGGGGAGGAGGTCGCCCGGGCCACCTCGCTGGTGCGCTACGAGCCTCACAGTCAGTTCTCTGCCCACACGCATGGAGGCGGAGAGGAGTTTCTTGTTCTCGAAGGGGTCTTTGCCGATGAGCATGGAGCCTACGCTCAAGGAACCTACGTCCGCAACCCGGTCGGGACTTCACACACCCCGGTCATTGGAGAAGAGGGGGCGTTGATCCTGGTCAAGCTGCACCAGTTTGCCCCTGAAGACCAGGACCAGAAAGTGATCGAGACCCACGCCGCAGACTGGATGCCGGGGAGTTATTCGGGCGTCTCGGTACTACCGCTGCATGCCTATCAAGCGGAGCGAGTCGCGCTGGTTCGATGGGCTCCGGAGACCGCTCTGCCTCCCCACCAGCACCTGGGTGGAGAAGAGGTGTATGTGATTGAGGGAGAGTTCTATGATGAGGTCGGCCATTATCCCCAGGGGACCTGGATTCGCTCTCCTCACCTGAGCCGGCACCAGCCCTACACCCGAACGAGCGGGGCCCTCCTCTACGTCAAGACCGGCCACCTCACGGCATAGAGCCCCGGCTGTCAAAAATGTTTGTTTCAAGGTTTCAGTGCCTTACGAAGGACGTTCGCTGGTCCATTCAGGGGCGTGGTACCGGACCTCCGATACGCTGTAGCAGCAGATAATCCGATCCGTAGCTGTCGGAGGCCTCGGGGAAGGTCTCCCGGAGGAGGAACCCGCTCTGATGCAGTTGTTCCAGCACCGTCTCCAGCGGCCAGAAGCGCACCGGGACCGTCTCCGAGAAGCGGAACGATCCGGTCTGAGTGCGCAGTTCCCCCGAATCCTCCATGCGGTAGCGTCCCCCACCCTCCGAAACAAAGCGCATGTGCCGCGTCAACTCAGGGCTCTGCACCTCAAAATCCTCAAACAGCTCCTGCCGCGGGACGTCCAGCATCAGCAACCCTCCGAAAACCAACGACCGAGCGAAGCTCCGAAACGCTGCCTGCAGAGCGGATTCATCCACCAGATAGCTGATCACGGTAAAGAGGCACAACGCCGCATCAAACGGCTGCGGGGCGGTGAAGTCCTGAAAGCGCGAGGCCCGGATCTCGATCCAGCACTCCAGTTCCTCGGACTTCCACCGCAGTTGCTCCAGCAGCGGTTCAGAGGCATCAACTCCAGTCACCTGAAACCCCTGCAGCGCCAACGGCAGTGCCAGACGCCCCGTCCCGCAGCCGAAGTCGACCACTCGGCACCCGGGTTTCAGGCGGGTCTGCAACTCCGAGAGGGTGAACTCGGTAAAGTCCTCCTGAAAGTCGGCAAAGGAGTGCCAGCAAATGTCGTCGTAGTGCGGGGCCCACGAGGCGTGAAAGGCTTCAGGCATGATGACCGATTTTCAGTTTGACGTTTGGGGAGCACGCTTGCTTGGCAACCCAGATTCTCTGACAACAGAGGCCCCACCGGGCGTTCGCTGTACCTCAAGCTGCTGCTGGAGCCCCCCGGACCTTGTCAATTCTGCCCCACGCTCTTCGATTAGGCCAGACGATCCGGGGCAAAGGACTTTTCATCGCCCAATAAATCGGCCAAGCTGATGCTTGGATTCTTGAGAGACAACCCCCCTTTCCGAAAACACGTTGCTTCAGTTTCTGTACCCGCTCTGGCTGCTCGGTTTGCCGCTGACCGCATTCCCGTGGCTCTGGCCAGTGCTACAGCACCGCATTCAGCGTCCGATCCTCTTCGGAGCCTTCTTCCTTCTGCCTGCGGAGAGCCTGCGTCAGCAGTTTCGCCCCTCGCGCCAAGAGTGGCCTCTCAAGCTGATCCGGAGCCTGCTGATCCTGCTGATCCTGCTGCTGCTGGCACATCCGTTCTGGCGTGAGCAGCGTGTCGTGCAGGACGTCTGGGTGCTCGATGACAGCGCCAGCCAGCCGGCAGGGACAACACTCCCGCTGCAGGTCGGGACGTCCGGGAAGGCTCTGCGGCTGACCGAGTTGTTCTCCGAGCAACCTCTGAGCGGAGAATTTATGCCGCTGGAAGTAAATGTCTCTCACCCGGGGTCGCCTTCACTGGCAGAGATCGCCACCGCTGTACAGCAAAGGGTGCAGGAGGAGACCTCCATGGAGCTTCGGGTCCACCTGATCTCAGACTTCCAGCGCAGCCAGTACCGATTTTATCCTTCCGCAATTCAGCCCCTCCAGTGGGTGCTTGAACGTCCTCAGGCCCCGGTGCGACGCAACCTCTCGATACGCGGATTGAGTCTGCGCACCGAGGGCTTCCGGACCTCGTGGCTGGAGGGAGAACTGTTCGGAGAGCTGCTGTCAGACACTAAGGTACGGCTCCGGGTCGTACAGGGAGCAAGCGAGCTGGCAGCAGGAGAAGCAGTCTGGATGCAGGCACCACTTGGGTTCAGCCTGAAGCTCAACCCGTCATTTCAGCGGAGCCTCCCGGTCGAGGTGCAACTGGAGGCCTCGGGGGACGAGTTGGGCGCAGACAACCGGCGCGTGTTTCTGCGCGATCGTGCCCGGACCCCCTGGGTAGGGCTGGTGAACTTTGAGGGCGAGGCCGGAATCTTTCAATATGGACTGCACGCCCTGCGCTCGGCGCTGAACGCAAACCGTACCTACGCGTTCCTGCTCAGCGAGCCGACCCCGGAAGACGCAGTGGACCTGCTAGTCCTCCTCGGAGACCACCCGGTTCGTGCGGAGCGCTTTGCCGGTTTTCCACTACGGATCTTCATCCCCACACGGCTGGGCGATTGGCGCGAGTGGTCCACTCAGCGCCTGCAGGAGCCCCCGGAGCCCCAATCCGAGGCGTCCCTTCTGAAGCTTCCTCCGGAGCAGTGGCGTGTGGACTGGTCGCAGACACCTCTGGCCGAGGAGTGGCAGATCGTCCGGACAGGAAACGGGCTCTTCTACTCGAAGGTCAAGAAGCTCTGGCTGCTGGAGACCGGCGTGGGAGAGGAGTGGGGGCCGCTCTATCAGGAGCAGCGCTTCGCCGATGAGGTGCAGGCCCTGCTGGAGCAGGTGCTCCGGGAGCATCCCGTCCGGTTGGCCGGGACCTTTGAGTCCGGGAGCCCGCGGCTTCGAGAGCTTGCCGGTCTGAGAGCCACGACTCTGAAGCCCGGGGTCTACACGGTCCGGGGGCAACCCTCTGCTCTGGACTCGGAGGAGGTGGAGCGGCAGGTGCGCTTTGCAGTCAACCTCCCGGCTCGAGAGAGCGATCTGGCACTGATGAGTGAGGAGGAGTTGGAGAAGATGCAGGAGCACCTGAGCTCAGCCAATCGGATTTTGAGTCCGGAGAGTCGCTCGGCCTCCAACGATCTCCGGGACTGGCTGCTCTGGGTCGCGCTGGCGCTGGCCTGTGTAGAGTTGCTGATGGCCTTCCGGCGCCTGATGCGCAACATCGTCTGAGCGCTCCCCCTATTCCGGACGAGCGATCGCCTGAATCGCCGCCTGCGTCGTGAGGCTCCCCACCACCTTCCCGGTCTTGTCCTGCACCGGCACCGGATCGTTTCCGTGCTCTGCGAGTTTGGGCAAGGCATCTTCCAGCGAGAGGCTCACTGAGATTCCGGTTCCGGACTCTGGCAACACGTTGGTATCCATCACCGCCTTGACCCGGAGTACGCGCCCGCGGTTGATGTCACGCACAAAGTCCGTGATGTAGTCATCGGCAGGCTTGAGGACGATCTGCTGCACAGTGCCCTGCTGCACGACCTCGCCATCGCGGAGGATTGCGATCTGGTCGCCCAGGCGCAACGCCTCGTCCAGGTCGTGCGTGATGAAGACAATGGTCTTGTGCAGTTCTTCCTGCAGGTTGAGCAGGATCTCTTGCATCTCGGAGCGAATCAGCGGATCCAGTGCGCTGAAGGCCTCGTCCATGAGCAGGATGTCGGCGTCCGTCGCCAAGGCCCGCGCCAGCCCCACACGCTGCTGCATGCCTCCGGAGAGCTGTGCCGGAAACTGTTCCTCGAACCCGGCCAGCCCAACCCGGTCGATCCACTTCATGGAGCGCTCCCGAGTCACGCCCTTTTCCAGCCCCTGAATCGCGAGCCCGTAGGCCACGTTCTCCAGCACCGTCAGGTGCGGCATCAGGGCAAAGCGCTGAAAGACCATGGACGCCTTGTGCCTTCGGAACTCCCGCAGTTCGAGTTTGTTCATCTGCAACACGTCTGCGCCATCCACGACCACCCGCCCGGCGGTTGGCTCGATGAGGCGGTTGATGTGCCGGATCAGAGTCGACTTCCCGGAGCCGGAGAGCCCCATCACCACCTGCAGACTGTGTGCAGGGATGTCGAGGTTGATGTCCCGGAGCCCGAGCACGTGCTGGTGCTGATCGAGCAGCTCCTGCTTGTGGACACCGTCCTGGACCAGCGCCATCATGTCCTGCGGGCGATCTCCGAAGACCTTGTAGAGATGTTCAATGCGAATGAGTGGTTCAGTGTCCATGCGATCCGATCTGGTGACGTTGCAGGCGCTTTCCGTAGGCCTGAGAGATGCGGTCGAAGATGATGGCAAGGACCACGATGGCAATGCCGTTAAACAGTCCCAACGCGAGGTACTGGTTGGAGATGGCCTTGAGCACGGGCTGCCCGAGTCCCCGGACGCCGATCATCGAGGCGATGACCACCATCGCCAAAGACATCATGATCGTCTGGTTGATGCCAGCGAAGATGTTGGGAAGCGCCAGCGGAATCTGGACTCGGGTCAGGCGTTGCCAAGAGTCCGCTCCAAACGCGTCGGCGGCCTCCAGCAGCTGCTTGTCCACCAGACGGATGCCCAGGTTGGTCAGGCGGATCATCGGAGGGAGCGCATAGATCACCACCGCCAGCATCCCCGGGACCTTGCCGATTCCCAGGAGCATCACCACCGGGATCAGGTAGACAAAGCTGGGGATCGTCTGCATCACGTCCAGGATCGGGGTGATGAGCGTCTGGGCCCGGTTCGAGCGCGCCATGAGGATCCCCACCGGCATGCCCACCGTGATGCAAACCAGCGTGCAGACCGTGATCATACTCAGCGTGCTCATCGTGTCTTCCCACATGTCCAGGTAGCCGATGAACAGCAGCGCCAGGACAGTCCCGATCACGATGCGCAGGTTGCGACTGCCCAGCCAGGCAATCCCCCCGGCCCCAATCAGAATGAGTGGCCACGGTGCGTTGACCAGCAGTTGCTCCAGCCAGATGAGAAACTGAAGGAGGGGATCAAAAAAGTTTTCGAGCATTTCCCCGTACGCTCGGGAGAATCCTCGAAACCCTTCATCAACGGCCTTCTTCAACTGAAGCAGGTCTCGACGGCCCATTTTGGGAAATTCAAGCAGGAAGTCCATAGCCTTGGAGTCCTTTCTACGAGATGAACATTCACTGAGGAGAGCCAAGGCGTCTGATGAGTGGAGACGCCTTGGGGAAAAGGAGGGAAGAGCAGAAGCTCCAGGTCAGAGCTTGCGCTTGACCTTCGCAGCCGCGTCGCTGGAGATCCAGGAGCTCCAGAGCGATCCGTAGCGGCTCAGGAACTCATAGGCCGCATCTTCTCCGGTCGCCTGGTTGGCGTCCATCCACTTGAGGATGTCTCCCAGTTGATCCAGCGGGATCTTGCGAGCTTGGATGTACTGCATCGCGTCCGAGCTGCTGTTCTTGAAGTTGGCCGTCACCACCGTGTTCACCTCGGACTTGGTCCAGGAGGAGGGCTGCGGGTTCTGGCACTCGTCTTCACTCTTGACGATGCAGCTATTCCAGTTCTGGTCGTTGTAGGGGACGCCAAAGTCCACCGGAGTCATGGGGTACTTTCCAAGCACCACCGTCGGTGCCCAGTAGTAGCCCAGCCAGGCTTCCTTGCGCTCGTAGGCCTTGGCAATCGAGCCATCCAGACCAGCTGCGGAGCCCGTATCCACCAGGCGCCAACCGGCCTCTTCCATCTTGAAGGCCCGGAAGAGGTTATTGGTCGAGAGCTGACAGCCCCATCCGGACGGACAGGTATGCAGCGCGCCCTTGCTCGGATCCTCCGGGTGCGGGAAGAGGTCCGGACGCTTCATGATGTCCTGTAGCGTCTTCAGCTCCGGGTGTTTCTCCGAAATGTACTTGGGAATCCACCAGCCTTCGCCGGCCCCAACAATCGGGGTCTTGTTCACGACGAACAGACGTCCCTCGCCCTGCGCCTTGTAGAGCGGCTCACGGACGGCGTTTGCCCACAACTCCGGAGCGATGTCCGGCTCGCCCTTCTCGTCCATCGAGGCAAAGGAGGTCATGGTCGCCCCGGCAATCAGCTCAACCTTGCAGCCATAGCCTTCCTCCAAGATGATTTTGTCGAGGTTGGCCATGAACTCTGCAGAGGCCCAGTTCATTTCCGCAATGGTGACTCGACCGCAGCTGGCGGAGGCCGAGGTTGCTCCGAGGACCAGCCCCAGGGCAACTGCAATGAAAATAAATATTTTATTCAGTTTTTTGACAAGCTTGGGGGGGTGGTGAGAATGCATAAATTTCCCTTCATAGGATTAGCAAGAACGTCGCGAGGCGACGGAGGCCCGAGCATCCGAAAAAAGCATGGGGATGCCGAATGGAGAAGACCCTAGGTTGTGACGTGCCAGAAGACCGGTTAAATCCAAGATCCAAAGACCGGAAATCCTGCGAAGCGCGGGATTGATGCTCTGCTCTCTTTCCTGAGCAAAGTTGAAAAAGGAACTCAAAGATGGATTCTTGATGCTTCCAGCACAATTCCATGCTTTGATTGGGCTATGCTACCTACCGTAGGGTGGGTTGTCAAATTTGTCACCGGTGACAAATTCCCGCAGGTACTTGATTTTCTAATTTCTCGGCAGGAAGATTGGCACATTTTTGTCAGGTTCCTCCTTCTTGACAAAGGGAGGGCAAAGATGCTGGAAGCAGCAGGATTGAGGAGGAGAGAACCGCCATGCAGGTCACGCTGAAAGCCGCTGCCACCCTGGATGGAAAAATCGCCACCGCGCAGGGCGAGTCGCGATGGATCACGGGGGCTGTTGCTCGCGAGGCCGGACACCACCTGCGTCACCAGCATGAGGCAATCCTGGTCGGGATCGGGACCGCGCTCGCGGATGACCCGGCGCTGGACACCCGGGGGGTTCCGGGAGGCAGATCTCCCATCCGGGTTGTGCTGGATTCCAGAGGACAGCTGCCGTTGCAGGCCCAGATGCTTCGTAACGATGGGGTCCCGGTGTGGGTCTTTCAGGGGTGCCATGCTCCGGAGCGAGCCTGGCCGGTCCGGCCCCTGCTGAAAAGGTTCCGGGCGCCCTCAGAGCGTCCGGAGGTTCCCTGGGTGCTGGAGCAACTCGAGCGGCAGGGGGTCAACTCGGTGCTGGTGGAGGGTGGGGCCTCCGTGCACGCCTCCTTCATCCGCTCCGGCTGCGTCAACACGCTCAAGCTCTTCCTCGCTCCGAAGGTCATTGGGGGGCAAGGGGCGCTTTCTTGGTGCGGAGACTGGGGCTGTGCTGGGCTGAGCGAGTCTCATCAGTGGCAGATCGAGTCCACCGAGATGCTGGGAGAAGACCTCTTGGTCACGGTACGATTTCGTGGTTTCTGAAGCCCTCTTCAGAGACCTCTTTCCGGGAGGTCTCCCCCAGGCTTTCTCGAGCAGCGCTTCCCGGGAAGGGGTTCTGCGAGCTTCTTCACCAAGGGAGGCTTTTACAGATGACCCGGCCTTTGGCCGGTTTTTCCTTGCGGTCCGAACTGCGTTTATGCTAGTTTTTCACAGTTCATCAAACCCGCATCGGGTCCTCTGAAGCACTTGATTTGGCTCCACTACGTCACGCATTCATGCGAACCAAAGCCTACCCGCTCGACAGCCTCGCACCTCAATCCAGCAAGCTCATGGATTACTGGGCGCTCACCAAGCCTCGTCTCCTGACGATGGTGCTGCTGAGCGCGGCGCTTGGGTTCAGCCTCTCCCCTCAGGCGGCAGAGATGTGGCTTCTGCTCAATCTCCTCCTTGGGACAGCGCTGGTAGGAGCAGCTGCGCACGCGCTAAACCAGTGGTATGAGCGGATCCCGGACGGGCAGATGCCTCGCACCCGGAATCGTCCGCTGCCTGCGGGGCGCCTGGGAGCCGAAGAGGCCCTTCGCTTCGGGATGATCTTGATGGTCCTCGGGCTGCTATACCTCCAGCTGACCGTCAACAGCCTGACCGCGATTATCGGGGCGTTGACCTTGGCTTCCTACGTCCTGCTCTACACCCCCCTCAAGCAAGTAACCGCCCTGAACACCTGGGTCGGCGCTGTAACTGGCGCATTGCCTCCTCTGATGGGCTGGGCTGCTGCCGAGGGACAGATGACCTGGCAGATGCTCCCCATCTTCGCTCTGCTCTACTTCTGGCAGCTTCCGCACTTCTTTGCCATTGCCTGGGCCTACCGTGAAGACTACGCTCGCGGAGGGTTCCGGATGCTTTCTCTGGACGACGAGCGGGGAACCCGCACAGCCCGGCAGATTCTGGTCAACACGCTCTTTATGATCGTGGCCAGCTTCTCGTTCCTCTGGTTCGAGCAGGCCTCGACCTTCTATATCTTCAGCGCTTCGATCCTGGGAGGCGGATTCCTGCTCAGCGCCGTCATGTTCTGGAAGCGCCCGAGCGTGCCTCAGGCCCGCTACGTCTTCCTTGCCTCCATTGTTTATCTTCCCCTTCTGGCGACGGCCCTGGTCGTCGACAACCTCTTTCTCTAACCCCCGGAGAGCTTATGATTCAAACGTCGATTGATGAAGCCGAAGTCTTGGCAGCCAAGGTCTTCAAAGTGGTCGTAATTGGATGCGTACTGTTCATGCTGGCAGTGGTCATCTTCGTTCTGAACTGAGGCTGGAGCATTCCAGAGCCCCTTTAAAATTAAAAGATCATGCTCGATTACTTCATTCCGAGAGCCTCGTCCTTCAGTGGTGACATGGACGGGCTGTTCAACCTGATTGTCTACGGCGTCGGATTCTGGTTCGTGCTGACCTTGTCCGTGCTCGTCTACTTCATGATCCGCTTTCGCCACAGCGTGAGCCCGAAAGCAGCCTACATCACTGGAGAAAAGCACAGTGAGAGCAAATGGGTGCACTGGCCACACTATGCGATCATCGTCTTTGACGTGGTCCTGATTGCCGGCGCGATCATGGTCTGGGTGCAGGTCAAGCAGACCTTGCCTCCCAAGGATGACATCATCCGGGCGGTCGGACAGCAGTGGTCCTGGTCGTTTGTCCACTCCGGACCGGATGGCAAGTTGGACACCGAGGACGACGTCCTGACGGTGAACGACCTCCATGTTGAAGTCGGCAAGGTCTATCACTTCGAGCTGCAGTCTCGAGACGTGCTGCACAACTTCTCCATCCCCGCCTTCCGCCTGAAGCAGGACATGATCCCCGGACGGACGATCACCGGCTGGTTTGAGCCCACTCAGGAGGGAACGTTCGACCTGCAGTGCGCCGAGATGTGCGGGCACGGACACGGGATCATGGGCGCAGCCATCACCGTACACTCCCCGGAAAGCTATCAAGCCACCATGGAAGCCATTCAGAACGGGACTTACGAGAGTGAGTACCTCAAGCGTTTGAAGGAGGGCTCGACCCCCATCAACGCCAAGCGTCCTCAGGTGAGCCAGAACGAGGCCTCTCCCTACACGGAGAAGTTGCTCAGCAGTTTTTGATTCCTGACTAAATCTGATTTCAAGGAGGATTGATGAGTCAAGCCACCACGATGACAGAAGCTCACGCTCATGATGTCCATCACGAGGAGAGTTTCTGGACCAAGTACATCTTCTCCGTTGACCACAAGGTCATCGGGCTCCAGTACATGTTCCTGGGGCTGTTCATGGCGCTGGTAGGCGGCTACTTCGCCTACAGCTTCCGGATGCAGCTTGCCTTCCCAGGACAGGAGGTGCCGCTCTACGGGCTGGTCAGCCCCGCGGAATACAACATGCTCGTGACCAACCACGGTACGATCATGATCTTCTGGGTCGCCATGCCGGTGCTGATCGCCGCGTTCGGGAACTACATGATCCCGCTGATGATCGGCTGTGACGACATGGTTTTCCCGCGTCTCAACCGCCTGTCCATTCAGGTCTTCTTCGTCAGCATCGTTGTACTCTTCATCTCCTTCTTCGTTGAGGGAGGCGGCTTCGGTGGCGCATGGACCTCCTATCCTCCGCTCTCCTCGGTTGCGGAGTACAGCCTGACCAACTGGGGCTCTTCCCTGTGGCTCCTGGCCGTGGCCCTGGAGATTGTGGCCTTCCTGATCGGAGGGATCAACTTCCTCACCACGACCATGAATTCCCGGGCTCCGGGAATGCGCATGACCGACGTGCCGATCGCCGTCTGGACGATCAACATCGCCGTGATCATGTTCATGGCCTCGGTTGGCCCCTTGGTCGCCGGAGCGGTGATGCTGTTCATGGACCAGCGGCTGGGGACCACCTTCTTCCTGCCCTCCGCAGGAGGAGACCCGGTTCTCTGGCAGCACCTCTTCTGGTTCTTCGGGCACCCGGAGGTGTACGTGGTCCTGTTTCCTGCAATGGGGATCGTGGCCGACATCATCACCACCTTCTCCCGCAAGAAGCTCTTTGGATACCGCGCGATCCTGTACACGATCATTGCAACCGGAGCCCTGTCCTTCGTCGTCTGGGCACACCACCAGTTCGTGGCCGGAATCGACCCCCGGATGGCCAACATCTTCGCCGTGACCACGCTGCTCATTTCAGTCCCCATTGCTGAGATGCTGTTCTGCTACATCGCTACCCTGTACGGCGGATCGATCCGCTACGAGCTGCCGATGAAGTGGGCCATGGCCTTTCTGATCTCATTCCTGGTTGGTGGAGTTACCGGAATCCCGCTGGGGGCAAGTGGGATGGACATCTTCTTCCACGACACCTACTTCGTGATCGCCCACTTCCACTACACCTTCTTCCCGATCGCCATCTTGGCGATGTTTGCGGCGATCTACTACTGGTATCCAAAGATGTTTGGGCGGCACATGAACAAGCTGCTTGGAGAGATCCACTTCTGGGGGACCTTCCTGACCTTCAACGGGCTCTTCCTCCCGCTGTTCCTGGTCGGCATGGCCGGACAGCATCGCCGGATCTACAACTACCAGCACTTCCCGGACCTGGCCTCAGCCGACCTGCAGGGAATCCGCATCTTCGCCACCACCAGTCTGGTCCTGCTGCTGCTCTTCCAGATCCCGTTCATCTGGAACTTCTTTGCCAGCATGGTCACGGGAGAGAAGGCAGAAGCCAACCCGTGGAAGGCCAACAGCCTGGAGTGGGTTGCCCCCTCTCCTCCGCCTCACGGGAACTTCAAGGAACTCCCGACGGTATACCGCGGGCCCTACGAGTACAGCGTCCCGGGAAATCGGGAGGACTACTGGCCCCAGCACATGCCTGATCGAAACTGACGCCTTTTCGGCCTGGGCAAAAGCTGTCCAGGCCGGAACCTGCTAACCCCTCTCCCCGGAACTCTCTATGTCGATGCACGGTCCGATTGCCACCGGTCGCACTGCGACAGGAATCCCCACTGCGCGGCTGGCCGTTTGGTGGCTGCTCTCTTCAGAGGTCTTCATCTTTGGTGGGCTGATTGCCTGCTTCCTGCTCTTCAAGTTCAACGGAGCCCCCGGATTTCAGGACGCGGTTCTGACCGTCACTTGGGCGGGTGCCTTCAACACCTTCGTGCTCCTCACCTCCAGCCTGACCATCGTCCTCGCTCACGATGCCGCAGAGCACGGGGACAAGGACCGCGCCTTCAAGTACATCTGGTTCACCATCTTCGGGGGGCTGGTCTTCATGTGCGTGAAGGCCTACGAATACGGAAGCAAGATCGCTCATGGCGTCGGGTTCACCACGAACATTTTCTGGTCGTTCTACTTCACCATGACCGGACTGCACGCTCTCCACGTGCTTGGAGGAATGGTCATCATGGGCATGGTCTCCTTCGACATCCGCAAGGGGTACAATCTTCACCGCGCCGAGTTGGTGGGGCTGTACTGGCACTTCGTCGACATCGTCTGGATCTTCCTGTTCCCCATACTTTACATCGCCAATTTCTGAGAGGTTCTCATGTCGGAAGCAGCACACGCTCATCCCAACTACATCAAGATCTGGGCGATTCTTCTCGGATTGCTGGTCGTCAGCCTCATCGGCCCGGAGATCGGCATCCCTTGGTTGACCGTGGTCACAGCCTTCGGGATCGCGATCGTCAAGGCCTACATGGTCTGTGCCGACTTCATGCATTTACGATTTGAAAAAAAGATCATCTGGTTTCTATTGCTGGCATCTGTCGTAGTGATTGGAGCAGTCTTCTTCTTTGGGGTGTCTTCGGACATCATCAAGACCCAAGGGCAGAATTGGGAGGACTGCATCTCCAATGGCTCCTGCAAAGTCGAGCAGCGAGTGATTGTTCACTCCAGTTCCTATGCCGAGGTTTCTGCCGAACACGACGCACAGCAATAACGAACACTCATGAACCACTGGTTGCTCCACTCCCTCGTCACCGAGCCCTCCTACGAAGACCGGCCGCTTCGTGCCAAGCCCCTGATTTCCAGCACGGTCTTTGCCGTTCTGGTCTTCATCGTAACCGAGATCATGCTCTTTGCGTCGCTCATCAGCGCCTACATGATCATCCGTTCCGGACTGGAGGAGTGGCCTCCGTGGGGACAACCTCGCCTGCCAGTCTGGACCACTGCGTTCAACTCCGTCGTCCTGATCGGCAGCGCCTTCCTGCTCCGACAGGCTTCCATCTTCCTGAAGACCGACCGCACCCAGGCCTTTCGTTTCTCGGGATACTGTCTGGGGGCCGGGGTCTTCTTTTTGCTGTTTCAAGGATACGAGTGGGCGGAGCTGCTGAGCTACGGGCTGACGCTGAGTTCATCAAACTATGGCGGGATGTTCTACCTGATCATCGGGATGCACGGACTGCACGTTCTCGGAGCAGTGATCGCGCTGACCTTCACTTGGATTCGCCTGGCTCCGGAGGCGCGCAAGCCGATCACGGACGAGGGATTTCAGGGCATGTTGGTCTTCTGGTACTTTGTCGTCGGCATCTGGCCGATTCTCTACGCCCTGGTCTACCTCGCATGAGGTTCCTCCCGCTTCTGCTCTCGCTGAGCCTCCCTGTCAACGCCTGGGCCTGTGCCGTCTGCTTCTCCGGGAGTGGAGGAACCATTACCTCCTACTACCTGGCAACTGCGGTGATGATGTTCATCCCGCTGATTGCTGTCGGTGGGTTTGTCTACTGGCTGTATCGGAAGTCTCAGGCAGAGGCTCCGGAGGAGTATGAGCGGCCGACGGAGGAGGAAGCGTCCTTCTAGGCGACGATCTTGGTCCCGATGCCTTCATCGGTAAAGAGTTCGGCAATCACCGAGTGTGGATCTGTCCCGTTGATGATCTGTGCCGACTGGACCCCGTTCCGAACGCAGTAGAGCAGGGCTTCCACCTTGGGAGCCATCCCCCCCTTGATCACCCCTTCGCGAATCAGTTGCTCCGTCTGTTCGACACTCAGCTCGGACTGTAGCGATCCGTCCTTGATGACTCCGTCCACATCCGTCATGAAGATGATCCGGTAGGCCCGCAAGGCCACGGCGATCCGGGACGCGGCGGTGTCCGCGTTGATGTTGTAGGTCGTCCCGTCCTTGCCCATGCCAATGGGAGAGACCACCGGAAGGAACCCTTGCCCAATCAGGACCTCCAGCAGCTCCGGGTTGGTGCGCATGATCTCGCCGACATACCCCAGATCCGCTCCCTGCGGAGAGACCTTTTTCTGGGCATCAATCAGGTGACCGTCCTTGCCACTCAAACCCACCGCTTTGCCACCAAACCGGTTCAGCTGTGCGATGATCTCCTTGTTGATGTTTCCGGAGAGGACCATCTCCGCTACCCGCAGGTTCTCGGCGCTGGTCACCCGGAGGCCATCGATGAAGGAGACCTCCTGTCCCATCTGCTGCATGGCCCGAGAAACTTCCGGCCCCCCTCCATGCACAATCACCGGACGCATCCCCAGCGACTGCAGGAGGACAATGTCCTGGGCAAAGCTCTCCTTCAACTCCGGCTCAATCATGGCAGCGCCACCATACTTGATGACGACCACCTTGTCTCGAAAGCGCTGGATGTAGGATAGAGCCTCCAACAGGAGGGCCTTCTTGTCTAGATGAGACGGCATTCCGGAAAGGTCAGGACTCGTTATTGGGGACGATGAGCTTCTGATTCGGATACAGCGGACTGCGCGGGTTCAGGTTGTTCAGGGCCACCAGGTTTTTCACGGAGGTTCCATACTTTCGGGCGAGCTGCCAGAGCGTGTCTCCACGTTGGACTCGGATCGTGATGTTCCCCGGGTTTGCTGCAGGGCGTTCCAACCGACGCTCTGAGACGATCAGCCGCTGCCCGGCCTTCAGCTGGCGTGGGTGGTCCATGTTGTTCCAGGCCAGCAATTGTTCGACGCTCACCTTGTGTCGCAGGGCAAGCCCGGACAAGGTCGCGTTGCGAGGCACCCGGATCGTTCGGTATCCATCTGCAGGGCGTGCATAGGTTGCGGGCACAAGCGACTTCGCCACAATCAGTGACTGTCCGGCCTTGAGCGATCTCGCACTGGAGAGGTGGTTCCATTCCATCAGCTTCCCCACCGAGACCTTGTAGCGCCTGGCCAGCCCGGAGAGGGTCGAGCCTCGGGGGACCCGGATCTTGCGGGTCCGGACCACATGCTGACCAACCACCAGCTGCTGCCCGGCCTTGATCTCTTCTCCGGGCTCCAGGTGGTTCAGCTCTCGCAGCTTGCTTGGGCTGATGTCGTAACGTCGACTCAGGTCCTCCAAAGAGACTCCCTCCGGAACCTTCACCTTCAAGGGGGTGTTGCTAGAGACCAGCCGAGAGCTTTGTTGCTGCGGAGCGGAGCGGTTCTTGGCCACCTCGCGGACGACCTCCCAGGTCGGGATGTAAATCTTGAGTCGCTGGTTGACTCGAAGCAAGGAGTTGGTCTTCAAGCCGTTCCAGGTGGCCAGACGATTTACGGTCGTGTTGTGCTTGCGAGCCAGGTCCCAGAGGTTGTCTCCGGAGCGGACCCGAATGTACATGGGTTCTCCGTGACGCTGCAGGATGTTGGTCACTGCGCGAGAGTTGCCCAGGTGGCTGGAATAGGCGGCGATCCAGTCCAGGGAAGGCTGAGGCTTCTCCTTGAGCGAAAGCAGGAGTTTCTCGTGGTAGACCTTTGGGAGGTAAAACGTGTACTTGTCATCCGTCAGCGGCGGAGTGCTCCGGTAGTACTGGGCGTTCATCAACCGAAACTCGCTGAAGGGGATCCCAACCCGAGTGGAGATTTCCTCCAGAGAGTAGCTGACAGCCAAAGCCACCTGCGCCTCATCCATTGGAGGATCTTTCCGGATCCAGCTCAACCCATAGGCGCTGGGGTTTCGATGGATCACTGCCAGCGCCATGATGGAAGGGACATAGCCTCGGGTCTCCCGGGGCAGGCGCAGGGAGCGGAAATCGGTCTTGCGTTTCCGGCTCCGGTTGTAGCGAATCGCCCGCTCAACCCGGTTCTCACCCGCATTGTAACCCGCCATGGCCAACTCCCAGTCGTGAAAGCGCTCGTAGAGCACCGAGAGGTAGGCAATTGCCGCCTGGGTCGCCTTGACCGGATCTCGCCTCTCATCCACCCAGTTGTCAATCCGCAACCCGTAGCGCTTTCCCGTAGGAGCAATGAACTGCCACAGCCCCACAGCCCCCATGTGCGAACGGGCCTTGACGTTGAAATTGCTCTCCGCTGCAACCACATAGGCCAGGTCTTGGGGAAGCCCAGCGCTGTGCAGTTCGCGACGTATCAACGGCATGTACCTCCCGGAGCGTTTGATCCCCAGGCCGATCTGGTCTCGCTTCTTCGTGGTATAGAGCTTGACGAGGCTCTGAACGCGCTTGTCCATCCGGATCGGGAAGTCCTTGACCTCCATTTCCGGAGGAAGTCGGTAGTTTTCATTTGCCGAGAGAGGCCAGACGAAGAGGCCGACTCCCAACAGAAGGAGGAGAAGAGCGAATCGAAGAGAGAGAGACATAAACGGAGGTCGAAAGATGCCGCGTGATTTAGAGCGCCCTGAGGCTTGGGTCTCGGCTTGGACGTGCAAGGACTGTGCGTTGGGGCGTCGGGATTCAGAGGAAAAAAACAAATTGACTCTCTGCAGAGATTTCGGCAAATTGGGTGGGTCTATTGCGAGAATAGCTCAGCTGGTAGAGCGCAACCTTGCCAAGGTTGAGGTCGCGGGTTCGAACCCCGTTTCTCGCTCCAGCCTTCCAGAATCCCCCTGCTTCAAGCTACCCCACGAGTTTCCAGGATTTCCTGGAATCAGGCAAGTCTATTTCCAAACATGGGCCATGACCCCCGACCTGCTAAACCCTGAAGAGTTGGACGGTGAGCCTTCCTGAACGGCACTGGCCGGAACGGCTCCGCCCCGGAGATTCGGTGGCCTTGGTCGCCACCAGCTCGCCTCTCCAAACTCAACTTCTTGCCCGCATTCCGGAAGCGGTCTCCGTCCTCGAGTCCTGGGGGCTAAGGGTCGAACTCGCCCGAAACCTCGAGTCCCGGCACCTCTACCTCGCAGGTACAGATAAACAGCGGGTGCAGGAATTCGAGCGGCTCTACCGAGCCCCCTCCATCCGGGCCCTCTTTGCCGTCAGAGGCGGCTATGGTGCAATGCGCCTACTCTCCGGGCTGAATCCTCAGGCCTTCACCGGCCTCCGAAAGTTGATGGTGGGATTCAGTGACCTCACGAGCTTGCTCCATTATTTGGGACATCATGGGCAGCAAGTGACCTTGCACGGCCCCTGTGTGGTCACCGAGCAACTCCTCGACGAGCCCCGAAACCAAGAGGCTCTGCGCCGCTGGGTCATGCAGGATGCGCCTCCTCCGGAGCCTTACTCGCTGGAGTCCTTGCGTCCGGGGCAGGCTACCGGTGTGCTCACTGGAGGGTGCCTTTCTCTGGTCGTTGCCACGTTGGGAACTCCCTACGAAATTCAGACTGAAGGCCAGATCCTCTTTTTGGAAGATGTCGGAGAGGCTCCCTATCGCATCGACCGGATGCTGACTCACTTGCGTGAGGCCGGAAAATTTGAAAAGATTCGAGGCCTGGTGTTTGGACGCTGGAGCAGCTGCGGAGCCCCGGAAGAGCTTGCAGCCATGCTTGAGGACTGGCTGGGCAACACCCCCTTTCCGGTGGGACAGAACCTGCCCTGCGGGCACGGCCCGCTGAACTGGCCGCTTCCCTTGGGAGCCAAAGTGACGCTGGATGCCGATGGCGGGCGGCTATCGTTTGCCCGTCGTCTCTCTGCGTGATCTCATGAAGTCCAACGAGAGCAACCAGCTGTAAATTCTGCAAATTTCTGGAGGATCTTGGCGGATCATTCGACACGATTTTGACCTTTTGAGAGAAGCTCTGATGGATTCCACCTTGAGCGAAGTGATCCGCTTCGAGCTGGACGGCCAGACTGTGGAGGCCCTCCCCGGAGAGACGATCCTGCAGGCGGCACAGCGGATTGGCGTCGAGATTCCCTGCCTGTGCTACAAGGAGGGTTACCGTCCGGACGGCAACTGCCGCGCCTGTGTTGTGGAGATTGAGGGAGAGCGGGCTCTCGCCCCTTCATGCTGGAGAGTCCCTGCAGACGGGATGAAGGTGCAGAGCCGCAACGAGCGCGCCCGAATCTCGCAAAAGCTGGTGTTGGAGTTGCTGCTGGCTGACATGCCGGACCAGGGAAGGTCGCCCTACACCCCGCGCTCGGAGCTCGACGTCTGGGCAGAGAAGCTCGGAGTGAAGCAGGCCCGCTTTCCAGAGCGTCGGCAGACCGCTCCGGACACATCGCATCCGGCGATCTCCGTGCACCTGGACGCCTGCATTCAGTGCAGCCGCTGCGTCCGCGCCTGCCGCGAGGAGCAGGTCAACGACGTAATCGGCTACGCGTTCCGAGGAGACCACTCCACAATCGTCTTCGACCTCGGAGATCCGATGGGAGCCAGCACCTGCGTGGCCTGTGGCGAGTGCGTGCAGGCATGTCCCACCGGGGCGCTCCTGTCTGCCGACCTGCTCACCTCTTCGACCTCGGAGGCGGATCGCACGGTGCCCTCGGTCTGCCCCTACTGCGGAGTGGGCTGCCAGTTGGAATATCGTGTCCGGGAGAACCGAATCTTCGAGGTGCAGGGACGCTCCGGACCGGCCAACAGGAGCCGCCTCTGTGTCAAGGGACGCTACGGGTTCGACTACGTTCACCACCCCCAGCGCCTGACTCGCCCGCTGATCCGCCGAGAGGGCGTCCCGAAGACTCCGGAACTGGTCGCCCCCGAGGACTTCTCCCGGGTCTTCCGAGAGGCCTCCTGGGAAGAGGCTCTGGAGCAGGCGGCAACGGGGTTCCGGCAGATCCTCAAGGCGCAGGGTCCATCAGCCCTTGCCGGTTTCGGGTGTGCCAAAGGCAGCAACGAGGAGGCCTACCTGGTGCAGAAGCTGATCCGTACCGGCTTTGGCACCAACAACGTCGATCACTGCACCCGGCTCTGTCACGCCTCGTCGGTCGCGGCCCTGCTCGAAGGCATCGGCTCTGGAGCAGTCTCCAATCCATTCAACGACGCCGAGGAGGCGGAGGTGATCCTCGTCGTGGGCTCCAACACCACCGCCAATCACCCTGTCGCCGCGACCTTCTTCAAGAACGCAGCCAAGGCCGGGAAGACGCTGGTACTGATTGACCCACGGCGCATCGACATGGCCCGCCACGCCACCTTCAGCCTCCAGTTTCATCCGGGAACCGATGTGGCGCTCTTCAACGCTCTGATGCACGTTGTGGTCGAGGAAGGGCTCTGCAACAACGCCTTCATCCGAGAGCGTACGGAGGGCTTTGAGGCCCTGCGCGAAAACCTGAAGGACTACAGCCCGGAGCGCATGGCTCCGGTTTGCGGGGTCCCCGCAGACACGCTCCGTCAGGTGGCCCGACGCTACGCCACGTCACGCAGTTCGATCATCTTCTGGGGCATGGGCGTCTCCCAGCACATCCACGGCACCGACAACGCCCGTTGCCTGATCGCGCTGGCGCTGATGACCGGACAGATCGGAAGACCCGGGACCGGGCTGCACCCGCTGCGCGGACAGAACAACGTCCAGGGAGCCTCTGACATGGGGCTCATCCCGATGGTTTTCCCGGACTATCAGCGAGTCGACAACCCCAAGGCCCGGCAGTTCTTTGAAGAACTCTGGGGCAGCAAGCTGGACCCTCGACCCGGGCTGACCGTTGTCGAGATCGCCGAGGCCGCACATCAAGGAGAAATCTCCGGGATCTACATCATGGGAGAGAACCCGGCGATGTCGGACCCCAACCTCAACCACACCCGCGCCGGGCTCGCTCGCCTGAAGCACCTGGTCGTGCAGGACATTTTCCCCACAGAGACCGCAGGGTTTGCCGACGTGATTCTCCCGGCAACCGCCTTCCCGGAGAAGGACGGGACCTTTACCAACACCAACCGCCAGGTCCAGCTCGGGCGCCAAGCCCTTGCCCCTCCCGGAGAGGCGCGTCCGGATTGGTGGATCATTCAGGAACTCGCACAGCGGCTGGGGTTGGAGTGGAGTTACTCCGGACCCGAGGAGGTCTTTGCCGAGATCCGCAAGGCCACTCCCAGCATGGCCGGGATGACCTGGGCGCGGTTGCAGGCGGAAGATTCGGTGACCTATCCTTGTGAAAACGAAGGCGACCCCGGAGCCCCGATCATCTTTCAGGAAAGCTTTCCCAGAGAGTCCGGCAAGGCCCGGTTTGTCCCGGCGACCTTCACCGAAGCCCACGAGTTGCCGGATCCGGAATTTCCGTACGTGTTCATCACGGGGAGGCAGCTGGAGCACTGGCACACCGGGAGCATGACCCGACGCACCCGCGTGCTCGACGAGATCGAACCGCTCCCCATCGTCAGCGTGCATCCGGAGGACCTCCGGGCCCTGGGATTGGTGACTGATGTCCGGGGAGTCGTCGAGGAGGTGCTGCAGGTCACGTCACGGCGCGGACAGCTTCAAGCCCACGTCCGTCCGGACTCCGGAGTGCCCCAGGGCAGCGTGTACATGGCATTTTCCTACCACGAAGCCGCGGCCAACCTGATCACTACCGACGCGCTCGATCCCTTCGGAAAGATCCCGGAATTCAAGTTCTGTGCGGTTCGGCTGGATCGCCAGAGAAGCGACCGCTAGAAGCGGTAGGTGAAGCCAAAGAGCGGATAGGATGCCTGAAGCACAGGATTCAGCCCGTCTTCCCCGGGCTGACGTTCCTTGAACCGGGCGCCGGTGATGGTGCGGTGCATGAGGATCGTGTCCCACCAGGAGTGAATCGCAATCGCCTGCTCCAGGTCATAGGTTCCGGGCTCCGGGTGATACACGTAGCCGAGGTACAGCCCGGCCACAAAGGCGGACCCGGAATTTGCCGAGAGTCCGGCCCCACTGTGCGCGGCGCCAAAGACTCCGGCCCCGAGGACAATGCTGGTCCAGCGCGCCACATTGGAGCTGAAGACCCCATCAAACGCGTTGAACAGCGAGCGCTGAATCACTCCCCGGAAAAGCACCTCCTCTCCAATTCCCACCAGCTGATACTGGAGGAAGGACATCCGGAGCATCTCATCGCGGCTGAGGTCTTCATCGACGTGATAGATCACCTCCCGATCGTCCAAAGGCACCGCAGAGATGTAGACCGTCGGGGCCCAGAAGGTCAACTCTCCCCCCCACAGATCCAGACGGAACGGCGCCGCCAGCAGCCCGTAGGTCTTGGTGTTTTCCTCACACCCTCCATCGTAAAGGTCGTAAATCGTGAGGAAGGTCAGGTTTCCGTAAATGCTGCTATGGGCGTTGGCGTAGAAGGTCTCCCGTGAGTAGTAGATGTCGAGCTGGGTCTTCTCGTCGCTGAGTTCGGTCTCACGGTAGATCTGGTCGACCTCTTCCTGATAATCCGGGCTCTCGGAGTAGGTGTAGTACTTGTTGGCCGAGGCCCAGCGGGCACCGCCAAAGATGAGGGCCTTGTCCCAATCTCCCAGCAGTCCGTAGCCCAGTCCGGGGAGGTAGATTTCGGCCAGGGCGGCCCCGAAGCAGGCCCACCCCGAAACGGCTCGGGCTCTCTCCGGGAGGCCCAACAGGCTCACCAGGAGCAAGGTCAGGGCAATCAGAAGTTTAGGCATCCGTCTTTTCCAGAGTTCAGCCGAGGGCTGCAGCTCCATACACGCCGCTGGAGTCCCCCAACTGGTTCTTGAGAATTTGCGTCTTGCGTGCGCCCGGGAGGGCGATCTGTTGAATGCGCGCCTGACCTTCCGTGTAGAGCAGGTCCAGGTTGGAGACGCCTCCTCCGAGGACAATGGCATCCGGGTCCAGTTCGGCGATCACGTTGGCCATCGCCTGAGCATAGACCTCCAGAAACTCCTCCATCACCGCCACAGCGTGCGGATCCTCCTTCGTCTGGGCAGCCTCGGCGATGGCCTGCACCTCTGACTTTTTCCCGGAGCGTTGCTCATAGGCCCGCTGAATGGACGGTCCGGCAAGGTACTGTTCCATGCACCCGCGACGTCCGCAGTAGCATGGGACCCCCTGATAGTTGATGGAGACGTGTCCGAATTCTCCGGCGATTCCATGAAGCCCGGACCAGGACTCTCCGTCGAGCACCAGCCCTCCGCCCACTCCGGTCCCCAGGATCACCCCGAAGACCATCCGGAGCCCCTTCGCAGCCCCGTGCAAGGCCTCGCTGAGCGTGAAGCAGTTGGCGTCGTTGCCAACCTGCACCTCCTGGTCCAGCCGCTCGCTGAGGTCACGGGCCAGAAACACGTTGTCCAGGCAGCGGATGTTCGAGGTGACCACCTGTCCCTGCCGGTCAACGGCTCCAGGAATGCCCAGACCGATTCGGACCGGATCGGGAGACTGAGCCCTCAGGCCCTCCAGCAGCCCCACCAGCTGGTTGAGCAGATGCTCGTAGCCGTGCGCCTTCTCCGTGGGAACCCGGATGCGCTCTCGCACCTCCAGCGGGTTGTCCTCGGTGAGGATCAACTCAATCTTGGTTCCGCCTAAATCTACGCCAATGCGTGCCATGCCCTTTTCTCGCTTGAAGCTCCAACGGGTTTCGATTTCATTACACGGGTTCAACCTAACAGGAAGTGCAGAAGAATCCAGCGTCATTGCAATTCTGTGCGGGATTTTGCACGCAAGATCGGCTAGAACAGAAGGGACACGAACCAGCAGTGACGGGGTCAAGGCCGTTCCCGAAGGAGTTTGCCCCCGTTGTGCCTATCAGATGAATTGTTGTGAATCATGAAACTCGGCGCGGTTTGCGCCTCTCGATTTGGGAAGGAGCCTCTGCCTCCGTACACATGACCTTGACCTCCGGGGCCTTCCTCACAGGCTACGCGCTCCTGCTCGGGGCCAACGATTTTGAGTTGGCCCTGCTGCTGGCCTTGCCGATGCTTGCGCAAGGCATGCAGCTTCCAGGGGCCTACTGGGTGGAGCGTTCCGGGAGGCGCCGGAACTGGGTCCGCTGGTTCTCCGGAATGTCCCGGATGCTCTGGCTCCCCATGGCCCTCGTGCCTTTGCTGGAGCTGTCCATTCCTCACATCTGGGTTTTTCTCGGACTCTTCGGGCTTGCGCATTTGCTGATGCAGAGCGGTGTTCCGGCCTGGATTACCTGGATGGCCGATCTGGTCCCCAAACGCATCCGGGGACGCTACTTCAGCCAACGCAACCGGCTCGCCGGGAGCTTTGCCATCGCCTGCAGCCTGGGAGGAGGATTTGTCATTGACCACTTCCGGGGGCAGGAGTCTCCGTACTCCGGCTACCTGACGCTGTTTCTGGTAGCCGTTGGCGCGGCCCTGATCGCCTTCTTTCTCATCGGACGGCAGCCGGAGCCAGCAACCACACCTCAGGTGCTTCCCTCATTGCATGACTACCTCGTCCGCCCCTTCCGCGACCCCGGATATCGCCGGATTCTCACGTTCTACATCGCGCTGCTGTTTCCTGTGGGCGTCTCGGCTCCCTACTTCTCCGCACACCTGATCAAAACGCTGGAGTGGGACTTCCGGCTGGTGGCAGCGACCTCCATCGGCACCGCCCTGACCTCGATCTTCTTCGAACCCTTCTGGGGTCGGCTAATCGACCGACATGGGCACCGGCCGGTGCTGATGCTCTGTGCGATGGGGATTGTGCAGTTGCCGCTGTACTACGCTCTCTCGCCGTACAGTTGGTACTGGCCCTTCTTCGCAAATGCGCTTCTGGCCGGGGTCTTCTGGCCGGGGTTCAACCTGGCAATGTTCAACCTGCTCCTGAGCGCCACGCCTCAGGAGGGCAAGGCCGGGTTCCTCGCCATGCAGGCTGCGCTGAACGGGTTTGTGAACTTCCTGGCCTCCGGGCTGGGTGGGATTCTGGCGCTTTCGCTGGCAGGAACGCACCTGATGTGGCAGGGTCTCGAGTTCAACAACTATCAGCTGCTGTTCTTCCTCAGCGCCGGGATGCGCCTGCCCTGCTTGCTGCTATTGCGGAAAGTTGAGGAGCCGAAGGCGACCGGAACGTTCGTGCTTGTCCGGAGAGCCTTCATCACGCTCGACCGGACCATCTCCTTCGGGAGGCACATCCTCGCGGTGCCTAAGGAAGATCGGCGCCCCTGAGGGGCAATTGCGGGATGTCAGGAGCCTGAGGGTCCCGGTGCTCCAGGCGAGATAGCGCGATCCTCAGTTCCTCCTGCACTTGTGAAGAGGAGGCCTGTTCCAGAACGAACCGGGCCGTTTTCAAGACCGGGTCCAGCTTCGGGATGCTCGGGAGCGTGTTCAGGTTCAGGTATCGTTCGAAGGCTCGTGCTCGCCCTCCTGATGAGATTTTCCACGCTCTCGATTCGTGAGCGAGAGCGCCTGCAGGCTTCCCGGTGCTCAACTCCCAGCAGTTCACACAGAGCTTCATGATCCGGGCGATCTCTTCTCGGAAGCGCTGGTCCTGAGCGCTGCGGCACTTGGTGCTCTCCCGGGAGCAAGCACTCAGCGCGGACTCAATCTGCTCCAGAGAGAACGGTTTGCGCATGAAGGCGGCCACGCCCAAGCCCTGCAACTCCGCAGCAACCTGTGGATCCACGTGGCCTGTAGTCAGGATGAAAGGGAACTCGATGCCTCGTTCTCGGGCAATTTTCAGGAGTTCAAGCCCGCTCATCCCAGGAAGGTGGAGGTCGGTGACGACCGCATCAAACGGCCTCTGTTCCAACTCGGCAAGGGCGGTTTTTGCCTCTGCGGTAACGTGAAGATGATGCTTCAGGCTGCGGATGGCCGTGGCCAGGGAGTCGCTGAGGGATGAGTCATCCTCAACCAGGAGAATCCGCATGGAGCACGCGTGGGGTGGAGGTGGGGCCCGAAGGCCCCGGGGGGTTTACTGGAGAGTGATGATGTAGGACGAGATGTTCTTCATGGCAGCCTCATCCAGGCCCATGGACATCGGGGCCATCTGCTTGCCGTAGACATCATCCGGATGCGCCCCACGGATTCCAGCCTTGAAGTTCGCCAGCTGCCGCGCGATGTACCAGTCCGGGAGCCCGTTGAGCGCCGGAGCATTCAGCGCCTGGTTGCCCTTGCCATCCGCACCGTGACAGCCCGCGCACAGGGCGTATCCGGCCTGACCGGCTGCAGTGTCGCCGTTCAGGGTCGCTGCCGCACGGGCTCCGGTGAGTCCGGAGGCATACGCTGCCACAGCGTCCATGTCTGCGGGGCTGAGTGCCATGGACATCGGGGCCATCTGCTTGCCGTACATGTCATCAGCATGGGCTCCACGAACTCCGCCCTTGAAGTTCGCCAACTGCCGGGAAATGTACCAGGCCTGCTGGCCGGCAAGCCGGGGCGCGTTGAGAGCCTGGTTGCCTGCGCCATCCGCACCGTGACAGCCGGCACAGGTTGCGTAGAGGGCCTGTCCGTCAGAGGAGCTTGCCACAGCAGCTGTCGCGGCCGGAGCCTCGGCTGTCGCGGCCGGTGCAGCTTGTTGCACGACCGGAGTCGTGTCAATCTCACCTTCACGCAAGGTCGCGATGTAGGTTCCCAGGTCGATGATCGTCTGATCGCTCAGGCCAGCGGCCATCGGGGCCATCTGCTGCCCGTACGTGTCCTTCGGATTGCGACCACGTGCACCATCGCGGAAATGGTGCAGCTGCCGCGCGATGTACCAGTCCGGAAGTCCGGCCAGCTTGGGAGCATTCAGGGCCTTGTTCCCGGCTCCATCTCCACCGTGGCAGGCGATGCAGGTGGCATACGCTGCGCGCCCCGCCTCCACGCTTCCCTCCAGCGTGGCCCGAGGGTACGGAGCCTGGTAGCCGGCTACGATCGCAGAGACCTCGCTGATGGCCGCCTCATCCTGCAGCATCATGGAAATCGGGCGCATCTGCATTCCGTACATGTCGGTCGGATGCACGCCCCGGATCCCGTCCTTCCAGTTCTGAAGCTGCCGGGCAAGATACCAGTCGTACTGACCCGCAAGACGAGGCGCGCTCAGGCGCTCATTGCCTTGCCCGTTGTTGCCATGGCAGGAGGCACAGACCGCCCAGGACGCATCTGCAGATTGGCGGGGGTCGTCGTAAGGCACGTATTCCCCAGTGACCTGATTCATCGCGGCCACTGTCACGGCTTGAGGAGCCTCGGCCGAAGAGGACGTTGACGCCATCACCGCAGCCTTCTTGACTGCTGTAGGCTTGGGGGGCGTGAGGCCGCTCATCGTCGCCACATAGGCGGCGATGTTGTTGATCTGCTCATCGTTCAAGGCCATGGCCATCGGGCGCATCTGCTGTCCGTAGGTGTCGTCTGCGCGGACTCCGCGGTAGCCGTTCTTGAAGCTGTGAAGCTGCCGGGCCACGTACCAGTCCGGGAGCCCGGCCAGCTTGGGGGCATTCAGCGCCTCGTTGCCCTCGCCGTTGGCTCCGTGGCAGGCCATGCAGGTCGCATAGGAGGTTTGCCCGGCCGTCGGATCTCCGGCAACGCTTGCAGGCAGAGGAGCCGCCTTCTTGGAGTTGATGTAGGCCACGACGTTGTTGATGTCCTCTTCCGTGCGCAAGGTCAGCGCAAACGGTTTCATTTGCTGCCCGGTCACGTCGGCATAGTGAGTCCCGCGGACTCCGTCCTTGAAGTGCTGAAGTTGACGGGCCAGGTACCAGTCATACTGGCCACTCAGCCGAGGTGCATCTGAGAGTGTCTTGCCCTGGGCATTTTCTCCATGGCAGTTGACACAGTTCTTGTAGAGCACGGCGCCGCGCTTCAGATCTCCTGCGGCCAAGCCAGTATTGGCGATCAAAGATCCTGTCAGAAGCAGGAATCCTGTGATCAGCAAACGTTTCATCATGGTCTCCAATAGGATGGGCAATTCAAGAAGATGCTTTTGGAGATTCAGGTGTGGCTGTGTGCCCAATTTGTCCTGATCTCAAAACTGCGACAAGCTAACAAGAGTTGCCCTAAACCGCAACCCAAACCTCAGCCCGACAGCCCTTTCACAGCCCGGCAAACCCGGCAAGCCAATCTCCGGGCAGCACAACCCGGTTTTCCTGCAACACCTCCTTCTGAAAAACGGCTTTGCTTTGTAGCTTCAGGGAGATAACTTGATTGTTTGCCTGCAGTGTTGCCTTTTTCCTTTTTTCTTGGCCGGCCTCCGGCCGGTTCTGCCGCTCATTTCCTTGCTTCTCCATGAGTTACCAACTCCCCCCAGCTCACGAAAAAGCCGCCTACGTTGAGCAAAAGTTTGATGAGATCTCCAAGCAGTATGATCGCTTCAACGACCTGATCACCTTTGGGATGCACCGTTACTGGAAACGGTTTGTCGCCCGTCAGGCGGGGCTGCGTCCCGGAGAACGTTGCCTGGACCTGTGCTGTGGGACCGGAGACATCGCCCGGGCCGTCAAGCGTCTGCGCCCAGAGGTCGAGGTGATTGGCTTGGATTTTGCGCAGGAGATGCTGGACATTGCCGAACAGCGCCAGCCTCTTGAACAGGAGTCGATTCGCTACCTGCGCGGGAACGCGATGGATCTCCCGTTTCCGGAGCACCACTTCGATGCCGTCACTGTAGGATACGGACTCCGGAACGTCCCGGACCTTCAAGGTGCTCTGCAGGAGATCCACCGAGTGCTGCGTCCCGGAGGGACTTTGGTCAGTCTGGATGTAGGGAAGGTCCGGGTGCCGGTGGTTGACGCACTCAGCCAATTCTTCTTCTTCCAGATCGTCCCTTGGATCGGCCAGCGCCTGATGCCCGGACAGGAGATGTTCGAGTACCTGCCCGAGTCCTCAAAAGCCTATCCGGATCAGGAGACCTTGCGGCGCATCTTGATCGAGGCCGGCTTTCAGGAGGTCCAGATCCACGACTTCGTCTTCGGGGCCTCCACGGTGCATGTTGCGTCACGGCCCATGAGCTAGCTTGTGCTTTTCTGCGGTCCATCCCATGATTGCAAACGGTCACCCCTTCCGGAGGGATATGAGACAGCTCATTCTGATTTCTTTCATTGCAGCGACGATGCTGGGGGCCTGCTCCACTCCGCCACCTCGGCCGCTTTCTCCCACTCAGAGGGCCGCGCTGGCCCTGGAGGCGGCGCACGAGGAGTACCCAGCCAAGATGCACAACTCTCTCATCCCCTACTATCGCTACGAAGAGGATGGATCAAAGAACCTGCAGTTCATCCCGCGACGCGGTCTGCCGCCGAAGAGCATCTACTTCCCCGAAGACTTCGAGAGCGAAGAGATCCTGCAACGCCGGGACCTGTATCCAAACGACATTCCCATCAAGAAAGACAACGATTGAACCCAGACTCCTCTGATCGTGAAATTCGAGACATCCTCCGACGCGTGCAGCGCATCGCCGTGGTGGGTGCCTCGACCAACTGGAAGCGTCCCAGCTTCTTTGTCATGAAGTATCTCGCCCAAAAGGGATACCGGATGATCCCGGTGAACCCGTCGGCAGCAGGCCAGGAGCTGTTGGGAGAGACCGTCCGTGCTTCCCTCGCAGAGGCCGGGACGGTAGACATGGTGGAGGTCTTTCGCCGTGCAGAAGAGGCCCCCGGGATTGCTCGAGAGGCCGTGGCCTGCGGCGCCAAGGTGCTCTGGATGCAGATCGGAGTGGTCAGTGACGAGGCCCGGGAGATTGCGGAGCAGGCCGGGCTGCAGGTGGTCATGAACCGCTGCCCAAAGATCGAATACTCTCGGCTTTGGGGCGAATTGGGCTGGCAGGGGATCAACACCGGCGTCATTGGCAGCCGACGGAGGCGCGCATGAAGCCCCTGCACTCTCTGTACGGTTTCGAGACTCTGGCCATCCACGCCGGGACACCACCGGAGCCCACCACCGGAGCTCGTTCCTTCCCGATCTACCAGACCACCTCCTACGTCTTCGAGGATGTCGACCACGCGGCTTCGCTGTTCAATCTGCAGGCGCCCGGGTTCATCTACTCCCGGCTGACCAACCCCACGGTCGCGGCGCTGGAAGAGCGCCTGGCGACTCTGGAAGGCGGACGTGGAGCCACCTGCACCGCCTCCGGGCACTCTGCAGAGGTCCTGGCTTTGTTCCCTCTGATGTCTCCCGGGATGGAGGTGATCGTGGCCAACAAGCTTTACGGAGGCAGCATCAACCTGATGGGCAAGAGCTTCCGGAAGTTCGGCTGGGAGGCCATCTTTGTCGAAGCCACTGATCCGGAGGCTTTCCGGCAGGCGGTTACAGGAAAGACCCGGGCGATCTTTGTGGAGAGCCTGGCCAACCCGGGAGGTGTCGTCGTTGACCTGGAGGCCATCTCCCAAGTCGCTCAGGGCGCTGGAGTGCCGCTGATTGTGGACAACACCATGGCCACTCCTGCGCTCTGCCGGCCCCTGGAGTGGGGCGCAGACCTGGTGGTTCACTCCACGACCAAGTTCCTCTCGGGGCAGGGCAACGCCGTGGGAGGCGTGGTGATCGACTCCGGAAAATTTCGCTGGTTGCACAACGAAAAGTACCCGAGCCTGAGCACCCCCTCTCCGGAATATAATGGAATCACCTTTGCCGAGACCTTTGGCGAGGACCTGGCCTACACGCTGTACAGCCACGCCGTGAGCCTGCGCGACCTGGGCTCGACGCTCTCGCCGTTTCACGCCTGGCTGACATTGAACGGCGTGGAGACGCTGGCCCTCCGGATGGAGCGACACTGCAGCAACGGACTCGCAGTGGCCCGCTTCCTGGAACAACACCCTGGCGTGGCGTGGGTGTCTCACGCCGACCTCGAGTCCAGCGAATTCCGCGCCCTTGCCCAAAAGTACCTGCCTCACGGAGCCGGATCCGTGTTCACTTTTGGCATCAAGGGAGGGTTCGATGCCGGAGTGCGGTTGGTGGAGTCCGTGGAGCTTTTCAGTCACGTCGCCAACATCGGAGACACCCGATCCCTGATCATTCATCCCGCCTCAACCACACACCGACAGCTCACCGAAGAGCAGCGCGTTGCCGCAGGAGCCGGCCCGGAGGTCATCCGCCTTTCCATTGGATTGGAGCGAGTGGACGACCTGATCGGCGACCTGGAGCAGGCGCTGGCAGCAGCACACTCTCCTGATTGAGGCAGATGGCTCGGATTCTGCTCATTGAAGACCACTCGGAGTTCCGGGAGACCATTCAGGAGATGCTGAGGCTCGCGGGACATCAGGTCAGCACGGCCATGGACGGGCGAGAGGGAGTCTCTCTGTTCTCTCAGAACCCCTACGACATTGTCATCACCGACCTGATCATGCCCCAGCAGGATGGGATCAGCGTGATTGTCGCCATCCGGCAAAAATCGCCAAACGTCCGCATCATCGCCATCTCCGGAGGAGGCACCATCAACGGGGTCGACTACCTCAAGCTGACCGAGGACCTCGGAGTGGACGCCACCTTGGAAAAGCCCTTCCGTGCCAAGCAGCTGTTGGATCTGATTTAGCATCTCTCGTTAGGTCCTGTGCATTCCATCATCATCTTTAGCGGGGTTCTCCTCGGATTCTTCGCGGGCGTTCTGGGAGGAAGCCTGTCCCTCGGGCAGGAGATCCCGGCACTGTTCGGGGTCTTCCTGGACGTGGTCACTCCAGTGTTCCTGCTGGTCCTCATCGGCTACTTCATCGGACCACGCTTGCAGCTGGAGGCGCGGACACTCTCCCGGGTCTCCTACTTCGTCTTTGTTCCGGCCTTTGCCTTCAACATCATCGGGACCGCACAGGTGGACCTGAGCCTGATGCTCCGGATGGTGGGAGCCACAATCGGGCTGCAGCTCGGCGTGGCCTTGCTGGGCTGGCTGGGGGGAAAGGTGTTGCGGCGAAGTCCGGAGCAGACGGCGGCGTTCATCATGATCGCGGTCTTTGGGAATGTCGGGAACTTCGGGCTGTCCCTGATCGAATTCCGTTTTGGTCCGGAATCCCGACTCCCGGCGACGGTATTCTTTCTCGCCATCATGATGTCCTCCTTCATCATCTGTGTCGGGGTCGCCAACTGGACCCGAAGCGGGGGGCTCTCGGCGACGCTGGAGGTCTTCAAGACTCCGGCACTGGTCGCCTTGGTTCCGGCGTTGCTGTTTCAGGTTCTGGATGTTCCGGTTCCGCTGTTCGCCCAGCGCATGACCGGGCTGCTGGCGCAAGCCATGGTTCCGGTGATGCTGGTGACGTTGGGGGTTCAGCTTTCGGAAGTGCGACAGATTGAAATCGACTTCAATGTCTGGGTGGCAACTGGGTTGCGTCTGCTTGGAGGACCGCTGATTGCGTTTCTCCTGATGCCCTTGTTCGGGCTGGAGGGGTTGGAGTCGGCCAGCGGCATCCTGCAGGCGGCGATGCCCGCGGCGGTGCTGGTCTCGATCATTGCACTGGAGTACAACCTGATGCCAAGTTTTGTCACCACTACCGTACTGGTCTCCACGCTGATGAGCGTGATCACGCTGACGGTGCTGCTCTCGGTGGTTCAGGCTTGAGGCCACAGACCAACAGGACCTGAAACAGCTCCTCTCGCCTTTGGCTGATGGTCTCCGAATGCAGCAGGTGCAATCCGTAGCACTCCAGCATGGAGATCAGGCTCTGCTCCTGAAATCCGAGCCACTGGTGGTTCAGTTTTTCCTGAACCCAGTGCTCCTGATGCTCAGCCAACTCCATGATCAGCAGGCGCCCCCCATGCTTAAGCACTCGGGAGGCCTCCTGCAGAGCGCTGTGAGGGTCCTTGAGGTGGTGCAGGGATTGAGAGAACACGACCACGTCCAGGCTAGCGGTAGGCAGGCTCAGGGCACTGACATCACAGGAGAGGAGTTCGATGTTGCTCAAGCCCAGGCGTTCCACACGCTGGCGAGCGGCCGAGAGGGCTTCCGGACTGAAATCCACTCCGACCACTCTCTGGGCAAAGCGGGCCATCTCCACGGTCAAGGAACCATCTCCACACCCCAGGTCTGCCAGCTCCAGTCCAGATACACAGGCCTGAGCACTCAGCGGCGTCGACTCGATGAGGACCGAGAGCAGCCTAGACCAGGCATACCAGGACTGTCCAGGCTCCAGCAGTCGCTCGTTGAGCCCGGAGCTTCCCTGCCTGCGGTGACGGAGGACCTCTTCCAGACGGACCAGATCGCTGTAGGGGTCCGGCAACGAAGCGAGTTGAGCCTGCAGGTAATCCCACAGTTGCCCCAGATCGTCGTCAACCGCTTCTTTTTGCGCCAACTGGTAGTAGGTCCAGACGCCATCACGCTGTTCCTGAAGCAAACCGATCTTGCGCAGGTGGCTCAGGTGTCGGGAAATTCCGGATTGAGCCATTCCCAGAATGGTGGTCAACTCACTCACATTCAGAGGCGTTCGGGAGACGAGCACCAGGATTCGAAGGCGGGTCTCTTCTCCCAGCACCCGCAGAGCCTGGGCAATCTTATTCATGCATCTCTCCTTTCACGCTGAGGACTCCGGACTTTCGGAGAATAGCGCACTTTCTCATCAAGACAAGGGAAATTCGGGAGTCCGCCTGTTGAGCAAGCCATGCTGAGTACCCTGGGGGAGCACTTCTGGATCCTCTCGGGAGTTTGGGGTGCAGTGCTCGGAAGCTTCCTGCAGGCCACGGTGGCGAGGTACAGGCTTCGCAAGAGCCTCCCCGAGTTGCGGGGCCACCTCCTGCAGCAGCAGCCCTCTCCGGAGGTTCAGGCCGCAGTGGAGGCCTCCCGCCTCTCGCCTTGGAGCCCGGCCCGCTCGTTTTGCTTTGCCTGTGGTCAGGAGATCCCCTGGTTTCGGAACCTGCCCATCGTCAGCGTGCTTCAACAGCAAGCTCGTTGCGCTCAGTGCGGGATTTCCTATGGCTGGAGCACCCTGGCCTGGGAGGCCGGAGGCCTGGGCATCGGGGCCCTCTGGGGAGGGTTTTTCCCTCCGGGAATCGTCTTGTTGGCCACGTTCGGCTTTTCATTTGGCTCGCTTGCCTTATCCTTGTTGCTTTTTTCCAGACCAACAAATGATTGAAGGTTGTCTCCCCCCCACTGCCCCTGATTCTGAATGAAGAAAGCGTTGCTGTTGCTGCTCAAGCTGGGGCTGGTGGCCGGGATCCTCGGGTACCTGGTTCAAAGTGGGCGGCTCAACTTTGAACGCCTGATGCTGTTTCAGGAGGCGCCGGAGGTTTTGGCGACGATGCTCGGCGTGATCGGGCTGATCGTTGTCCCCTTAACCGCTTTGCGGTGGTGGCTGCTCCTGCGAGCCATCGGGCTGGAGGTCACTCCCTTCCGGACTTTCCTGCTCACCTGGATCGGAAACTTCTTCAACACCACGCTTCCGGGAGCCGTCACCGGAGACGTGGTCAAGGGCTACTACGTCATCCGGGCGCAGCAGGCAGAAGGGCGGACCCGAGCCTTCATGACCTTGCTCATCGACCGGTTTGTCGGGCTGTTCGGGCTGATCGTCATGGCGTTTACGGCGCTGGTCAGCAACTGGAGTCTGATCTTGGCTCGCCCCGCCATGCACTCGCTGGCCTGGCTGATTGCCGGACTCTTCGGCGGCACCGTCCTCTTCTACGCGATCGTCCTCTTCCCCTTCCCGGCCGGGAGAGATCCTTTCATCCGGCTGTTCGAGAAGCTTCCCGGAAGCGATCTGATGCTCAAGGTGTACGGGGCCTTCAAGAGCTATCAGCACCGCAAGCCCACGCTGTGGGCCACCTTGCTGCTTGCCGTGTGCATCCACAGCCTGATCGCGCTCCTGTTCTTCCAGGTCGCACAGCTGATCGGCATCCATGACATGGACCTGGCCACTCAGTTCTTCATCATGCCGATCGGGTTGATCACCGTGGCACTTCCGATTGCACCGGGTGGAGTCGGAGTCGGGCACGCCGCCTTTGAGTCGCTGTACCACATGGTCGGCCTGAACGGCGGAGCCGACGTCTTCAACCTCTTCATTGTCGTCCAGCTTGGGGTCTACCTGCTGGGAGGCATCCCGTACTTTCTCTACGGACAGACCTACCGGGTTCCGGACAACCTGGAAGTCCCGGACACTCCCTGACCATGCCCACACGCACTCTGCCCATCCGGAAGCGCATCGCGCTCGTTGCCCATGACTCGAAGAAGCCTGAGCTGCTGGAATGGGCTCGCCGGCACCTTGACCTGCTGCAGAGGCAGGAGTTGTTCGGGACCGGGACCACCGGGCGGCTGCTGGAAAAGCAGTTGGGGCTGCCGGTGCACCGCTTTCAGAGCGGACCGCTCGGAGGCGACCAGCAGATCGGCGCGGCCATCACCGAAGGACGGATTGACGTGGTGATCTTCTTCTGGGATCCGCTGGCCGCACAGCCGCACGATCCGGACGTGAAGGCGTTGCTCCGCCTGGCGGTTGTCTGGAACATTCCGCTGGCCTGCAACGCAACGACTGCAGACTTTTTGCTGACTTCGGAGAGGTTTGAGGATGCGGTGGAGTGTTCCGTCCCAGACTACACTTCGCATCTGGAACGGATGTAGGACGCCTTACTTGGCGGTGATGGGCTCTGGCTGCTGCTGGGTGATGCAGTGGATGCCGCCTCCGCCCCAGACGATGTCCATCGCCGGGATCTGGATCACCTTGCGATCCGGGAAGATGCGCTGCACGGTCTCCTGGGCCGCCTGATCACGCTCCGGGTCGTCAAAGGAGGGCATCACCACTCCCCCGTTCGGGAGGTAGAGGTTGATGTAGGACATGGCCAGCCGGGTGTCGTCCTTCCACTGCGGCTCTGGCTGTTCGATGGGAATCACCTCCAGTTTCCGCCCTCGCACATCTGTGGCGTGACGCAGGCGCTCCAGATTGTCCTGCAAGGCGTCGTAGTTCTCGTCCTCCGGATCTTCGGTGGTCAAAGCCAGCACCACACCGGGCTTGACGAAACAGGCGATGTTGTCCACGTGGCCATCGGTCTCGTCATCCAGCAGGCCGTCTCCCAGCCAGATCACGTGGTGGATGCCCAGGAACTCCTTGAGCAGCTGTTCCAGTTCGCCCTGCTCCAGATCCGGGTTCCGGTTGGGGTGCAGCAGGCACTGTTCAGTGGTCAGCAAGGTGCCTTCCCCGTCCACATGAATGGAGCCTCCTTCCAGCACAAACGGAGCAGGAAACACCCGAATTCCGTAGTTCTTGAGCAGGCGCTGGGCAAAGTCCGCGTCGTCCTCGATGTCCGGATAGTCGGCCCCCCATTGATTGAACTCCCAGTCAATGCCGGCCACGCTTCCCTTGCGATCGACCACAAAGGTCGGGCCGCTGTCTCGGGTCCAGGAATCGTCGATCGGGATGGCGAGCACCTCGACCCCTGCGCCGCAGAGTTGACGGGCCTCCTCGGCATCCTGCGGCCGAGCAACCATGACAGTGGGTTCGAAACTCGCAATGGCCTGGGCGACTTGAGCGTAGGCGCGCTTGGCTGCAGGCATGCCTTCGCCCCAAGTCTTCTCACGGCAGGGCCACCCCATGAAACATCGCGTGTGCCGACTCCATTCGGCCGGCATGAAAAAACCAAGGGAACTGACGGTACTCATTGGGAAACGTTGGGGACAGGGTTCCTTCTTAATCAGGGCATGAGCCGCATTCCGGTCTTCCACCAGACCTTCCACGGGAACTCGATCCAGACCTGCTCGGTGTTCTGGCTGATTTCCCGGACATAATAATCTGGAGTGAAGTCCTGATCTGCGTTGGAGTAAAGTGAGGCGAATTTGATGGTCGTTTCGGTGCGGTGAGTCGCTTGCAGGATGTCCTCTCTCAGCCTCCGAAACGTGGCGCCACTGTCACAGATGTCATCGACAATCAGGAGGTCATCCTCCTCCGGGCCAGGCAGGTACTGTTCCCAGTGAGGAAAGTGCCGCAGGCTTGCACGCAGCGGAACCATCGGGATGTTGTAGTAGGCGCTGAGCATGACCGCCGGAGGCAACCCTCCCCGACTGATCCCGATCACCATGCGGGGGCGAAAATCGCTCACGGTCATTTGACGCACCAACTCATGCAGGTCCTGGATCGACTCCTCCCAGGAATAATAGATCACCTGCATTTCATCGTTCTTGGTCCGCACGCTTTTCCTTCAGTTTAACGAAGTGCAAACGAAATCATCTCCGAAGCACGCAATCAGATTCAAGATTTTCTGAAAATGTGCGATGCTTTCGTTTTAGAAACCGCACCAGATTAGCTCCTTGTTCCGAATTCAACTGGCATGCCTGGGTTTATTTCAAAAATCGACGCTCATCATCCCGACTTTTGGGAAAATTTTCAACACCATCAGCACTTGGCGCTGGATTTGCGCGAAAAACTGGACCAGATCGCCTTGGGAGGGCCAGAAAGATCCAGGGCTCGCCACGTTTCTCGAGGGAAGCTGCTGCCCCGAGATCGGGTCAATCTGCTGCTCGACCCTGGGAGCCCGTTTCTGGAGGTCGCTCCGTTGGCCGCCTGGGGGCTTTACGAGAACGACGTTCCGGCAGCAGGGCTGATCACCGGGGTGGGGAGAGTTTCCGGACAGGAAGTGATGATCGTGGCAAACGATGCCACAGTCAAGGGAGGAACCTATTATCCGATGACCGTGAAGAAGCACCTCCGGGCTCAGGAGATCGCTTTGGAGAATCGACTTCCCTGCGTCTACCTTGTCGATTCCGGGGGGGCTTTCCTGCCGATGCAAGACGAGGTCTTTCCGGATCGGGAGCATTTCGGAAGGATCTTCTTCAACCAGGCCAACATGTCAGCCGCCGGCATCCCTCAGGTTGCCGTGGTTCTGGGTTCGTGTACGGCTGGAGGAGCCTATGTGCCTGCGATGAGCGACGAGACGGTGATCGTCCGCAACCAGGGAACGATCTTCCTCGGCGGCCCCCCGCTGGTCAAGGCCGCCACCGGAGAGGTGGTCACGCCGGAGGAGTTGGGGGGAGGGGAGGTGCACACCCGCATCTCCGGAGTTGCTGACCACCTCGCACACGATGACGCCCACGCTTTGAAGATCGCCCGTCAGATCCTGGCAGGTCTCCCGCAGTCGCCGTTCACCTTCTCGGCACGCCCCTCTGCCCCGCCCCTCCATGCTCCGGAAGAGCTCTATGGCATCCTCCCCAAGGATCCGCGCAAGTCCTTTGATGTCCGGGAGATCCTGCTGCGGTTGGTCGATGGTTCGGAGTTTCAGGAGTTCAAGGCGCTGTACGGCACCACGCTGGTCACCGCCTTTGCCCAAATTCATGGCATCCCGGTGGGCGTGGTGGCCAACAACGGGATCCTGTTTTCAGAGTCTGCACTCAAGGGAGCGCACTTTGTGGAGCTGTGTGCCCAGCGCAAGATTCCGCTGATTTTCCTGCAGAACATCACCGGGTTCATGGTCGGGAAACAGTATGAACACGGAGGCATCGCAAAGGACGGCGCGAAGATGGTCACTGCCGTGGCCTGCGCCCAGGTGCCCAAGTTCACGGTGGTGATCGGAGGATCGCATGGTGCAGGAAATTATGGGATGTGCGGCCGTGCCTACCAGCCCCGCTTCTTGTGGATGTGGCCCAACGCCCGGATCTCCGTGATGGGCGGCGAGCAGGCGGCATCCGTACTCTCCACGCTCCGGCGAGACAACCTGGAAGCTTCAGGTGGGACCTGGAGTGCAGAGGAAGAGGAGGCCTTCAAGGAGCCGATTCGCGAGCAGTATGAAACTCAAGGTCACCCCTACTATGCCACGGCACGCCTGTGGGATGATGGAGTGATCGATCCGGTGGAGACTCGAACCGTTCTCGGTCTGGCCCTGTCCACGGCCTGCCGGGTTCCCTTGGAAGAGACCACCTTCGGCGTGTTTCGGATGTGACTTCCGGAACCCTCAACTTGTACAGGAGGCCCCATGACATCTCAACGAATCCTGGCCATCACCCAGGATGCCGCGCTCAGAGAACGCCTCAACCGCTTGCTGGAGGAGTTTGCCAAGCGCTTTGACGTGACCTTTGCCGAAAACCGTCCTGAAGCCGAGCAGGCGCTGTTCTCCGAGAATCCGGACGACCCGGCGCTGGCTCTTGCCCTCGTGGATGACACCCTCCCGGATGTGGACGAGGCGTCCTTCCTGGTGCGCCTGCACAGAGAGCCTCGGACTCGCTGGGCCTACAAGGTCCTGATCCTGAAGGATCCCGACGTCGACATCCTCCTGAAGGCGGTCAACCACGGCGGACTTGATTTCTGCTTTTCCGGTGAGTGGGAAGACTCCGTGTTTGTGGAGACCGTTCGGGGACTGCTCACCGAGTACATCCTCGACCACCGGACCCTCTCCACGGACGACAAGATGTCCTACGGCGAGGTCCTGGAGTCCGAGAGGTTTCTTCACTTTGTTCACTCTTCTGCCCTCACCTCTTGGAGCAACCGATGAAATTGCGCGTTCCCGCCGCCGTGATCCCAGCCCTGCTGATTCTGCTTCTCCCGGCACACCTGCTAGGCCTGGAGAGCCTTCCGGGGATTCAGCAACGCATGCTGGCCATCTTCGTGATGGCCGTCAGCTTCTGGATTCTGGAGCCCATTCCGATCTTTGCCACCTCGATTCTGCTGATCTTTGCCGAAGTGCTGCTGATCTCGTCACAGAGCCTGCTGATCTTTCGGGGCGGCCCGGAGGCGGAATCGCTGATTGCCTACACCCGCATCCTCCAGACCTTCGCCTCTCCGATCATCATGCTCTTCCTCGGAGGGTTCTTTCTGGCAATCGCAGCGACCAAGTACCGCCTGGACATCAACCTTGCTCGGGTGCTCCTCAAGCCCTTCGGCAACAACCCTCGCTGGATCATGCTCGGGCTGATGTTCATCACCGGGACGTTCTCGATGTTCATGAGCAACACCGCCACCACGGCGCTGATGCTGGCCATCCTGAGTCCGGTCCTGCGCGGGATGCGGGATGGGGACCCGGGGCGGATCGCCTTCGTGCTCTCCATCCCTATCGCGGCCAACATCGGAGGCGTGGGCACCCCCATCGGGACCCCGCCAAACGCAGTGGCCATGAAGTACCTTGTGGGTTCGGATGCGATCACGTTTGCCGAATGGAT
The DNA here is from genome assembly GCA_038133845.1 of Deltaproteobacteria bacterium. Taxonomy (GTDB): domain Bacteria; phylum SAR324; class SAR324; order SAR324; family NAC60-12; genus JAYPUA01. The sequence continues at coordinate 82,491 of JAYPUA010000008.1, forward strand.
GAGCTTTGGGATTCCTCTCTCGGTGGTGATCATGATGGTGGCCTGGATGCTGCTTTTGGTCATCTTTCCTCCTCAGGAGAAGGAGATGGAGTTGGCCATCAAGGGAGAGTTTCAGACCTCTTGGCAGGCCTGGATCGTGTATGTGATCTTCGCATCAACAATCCTGCTCTGGCTTACCGGGAAGTTGCACGGCCTCAACAGCTACGTCGTCGCCCTGCTTCCGGTAGCGGTCTTCCTGGCCTTCCGGATCATCACCAAGGAGGATCTGAAGTTGCTCAGTTGGGACGTCCTCTGGCTGATCTCCGGAGGCATTGCCCTGGGTCTGGGCCTCGAAGAAACCGGTCTGAGCAAGACGCTGGTGGAGGTGCTGCCCTTCTCGGAGTGGCCGGCCCTGACCGTCTTGGTCGGATCAGCAGTGATTGCCCTGCTCATGTCCACCTTCATTTCCAACACGGCCACAGCAAACCTGCTCCTGCCCCTGATGGCAGCGCTGGGGAGTTCGCAGCCCGCGTTGCAACAACTGGGAGGTACCAAGGCCATCGTCCTGATCAACACCTTTGCCTGCTCCATGGCCATGGCGCTGCCGGTGAGCACACCTCCCAACGCGCTGGCCTTTGCCTCCGGAATGCTCAAGGGACCAGAGTTGATGAAGGCGGGGGCACTGGTCAGTATCCTGGGGCTGCTGGTGAGCTTCGTTGCCGTTTGGCTGATGCGTCTGGTCGGGTTTGTCTGAGCAGGGCAGAAATGCACCGGTGGCTGTACCAAGCAGGAAAGACCGCCAAGCAGAGCCCATGTCTGGGGGGAACGCCTGCTTTCCTGCAGATTCCGGAGGAGCATCTGGACAAACACGCACCACCTGATAGCATGGGAGTTTGAACTCTTGATCCCTCCTCATGTTTTCCAAAGTTTTCGATAACGAATGACCACCATCCTCTGTGTCCGTAAGGACGACCAGGTTGTTATGGCTGGCGATGGCCAAGTGACCCTGGGCAACACCACCATGAAGTCCTCCGCTCGCAAAGTCCGACGGACCTATGACGATCAGGTGCTTGCCGGGTTCGCCGGAGCCACCGCAGACGCCTTCACCCTGTTTGAAAAGTTTGATGAGAAACTGGACCAGTACAACGGCAAGCTGGTCCGGGCTGCAGTGGAGTTGGCCAAGGAGTGGCGGACCGACAAGATGCTGCGCAACCTGCAGGCGCTCCTTGCGGTCAGCAACGCCGAGGCCTCACTGATCATCTCCGGAAACGGAGACGTGATCGAACCGGACGATGGCCTGATCGGCATCGGCTCGGGAGGGATGTTCGCGCTTGCCGCAGCACGGGCTCTGATCGACTCCGAGCTGAGCGCCCGGGAGGTCGCCGAGCGCTCGATGCGCATTGCCGCAGACATCTGCATCTACACCAACCATACGCTCGTCGTTGAGGAGTTGCAGACCAGGGGAGGCGCATGACTCCGGACACACTCCCCAACCAGGCTCCTCGAGAGATCGTCTCCGCACTCGACCAGTACATCGTTGGACAGAAAGAGGCCAAGAAGGCCGTCGCGGTGGCCTTGCGCAACCGCTGGCGTCGCCTGCAGCTTCCGGATGATCTCAAGGACGAGATTCTCCCCAAGAACATCATCATGATCGGCCCGACAGGGGTCGGAAAAACCGAGATTGCACGACGCATCGCCCGGCTCGTCTCCGCCCCGTTCATCAAGGTCGAAGCCTCAAAGTTCACCGAGGTTGGCTACGTGGGTCGAGACGTCGAGTCGATGATCCGGGACCTCGCCGAAGCCTCAGTGGCCATGGTCCGGCAGGAGCAGATGGAGCGCAAGCAGGCTCAGGCCGAGGCGATGGTTGAGGAGCGGCTCCTCGACCTGCTGCTGCCTCCAATGAAGTCGCCGAACGCTTCCGAGGAAGAAGAGGCTGTGCCGCACCCAACCCGGGAGAAGTTCCGCAAGAAGCTTCAGGAAGGCCAGTTGGAGGACAAGATCGTGGAGTTGGATGTGGCAGAATCCGCACGTGGTCCGATGCTCGAGATGATGCCGCTTGCCGGCAACGAGAACATGGACATGAACCTGCGCGACATGCTCTCCAACCTGATGCCCAAACGCACGAAGCGTCGCCGGATGAACATTGCAGACGCCCGCAAGGTGCTGCAGCAGGAAGAGGTCAGCAAGCTGATCGACATGGAAGAGGTGACCCGGGAAGCGGTCAGGCGGGTGGAGCAGTCCGGGATCATCTTCCTTGATGAGGTGGACAAGATCGCAGCACGTCGGGGAGCCTTTGGCGGACCGGACATCTCCCGTGAAGGCGTCCAGCGAGACCTGCTCCCGATCGTCGAGGGCTCGACAGTGAACACCAAATACGGTCCGATCCGGACCGAGCACATCCTCTTCATCGCCGCCGGAGCGTTTCACCTCTCAAAACCCTCCGACTTGATTCCGGAGTTGCAGGGACGCTTCCCCATCCGCGTTGAGCTGGAGGCCTTGGGCAAGGACGATTTTGTTCGAATCCTGACCGAACCGCAGAACGCTCTGATCAAGCAGTACACCGCCCTGCTGGGGACCGAAGGCGTGACCCTGGAGTTCACAGCAGAGGCCATCGAGACCATCGCCGAAATTGCCAAGACGGTGAACGAACAGTCCGAAAACATCGGAGCTCGCCGGCTGCACACCATCCTCGAGCAACTGCTGGAGGAAGTCAGCTTTGAGGCTCCAGACCTTTCCGGGCAAACCATCACGATCACCCCCGAATACATCCAGGGACGTCTGAAGGATCTGCTCAAACACCAAGACCTCAGCCGCTACATCCTCTGATGAACCAAACTCAGGATCGGAGCATGGACTACGCGACGCTGGTGCTGCACCTGGAAAACCAGCTCAACTGGCTACGCAAGAAGGGCTGCACCGCGCTCAACATTCAGGAGATGCCTCAGGCCGAGTTGCGCAAGCTGCTGGAAGGCATCTATCAGGTCGTGCCCAAGCCTGAGGCCGGTTCGGACAAAAGCTCGGACAAGGATCTTGAGCAAGAGCAAGCCACACCGTCTCAAACACGTGAGCTGACGGTGGAGGATCTGGTGAACCTGCAAAATGAATTGGAGGCCCGGCTCCCAGGTCAGGATGTGCCTGAGGTGGTGAAGCCAGAGGCCCCGGGACTGCCCTTCATGTCCTCCCCCCAGAACGCTCCGCTCGAACCCACGGCCGATCCGCTGCTCAGTCGGCGTCCGGCCCAGCACTCCGACCTGGAGACCCTCAACCAGGAGTTCTGCACCTGCCAGCGCTGTCCCCTGGGACAAACCCGGCATCACTTTGTCTTTGGCGAGGGGCACTTTCGCTCCCGCATCCTCTTCCTGGGAGAGGGTCCCGGTGCCGATGAAGATGCCAGCGGACGCCCCTTTGTGGGACGAGCCGGAAAGCTGCTGACCAAGATGATCCAGGCGCTCGGGGTGGATCGTCCGGATGTGTACATCACCAACATCGTCAAGTGTCGTCCACCAGGAAACCGGAACCCCGATCCGGAAGAGATCGCTCACTGCTTTCCCATTGTCGAGCGGCAGATCGAACTGGTCAACCCGACCCTGATCGTCACTCTGGGGAACGTCCCGACCCGCACCCTCGTTCCGAACATCCCCGGAATCACCAAGGTCCGAGGCACCGTGCTGACGTATCGGCACTGGAACGTGCTGCCCACCTTTCATCCGGCCTATCTGCTTCGCAACCGCAGTGCACTGGATCTGGCCTGGCAGGATTTTCAACAGATCGGACGGCTGGCCCTGTCCAGTGCCTCTCAGCCCTCTCAGCTCTAACTTCTTTCCTGAACATTCAGCCTTGGAACTGCAACCTGTCAAGGGGACCCGAGACTTCTATCCGGAGCAGATGCGCCTGCGCAACTGGCTCTTTGATGCCTGGCGGCGCAACGCTGAGCAGGCAGGCTTTGAAGAGTACGACACCTGTGTTCTGGAGCATGAGGACCTCTACATCCGCAAGGCCGGAGACGAGATCACTCAGCAGCTTTACAACTTCGAGGACAAGGGCGGGCGACGCCTGAGCCTGCGTCCGGAAATGACGCCGTCGCTGGCGCGGATGATCCTCCAGCATCAAAAGGCGCTGACCTTCCCCCTGAAGTGGTTCTCCATCCCCCAGTGCTTTCGCTACGAGCGCATGACCAAGGGGCGGCGGCGAGAGCACTTTCAGTGGAACGCCGACCTCATTGGAGAGTCCGGACCCAGCGCAGAGGCAGAGATCCTGCTGCTGCTGATCAGCACCTTCGAAGACCTTGGGCTCGGTGCGGAGGACATCCGGATCTTCCTCAACGACCGCCGCATCCTGAACACCATCCTCGGGCAGTTGGAGGTTCCGGAGGAGACACACGATGCGGTGCTCGTCGTCCTGGACAAGCGGGACAAGATCTCCTCGGAGGCGCTGGCCCAACTGCTCGCCGAGCAAGGGCTTCAGGTCTCGCAGATTGAGGCGCTCCAGCAGTTCATGGAGTTGCGCTCTCTTGAAGAGTTGGAGGCTCGGCTACAGAATCCACAGGTACTGAGTCCCCTCACGTCGGTTCTGGAGTTGGTCGAAGAGGCCGGATTTCCGGACTACCTGCAGTTCGACATCTCCATTGTCCGAGGGCTCTCCTACTACACCGGGACCGTGTTTGAGGTCAACAGCCCGGAGAAGACCCACCGAGCCATCTGTGGTGGCGGACGCTACGACTCGCTGCTTTCGACCTATGGGGGAGAGACGATCCCTGCGGTGGGGTTCGGCTTTGGAGACGTGGTGATTCTGGACGTACTGGAGGCACAGGACAAGCTCCCGCAGCAGCGGCAGAAGCTGGACTGCATGATCCTGCCCTTCTCTGCAGAGCAGACGGGCGTGGCGCTTCGCCTGGCCACGGACCTGCGCCGTCAGGGACTCCGTGTGTCCTGCAACCTCGCCCTGAAGAAGATGAAGAAGGCCCTGCAGCAAGCCGATGACTCCGGCGCTCGCTATGCGCTCCTGCTCTTTCCGGAGGAGTTGGAGCGTGGAGAGGTCGTGCTCCGAGACATGGCCAGCCGGGAGCAGCGCAGCGTCCTGCAGTCCAGCCTTCCCGAACTGCTGACACCGGAACCCCAGGCATGAGCCTCCGTGCCCCGCAGTTCGGCGCCCTCTTGATGGCTGTCCTCCTCGGCCTGGACTACGGCTCCAAGGAGTGGGTGCGGCAGACGGTGGAACTGTATGAAATGACGAACCTGATTCCCGGGCTGCTGGACCTGACCCATGTGCAGAATCGCGGGGTCAGCTTCAGCTTCATGGCCGACTGGCCGGATGTGATTCGGTTGCCGCTGCTGGTGGGAGTTTCCGGAGCGGCGGTGCTGGGAATGGGATTCTATCTCATCCGCTACTGGGAGGAGTTGGACCTCTGGACCTGGCTGGCTCTGCTGTGCATCCTCCCGGGGGCCGTGGGGAACCTGATCGACCGGGCACTCTGGGGCCACGTGACGGACTTCTTTCACTTCCGCTGGGGCGACCTGAGCTTCTTCGTCAACAACCTCGCCGACATATTCTTCAGATTCGGAGTCGTTTTTCTGGTCTGGGGCAGCCTGAACGCGCCCAAGGCTCAGGCTCCTCCTCCCGCATCCTGAGCCTCAGTCCGGACGGATCATCTCAAAGATCGACTCTGCCTCGACCTTCACGTAGTCGTTGTAGCCCAGGCGTCCGAGCGGGCGGATTCGGGCCAGATCAATCCTTCCTTCTTCGGTGATGCAGTCGTCCTGAATGTGCACTCCGACCACCTCTCCAAAGACCACCACGTATCGATCCTGAGCCTCCCAGCCCGGGAGTTCCACTGACTGCACCATCCGGCACTCCAGGTGAATGGGCGACTCCGCAACACGCGGGGGGGACACTCGCTCGGAAGACAACGGGGTCAGCCCGGCCAAGGCCAACTCGTCCACCTCCTTGGGCAGCGTGGCCGAGGTCTGGTTCATCTGCTCCCGGTTGTCCCAGGTCACCAGGTTGCAGACAAACTCCCGCGTGTCCAGCACGTTGCGAAGCGTGTCCTTGAGCCCGTCGGCCTCGTGTCCGGCTCCTGCGGCAAACATCACCGTGGGAGGACGATAGCAGACCGCGTTGAAGAAGCTGTAGGGCGACAGGTTGACGACCCCGTCCTTCGAAAGCGTGGTCAGCCACCCGATGGGGCGGGGAATCACCAGGCTGTTGAAGGGATTTTTCGGCAGCCCGTGATTGGCCTGCGATGGCTCATAAAACATCAGTCCTCCTGCAGAAAAGACGTCATTGTTGGGAACTTGCGGGGCTAGGGGTTCTCTTCAGAGAGCAGGTGCGGCTCCAGCAGACGGAACCACAGCGCCTTGAGCTGCTGGTAGCGCTCCTCGCACTTGCCCGCACTTGCCGGAGGCAGCCCCCCGACACCAACCAGATCCGCATGTGTTCCGGGACTGCTTCCGTAGACGTGGCAGAGCAGCTCCTGATACCGCTGCTCATTCAGGTGGTGGCGTTTCAAAAAGCTCCCGGAAGCTCCCGGGGCCCCCTCTTCCAGAAGAAAGAGCAACTCCGACGTGGTGAGGATCATAAACGCTCCGTCTTCCACCGTTTCCAGCAACAGGACCAGCGCCAGCCCCTTGGCTGCAGCTCCTTCAGGTTCCGGAACCCGAAGCGCATAGCGATCAATCAAAGCCACTCCCAGCTCATGGTAGAGCGCATAAGTCAGAACGCTGAGGAGTGCGTCCTGCAGGTCCGGACCCTCCTGAAAGCCATTTTTGAGGAAGCGCTGTCGGGCCTCCAGCAGGAAGTCGTAGGGGAAGTCGATGGCCTGCTTGGCACGATTCCAGCGAGGCCCATTCTGGTCCCCGAACACAATCGAGAGCGCAGGCTTGAGCACAAAGGTCTCCTGGATGAAGGTCAAGGAGGCCTCCAGCTCGGAAGAGGTTTCCAGCAACACTTTCAGCTCCTTGGCCTGGGGGTTTTGGGAGTCCGAGAAGCGGAGCTGGAGGGGGCTGGTCTCCTGCGCATACAGCTCGTGTCCCTCCAGAATCCCCAGGAGCAGAACCAGAAAACCGAGCAGGAAACGAGATACAGGCATGGAGCAAAAAAGCGATGAGGCAGTCTCAACAGGAGGCCATCTTATCAGCCCATGCGCTGAAATCGGAAGCCTTTTCCCAAAGGCTGGACTTGAATTTGCAGTGTTCCAGAAGACGACTGACCCATTCATGCAGGTGTGAGGTCTCACGGGCCGCCGATTCCGGAGTTTCCCCACGCCTTCCTCATCACACTTCAGAACTTCACAGGCTGACAATGGCTTTCAACAGACTCCTGGCTTGGTTTTCCTGCATCCTCCTGATTTGGGGGGTCGCCGGGTGCTCGCAGAAGAGCACCGAACAGATGCCGGCGGCTCCCATGGACTCTCCACCCGCAGCCGAGGAGTCTGCCGAGAAGCTCCCACCGCTGCCAGATCAGGAAACTTCCGCATCGACCTCCCGGGCTCAAGAGCCTTCTTCTGCAGAGCCCCTTCCTCCCCTCGTGGTCCCGGAGCAGGCTCCAAAAGAGCGCCGGACAGCCATGGCGGAAGATGCCAGCTCGCTGATCGAGGGCGCTCCAAACGCAGAGGTTCAGCAGGAGGCCGAGCGTCTGCTGCAGTTGATTGAGCAAGGAGAGGAGGTCGAGTCTCCGCTGCTTACGCGTCAGCCGCGACCGGTCCTTGTCGCTCCGACGGAGGAACCCCGCATGCTGGAAAACCTGGAGACCGTACGCTTTGACCTCGACAAGACCGAGATCCGTCCGGAGTATGAGGAGATTCTCCGCCGCAACCTGGAGTGGATGCGTCAGAACCCGGAAGCCAAAGTGCAGTTGGAAGGACATGCGGACGAACGGGGGACCTCAGAGTACAACCTCGCCCTTGGCGAGCGACGCGCCCGGGCCGTGTTCGAGGCCATGGTCCGCATGGGAGCCAACCCGGAGCAGATGAACATCATCAGCTTTGGAGAGGAGCGTCCTCTGATTCCCGGAAAGTCCGAAGCCGCCTACTCTCAGAACCGACGGGTCGAGTTCACCATCTTCTGAAGCTTCGGCTTTTCAGAACTTGGGTCCGAAGAGAAAGACCGGTTCTTCTGGCCAAGGCGTCTCGGTCACAGGACACACGAGCGCCGAGAGCGGCTCTGCGCCCTCCCAGCCACCTCCTTCAGGCTGATAGAGCAGGTTGGTCTTCTCCCGGTAGCCGCTGGAACCGTAGACCTGTGGGTTGCCAAAGAGCACCGAGAACGTCAGCCCTTGGCTGACCTGCCACGCATGAATCCCCCGTAGCATCTCCCGCACATAGCCCTGCCCCCGGAAGTCCGGGTGCACACACACCTCGCAAATTCCTCCAATCCTGAACTGGGCCGTCCGGGTTTCCACCTGCTTGCGGTGCACCCCCACGTGTGCCCGGAGGCTTCCGGAAGTGTCTCGGATCACCCAGCGGTCGGCATAGGGTTCCTTGAAGTAGCGCTGGGTCTGAAAAATGACGTCCTGGGGTTTGGTGAAGCACTGGGTCAACAAGCCGCGCAGCTCTTCATCCAGGGCGTCGTCAATGTTGGCATCGGCGAGGTAGGAAACTTCAGGGGGCATCACATCCTTGGTCGAGGGGGCGAAGTTGGGGTCACGGGTTCTGTTTCTGTGCGTACCAGGTGGCAATCAGGGTCCGCTCCGGATCAGTGATTCCGGTCAGGTTGCCCAGAGGCATGTACCCGCTGGCCACGGTTTCGGCGATCTTTGCGGCGTGCTGCTCGACCTGTTCCACGGTCTCCAGCATCACGCCTTTGGGAGGCTGCACAAAGCCCGGCTGCACAGGCTGGGCCGCATGGCAGGTCACACAGCGCTGGAGCAGCACCTGCCGGACCTCTCCCAGGCTCACCTGCGGACTCCCAGAGACTTCCAGAGCCTGCGGACGCATCCAGAAGATCAAGGCCACCACAATCACCGTTCCGGAAGCCGGGAGCCACCACTTCCACTCTCCCTTGTGTCGCAAGACGAAGAACTGCCGGACGAGCACTCCCGCCAGCATGATCGCCCCCAGCACCAGCCAGCCGTGCTCGTGGCTGTAGGTCATCGGGTAGTGGTTGCTGATCATGATGAACAGCACCGGGAGCGTGAAGTAGGTGTTGTGGACAGAGCGCTGCTTGCCAATCACTCCCGGGGTCGGGTCGACCTCTTCGCCGTTGCGGATCTGAGCCACCATCCTCTGCTGTCCGGGGATGATGTGGAAGTAGACGTTGGCCACCATCGTCGTCCCCATCATCGCGCCGACGTGGAGGAACGCTGCCCGGGCGCTGAAAACATGAAACAGCACGTAGTCGATGCCCATCACAAAGACAAACACCAGCGCCGCCAGCAGCGTGTCCTTGCCCAGAAGCATCCGGCACAGGCCATCGTACACCACCCAGCCTCCCACCAGCACCGCGATGCTGATGGCGATTCCCTGAGCCGGAGTCAGCTCCATCACTCGAGGATCAATCAGGTACGAGTTTGCTCCAAACCAGTAGATGAGAGCCATCAGGGCCAGCCCGGAGAGCAACGTGGTGTAGGACTCGTACTTGGTCCAGTGCAGGTCCTCGGAGAGCGGCTCGTTCTTGGGGCCGGTCATGAACTTCTGGCTCACGTAGAACCCGCCTCCATGCACCGCCCACAGCTCGCCAAAGACTCCACGGCGGCGGTCCTCCTCCTTGGCCGGAGGCTGGAGGGACATGTCGAGCATCACGAAGTAGAACGAAGAACCGATCCAGGCGATTCCGGCAATCAGGTGAAGCCAACGCAGCAGCAGGTTGGCCCAGTCCAGCAAGTAGGCTTCCATGAATCCATTGAGAGGTGATCCGGACAAAAGGGCGGGGCCCTTGCGGTTTCGATACTGATACCATCTGGTCTGGCAGGTCTCAACGCAATTCTGATTGCACCTGACGAGGCAGGCCGGATACCCTGAGTGTTTTTTTCACAACAATGCCGCACCTTCCGGCATGCCCGACTGTCTCCCACTCAAGGAACCCGAATGAGCGCATACCCTCGAGACCTGATTGGCTACGGCCGCAACACCCCCCACCCCCGCTGGCCGCAGGAGGCTCGCGTGGCCGTCCAGTTCGTCGTGAACTATGAGGAGGGCGGAGAGAACTGCATCCTCCACGGAGACCGCGCCTCCGAGGCGTTTCTCTCGGAAATCGTGGGCGCTCAGGCGCTGGAGGGAGTGCGGCACATGAACATGGAGTCCATCTACGAGTACGGCAGTCGTGCCGGGTTCTGGCGGCTGCACCGGATGTTCACCGAGCGGCAGATCCCGGTCACGGTCTACGGGGTCGCCATGGCGCTGGAGCGGAATCCGGAAGCCGTGGCCGGCATGCTGGAGGCCCAGTGGGAGATTGCCTCACACGGATATCGCTGGATCGACTATCAGTACATGCCGGAGGAGGAGGAGCGGGAGCACTTTCGCAAGGCCCTGGAGATTCACACCCGGGTGACCGGAAGCGCGCCCCTCGGCTGGTATGTGGGGCGGACCGGGCCCAATACCCGACGGCTGCTGCTGGAGGAAGTGGGCGAGGTGCTCTACGACGCCGACTCCTACGCCGACGACCTGCCGTACTGGGTGGAGGGGCTTCAGGGTCAACCGCACCTGATCGTCCCCTACACGCTGGATGCGAACGACATGCGCTTCGCCACCAACCAGGGATTCAACTCCGGAGATCAGTTCTTTGCCTACCTCAAGGATGCGTTTGACACGCTCTATGCCGAAGGGCGCTCCGCCCCGAAGATGATGAGCATCGGCCTGCACTGCCGCCTGGTTGGACGCCCGGGACGTGCTGCCTCGCTCGCTCGATTCCTCGACTACGTGCAAGGACACGAGCAGGTGTGGCTTTGCCGCCGGGCCGACATCGCCCGACACTGGCACGAGCATCATCGCCCGTAACCCCTCCCCTCAACCTCCAGGGACGTGACGCCCGGTTCGCCTACAGCGCCCTGGGGGGCTAGACCAGGTCGCAGGCCTCTGCAGGCATCCAGTGGGCGTCCTGCCCCTCCCACTTCACGTTGCAGCCGATCGGGTTGGTCAGGGGCACGCTCACCGACCTCCCGGACGTCAGCTCTCCCAGCGCGTTCTCCAGATCGTTCACCTCAATCCGGGAGGCATCCCGGGGTTGATCCACGCCACGGCCACAATAGACCAGCCTCCTCTCGCGATCAAAGACGTAGAAGTGCGGTGTCCGCAACGCGCCGTAGGCCCGCGCGACCTCTTGGGAAGCGTCCCGGGCATAGACCCACGGGAAGCGCTGCTCGCTCATCCGGGACACCATGTGCTCAAAGCCGTCGTCGGGATGGGTCACCTCGCTGTTCGAGTTGATCCCGATGAAGGCCACCCCCTGCTCCTGAAACCGCTCCGCAGTGGCCCGGGTCACCTCATCGGAACCCACCACAAAGGGGCAGTGGTTGCAGGTGAAGAAGACCACCAGGAAGTCTGCCTCCTGAAAGGCCTCGAGGGTGTAGGTCTTGCCATCCGTGCCGGCCACGGAGAAGTCCGGAGCCGACGCTCCAAGTTCCAGGGTAAACGCCATGATCGCTCTCTTGAAGAAGGTTCGGTGACGCACAGAACGGACCTGAGCGCCTTGCGCAGAGGAGCATAGCACACGAGGCCGGAGTTCGGGGAAACTTTGC
>JAYPUA010000008.1:94236-96525 GCA_038133845.1 Deltaproteobacteria bacterium
TCACGAGACTGGACGGCCCGGATGATCGCTCCCGCCTGCGATCGAGGGCAAGGCACCCAGGGGAGCTTCCTGAGCACAGAGTTTCTTTTTGAGGACGGACAGGAGGCCCCGGAGTTGTTCATCTCGGCCCAGGGGCTGTACCGGGCTTTCGTCAATGGCGTGCGGGTGGGAGAAGACCTGCTGACTCCGGGGTGGACCTGTTACGACCAGCGGATCGCCTACCAGCAGTACTCCCTGGAGGGGCTCGTGCAGGCCGGGAAGAACCGGATCGAGATCTGGCTGGGAGACGGGTGGTATCGCTCACCGATGATGTGGAAGGCCAATGAGGTGGCAAACTGCTGGGGATCTCGCATCGGGGCGATTGCAGAGGTCACCTCCAACGGGGAGGTCCTCGTTGCCACAGACGCCCAGTGGCGTTCGGGATTCACCCCCATCCTGCGCTCGGGCATCTATTATGGAGAGGACTTTGACGCTCGTGTGAAGGTCGAGGAGCAGGCCGGAGTGGAGGTCCTCGAGTTTGACCGAGGCAAGCTGGTTGCCCATGAGACGGAGCCGGTCCGGGTTATGGATCCTCTTGCTCCCGTGGAGCGCTGGCGAGATGCCGAGGGACGCATGGTGCTGGACTTCGGGCAGAATATTGCCGGGTTTGTGCAATTGACCCTCCAGGGGCCTGCAGGGGCCCGGGTACGGGTTGAGCACTCGGAGGTCCTGGGGCCCGATCGATTCTTTGACAACCGCAACTATCGAGGGGCTCGAGCCGCCGTCGAGTACACCCTGTGCGGAGGAGAGCCGGAAAGTTGGGCACCGACGTTCACCTTCATGGGCTTTCGCTATGCGAGGTTGGAGGTCCCGGAGGCCGTCGCCGTTCTGGAGGCCGTCTCGGTTCCTATCAGCTCCGTTCCGGAGGAGGCCGGTGGCTTCACCTGCGGAGAGCCTGCGGTCAATCGCCTGGTCTGGAACACAATCTGGTCTCAGCGCGGCAACTTCATCGAAGTCCCCACGGACTGTCCTCAGCGAGATGAGCGCCTGGGGTGGACCGGAGACGCTCAGGTCTTTTCCGGCACCGCCTGCTGGCTGGCAGACAGCGAACGCTTCCTGCGCAAGTACCTGCGGGATCTGATGCATGACCAGCGTCCCAACGGGGCGGTCCCGCACTTCACTCCCGATCCGACCCGCCTTCACCCACAGCAGTTCCCGGGAGACTGGGCTGGGGCAACAGGCTGGGGGGATGCCATCACGGTGATTCCCTGGCAGCACTACCTGCACTACGGAGATGTCGCGGTACTGCGCGAGTGCTTTCCGGCCATGCTCCGGTGGCTGGAGTTTCTCTGGAACATCTCCGGAGGCCCCATCATTCACCCTCCCTCCAACTGGCACGACTCCGGGTTCACCTTTGGAGACTGGCTTCAACCGATTGGAGACAACCGCAAACCGCGCCCTACGATTGCAGACGACTGTGCCGCGACACTCTATCACTTCATCTCGACGGGGCTGGCTTCCCGGATTGCCAAAATTCTGGGAGAGTCCGAAGCGGCCCAGCGCCTCGAAGCTCGCAAAGCAGAAATCCAGCAAGCCTTTGTTCACGAATACTTCAGCCCTGCTGGGCGCTTGGCACACAACGACCAGACCTCCTATGCCCTGGCGTTTCTCTATGGTCTGATTCCAGAGGGGCATGCTGCCTCCGCGAAGGTGTACTTCCAGAAGGCGATCGAAGATGCCAACCACCTCATTGGGACAGGGTTCATCGGGACCCCCGCGCTGTTACCGGCGCTGACTCAGTTGGGGCTGGGGGAGCTGGCCGAGAAGGTCTTCCTGAATCGGGAGGTCCCCGGATGGCTCTATCAGGTGGAACGTGGCGCCACCACCATCTGGGAACGCTGGGATGCGATGGCTCCGGATGGAACCCTCTACTCTCCTGAAATGAACAGCTACAACCACTACGCCTACGGGGCGGTGTGTCAGTGGCTGTTCGAGCAAGTTGCCGGGGTCGCTCCTTCTGCGGAACATCCCGGTTTTGACGAGGTGCTGCTTGATCCGCAGATCCTCCCTGCCCTCGCACCGGTCTCCATGTGGCATCAGTGCCGCCACGGCAGGATCGAGGCGGACTGGGCGCTTCAAGACGGGCAGGTAAACTACACGGTCACGCTACCTCAAGGGTGCCGCGGCAGGTGGATGCCCAGCCCTCAGCGCCAAAACCTCCACCTCGACGGTGTCCCGCTCTCGCTTGCGCCAGAGGGGACTCTGATTGAGGCTGGAACTCATCAGATCACGTTTACCCTCATCACTTCC